>CAZHJM010000001.1:0-55809 GCA_964532905.1 uncultured Holosporaceae bacterium
ATAAGGCTGGCTATAAGAATATTTGTGAAATCGGTAAGGAGCGTATTCGTCGTGCGGGAGAAAAGATTAAGGCAGAACATCCGGAAGCAACAGATTTGGATATCGGGTTTAGGGTTTTGAAGGTTGCTGATTCTAATATGCGAGACGTTTATTATAAACCAAATGAACTCAAACAATCTAATTTATTGAACAGTATTGATAATATCAAACCTGATCGCACGTCACTTGATTTATTATTTGGTGTTATGGTGGAATGGGGCGTTTCTCTCTCTTTACCTTTAAAAGAAATCAAAGTAGGCAATAATACTATTCATATTGTTGGTGACAATGATTTAGTTGCATGTTTTGATAAACATATTGATACAGAAACTATTACTAAAATGGCGGAACAGGATCCAGTACGAGTGATTTTCAGAGATTCTTGCTTTACTAAAGATGATGAAAAGATCAATATGTTTGAAATTTTCAAAACCATCTGCCATTGGGATGATAAACAAGCTAAAAATAATATAAGGGTATTATAGTGTCATCAAACATAGAGCTCAAATTTAAGCATCAACAATTTCAAATAGATGCATGTACTGCTGTGTGCGATATATTTTCTGGACAGCCAAAGTCAGAACCTGCTTGTTATATTTTAGATCCTGGAAAAGATGTTCAATCAGTTTCTTTTGAACAAGATGCATTTGCTAATAGCCCATTGCTTATTTCTGAGCATGATATTTGGAATAATATCCATAGAAAGCAAATTGCTCTTGGATTGAAACCTAGCGGTAAAATAGGAGATGATATTAACTTAACTATAGAAATGGAAACCGGTACAGGTAAGACCTATACTTATATCAAAACAATCTATGAACTCAATTTTTTATATGGTTGGACAAAATTTATTATCGTAGTACCAAATGTTGCCATTCGAGAAGGTGTGAAAAAAACTTTTGAAAACACACGTAAGCATTTTCAACAAGAATATAATAAATCTATTGTGGAATTTGTGTATAATTCTCAAAATTTAAATGAAATAGAAACCTTCGCTACAGATAACAAAATTAGAGTAATGATTATTAATTCACAAGCTTTTGCAACATCACTCAAAGAGGATGGAAAAAGCAAAGAATCACGTATTATATTTTCAGAACAAGAAAGCTTTAAATGGCGTAAACCAATTGATGTAATCGCCAAAACTAATCCAATTTTAATTTTAGATGAGCCTCAATCTTTAGGAAGAACTGCTGATGCTGTTACGCAAAAGGCCATAAAAAGGTTTAATCCTTTATTTCGTATTAGTTATTCAGCAACACCACCAGAGTTAAACAAAAATATTATCTATCGTTTAGATGCGCAAGACGCTTATAATCGCAAACTGGTAAAGAAAATAGCAGTAAAAGGAATTGGTATAATCGGAGATACGGCAACCGAAGGATATGCTTATTTGGTTGGAATTAATGTCTCAGCGAACAAGAATCCGACAGCTCGATTAGAGTTTGATTGGCGTAGCAAATTAGGTGTTGTAAAAAAAATCAAAAATTGTAATGAAGGGGATAATCTTTATGATTTATCAAATCAATTGGACGAATACCGTAATGGTTGGCTGATTACACATATTGATGGTCGTTCAAATTTAATTACCTTCCAAAATGGAATAACGCTTTCCGCTGGAGCTGTAGTAGGGAGCGCAACAGAAGAACAATTGCGGCGGATTCAGATTAGAGAAACTATCCAAAGTCATTTTGAGCGTGAGCAGATATTATTAAAAAGTGGTATTAAGGTATTGTCTTTATTTTTTATTGATGAAGTCGCCAATTATAGGCTTTCTAACGATGACGGAGAGGCAAACGGAATTTATGCAAAAATTTTTGAAGAGGAATATGATAATATTAAAGAATCTTATCTATCCGAGCTTGATTTAAATCCGGATTATCGAAAGTTTCTTGAAAATACAGATGCTACCAAATGTCATAAAGGCTATTTTTCTATCGATAAGAAAAGTAAGAAATTTAAAGATTCAGAAGAAAAAAGAAATAGCGTTGGATCAGACGATATAGACGCATATGATTTGATTATGAAGAACAAAGAAAAGCTTTTAAATTTATCAGAGCCTGTACGTTTTTTGTTTTCTCACTCTGCATTACGTGAAGGATGGGATAATCCGAATGTTTTTCAAATTTGTCCTCTAAAACAAAATTATAATAATACTTCTCGACGTCAAGAAATTGGTCGAGGTTTGCGCTTATCTGTTAATCAAAATGGCGAACGTATGGATGAAAGTGTCTTGGGTGGTGATGTTCAAGAAATTAACCAACTAACGGTTATTGCTAGCGAATCTTATGAAGACTTCGTTTCAAATTTACAAACAGATATTGCTTCAGCGATGAATGACAGACCTAGAATCATTTCAAGCGAACTGTTTGAAAATAGAATTATTAGCGGTCAAGTTATCAATAAAGAAAAGTCTCAGGATATTTATGAAAGTTTAGTTGCTAATGGCGACATTAAGCATGGCAAATTAACAGAAAAATATTACAATGATATTTATGTAGGCAAATTTAACCCTATTGAAGGTTTTGATAGCACAGAAATTGTAAAAATTATCGAAACAATTTATAAACCTATTGAAATTGATAATGCACGAAATCGGGTAATTGAAATTAAACTTAATGATAAACGACTTCATAAGAAAGAATTTCAAGATTTATGGAAAAAAATCAATATTAAGTCAACCTATCGTGTTGTTTTCGATAGTGATGAATTGATTAAGAAAGCTATTTATGCTTTGAATGAAAAACTTTATATCAGTCAGACAGTGGCTGTTATTAAAACTGGACAAATGAATGAATTAAATAAAGAACAAGTTGAAACAGGAGAAGCTTTTCGCAGTGGTGTAGAACGCCGAGAAACATTTCAATGTGATATGTTTTCTTCTGTAAAATATGATTTATTGGATAAACTAGTTCAATCAACAGGATTAATTAGAAAAACACTAGCAGATATACTGATAGGTATTAAAGAAAGCCAATTTAAGCTTTTTGGAATTAATCCAGAAGAATTTATTACCCGTGTATCCAATATAATCAATGAACAAAAGTCAACGACTATTATTGAAGAAATTAAATATGATCGGATTAATGACACCTATGATATGAATGTCTTTACAGAACCTAAATTGAAAGGCTTCCTTGGAAATACTTTACCTACGCCTAATAAACACATTTATAGTCATGTTATTGCAGACTCTAAATCCAAGATAGAAAAAAATATGGCAAATTCCTTAGAGCATTCTGATGAAGTTGTTGTTTATGCAAAACTGCCAAGAGGATTCTATATATCGACCCCTGTTGGAAAATATAATCCAGACTGGGCGATTGCTTTTAACAAGGACAGAGTTAAGTATATTTATTTCGTAGCAGAAACTAAAGGTAGCATGGAAAACTTAGAGTTAGAATTAAGAAGCATAGAAAAATTTAAAATAGCTTGTGCAAGAAAACATTTTGCTGCCATTAGCCATAATAATGTAAAGTATGAAGTAGTCGAAACTTACGAAGATCTAATGAAAATCGTCGTACAGTAACATAAAATATTTCAATTCATCTAAGATGAAAAGTCTTAAGTCTTAATAAGAACAAAGGATAGGAAATTATAAAAATTCACTTTCTCTCAGAAGTTTTATAAAAATTTTCTTAAAATCAAACAATAAACAACAAACTTCCTCTTCCTCAATAATATTATACTACTAATCGCATTTTATTATTAATGGAAATAACTGATCATAAATTTTACTCTTATTATTAACTAATTAATAGAACTTTCATTTCTCACAAAAACGACAAACAATTGTGTACAACACCATTTCGCGATTCTCTACTGATTAACTATCAATTGGCTCTCCGACAAATGTTGGCAATAGTAATTTTTGAAGAGTGAAAGAAGGATTGTTAGTTAAATTTTTTAAAAATGGATGTGTTTTTATATTTATAGGAACAGGTGAACTTAATTTACCAATAATTCTATCTAATAAAGCACAAAACTGCGCCCTCAATAGATTATTTTCCTTAAACATATCAAATTTACTAGAAAAGATTTTAACGATTTTTTTCTGATTTTCATTTATTGCTTGACTACATATTAAACCAAATGCATCTTCTGCTAAATATTTTCTGAATTCACTTTGATCGGGAATATTCTGCGAAAAAAATTGTAAATCCCTCTCTATACCATCAGGATTTATTTCTTTTTTGTCCAGTATTGTCAGTGCATATCTTCTAGCTGTAGACTCTAATCCCTTATAATCACAACAATCACTTACCATAGCTATAACATCGATTTGCATTAGTCCAACTAAAAATAATACAACATTTTTCATATAATACCTCTCTAATAACTTCATTTTATAATAACATCATTTTTCCTGTAATGTCAATTTACATAGTAGATTAAATAAATTAGCAACTTCTTCATCTAAAAAGTCTGGAATCGTCAAAAATCCAGCTTGTTCATAATAATTATTTTTTGATTTTAATGATTTTGCTTGTTGTATATTCCGAAATTCAATAATAGCACTTCCAAATTTTTCAGATTGGTATGGTTTATAAAAAGCACCATTTCTATATCTTCCCATTGCATCAGATGCATCCAATAAAAAAGGTGGAGAAATGTAATCTACATCTTCAAATTGATTTAAATCTAATTCCAAAATATTCTCTTTATTGGACAAACTAAAAATTCCTCTTTCTTTCGGATTTACTATAGAATCCAAGATAGTTGATACATAATAAGGTGTAAATACTTTTGTTATTTCCTGTTTAGCAATATCCGTTATTCTAACATCATTTGTAACCATTTCTGTATTCATCATACTTATCATAGTGGTACTTAAAACTCCATTTTTGAGAAGATCATTTAAAAAACTACTATTCCGAATGGAATCATTAAAATATGGTAACAATCTTATTAAATCTAATGGCTCACCCTTTTCATTAAAAAACTGTTCTGCATAGTTCGCCTTATAAAAACCATTAGACAATTGATCCGCAAAAGATATATTTTCATTAAAAAGACTGAAAAATTTTTCTTTATTTTTCAAAACATCTGATGAAAACTTGTCTGTTATATTTGGGTTTCCTTTTCCATTTAAGATTTCGAAAAACATATGAGAAAATGGACGTCTTGACATAAAGTTAGTCCACCTTTTAGCATCAAATTAATATACGTTTTTAAAACTTTCAAAAGTGTCTTTCAATAATAAAGCTTTATACATATCTTCATTATTTGCAATTTTGATAAATTCAGCCATATTAGATACTGAGCTAAAAAATTTTACTATGAATTCATCGTTCATAGGTAATGAACTAAATAATTCTTGTTGCTTTTCTTGATTTTCTTCGAGAACAACTGTTAAACACGGTTTCATAAGTGGATGTTTGCTAATTTCTTGTAATTTCAGATCAGATAAAGCTTTTATAGAACGAGACATTAAATCTTCTGAAATATTCTGTCCTTGAAAATAAATAGCAAGAGATATCGCCAACTCAAGAATACGTTCACTATTTAGAGGTAGCAAATAAGAGTTTATTATTCCAACCATTTCATGTGCTAATAAAAACATTATTCCGGATATTGCAGTATTGGGTTTTAAATTAGCAGGAGTAGATTGATTAATTAACTCTATTATATAAGGATTATTTAAAAATAAGGCATTACATAGGGCTAATGTGTAGCATAAAGGATGCTGAAGGTTATTTGTGGTTGCCAACTGGTATAGGATTCTTTAAAGAACGATCTTTTAAAATTTCAAAATTTGTTGTAGTTTCGAAAGTCACTGTAGTTATTGAGTTAGATAATAAATTTAACCAATTTTCAAAAGTTATTTCAGACATAGATTTAAATTTAATCTGTGTAATCTTAACTATAGATTTGATAGCATCTATACATTTGGTCAACAGTTCTCTCTGTTCATAAGAAAATGGTATAGTAACAAATTCTATATCTGAACATTCTAATGATGGCAACTGCCCAATTATATCTATCACATTATAATTATCACCTGAGAAAATCTCACGCAATTGCTTTATTTCGGTAAGAATCTCACTTCTCTTCGTGGAATCTTTTAAGGCAGTGCATAAACTTTTTTTATCTAGTGTCCTAAAAATTTTTTTACAAACGTATTTATTTAATTCTTCAGACAAAAAATGCTCCATATGAATAAGCTCATGAGCTACTGTTATCCAAAACGGATCACAACAAACCGACGTCGCGTAATAATCTCCATCATGGCACTTCATCGCTGGAATTAATGAACACAACCTATGTTTTGCATGCCAAACAATGCTATCGTGCAAAAGGTCTAAGTTCAAGGATATAGACATAGGGGAAGGTTGCACACCAAATTTCGCATTTCCAACTTTATATGTCCCTCCTGAAAAAAGAGTTCCACCTTCTTTAGCAGTAATTTTTATTATGTTTGTATAGTGTCCATTTCTCTCTATCCTTTCAATTTGCTCAAACATAGACAACAATGTACAAAGCCTTTCTATAAGCCCTTTTCCTACTTCATTTCCAGAAATATCTTTTATAGCCTCATTCCAAACACCTTCTATCGTTACATTACTCAAGTCTCGACAAAAAGACATAGAAAACAAAGCTTGTATTTCACTGTTTTTGCTTCTAGAATCAAAGTCAAAATATACAAAACGGTCTAAACAATAAGATGAACAAGCTAGGCTTATGCACAATGCCACGATAATTTTCTTGTATATCATAATATTCCTCATAAACTTCCAGCACTACTTGTCTTTATCAGGAATCAATAGTAGAATCCGCTCAGCTTCTTTCCCTGAATCAAAACCGAGTTTATATGCTACATATATCCACAACAAAGCCAACTTATAAGCACCAATTACTTCATACATTCTACTTAAATGAAACGCTGCCACAGGTGCCCCTTTACACATTTTAGCCAATTTTGCGCCCATCTCCTCTGTAACACTTTGGCCACTCAAAATTAACTTTTCTTCTTCTTCTATTTTCGTAATAGATTTACGATCACTGTCAGCATAAATATCCTTGTAATCACCGATCAATTTTTCAGCAATATCCTCTATTAAAGAACAGGGAGTACGTTGAAACCTCTCACTACACTCAGTTAATTTACGATTTAACTCTATATTCTCAGTTTTACAAAAACTCACAGGGAAGGTTTTAGGCCTAATAGAAAAAGAATGATAGCTGACATTTATTTTATCATCCATCCCACTCGCAGTAACACATACAAAAACAGTAATCCCCAAAACCAACTTTTTCATCATTCCGCACCTCCAACATTGCATTTTCAACTCAATCGCTTAATTATGCCAAAAATCAACCAATATGTCAAATGTTTTCTAAATTAAACGAACCACTCCTCCTGTTCTTTCCACAGCACAGGCACATTTCCAGCGATAATATCATGAATCGATATGTGTTTTGGCAGGAATCCTTCCATGATCATGTGTTTGAGCTTAGAGAAAAGGTTGTTTAGCTGTAAAATCCCGCTAAGATATCGCGGAGTGATGTTGCGGAACTCGCGGAACATTAGTTCTGGATTTTACTTGTGGCGTTTGTCCATGATGTATGCTTTGGCAAAGAGCTTAGATAAAGGCATTGTGATGTAATGCTCTACCTATCATATTGATTTTAAAACCTGCTGTAACAGAAACTTGGCGGAGATATTATATTGCATTATAGATAAATTTATCTAAATCATATATTATACAAATCGTAAAATCTTTCTTCAAGTGTCTTAAAATTCTCCAAATCATATATACTAAAGAAAATCGCTAGTGTACCTTGTATACGAAGCCTAAATCGACTTTTGATAAAATACAGCTAAAATTTTCCGCGATTTCTAATTGGAGTAGCGAAGTGTAGTTAAAACATGAATCGTTTTTAGTTGGTATTTGAGGTGTGAAAAGCGGGTTTTTGATTGAAAAATTTAGCGAGTGTGTTGAGCAAGTGATGAATTATGGAAATATGAGGGGAGGATTTAGTTCTGGAAATTTTGAGGTAAGACAGATGCTTGAATGTTATACGCGCGCATAAATCCCCAAACGGGAACTTAATGCAAGAATGAATTAAAAATTATTTTTGTTAATTTTTGGTTAATACTAAAAACTTTGAGTTATAAACAGTTGCAAAACAAAAAAAGTGTGTTATAATTATTATTGATAGTTGTGAATGGTGTAGTGAAATGAAAATGATTTTTAGGAAGACAATTCTTTATATAGGCGCAGTGAGTATTTTGAGAGTAGAGGCTATAGAACCTAATTGGGAAGATATCATGAGTAAAACAAAGTCAAGAGCTGTTTCTTTAGAAGAAAATATGTATTCGGAGGAAGCAGATAAGATATTTTCCTGGGAAAGGTGCTTAATCGACTGGGATAAGGTAAGGGAGTCAGCAAACAATGGAAGTTCTGTTTCTCAATATGCTTTAGCTGAGCATTTATTTAAATTGTCAGGAGAGTTATTCAATGGGGAGAGAATAAAAATGCGTACTCGCGCATATATGTATGCTATTATCTCTGCGGTAATAGGCAATTTTAAGGTGGCTAGAAGTGAATATATTGAGCCAGATAACAATCTTAGTGAATCATCTAAGCTTGCTGATTTCTTAGAAGTAGCGAAGCATATGGCTGAAAGAGAAGAGTTTTAAATCTCAGATAGAGAGAGTGATTATGGTAAGATTTCGCATTGTTTTATTCTCAGTTTTCTTTGCTTCGTCGTCATTGTGTACGAAGCCAGATTATATCGATGTTGAAACTTGGAATATGTATAGGGGAAGTTGGATTCAGGATGAGATCAAACTTTCTGGTACTCATACAATAGAGGCAGAAAGATTAGCCAAAACTTTCTGTAATGTAACCAGAGCTCAAGGTAAAAAGAAAGAATGGAGTAATTTTGTTGCATTTGGTTTGTCTGTTGAGGGAACTGATGGTAAAAACATTTCAGAAATTTTCCCAAGGTTGCTTTTTAGTGCGTATGACATCCCTGATCATTCTCCCACTGTGGATACAACGGGAGAAGCATTGATTGCTATACCGGATATGTTTCGTGGAGACATGATGCATAGGTCGACGCAATCAGAGAAAGTCCTTGAGTTTTTTTGTTGGCTAGCTTCCAATGATTACACTAGTATGTGGAACATTAATAAATTAATATCGGAACAGAGTATGTTAATTGCTGGTAAGAATGCTACAAAGAAGGCCATTCTGCCATCAAGTGAATTATCACACTCCCTTCTTCATTGTGAACAAGTTTTATTATATATGCTGTTAAAGGATGATAGCCTGATCAAAGACTTAGTTTCTCGTTTAATAACTAAAGATGGCGCATTAGGATTGTTAATGTCAAAAGATTCTATTTTTACGTTTGACATATTAACTTATAATGATATGTGCCCAAGATGTTTTTCTACTTGTTATCATCTACAAGAAACTTTAGCCTCAAGTATTAACAGGATATTGTTTGAAGAGATGAGGAAAATAGGTAAGCTCAATGAGCTTTCAGAGAAGAGAGAGTTCCCGATACATGTTCAAATACAAATCTCTTCCTTTAGACCTTTTTTAATAACAGACAATCTTGAGACTAGAGGCAATGCAGAGAAATATTCTTATGAAAAATATTTTACATTAGAACCATCGATGAGTTGTAATTATGACAAGAAATTACCTATCGTGCAAGCATTCAACCATTTGATTTCACAGTATGTATTCAATTATCGAGTAGACGACTTTATTAATTCTGTTCAGAAGCTTGGTAATGGCAAGTTTTCGGATGTGTGGAAACTGAAAGAAGAGTTTTGCGCTCTGAACGGTGAGATAGATCAAAGCATGAAAAATAAAATATCAGAAACATTAGTATCTAAAAAAGATATTTTTACAAAACCTGAAGTATGTTGTTCAATTCTTGGATTCGCAATTGATTTAGCTTATCAGATAAATGGGCACAAAGATGATTATTATAGTTTAGTAAGGAATCTGGTTGCTAATGCAAAGGTTGATCGGACGCAGTTGCCTGAGCTTATCGAAGATTTGAAAAGAATTCCAGAGAATTCTGTGCATATCCTTGCAACGATTAATGATCAACAAATGCTGATAAACACTTATGATTTTCTTGATAAGTCGGTTCCAGTTGAAGGTCGATATAATTTCGAGTCTATGGCGTCAGCTGCCGAGAATATTGCATTAACAAATGTACATCAACAAATACAAAATTTTATTATTAACAAAGTTGGTGAGGTTTACAAAAATATAAAACATATAAATCTTCCTTATAAGCTAGCGAACGCTTTGAAAAAATTGAAAGCTTTTTAAACGCATCATCATCCATTTTTCCTGTTCAGCCCCTAGCACAGGCACGTTGCCTGCGATGATATCATGAATCGACAGGTTTTTTGGCAGGAATCCGTCTATAATCATACGCTTTAGTTTAGGGGAGAGGTTGTTTAGCTGTAAGATACCGCTCAAATATCTAGGAGTAATGTTGTTGAGCTTACAGAACTCGCGAAATATCAGCTCTGGATTTTGATGGAGGCGCTTGTCCATGATGTATGTTTTGCAAGTAGCTTAAATAAAGGCGTTGGGACGTAATTCTCTATATTTGTGTACCTGTCATATTGATTTTAAAACCCGCTGTAACAGAGATTTGGCATAGATATTATATTGCATTATAGATAAATTTATCTAATTACACATTCTCTAAATTGTAAAATCTCTCTCCAAACGCATAGTTTTTCTCCAAATCATGTATACTGGAGATTTTCGTTACTTTACCTCATAGATAAGGCCTAAATCGACTTTTGATAAAGTACAGCAAAAATTTCCATGATTTTTAATTGGAGTAGCGAAGTGTAGGGAAAACAGGAATGAGATTATTGTGAACACAAACAACACCTCTGTTTAAATTAAGCAATGCCTCTCTAATTATCCTCGTTTTTATTTCAATACCCAATGAGTAATAGTATAAGAATCTACATGGTCTCCCTTATCAATAGAAAAAGTGAACGATTCTTGGGGAGGCGAGGTCGTATAATGCGTTTTCCCACCAGATGTATGCAATTCAAATGCTTTCTTTTTAGAATTTTCCATCCAACTAAAACATTCCTCTTCGTGTCTAACGAATAATTCTTGGTTCTTAGGATCTGCATGTATGATTAATTTGGGTTGACCTGGAATATCCGCACGAGACGGACTAGGAGGAGGACTTTCTATTGCTAACACCTCACTAAGATCGTGCGTATTAGACTGAAATACATGTATTGGTATATAACCTGTTTGGTTTGATCGCCTCTTGGTTTGCAAATCGAAACAAATTTGAGTTGATATCAGCTTAGTAAAATCTTCCTCATGTGGAATATCGAGACATTGTCCGAATAAATACGTGTATCCATTCTCCAGAGCAAAGTCACATTCCTGAAAGTATGAGCTTTTGGAATATTCTTGCACAATCTTACTTCCAACCTTATAAAATGAAACACTTCTAAAATATTTAGAACCAACAGCTGGTGGCCACTTAACAGTACTTTCTACGCAGCTTTGATCTAATTTCTCATCGAAAGGCCGGACGTCAGGTATAATTCCATTTTCTTCAAGCAAAAAATTTATACATGTTAGTGCTTGTAAAGAAAATTGTGGAAGCAATGATGGATAATAATTTGGTAAGATAAAATCCTTACCAAAAAACAACTCATTCGCAACAAAAAGACACAATTCCGTTTTGGGAAGACGATGTTTATCTAAAACCTTAACCGCGTTCTTATACAATTCCTTATAGTATGCAACCTTTTGATGATTTTGAACTCCTAAATAACCTAACAAAAACGGATTTCTACTAAAATATTTTTTCTTTAATTGTTCATCTTGATTTTCTGTTCGTAATTTAAGTGCTTCTTTTATCTTCGAAACTGTATTATAATTAGGAATTATCCATTGATAACCTCCTATTTCAATAACAAATTCTATAGTTCCTTTTATTTTACCTTCTTGTTTATGAACGAACTTGTCACCTGAAACGCCCGAAACCTTACTTCTTCTGATATCTGAAGGATTGATGTTATCGAACTTCATTTCTAATTTCGAATTATCGTCTTGTTTTAATAAGGTCGCTTTAAAAACTGCATTATCTCTACTAGAAACTATTTGGGAAATTAATGATTCTTCTAGTCCTCCTATTGATTTTAATTCTTGTTCTAATATTTCCGCAAGGACTTCTTGCTTGTTTTTACTATTAAATTGTTCCTTTATGGTTACGAATTGTTTATTATCAAAGCTATGCGCAGTATCTATTGTTTTATATGTTTCATCAATAGGACTTTGGTTCCCACAAAAAGCATTAGCTATAGCCAAAATTGTTACTGCTTCAGCGGCACTAATAGGTAAACATTTATCGGGAAGAATGTATCCTTCCTTGTTGCGTGTTGTCCTCGTCAACGTAACAACATGCAAAGGAGTTTTCCCTTCTATAGCTTCAGATAAAGACTTCGCATTCATCCCGCCAGCGTCATAAAAGCCGAAAATTTGAAAAAAAACTAAGACCGCTAGGGAATCATTTAAAAAGCTACGACTAAAAGCCATTATATTTTTCCCTCAATTTCTTCAGCCTTCAAACCAGATTGTAGCTTTATAATTTCTTCTTTCTGTTTTTGCTGAAAAGAAGCATTAGTTTTTAATCTTTGTAACACTGCTGTCTTCAGGCGTTCGATAATACTCGCATCATCGTAATCATAAAAAGTAAAAGTCACATCTCCTCTCTGATCATATTCCTGAACGATTCTATAAAAACCATTAACTACATAATCGCTTTTATAAAGCCTGGCTCCATCCCCTCCCCAAGTTATTCTAATTTGTTCGTATTCATCTTTGGCCTTATTAAACAGGCTTAAAACAGCATAATTTTCTTCAGAGGGAAATTTTGGAGATACAACACCTATTTGAATAACTTTTGAATCATTTTTGCTCAAAGTTTCTCCAACCAGTTTAATTTGATTAAATACAACAGTACCAGATGTCTTAAAGCTATCCACGAACACATCCTCCGCCATCTTATTCTGTATCTTTATATTTTGCATAGCTTCCATGTTCGCTATGCAGCCAAAAGCCATCATTCTGAATACTAAATTTTTTATCATCGCACACCTCCAATGTTGCAGTTCCAAACCAACTTATTTATGGTATCAAAAATTAGCTCAAAAGTCAAATGTTATTATGCGATTTATTTCTTAAATCACCCCTCCTACTCAGACCACAGCGCAGGCATGTTTCCTGCGATAATATCATGAATCGATATGTGTTTTGGCAGGAATCCTTCCATGATCATGTGTTTGAGTTTAGGAGAGAGGTTGTTTAGCTGTAAAATTCCGCTAAGATATAGTGGAGTTATGTTGTTGAGCTTACAGAAGTCTCTGAATGAGAGCTCAGAATTTTGTTTGAGGCGTTTGTACATACTGTATTATGCCTTAGCAAGAAGCTTTGAGAGCGGTGTTACAACGTAAAAATCTCTCGGAGACATAAAATACGTATGGCTACCGGACTTTTTCTTGCAGATTTTGATTGGAATGACTACTTCTTGTTGCATTATAGATAAACTTATCTAGACTTGGATATTCTCCAAATCGTAAAATCTTTCCTCAAGTGTCTTAAAATTCTCCAAATCATATATACTAAAGAAAATCGCTGGTTTACCTCGTATATGAGGTCTAAATCGACTTTTATTAAAATGTCACTAAAAATTTTCCGCGATTTCTAATTGGAGTAGCGAAGTGTAGTTAAAACATGCATCGTAATTTGCTCTGCCATTTAAAGCATTTGAGATGATTTTAGCCAAGAAAATTTAATGAAGGATTCAAGAGAATTGTGAATTATGAAATTATAAAAATGCTTAAATTACAGAGCATTTTTAATGCCTATAGAAGTTTGCCTTCATACTGTACTTTTTATCTATCTTTACTTCGTAAACACACAACACATTATTAAAATAGTAACAAAACACTATAGAAGTTCTATTTGAAATTGTGACCAAAAGTCTATCTTCTTCATTCACTTTCATCTTCAGAAGGTAAAGGAGTTATACGTTCTTCTTTATCTGCTACAACCATTCGATTAATGCCAGTTCGTGCCGGAGTAGAAACTTCCATATCAGGATCGAATTTTGCGTTTAACGCACTTCTTACCAATTCCAGTGTTTTATTTGATATTTTACCTCTTTTAGCCTGTGCCCCTCTCAAAATCACTTGGTCATTACAACTTAATAAACGTACAAGTAATGGAACGTATGCTGACTCTGATTCTCCCATTCTAGCCGATGACATACCAATGCTGTACTCCCTATTTATTTTTTCTTCACCATACCTTTTTTGCATCATAGAGTTCAAAACATACCTTTTTGTTTGAGGTATTCCATATATTCCTCTAGGAGGAAGTCCTATCATTTCCCTAATAGAATCTTCACTTACTGAATTTTGTTTACTGCCAAAAACAGTTCTAATTTCCTCTAAATTTTCCCAATCTGGATAGGCTGCTAATTGCTTAACAATGGACAAATTAATTTCTTCTCTCTTCCATAAATACTTTTTTGTTTTATCATCCTTAGTCAATCCTTCTGATTTTAGTTCCATAGCTTTATCTTCTTGTATGACATTTAATTGCCACACTGAATCATTTGCTATACTTTTCAAATCATTATATAATTGTTCAACAAAAATATCATCCTCAAATTCTGCAATGTCACCAAAAGCATTTATTTGCTCTTTTGTCAATTTTAATTTATAATCATTTATGTTTTGCACAGACAATGCTTTTCCATATGGGATAAAACCTTTATCTTTGGAGTCACTTGACCAAGGAAAGTCAACAGTATCCAAAAAATGGTTAAGATGTAATAATTCATGAAACAAAATGACGTAAAAAGGACACAAGGTCACCCCAATTTCTCTTAAAATCAACCCTGTTGCCTTGTTTTCCACTACATTTCCACAATACGACGTTTCACACCACAACTCTTGTTCTTTATTTTTGTTAAACAACACAAAACTTCTTGTATCTCCTGCATATTTGCAATTAATGTCAATATTGAGACCATCTCTCTTAATTTTACTCATAGCATCATCTGTAATAAAACCGCTGACATCAAAATCCGTCTCCGTAAGGTTATGAGCAAAGCAAGCTATGCTCCCTTCACTATGTTCCCTTATTCTCAAAGATATACAATACTTCGTCAGCATTTTATTTATAGTTGCAATCACTGGAGTAGAAATCTCTTTAAGCTTATAAATTTCTTCAAGCCCTTTTGCTACAAACTTAGAGAATCTGTCTTGTTTGGATTTTGTATTTGATGCACAGTCAAATATTAAAGTATATTTAAGTCTAACGGGATTATCCTCCATAGAAAACGCTAAATTAGCAATAAAAAATATTACAATCGACAATACTTTTTTCATAAAATCTCTCATTAATAATGTCCACGAGGTATATATATCAACTTTTCCATTTTTTTCCAAAAGACAGAAGTAGGTAGCAATCTAACTAGATATGTAATAACTGTTTTATCTCCAACATATGTATTATTATAAAACCAAAACACATCATTGTCTGAAACATCAATTGATTGTAAATTATAGTAATTTTTCTCAAGATATGTGTTACCAAAAAAAGCCCTAATTAATTTTGCTTGAGCATCTGAACTATTGTTTAATTTAAAACTCGCAATACCTAGTCTCTTATTCTCGTTTACTGTTTCTTTATCTAAGTCTTCATTTTCCAGTTTTTTTTGATCTATACATATTTTAATTGGTTTTTCAATCCCAACAAATCTTACACATTTTTCATTAACTCTAGATTCTCTATCGACAATCCTATCATACTCCATTCCATTCACTGCTACACATCCAAAAACCAAACAAGCAAACATCAACCTTTTCATAATAGCATACATCTCCAAATAATGATATAAAATTACTCTCAGTATCACAGATACTAATTTCCTTTTATTACAATTTTATACTATATTTAATATTTGTAAATCAAAAATTAACAAAATATTGTTAACAGCTGTAAATATTTTTTTAAACACTATTATTGATTATTGTTAGGCAATATCCCCCATCCTGCTCACTCCATAACACCAGCACACTTTTTGTAATGATGTCTTTGATTGACAAGTGTTTTGGCAGATATCCATCTATAATCATGCGTTTGAGTTTAGGGAAGAGGTTGTTTAGCTGTAAAATCCTGTTCAAATATCGAGGAGTTATGTTGTTAAGCTTGCAGAACTCGCAGAACGTCAGATCGGGATTTTGTTTTAGGCGTTTGTCTATGATGTAGGCTTTCGTAAGAAGCTTCGACAGGAGCGTTACGACATAGTAATCTTTCTGATGCATAAGGTATGTATGGCTACCAGATTTTTTCTTGCAGATTTTGATTGGAATAATTACTTCCTGCTGCAAACCTGAGGTTTGACATATTTCTGTCATTGCGCTTACATTGTTTTTGTGTGTTATATTACGATTTTCCATTATTTTTTTCCCTCACACCAGTTCAATTAATAAACGATTCAAGTCATTGAGATTAAGGTCCATTTTCAGTCCACTATTCTGAATTTGTACTGAATTAACAAGCAATTTTACGATTTTTCGCTGTTCCGTGTTCTGTTTGATATAGATAATCCCAAATTTCCTTCAGATTTTGGACAGCTTTTAGCAAATTGTCACTATTAATAAACCTCGTGCTAAACTGGAGAAAGTATAGCGAAGTGCGAAACTCAACAAAAACTATTAAACGTAATCAAAGTATGGTAAACTTGTGTTGTGATGAATTTTGTAGTATCTTTAGCTGAATACTCGAACAATGACTTTAGCTTAGTTGCATTCTTGTACCAGTATGTGCATTTTTTGCTCACACACTTTAATTCCATTTCTAAAAAAATCCAATAACACGAACGATATCTTACCGAAGTATCGTGTGTTCCAGCTTTTACCCAATTTTTTGGTTGCTTTTTAAATGTTCTTTCTTGACTTTTATCTAATAATCATTCTAAGCAATAAAAATTCGCTTTAGAACCTATTCACATGCTACCAACTTTTTCATAATCGCTTATAATTACCATATCGCATTACTCTTCACAATGACAATAGAGAAAATAGCTTTTATAATGATAAAAGAATATGTTTTACAATAGTAATAAAGTACTTCTCTTTTCACTATACTAAAAAACAGTGCTACAGATTCATTAATGGTGTTAAGAAAAAATCAATCCATAATCCCCTACCCTCTTTTTCTATTTAAAAAAATCATATAATAAAAACAAAAGAATCTCTAATCTTTTGAAAAGAGATTCCAAAACTTTAATAATTTTCAAAAACTTAACTAGGATTAAGCAGGATTCACATCCGGTTCAGTAGATGAAACAACTGTAACTTTTGCTGCATCATCTCTATCTATCAATTCAATAACAGCCATTGGAGCCATATCTCCTTCTCGAAATCCACATTTAACAATACGAGTATATCCTCCATTTCTGTTATTATAACGTTCAGACAATGTACCAAACACTTTAGAAACTAAGCTATTATCCCTCAATTTAGCAAATAAATGTCTTCTACTCGCAACAGAACCTGTCTTTCCTAAAGTAATCATCTTTTCTACATATGGACGTAAATCCTTTGCTTTAGGAAGAGTAGTTATAATCTGCTCATATTTTAATAAAGATTTTGCTAAACTATTAAACAAAGCTAATCTCTGAGAAGTTCTTCTATTAAACTTTCTTCCTTTAATTCTATGACGCATAAAAATTCTCCCTAAAGTTTATTATGTATTTTCCTAGCCACTTCATCAATATTATCTATAGGCCATCCTTCTACTGACATTCCTAAATACAACCCCATTTGAGAAAGAACTTCTTTTATTTCATTTAAAGACTTTCTACCAAAATTAGGAGTACGAAGCATTTCATTTTCTGTTTTGCGAACAAGATCGCCTATATAAACAATGTTATCATTCTTTAAACAATTCATTGAACGTACTGAAAGTTCTAAATCATCAACTTTTTTCAATAAGCTTTCAGGGAAAGGCAATTTATGTAAGTTATCATCATCATCTTCATCAATTTCTTCCTCAAAATTAATGAACTTCTGGAATTGGTCTTGTAAAATACGTGCAGACATAGCAACAGCATCTTCTGGAGAAATAGAACCATTCGTTTCTACTTCCATAATTAACTTATCATAATCAGTGGTTTGACCAACACGAGTATTCTCTACTTTATAAAAAACCTTTTTTACAGGATTAAAAATAGAATCAATAAAAATTGTTCCAACTGGAGCATTTTCTGTTCTGTTATGACTTGCAACTACGTAACCACGCCCAACCGCCACAGTCATTTCCATATTTAAAGTAGCGCCATCATCAAGCGTACAAATATAATGCTCAGGATCCAATAATTCAATTTCAGATCCTAATTCAAACATTTGTGCAGTTACTTTGCATGGACCCATAGCCTTTAACTTCATCTTTCTTGGAGTATCACTTTCCAACTTTAAAGGAAGAGCCTTTATATTTAAAATAATATCCGTAACATCTTCTGCTACACCTTTAATCGTTGAAAATTCATGAACAACTCCATCTATTCTAATAGATGTAACAGCTGCTCCTTTTAAGGAAGACAACAAAACCCTACGTAAAGCATTTCCCAAAGTAACACCAAAACCCCTTTCCAAAGGTTCTGCAACTATAATTCCTTTACGATTACCAATTTCAGCCTTACCATCATCAACTTGGAGCTTATAAGGCTTTATCAAATCTTGCCACTGCTTCTGAATCACTTTAAAACCTCTATACGATTAAACTCTACGACGCTTTGGTGGTCTACAACCATTATGAGGAATTGGAGTCACATCTCTAATAGAACCGACAATCAATCCTAATGTCTGAAAAGTCCTCAAAGCAGACTCTCTACCTGAACCAGGTCCCATAACTTCTACATCAATATTTTTCATCCCATGCTCAATAGCTTTAGAAGCCGCTTTTTCTGCAGCAACTTGTGCCGCATATGGAGTAGATTTACGGGAACCTTTAAATCCTAAACTTCCAGAAGAGCTCCAAGCAATAGTATTTCCCTGCATATCAGTTATAGTAACCATAGTATTGTTAAACGTTGAATTAACATGGGCTATACCAGAAACAACGTTTTTTCTATCTTTCTTTTTTAATTTTTGAGTGCCTTTGTAAGCCATAATAATGTCAACCTCTTATTACTTTGTTACTTTTTTCTTACCTGGAATAGCTCTCGCTTTTCCTTTTCTTGTACGAGCATTTGTATGGGTTCTCTGACCATGAACAGGAAGTCCTTTTCTATGTCTAAACCCTCTATAGCAACCGAGATCCATTAATCTCTTTATACTCATAGCTACAGCTCGTCTTAAATCACCTTCAACCTGATAATTCTTATCGATAAACTCACGGATTTTTAAAATTTCATCATCAGAGAGCTCAAATACTCTTCTTTCTGCAGGTATACCAAGTTCACGACAAATATCCCCAGAACGTTTTGGACCAATACCATATATATACCTTAAAGCGAATTCAACGCGTTTTTTATCAGGCAAATTAACACCAGCTATACGAGCCACTAATTATCTCCTCTTTTTTATTCCAAATTTCAAAAGAGCATCATCTACCCTATGCTCTACTTCTTCAGGGCTACCATCTCCTGAAACTTTAACTAACCTATCGTTATAATAGACAGAAACAGGGTAAGTTTCCTTTTTATACTGCTCTAATCTATTTCTGACAACTGATTCTTCATCATCTTTTCTCTTTATAAGTTCACCGCCGCAAGAACAAATATCTATTTTATCTTGAGGTCCATAAGTATTTCCGCACTTAACACAGACATGTCTTTGTGAAATTCTCTTTACAACAATTTCATCATCAACTTCAAGCTCTAATACTCTAATTTTCTCCCTCAAAGTACCAAACATTATATCATCTAAAACTTTAGCTTGATTTACTGTCCTAGGATATCCATCCAAAATAATCAGAGAACCTTTTTCTATAGTATCAATGATATTCCTACGAACTATCTCATTGACAATATCATCTCCAACTAATCCACCTGAGCCTATTATATCTTTTACCTTTAAACCTATATCAGTTTCTTTTTTTACTTCATTTCTAAGTAAATTTCCAGTAGAAAAATGATAAACTTCATAATTTTCTTTTAAAAACTGCGCTACAGTACCTTTACCCGAACCAGGAGCACCAAAAAGAACCAAAATTTCTACTAGAGCCATTATTTTCTCCTTCTTTCTATCTTTTTTAGCACTCCTCTATACTGATGAGACAGAATATGAGTATAAATCTGCGATATAGTGTCTATTGTAACTCCAACTATAATTAAAATACCAGTGCCCCCAAATACAAAATGAACCCCAAACTGCGCATTAATAAAATCTGGAATTAAACATACAAAAGACATATATAAAGCGCCGACTGTAGTAAGCCTTGTTAATATATAATCTAAATATTCAGCAGTTGCTTTACCTGGTCTTACTCCTGGAATGTATCCTCCAGCTTTTTTTAAATTATCCGCAGTTTCAGTAGGGTTAAACACAACCGCAGTATAAAAAAAAGAAAAGAAAACAACTAATATCACAAAAATTATAGAAAAAACTACAGAACCAGAACCTCTACCTCCAAATACATCTAAAAACGCCATGACATATTCATTATCTGTATTTAAAAAGCTTGCAGCAACCATAGGTAAAGATAATAATGAATAAGCAAAGATAGGTGGAATAACACCCGCAGAATTAATTTTCAAAGGCAAATGATTGCTTGTACCCATATTATAATTACCTTGAGCCACCATAGCTTGTCGTTGAGGGTAACTAATAGAAACTTTACGTTGAGCTCTCTCCATAAAAGCAACAAAGAAAATAACTGCCAAAGCTATAGCAAAAATAGCAATTACAGCCATCACTGACAAAGCGCCAGCCCTTCCCATTTCAAGAATTGTTAAAATACTTACAGGCATATTAGCAACTATACCCGCAAAAATTAACAAAGAAGAACCATTTCCTACTCCACGAGAGGTCATTTGTTCTCCTAACCATACTAAAAATAGAGTTCCGCAAATTAATGATGGAACTGCAATCACGGGAAACAAATTACCTATTACAACAGGAGAATGTTCTAAATTCATCAACCACAAACAAATTCCCCAAGACTGAAAACCTGCCACAAAAATAGTTAAATATTTAGTGTATTGATGTATCTTTTTTCTGCCTGTTTCCCCTTCTTTTTTTAAAGCCTCTAAAGTAGGAGAAACCATAGTCATTAACTGAATGATAATGGATGAAGAGATATAAGGCATAAGATTTAATGCAAAAATTGTCATACGACCCAATGCACCACCTGAAAACATATTAAACATGCCTAAAAATCCATTCCCGCCTAAATGACGGTTAGCTAAATCAGAGATAACCGCAGGATCTAAACCAGGCAATGGAATATATGTACCTATTCTATAAACAAATAAAGCCAGAATAGTAAAAATTAATCTTTTCTGTAAATCCGAGGCTTTTGAAAATGTCTCAAAACTAAAACCTTGGTTAAAAATGCTATTAGTCATATAATAACCTAAACTATTTGAACCTTACCTCCAACAGCTTCAACAGCCTTCATTGCTGTATCGGAGGCATAATTTGCAGAAATCTGTAGAGCAATTTTCAACTCTCCTTTTGCAAGAACGCGTAGCATATTTGCTTTTTTTCTAACTGCTCCAATTTCTTTTAAAATATCGATATTTATATCTTGCTTTGCTTTCAACACTTTTGCATCGCAAAGTCTTTGCAAATCGCACAAATTAATTATATCGATCTTAGACCTATCTCTTAAAGAATTAAAACCTCTTTTTGGAAGCCTTCTATAAATAGGCATCTGACCACCTTCAAACCAAACAACTTTACCG
The DNA here is from genome assembly GCA_964532905.1 of uncultured Holosporaceae bacterium. Classification (GTDB taxonomy): domain Bacteria; phylum Pseudomonadota; class Alphaproteobacteria; order UBA3830; family UBA3830; genus UBA3830. The sequence continues at coordinate 21,991 of CAZHJM010000001.1, forward strand.
CGACCAGAACGAGCTTTCCCCCCTTTATGTCCAAAAGTAGAAGTTTTTCCACAACCGGAACCTATTCCTCGACCAATAGCTTTACTATCAATCCCGCTACGTGCTTTTAAATTATTTAATTTAATACTAGCCATTTACAACCTCAACTTCTACTAAATGAGAGACCTTTTTAATCATACCTCTCACACAGCTATTATCTTTCAAGGTAACCCTTTTCCCAATTTTCCCTAAACCAAGTCCTTTTAAGCAACATACCTGGTTCTTTAAACATCCAATTTTACTCCTAACTTGAGTAACAATCAAACTATTTGCTTTTACTTCTCTTTTAGCCATAGTCAATCCTTATTTCACTGAGGTACGTCTAGATGTTACTTCGCTAATTCTTTTTCCACGCTTGCTGGCAATATATCTCGGAGATACTGTAGAACGTAATGCTTGAAATGTAGCTCTAACCATATTATGAGGATTTGCAGAACCAATGCATTTACTTACAATATCCTGAATTCCAAGAGCTTCAAAGACTGCACGCATAGCTCCACCAGCAATGATACCGGTACCTGAAACTGCTGTACGCAATACAACACGTCCAGCTCCAAATCTACCTGATACATCATGATGAATTGTACGGCTTTCTCTCAAAGGAATCCTTACCATACACTTTTTAGCTTTCTCTGCTGCCTTTTTTACTGCATCAGATACTTCTCTAGCTTTCCCACCAGCATATCCAACTCTACCTTTTCCATCACCAACAATAACTAAAGCAGAAAAAGAAAATCTCTTTCCTCCTTTTACAACTTTGGCGACACGGTTTATTGCCACAAGTTTTTCAATGTAAGATGTTTCTTCACGACTCATAAATCTAATCCCTAAAATAATAAACCGCCACTACGAGCACCATCTGCTAGAGCTTTTACTCTGCCATGATAATTATAGCCACCACGATCAAAAACTACTTCTTTTATTCCTGCCTCAATTGCTTTTGCCGCAATCATCGTTCCAACTCTTGTTGCAGCATCACAATTAGATTTCTTGCTTGCTCTAAAACTTTTATCCATAGTGGAAGCGGCACATAATGTCTTTCCACATGAATCATCTATAATCTGAGCATAAATATGCCTTTCTGATCTAAACACAGAAAGTCTTGGCTTTCCAGAAGCATTTTTACGAATAGCAAAACGGACTCTTGCTGCTCTCCGCTTAAAATCTTTACTAAATCTAGTCATAACTACTTCTTTTTCCCTTCTTTACGATAGACAAATTGACCATCAATAATAACTCCTTTGCCTTTATAAGGTTCTGGAGGTCTAAATTTCTGAAGATTTCTAATTATTTCACCAACACGCTGATTATTAGCGCTTGAAACAACAATAGTTGTAGGATTTTCGCAAGTAATTTTCACATCAGTTGGAATTTCAAAGATTATATCATGACTATAACCCAATTGGAGAACTAAACTATTACCTTGAATACTAGCTTTATATCCTACTCCAACTAAATTTAATTTCTTAACGAAAACCTCTGTTAATCCTTTCACTTGCTTTGCTACAATAGCTCTGCAAGTTCCCCACATAGATCTGGAAACCTTACTATCATCGCATGGTTTAAAAATAATTTTTCCATCGACAATATCGACATTAACATTCTCAGGAATTTTAAATTTAAATTCACTGTTTTTCCCTTTTCCGGAAATAAAGCCATTATCAATTAGAACTGTTACGCCGGCAGGAATCTCTATAGGGTGTTTTCCAATTCTTGACATTTCTAGAATACCTTACATAAAACTTCGCCACCAACATTATGCTCTTTTGCTTCTGCATCAGACATAATCCCTTTAGAAGTGGAAAGAACATATATACCAAAACCATTATAAACAGATTTAACTTTCTTTATCTTAGAATATACTCTACGACTCGGTTTAGATACTCTATCCAACATATTTATAACTGGTCTACCTTCATAATATCTTAATTCTACTCTTAAGAATTTATGCCCATCTATATCGATTTCCTTAAATCCGTTAATATAACCTTCTCTCTCTAAGGTACTTAAAATACCTACTTTAATTTTAGATGATGGGATATCAACTGTTTCAAAATATCGACCACAAGCATTTTTAATCCTTGCGAGCATATCCGAAATAGGATCTGTCATCATTTGAAAATACTCCTTACCAACTTGCTTTGTGAACGCCTGGAACTAATCCATTAGCTGCCATTTCTCTTAACATAATACGAGATATGTTAAATTTCCTATACACTCCACGAGCACGTCCTGTAATCATACAACGATTTCTAATTCTAGTAGCTGAAGATGTTCTAGGCATTGCCGCCAATTTTAATTGAGCAGCAAAACGCTCCTCAGGAGATATTGTTCTATTCATAATTATAGCTTTCAACTCAGCACGCTTTGCTTTTTTAGCTTTAACTTTTCTACGAATTCTTTTTGCTGATTCAATACTACTCAAACGAGCCATTTTTATCCTCTCATGCCATAAATGGAAAATTAAATCCTTTTAATAATTCTGCTGCATGAGCATCATTATTAGAACTAGTAACGATAACAACATCTAATCCATGAATATTATCAACGTTACTAACTGCAACTTCTGGAAAAATAATTTGTTCCTTAATACCAAAGGAATAATTCCCATTACCATCAAATGATTTTTTTGAAAGTCCTCTAAAATCTCTAACTCTAGGTAACGCTATGTTAATTAAACGGTCTAAGAATTCATACATTCTATTTCCGCGAAGCGTAACCATTGCTCCAATTTTCTGTCCTTGTCGCAATTTAAAACCAGCAATAGACTTTCTTGCTACTGTCATAACTGCTTTCTGTCCAGCAATCATAGTTAATTCTTCCACTGCCTGTTTCACATATTTGCTATCAGCAACAGCTTCTCCCATTCCCATATTTAAAACTATTTTTTTCAATGCAGGAACCTCTAAATCATTTTTCAACCCAAGAGAGGTTTTCAATTTTTTAATTAATTCTTTATTATAATAATCTCTTAAACGAGCCATAATCTTCCCACGTCTAGTTCAACACAGCACCTGTACGTTTTGAAATACGTACTTTTTTACCATCAACTACTTTCATTCCAATGCGAGTTGGTTTGTCATTATTAGGATCAACTAACATAACATTTGATGCATGAATAGATTGTTCCTTTTTAATAAGTCCACCAGGATTATTCATTGAAGGCTTTTGATGTCTTGTACATACATTTACACCTTTAACAACAACCCTTCTCTCTTCTCTCAAAACACGTAAAATTTCACCCTTTACGCCTTTATCTTTTCCAGAAATAACTTGAACAGTATCTCCTTTTTTAATACGCCATTTATTCATTATAAAACCTCCGGAGCTAAAGAGATAATTTTCATCATACTTTTAGCTACGCTATCTTTTTTCATATTTTTATTTGAACGTAACTCCCTTGTCACAGGACCAAAAACACGAGTTCCTATTGGTTCACCTTGTTTATTAATCAATACCGCAGCATTTTTATCAAATCTTATAATGCTACCATCTTTTCTATGAATTGCAGAAGCTGTTCTAACAACTAAAGCTTGTACCACATCGCCCTCTTTAACCTTTCCATGTGGAATAGCCTCCTTTACTGATGCAACAATAATATCGCCAACTCTAGCATACCTACGACCAGCTCCTCCCAAAACTTTTATGCACATAATTTCTTTAGCACCTGAATTATCTGCAACAAATAAACGGGATTGCATTTGTATCATAATTATATACTCCCACCAGAGCTATTTCCAATAACTACCCAACTTTTTGTCTTGGATATAGGACTAGACTCACATATTGTAACTTTATCACCTATATTACACTCATTTTTTTCGTCATGAGCATGATATTTTTTCGTGACATTAATATATTTCTTATATCTTGGATGCATTACATGTCTTGTTACCTCAACAGTAACAGTTTTTTCACGAGCATTACTAGTAACTACACCATTTAAAATACGTTTAGGCATTTTCTCCCTCATCGCTTTGTAATAATCTTACACATTTTGCAACATTTTTGCGAGCATTTTTTATAACATGTGCAGAAACACTTTCACCTAAAACACGACGAAAACGAAGTCTCATTATTTCTAATTTCGCAGCATCTAATTCAGCTTTATTAGATGAACTTGTTTTATTCTTTGACATAATCAAGCCCCTCTAGTAACTATTTTCGTTAAAACAGGCAATTTAGCAGCAGCTAAAGATAAAGCTTCTCTCGCTAAAGACTCATCTACACCATCCATCTCAAACATAATAGTCCCAGGATAAACTCTACATGCCCAATATTCAACTCCACCTTTTCCGCTTCCCATTCTGACTTCAGCAGGTTTTTGAGAAACTGGTATATTCGGATAAATCCTAATCCAAACTTTACCAACACGTTTCATACATCTTGTTATAGCACGTCTAGCCGCTTCAATCTGCGCCGCAGTAACACGTGCTGGATTCATTGCCTTTAAACCAAAAGAACCAAAACTTAAAGTATATCCTCGAGAAGCAATACCATGTATTCTTCCTTTAAATTGCTTCCTATATTTCATTCTTGCTGGAGATAGCATAATCTATTCCCTCTCTTGTCTTTCACCAATACGTTTCGGCAAAAATACCGATCTAGTATTAAATTGCTCACCTCGATATATCCAAACTTTAACACCGATGGTTCCATATGTAGTATTAGCTGTTACACAACTATAATCAATATCTGCTCTTAAGGTATGCAAAGGAACTTGCCCTTCTCTATACCATTCCATACGTGCAATTTCTGCTCCACCTAAACGTCCAGAACAGTTAACTCTAATCCCTAATCCACCCGCTCTCAAAGTTGATTGAATCGCTCTTTTCACTGCCCTACGAAAACTAACTCTTTTCTCTATTTGCGATGCAATAGAATCAGCTACTAATTTAGCATCAATATCAGGTTTTCGTACTTCAACAATATTTAATGCTACATCTGAACCAACAACTTTTATTAAATCAGAACGCAGTTTCTCAATACCATTACCTTTTTTGCCAATAACTACTCCAGGTCTGGCGGTATGAATCATTATAACAACTTTTTTTGCCAATCTCTCAATCGAAATTTTAGAAACACCGGCCTGATCTAATTTTTTATTTAAAAATTGCCTTAATTCATAATCTTTACTTAACAAATCCGCATAATTATTTTTAGAATACCAACAAGAATTCCAATTACGGATAATTCCTAAACGAAGCGAATTTGGATTTATTTTTTGTCCCATATTAATCCTCAGTTTCACACAACACTAGAGTCAAACGACTAAATCTCTTACGAATAGGAGATCCGCTTCCCTTTGCACGAGCCATAAATCTTCTGAGAACAATAGCTTTACCAACATAAGCCTCTTTTACTTTTAACAAATCCACATTCAAACTATGATTTGTTTCAGCATTGGCAATAGCAGATAAAAGAGTCTTTCTGACATCACGAGCTACAGCTCTTTTACAAAATTTCAAGGTATCTAAGGCTTTTGATGCAGCCATACCTCTAATCATCTTCGCAACAAGATTAACTTTACGAGGAGATGCCAAAACCATACGATCCTTAGCTATTACATCTACGGAAGAAGGTTGTATATGCAATCTCTTAGCCATTATATAATCTCCATTTATTTCTTATCAGCAGTTTTATCACCTGCATGACCATTAAAAGTACGAGTTGGCGCAAATTCACCCAACTTGTGACCAACCATTTCCTCAGTCACCAGCACAGGAATAAATTTGCGACCATTATGTACAGAAAATGTTACCCCTACAAAATCAGGTATTAAAGTCGACCTTCTCGACCAAGTTTTAATAGGATCACGACGCCCTGATTCCAACAAAACTTTTACTTTTTTCATCAAATATCCGTCTACAAACGGACCTTTCCATACTGAACGAGCCATAAAACTTACCTATTTCTTTCTACGCGTCAAAATAAACTTATCAGAAGGCTTTGCCTTTCTTCTGGTTTTATAACCTTTAGTTGGCTTACCCCATGGAGTAACAGGTTGTCTTCCACTTTTAGTTTTACCTTCTCCTCCACCATGAGGATGATCAACAGGATTCATGGCTGAGCCCCTATTAAATGGACGCCATCCTAACCAACGACTCCTTCCTGCCTTACCCAAAACAACATTCTTCTGATCTGGATTCGAAACTACTCCTATAGTAGCACGACATTCTCCATTTATCAACCTTACTTCACCGGAAGATAATTTTACAATTACCATACCTGAATCACGACCAACAATCTGACCATAAGTTCCTGCAGAACGAGCAAATTGTCCACCTTTCCCTATGTGAAATTCAATATTATGTACAACTGTACCAACAGGAATATTAATCATCTTCATACAGTTACCAGTTTTCACATCAGCTTTATCAGAAGAAACTACTTTATCACCAACCGATAACTTTTGTGGGGCTAAAATATAAGAATACTCTCCATCTTTATATCTAATTAAAGCAATAAAAGCAGTTCTATTAGGATCATATTCAATACGCTCTACAACCGCATCTACATCTACTTTATTTCTTGAAAAATCGATAAAACGATATAATTTTTTATGCCCTCCACAACGATGCCATGATGTAATATGTCCATGAGCATTACGCCCTCCAGTAGCAGCTTTACCACAAACTAATTTTTTATAAGGTCTACCCTTCCATAATAAAGAACGATCTACTAATATTAGTCCTCTTGAACCCGGGGCCACTGGCTTATAAGCTTTCAATACCATTAGATTCCACCTTCAAAATTAATAACACCTTCAGATAAATGAACTCTCGCAAGCTTTATTGATTTAGTTTCACCAATTTTCCCTCTGAAAGTTTTTTTCTTTCCATATCTATTTAAGATGTTGACTTTCGCTACTTTTACTTCAAATATTTTTTCTATAGCTCTTTTAACATCAAACTTTGTTGCATTTATATTCACCTTAAAGACATGAACACCATTTCCAGCATTCATTGACTTTTCTGTCATTACAGGAACTATTAAACAATCATATTCTGATATCATAATTTTATCCTAAACGTTCTTGAATACTTTCAACAGCACTTTTAGTAAGTACTATTTTTTCATGCCGTAAACCATCATAAACATTCAATCCAATAGTTGGAATAACATCTATTTTATATAAGTTCGAACATGCTTTTCTGAAATCACTATAATCACTATTATCAACAAATAAAGCTGAACTAATGTTCAAATTTTTAAGAATAGCAGCTAAATTTTTTGTCTTACTGTTTTCTAACTTTAAATCTTCACAGATAATAATATTATTTTCCTTTAATTTCAAAGATAACATGGAACGCAATGCTAATGCTCTGACTTTTTTATTGATCTTAAAAGCATGAGAGCGAGGAGTAGGTCCAAAAACAACACCACCTCCTACAAAAATATTAGCAGTTTTAGCTCCATGACGAGCATTTCCTGTACCTTTTTGTCTATATAACTTCTTTGAAGTTCTACTTACATTACTACGACCTTTAACAGCATGAGTTCCAGCCTGTCTTTTTGCTAACTGCCATCTTACAACATCTGCTAAGCTTTCTGTTTTAGGTTCAATATTAAATATTGCATCATTAAGCGCTATTTCGCCACTTTTAGATCCATCTAATTTTATAACTTGCAACTTCATTATTGTTGCTTCCTTTTTACTGAATCTTTAACTAAGACATAACTTCCATCACCACCAGGGATCCCTCCTTGAATCAATAATAAATCTCCATCTGTGCCAAAAACTTTCATATTCTGAATGGTGACCTTTTCATTTCCAAGATGACCAGCCATTTTCTTTCCTTTGAAAACTTTCCCTGGATCTTCTCTATTTCCTGTAGAACCATGACTTCTATGAGATATAGAAACACCATGTGTTGCCCTTAAACCACCAAAATTATGTCTCTTTATTCCACCAGCATAACCTTTACCAATACTGGTACCTGTAATATCAACATATTGACCAGCAGAAAAAAAATCCGCTCCATATGTTGTGCCAATTGCGGGAAAATTATCTGCTGGCATACGAAATTCTTTTAATTTCTTATAAAATTTCACACCTAGTTTTTTAAAATAACCCTGCATAGGTTTTGTTAATTTATTTTCTTTTGTTTCTACAGTTCCAACGACAACAGCTTCATATCCATGCTTCTCTATTGTCTTGTAGGACAACACTTCATGTTGTTCTACTTTCAAAACTGTTATGGCATGTTGACGCCCATCATCTGTAATGATGCGAGTCATACCAATTTTTTTACCTAATAATCCTGAACGCATGTCTATTCTTTAACCTAATAATTTAATTTCTACATCTACTCCAGCCGCTAACTCTAATTTCATAAGAGCATCTACTGTTTGAGGAGGACAATCTAAAATATCAACTAACCTTTTATGTGTCCGTAGCTCAAATTGCTCACGAGATTTTTTGTCTATATGAGGAGAACGTAATACTGTAAAACGCTCTGTTTTATTTGGCAAAGGAACAGGACCACGAACGCGAGCACCCGTTCTTTTTGCAGTCATAACAATCTCATTTGTTGAATAATCAAGTATCCTATGATCATATGCCCTTAAACATATACGGATGCATTGCGCGTTCATAATTTCTCTCCTTACGCGATAATCTTAGTTACAACACCAGCGCCTACTGTACGACCGCCTTCACGTATAGCAAATCTTAACCCTTCATTCATAGCAATAGGAGCAATTAACTCAGCTGTTAATTTGACATTGTCTCCAGGCATTACCATTTCAACGCCTTCTTGTAAGGTTACATTTCCAGTTACATCTGTTGTTCTAAAATAGAATTGCGGACGATAACCGTTAAAGAATGGAGTATGACGACCTCCTTCTTCTTTATTCAAAATATAAACTTCACATTCAAATTTAGTATGAGGGGTAATAGTTCCTGGAATAGCTAATACTTGTCCACGTTCAACTTCTTCACGTTTTGTTCCACGGAGCAGACAACCCAAATTATCTCCAGCTTCACCTTGATCTAAGAGTTTACGGAACATCTCAATCCCAGTAACAACCGTTTTTTGAGTATCTCTAAGACCAACAATTTCAACTTCATCTCCAACTTTAATAACACCGCGTTCTACACGACCTGTTACAACAGTACCGCGACCAGAAATTGAAAATACATCTTCAATTGGCAATAAGAATGGCTGATCTTTTGGTCTTTCTGGTTGAGGAATATAATTATCAACCGCATCCATCAACTCAAGTATCTTATTTTTACCAATTTCATCATTTCTACCTTCCAAAGCACAGAGAGCACTTCCTCTAATTATAGGAATCTCATCTGCTGGAAACTCATATTTCGCCAATGTATCTTTAATTTCCATTTCTACGAGATCTAACATCTCAGGATCATCAACCATATCAACTTTGTTGATAAATACAACCAAGGCAGGAACACCAACTTGGCGAGCTAATAATATGTGTTCTTTAGTTTGAGGCATAACGCTATCAGTTCCAGAAACAACTAAAATTGCTCCATCCATTTGTGCTGCTCCAGTAATCATATTCTTAACGTAGTCAGCATGTCCTGGACAGTCTACGTGAGCGTAATGTCTTTTATCTGTTTCATATTCAACATGGGAAGTTGAAATCGTAATACCTCTAGCTTTTTCTTCTGGTGCCTTATCAATTTGATCATAAGCAGTGAAGTTGGCTCCACCTTTTTCTGCTAATACCTTTGTAATAGCTGCTGTTAAAGTGGTCTTACCATGATCGACATGACCAATAGTACCAATATTGCAATGCGGTTTAGACCTTTCATATTTGGCTTTACTCATTATATTCTCCTAAATTATTCACTTTTAACCAAACCCTTATGCTCAGCAATAACTTTATCTGCTACATTTGATGGTACCACATCATAACGAGCAAATTGCATAGTATACTGAGCCCTTCCTTGACTCATAGAGCGTAATGTGTTCACGTATCCAAACATTTCGGCCAAAGGTACTTCAGCCGATATTACACGAGCATTAGCTCTCTGATCCATCCCAACAACTTGTCCTCGACGACTATTAAGATCCCCTATAATATCGCCCATATAATCCTCCGGAGTAACAACTTCCACAGTCATAATAGGCTCTAATATTTTAGCGCAACATTTTGCCATAGCCTCTCTAAATGCTGCTCTAGCAGCAATTTCAAACGCTAAAACACTAGAGTCAACATCATGATAAGCACCATCTACAAGGGAACATTTAACCCCTACTATAGGAAACCCTATCACACAACCCGACTCTGCAATGCTATGCAAGCCCTTTTCAACACCAGGAATATATTCCTTTGGAACAGCTCCTCCAAAAATCTTACTTTCAAAAACAAGACCATTGGAATAGTCAATTGGTTCAAATTGTAAAACAACTCTAGCAAACTGTCCAGCACCCCCTGATTGTTTTTTATGAACATAATCAATCTCTGCTGGTTTTGATATTGTCTCTCTATAAGCAACTTGAGGTGCACCAACATTAGCATCGACTTTAAACTCTCTCTTCATGCGATCCACGATAATTTCGAGATGAAGCTCTCCCATACCTTTAATAATTGTTTGCCCTGTCTCAGTATTAGAACTAACTCTAAAGGATGGATCTTCGGCTACTAAACGAGATAATGCATTACCCATTTTTTCTTGATCTGCTTTAGACTTAGGCTCAACTGCTACTTCAATTACTGGATCAGGAAACTCCATTTTTTCTAACAAAATAGGATGATTTTGATCACATAATGTATCACCAGTTGTAGTTAATTTTAATCCACAAACAGCTATAATATCTCCTGCGTACGCTTCTTTAATATCTTCTCTATTATTCGCATGCATTAATAACATACGACCAATTCTTTCACGATCTCCTTTTGTAGAATTTTCTATGTAACTACCTGCTTCTAATTTCCCAGAATAAATTCTAACAAAAGTTAAAGACCCAACAAAAGGATCCGTCATAACTTTAAAAGCTAAAGCCGCTAACGGCTCGTTATCATCCGGATGTCTTGTAATTTCCGAATCATCTTTAACACTAATGCCTTTAATCTCTCCGATATCCAATGGAGAAGGTAAAAAGTCGACAACTCCATCTAATAATGTTTGAACACCTTTATTTTTAAATGCACTTCCACAAAAGACAGGAACAAAAGCCCCACTAATAACACCTTTTCTAATGCACATCTTTAATTGTTCAATAGTAGGTTCCTTACCTTCCAAATAGGCTTCCATAATAGAATCATCTTGTTCAACCGCCATTTCGACTAACTGATGATGATATTGCAAAGCTTTTTCTTTCAAATTTGCAGGAATGTCAACGACATCATACTTCGCACCCATCGTTTCATCTTTCCAATGGTACGCCTGCATCGTTAATAGGTCTACAATACCTATAAAATCACTTTCACAACCATCAGGCAACTGCATAACTAGTGGTTTTGCACCTAAACGGTCAACTATCATATCCACACAACGATAAAAATTTGCCCCTATCCTATCCATTTTATTAACAAAACAAATTCTTGGAACATTATATTTATCTGCCTGACGCCAAACAGTTTCAGATTGAGGTTCAACACCTGCGACTCCATCAAAAACCGCAACAGCTCCATCCAATACACGTAAAGAACGCTCAACTTCAACTGTAAAATCTACGTGTCCAGGTGTATCAATAATATTAATCCTATGATTTTTCCAATAACAGGTAGTTGCAGCAGAAGTAATAGTAATTCCTCTTTCTTGCTCCTGCTCCATCCAATCCATAGTAGCCGCACCATCATGAACTTCGCCTAGCTTATGTGAACGACCTGTATAAAAAAGGATTCTTTCTGTCGTCGTAGTCTTTCCGGCATCAATATGAGCCATAATTCCGATATTTCTATAATCTTTTAAAGGTGTTGTTCTTGCCATAATTACCACCTATAGTGAGCAAAAGCTTTATTAGCCTCGGCCATTTTATGAGTATCTTCTTTCTTTTTGATAGAGCCTCCTCTACCATTATAAGCATCCATTAACTCGCCGGCTAATTTTAAAATCATTGTTTTTTCGGAACGTTTACGAGCGTTCGCAATTATCCATCTTATAGCAAGAGCTTGAGCTCTATCATGCTGAACTTCTACAGGTACTTGATATGTAGCTCCACCAACTCTACGAGACTTTAACTCAACAGATGGCTTTACATTAGACAAAGCTTCTTCAAAAACTTCCAAACCTGGTTTATTTATCTTCTTTTGAATATAATCGAAAGCGTCATGTAAAATTTTTTCAACAACTGACTTCTTCCCATCATACATTGCAGTATTTACAAATTTCGTAACAACAACACTTCCAAATTTTGGATCAGGAAGCACTTTCCTTTTTTCTGCAGCTCTTCTACGTCCCATAATTTCCTCTTAAACAATTACTTTGGCTTTTTTACTCCATACTTAGAACGACCTTGACGTCTATCCTTAACGCCTTGAGTATCCAAAGTACCACGAATTATATGATATCTAACACCAGGAAGATCCTTTACACGTCCTCCCCTAATCATAACAACAGAGTGTTCTTGTAAGTTATGTCCTTCTCCCGGAATATAACAAGTTACCTCAAAACCACTAGTCAACCTAACACGAGCTATTTTTCTTAAAGCAGAGTTTGGTTTCTTTGGCGTAGTTGTTGTAACACGAGTACAAACTCCTCTTCTCTGAGGACAAGATAATAAAGCAGGAACTTTATTCCTTTTCGCTATATCCTTCCTAGGATTTTTAATCAATTGGTTTATAGTTGGCATAACGCCCCTTTCATTTACATAATAACTATACAAGTTTTTGTATTTTAAATACTCTTTTCTACCTAGTCAAGCCTTTAAATAAAATTAAACTCCTGTAACTTGAGAATTATTATTATTCTTATCAACAATTACAGATCCATGAAGTTGTTTCATAGCTTCGGCATCTTCTGCCATGGCTAATTTCCTTAATTTATTTATGGCAAAACCAGTACCGGCTGGAATTAATCTACCAACCAATACATTTTCTTTTAACCCCTTTAATCTATCAACTTTTCCTGTGATAGAAGCTTCTGTAAGCACCCGAGTAGTTTCTTGGAACGATGCTGCTGAAATAAATGATCTTGTCTGCAATGAAGCTTTAGTAATTCCTAACAATACAGGGGTCGCTTCTGCAATAGTACCGCCCTCCTTCATAACTCGAGCATTTTCCTCTTCAAAATCTTTACGATCTACTTGTTCCCCAACTAAGAACGTAGTATCTCCTGGCTTATCTACACTAACTTTATGAAGCATCTGACGAACAACTATTTCAATATGTTTATCATTAATTTTAACACCTTGTAATCTATAAACATCTTGAATTTCATTAATAAGATACTCTGCTAAAGCTTCTATACCAAGAACTTTTAAAATATCATGAGGATCTTTATTTCCTTCGACAAGTACTTCTCCTTTAGCAACAATATCACCTTCACGAACAGCAACCTGTCTCCATCTTGGTACTAAATACTCTATAGGAGCCATATTTTCATCCTCTGGATGAACAATTATTCTCTTTTTACCTTTATAATCTTTTCCAAACTCTATTCTGCCACTATATTCACTTATAATAGCAGGATCTTTTGGAACTCTAGCTTCAAACAACTCAGAAACACGAGGTAATCCACCCGTAATATCCTTTGTTTTAGTAGATTCACGTGGCATACGAGCTAAAACATCTCCTATTTTTACTTTATCTCCATTTTTTACTGCAATAATGGAATCAACAGAAAGGAAATATTTTACCTCTTGTCCACTAGGTAATAAAATTGGGTTCCCATCATCGTCTTTTAAAACAATTCTAGGTTTTAAATCGGCATATCTAGCTTGTTGACGCCAATCAGATACCACATATGTTGCAACACCTGTTGATTCATCAATAGATTCTTTTAAAGATATTCCATCAATCAAATCAAGATATTGCACAGTACCTTGTCTCTCACATATAATAGGAGATGTAAATGGATCCCAATCGGCTAACTTATTTCCTTTCTTTACCTTATCTCCATTCAAAACATATAATCTCGCGCCATAAGGTAACTTATAATGAGCTCTATCTTTTCCATTTTCATCTAATAAAGCGATTTCAACGTTTCTACTCATAACGATTTTTTGTCCTTCACTATTATGTACTGTTTTTTCATTACGTAATGAAACAATACCATCATAAGTAGCATCAATAGAAGACAATTCAGTTCCCTTTTGAGCAGTCCCTCCGACGTGGAAGGTACGCATGGTCAACTGGGTTCCAGGCTCACCAATAGACTGTGCAGCAATAACACCAACAGCCTCACCTATGTTTACTTTTTGACCTCTTGCTAAATCACGACCATAACAACGTGCACAAATTCCATCTTCGCATTCACAGGTTAGAACTGATCTAATACGAACTTCATTAATGCCTGCCATTTCTATTTTTTTAACCGCATTTTCATCTATAATTTCTCCAGCAGAGACTATAATTTCTCCAGTCGATGGATCTTTTAAATCATCAACAGGGGTCCTTCCTAAAACACGCTCAGTTAAAGGAGCTATAACATCTCCACCAGCAATAATATCTCTTACAACTATACCTTTCTTCGTTCCACAATCATCTTTAACTACAACACAGTCTTGAGCAACATCGACTAAGCGACGTGTTAAATACCCAGAATTTGCTGTTTTTAAAGCAGTATCTGACATACCTTTTCTTGCACCGTGAGTTGAGGTAAAATATTCTAATACCGATAACCCTTCTTTAAAGTTGGATATAATAGGTGTCTCTATAATTTCACCTGACGGCTTAGCCATTAAGCCACGCATAGCAGCAACTTGTCTCATTTGAGCTAGAGAACCTCTAGCTCCTGAATGTGCCATCATGTACATGGCATTTAATGGTTTACCTACTTCATCTTTAGACACACATTTTAACATAGCATCTGCTACTTTATCACTACAGGCTGCCCAAGCATCAACAACCTTGTTATATCTTTCGCCAGCAGTAATTAAACCATCCATATACTGACGTTCATATTCTGCTACAACCTTTTTAGTAGAATTAACTATGTCCTTTTTTTGAGGAGGAATAACCAGGTCATCCTTTCCATATGAGACTCCAGATTTTGTGGAATATAGATACCCTAAATCCTTTAACTTATCCGCAAAAATAACGGTGCTTTTCTGACCGCAAATACTATAAATTTTCTGAACAATACTAGCAGATTCCTTATTTGTAATTAATCTATTTACTAAACTAAAATCTATTTCTGCATGTTGAGGGAATATTTGCCATAAAATCATACGACCTGGGGTAGTTTCTGCTATTTTATAGGCAATTGTTCCATCAGACTGCATTTGACGATAACGCGCTTTGATCTTTGCATGAAGACTTACAATATTATCCTGCAATGCTTGCTCAATTTCACCAATGGAAGAAAATATCATTCCTTCTCCTGGTTCTCCGGATTTTTCCATAGTAATATAATAAATACCTAACGTAATATCTTTTGTAGGTAGAATAATAGGTTTACCACTTGATGGACTTAAAATATTATTAGTCGACATCATTAAAACTCTAGATTCTAATTGAGCTTCTAAAGACAAAGGTACGTGTACAGCCATTTGGTCTCCATCGAAGTCAGCATTAAACGCTGTACATACTAATGGATGTAATTTTATAGCTTTTCCTTCTACTAACACTGGTTCAAAAGCTTGAATACCCAAACGATGCAAAGTAGGAGCACGATTTAAAAGAACTGGATGTTCTTTAATAACTTCTTCTAAAATATCCCAAACTTCAGGTCTCTCTCTTTCTACCATGCGTTTTGCGGCTTTTAAAGTTGTCGCAAAACCATATCTTTCTAATCTAGAAAAAATGAATGGTTGAAACAGTTCTAAAGCCATTTTTTTTGGTAAACCACATTGATGTAGTTTTAATTCAGGACCGACTATAATAACTGAACGACCAGAATAATCTACTCTTTTTCCTAATAAGTTCTGACGGAAACGACCTTGTTTTCCTTTGAGCATATCAGATAAAGATTTCAAAGGCCTTTTGCCGGTACCAGTAATAACACGCCCACGGCGACCGTTATCAAATAATGCATCAACGGCCTCTTGTAACATCCTTTTTTCATTTTTTACAATAATATCGGGTGCTTTTAATTCTAATAACCTCTTTAATCTATTATTTCTGTTAATAACACGACGATATAAATCATTAAGATCTGATGTAGCAAAGCGCCCTCCATCTAACGGAACTAAAGGTCTTAATTCAGGAGGAATTACAGGAATACATTCTAAAATCATCCATTCAGGACGATTTCCCGAAACTAAAAATGCTTCTATCAACTTTAATCTTTTGATCAAGCGTCGACGTTTCATGTCGGATGACACTGACTTCAACTCTAGCCTAAGTCTATCCTTTTCACCTTTTAAATCAATATTAGCCAACAATTCTTTTAATGCTTCAGCACCAATACTCGCCTTAAAAGCATCTTCACCATAATCATCTTGGGCTTTATAATATTCCTCTTCTGTAATCAATTGCATCGGTTTAAATGGAGATATGCCTGGATCAATGACCACATAATTTTCAAAATAAAGAATTTTCTCCATATCACTTGAAGTAATATCAAGGAGCAATGCAATACGACTTGGGGGAGATTTTGTAAACCAAATATGAGCAACAGGGGAAGCTAATTCTATATGCCCCATACGTTCTCTTCTTACACGAGATAACGTTACTTCCACGCCACATTTTTCGCAAATGACTCCGCGGTATTTCATCCTTTTATATTTGCCACACAAACATTCATAATCTTTTACAGGACCGAAAATACGCGCACAAAACAATCCATCTCTTTCTGGTTTAAAAGTCCTATAATTAATTGTTTCAGGCTTTTTTACTTCTCCAAAAGACCAAGATCTAATTCTTTCTGGACTGGAAAGCGATATTTTTATCGCATCAAAATTATTCAAATTACTTACTTGTCCAAATATTTTTTGTAATTGATTAGCCATAATTAATCCTTTCTCAATTAAGCTTCCATGTCCAAATCTTTTTGAATTGTATCCTGCTGAAATTCAAAATTTAATCCTAATCCACACAATTCCTTCATAAGAACATTAAATGATTCAGGGATACCAGGCATAATATTCTCATCGCCTTTTATAATAGACTCATAAGCTTTGGTCCTTCCAGTTACATCATCTGATTTTACAGTTAACATTTCTTGTAAAGTATAAGCTGCGCCATAAGCTTGTAATGCCCAAACTTCCATTTCTCCAAATCTTTGTCCTCCAAATTGTGCTTTACCTCCCAATGGTTGCTGTGTTACTAGACTATAAGGACCTATAGATCTAGCATGAATCTTATCATCAACCATATGATGTAATTTCAACATATAAATACACCCGACAGTTACTTTACGATCAAATTCTTCACCTGTCCGACCATCTATTAATTTTACTTGTCCTGAACCATCTAGACCACAAGATTCTAATGCTTGAACTATGTCTGATTCCCTTGCTCCATCAAACACAGGTGTAGAAACAGGAACACCATTAATAACATTGGTAGCTAATTCCGCAACCTCATAATCAGACATTTTATCGATATCTTTTTTATCATCCTTATCGTTATAAATATCCTTTAATTGAACGCGTAAATTCTCCATTAATTGCTTATCAGACTGAACTTTTTCGACAACTTCACGAACTTTTTTCCCTAATCCTTTAGCTGCCCACCCAAGATGTGTTTCTAATATTTGTCCAACATTCATACGTGAAGTAACACCTAATGGATTCAAAATAATATCTAAAGGAGTACCATCTTCCATATAAGGCATATCCTCAACAGGAACAATTCTAGAAACTATACCTTTATTTCCATGACGCCCAGCTAGTTTATCTCCTGGTTGTAATTTTCTCTTATCAGCGACGTAAACTTTTACCATTTTCAATACACCAGGAGGCAATTCATCTCCTTTACGTAATTTTTCAACTTTTTCATCAAAATTCTTATAAAGTTTATCCAAAATTGCATTAAAATCACTATGTAAATTCACAATATCTTTAGAAGCTTTTTTATCTATAACAGTAATAGACCTCCATTGACCTTTTGGTATGGAATCTAAAAATTCTTCATCGATAACTTTACCTTTTGATTTAATAGGAGAACTATCAACAACTTGTCCAAGCAATTTTTCTTTTAAGCGCTTATAATATGCCTCTTCAAAAATTGCTTTTTCAGCTTCCATATCGCTTTTATATAATTCAATTTCTTTTTGTTCAATAGCAATCGCTCTTTCATCCTTTTCGATACCCGCTCTTGAAAAGATTTTTACATCAACAACGGTACCCTTTACACCAGGAGGCAAACGTAAAGATGAATCTTTAACATCAGCAGCTCTTTCTCCAAAGATAGCTCTTAAAAGTTTTTCTTCAGGAGTCATCATAGACTCACCTTTAGGTGTCACTTTACCGACTAAGATATCACCTGCTCTTACTTCTGCTCCTATGTGGACAATTCCCGCTTCATCTAAATTTCTTAATGCATCATCGGAAGCATTCGGAATATCTCTGGTAATTTCCTCGTTTCCTAATTTTGTATCACGAGCCATAACTTCGAATTCTTCAATATGTATTGAAGTAAAATAATCTTCCCTAACTAATCTTTCAGAGATTACAATAGCATCTTCAAAAGTATATCCATGCCAAGACATAAATCCAACAAAAACATTATGACCAAGCGCCAATTCCCCTAATTGAGTTGCTGCGCCATCAGCAATAATATCGCCCTTTTTAACAATATCACCTTTACTTACTAATGCTTTTTGATTTACACAAGTACTTTGGTTAGATCTTTCGAATTTCCTCATATTATATATATCAACACCAACATTAGAATTTTTATCTGTTGAACGGATAACTATCCTGTCGGCATCAACCTGTTCAACGACTCCATCATTTCTTGCTAAAACAGAAACTCCTGAATCATGCGCAACAGCAGCCTCAAGTCCTGTACCAACTAATGGAGCTTGAGCTCTTAATAAAGGAACAGCTTGACGCTGCATATTTGCACCCATTAAAGCTCGGCTAGCATCATCATGCTCTAAAAATGGAATTAATGCTGCTGCAATAGAAACAATTTGTTTTGGAGATACGTCCATATAATCTATTGTATCTCTTTGCGCATTAATAAATTCACCGTTCCTTCTACACGCTACAAATTCATCCTTAAAATGGTTATCTGTTGTTAATATAGCATTTGCTTGTGCAATTGTATGTTGGGACTCATCCATCGCAGACAAATAAATAACATCATCTGTCACTTTCCCATCTACAACTTTACGATAAGGTGTCTCTATAAAACCATATCGATTAATTTTCGCAAATATAGCCAATGAATTAATTAAACCTATATTTTGTCCTTCTGGTGTTTCTATCGGACAGATACGACCATAATGAGTTGGATGCACATCTCTAACATCAAATCCAGCTCTATCTCTAGTTAATCCTCCAGGTCCTAAAGCTGAAATACGTCTTTTATGTGTAATTTCTGCTAATGGATTCACTTCATCCATAAATTGAGACAATTGAGATAACCCAAAAAATTCTCTAATTGCAGATGATACCGGTTTAGCATTTATAACATCGTTTGGAACTGCATTTTCGATATCTACAGATCCCATTCTTTCTTTTATGGCTCTCTCCATACGAGTTAAACCAATCTTAAATTGATTTTCTAGTAACTCACCTACAGAACGCACACGTCTATTAGCTAAATTATCTATATCATCAACTGTACCTTTACCATCTTTTAATTGATGAAGTATTTTTAAAATACGAAGTATATCATCTTTAGTTAAAACACTCATATTTTCAGGTCTATCTACCCCTATACGAGCGTTCATTTTTACACGCCCAACAGCTGATAAATCATAACGTTCAGGATTAAATAGCATGTTATAAAACATTTCCTGAGCACTATCTATAGTAGGAGGTTCCCCAGGTCTCATAACCCTGAATAATTCGAACAATGCTTCTTCACGATTTGTACACTTATCAGCAATCAAAGTATTTCTGATATATCCTCCAACTTCTGTATGATCAATACATAATATTGAAAAACTATCTGTTATTTCTAAAATTTTATGAATTAAATCTGCATTAAGCTCATCTCCTGCTTCCGCTACTACAATACCATTAGATTCATTTATTACATCAAAAGCAAGATAACGACCATATAATTCTTCTTCAAAAACTATAACTCTTTTTATACCTTTTTCTTTCAAGTTTCTTATGGTACGTGATGTTAATTTATCCCCTGCTTTGGCTATAACTTTATTATTTTCTGCATCTATAAGATCATAATCTAATTTAATACCTTTCCATTGTTCAGGAAAAAATTCTCTAGAAAGTGCGCTTTTTTTATTCTTACGAACTTCAAAATTATCATAAAAATATGAAAGAATTTCTTCCCTATCCATCCCATATATCTCAGATGACTTTAATTCCTGCCCGGGATGATCAGCTTTTTGCTTTTCAGTATAAGCAGAATCTAAAGCAAACAATAAAGTAGATACTAATAATTTCCTTCTTCTATCAATACGAACATAAATCTGATCTTTCACATCAAATTCAAAATCCAGCCATGCGCCTTTATGAGGTATAATATGAGCAGCGAATAAATACTTACCCGAAGAATGAGTCTTTCCTCCATCATGGTCGAAAAACACTCCTGGAGATCGTTGCATCTGCGATACTACAACCCTTTCTGCACCATTAATAATAAAAGTACCATTATCTGTCATAATAGGTAAATCACAGATATAAACATCCTGCTCTTTGATATCTTTTATATCTTTTTTACCTGTTTCACTGTCGATATCCCAAACAATAAGTCGAAATGTTGCCCTTAATGGAGCAGCATAAGTTAACCCCTTATTTCTACATTCACTTTCAGTATATTTAGGATTATCAAAATGATAAGAACAAAAATCTATTTGTGCTTTTCCAGATGTATCCATTATTGGAAAAGAACTTTTAAAGGCTTCATTTAACCCTATATCACTTCTTAAGTTATCAGATTTATCTGCATACAAAAAAGAATTATAAGAAGATTTCTGCAAATCTATAAGATTCGGAAGTTCTGCGACTTCCCTAATTCTACCAAAATTTTTTCTAAATCTTTTACGCTCAGTGAACGTTCTGACCATATTGAGACCCCTGTAACTAACTGAAATAGACCAAAAAGGTCATGCTTATCTTCATAGAATTAAGCATTTTAACCAAAAATACATTTTTATACAAAAAAACTCAAGAGCTATTAACCAATTTCTAGTAAATTTTAATTATATTTTTTTTTGATAATAATGTAAACCTTTATTAATAAACATTATGAATTTGTGAAATACTTCGAAAAGATCTGCTACATTAGTATCTACATATGTATTTTTTCTGAGATATCTGAATTTCACTTTTTCAAAAAATTCAATCACTCGATATCTATTGAAGAACCGTACGTTACAATCATTACCTGATCTTCTACTTGCTTTTTAGATAATAATCATTCTAAGAAAGTGAAAAATATCAACATATTCACTGCCCCTCTTTGGATATTTAATGACATAATGGATTACCACGTCGCTCCGCTCCTCGTAATGACGCCAATCAGTGTAGTTATCACTATAAATAAAATTGAAAAACAACTATTCCCATTATCCAGAATGAACCTTTATTCTTCATCATTCTGAATGACATGTATACTTAAACCTTAGCATCATTCTAAGCGAATGTAACGAGCACGAGAATCTATTATTTTTCCTACTTATCTTTTCTATGAGCATTCTAGAATCATAATGGATTACCATGTCGTTTCACTTCTTGTAATGACGCTGTAGGAAAGATGTTTCCATATAATAACAAAAAGAAAAAACTCCTCTCAATGATAATAGACAAAGATAGTGTCATAGGCTTTCAGCTTTCTCGTTATTCTGATTTTCTCTACACTTTATGTCATTCTGAGCGAACGTAGTGAGCGTGAGAATCTATTTGCGTAATTTCTTATGTTACTATCTGTACCATTGCTTGGATTACTGCGCCACTCCTTGTAATGACGCGATGGAGAAGGTATTTTATAAATTAAGCTAAAGAAGAAAAATAAGAAGTTGATTCCTTAGTAATAACTCCGAAAGAATACTCTTAATAACAAAAAGAGAAATTCCCCACAATAACGCTAACAAAGAAGTTTATACATCTTATGTGCTTTCTCTATCATTTGTAATAATGCTTTACAGCAAAAATTAAGAAAAATTTTTATATCACAAATAATCCATTTTTCTTTAATTGTAACATTACCTCATCTATACTTTTCTTTCCGACTGTAATTGCTGATACGTTAGTTGATATAATATTTTTTGCTAATTTTTTGATATCTTCAATAGTAACAGAGTTAATTTTATTTAAAATTTCATCTCGACTTAACGGCTTTCCAAAAACCATAGTCTGATTTACAATTTGCTCACATAATGAAGCGCTACTCTCCTGTGACATTAGTAAGCTAGCTTTAAATTGTGCTTTAGTTCTTGAAAATTCGTCTTCTGAAATATCATTTTGCATTTTTATTAATTCAGCCGCTACAACATTTGTTAATTCACTTAAATTTTGTGGTGAAGTAGCTGCATAAACACCAAATAATCCGTTATGAGAATATGAGGAAGAAAATGTATAAATAGAATAAACCAAGCCTCTTTTTTCTCTTACTTCTTGAAATAATCTAGAGGACATTCCTCCGCCTAGAATTGCAGAAAAAATTGCCATAGGATAATAATATTCACTAACGCTGGATACTCCGTTAAATCCGATGATAACATGAGATTGTTCTAAATCTCTAATATCTGAATAGCTCCCCCCAATATATTTATATTCATTATTATGAGTAACTGTCCGATTTTGTTCAAAATTATAAAAATATTTTCCAGCATAATCCAATATTTCATCATGAGAAATATTTCCTACAGCCCCAAAAATAATATTATCAGCATTATAGTAATGTTTTCGATAATTATTTAAATCTGCTGCATTAATTTTGGAAACTATATCGACGGATCCTAGAATAGGTCTTCCCATAGATTGATCTGCAAATGCCACATTTTGAAAATAATCAAAAATAATATCGTCAGGAGAATCATTAGTTTGTGAAATTTCCTGTAAAATTACCCCTCTTTCCCTCTCTAGTTCTTCTTTTAAAAATGTAGGATTCTGTAAAATATCTGATAAGATATCTATAGCGATATTTTTATCATCTTTTAACAACTTTGCATGAAATGCAGTAGTTTCACGGGAAGTATAAGCATTAGAATAACCTCCAACAGATTCTATAGCTTCAGCTATTTGTTTTGCTGAACGTGTTTTTGTA
Source organism: uncultured Holosporaceae bacterium (assembly GCA_964532905.1). Lineage (GTDB taxonomy): Bacteria > Pseudomonadota > Alphaproteobacteria > UBA3830 > UBA3830 > UBA3830. Next base: position 45,460 of record CAZHJM010000001.1, read on the forward strand.
CCTTTAAAGGCCATATGCTCCAAGAAATGAGAGATACCATTATTGGATTCATCTTCACGTACAGAACCAGCTTCTACCCAATAACCCAAGGTTACACTTTCAAAATTTTCGACACTTTTTGTAACTACTCTTAATCCGTTATTTAATCTTGTTAATTTTACCATTATTGTCACCCATAAATTTCTTCATATTATTATATTTATATAATTGATAATCCTTCAATATCTTTTCTGAATCATTATTGGATTTTATTTTATTTGATTGTTCGTAAGAAGTAATTTTATAGATTCTTTCAGAACTTTTTGATGTTTTTAATGGCAAATGTTCCAATCTCGCAAAGCCTTTTCTAAAAAGCAATTTAACTTGAACATCTCTTTCCTTAGCACTACGTCCACCTAAAACAACAACTATTAAACGTCTATTATTTTTTATTGCGGAAGCAGCCAAATTATAACCAGAAGCGGTGACATATCCTGTTTTAATTCCATCGACACATATATCATCATGCATTCCTAACAAATGATTATGATTATGTAAATTTAATCCCATTACATTATGATATTTTGTAGAAAAAAGATGATAATACCTTGAATACTGTTTAATTAATGCTCTAGAAAGACAAGCCATATCTCTTGCTGTAGTTAACTGTTTTGGATTTTTCCATCCTGATGGATTCATAAAAACAGTCGATCTCATACCCAAACGTCTAGCTTCTCTATTCATCATATATACAAATGTTTTTTCATCTCCACCAATTAATTCACCTAAAGCAATCGCAATATCATTAGCAGATTTAGTAATTAATGATAATATTGCATCACGAACAGTAATATGAGTTCCAGCTCTAATACCCAATTTACACGGTTTTTGATTTGCTGCATTACGTGACATAATTACTTTAGATTTCATTGTAATACGTTTTTTTTGTAAAGCTTTGAACGTTAAAAATAACGTCATCATTTTTGTTAAAGAAGCCGGTTGTGTTTGTATATCTGCATTATACGCATATAGAATTCGTCCTGTAGCATAATCCATCACACAAGCTTCATAAACCGGATTTTTACCAAATATATTATAATTAAATAAAAATAAAAAAAAGAGAATGAATAATCTCATACCCTTAAACAAGCCTTTCATGGCTTCTAAAAGGGGCAAAGCCCCTGTTCTAAACTATTATTCTGTTTTAAGACCAAATGATTGGTATCTACTTTTGAACTTAGCTACTTGTCCACCAGTATCAACTAATTGTCTAACACCTGTCCAAGCTGGATGTGACTTAGAATCTATATCTAATTTCAATGTATCACCTTCTTTTCCCCAAGTCGATCTGGTTTTGAAAGAAGATCCATCAGTCATTATAACATTAATCTCATGATAATCTGGATGTATATCTTTTTTCATGAAAATCATTCCTTATACTTATGTGTCGATTATAATAAGCATAATTTTTTAATAATTCAAGTATTTCATTTATATCTGAAATAATTAACTTTGGAGCACATTTAATAAGATAAAAATATTGACAAATTCATTTGTCTAATATATTTATCCCTCTAAAAGCTTATTTTTAAAATTTATTTTTATAAAATGATTATGTTTTAAATATAAGGAATTAATGATTTTTTGTAATTATAACTATATTATTAAATATTAGCGCTAAAATAACTGACTTTATTCGCAATTAAATAGTAGCTTTGTTTATAATTAATAGGAGAGTAAAATGAATAAAGTTCATACTTATAAAAACCATCATATATTTTCTTTTTCAAAAATATTTTTATTTAGCATAATTCTTATATTGATCGGATCGGTTAATGCTATACAACTAGACCGGCAACAACGCATAGCTTTACAAACAAAGTTAAAGAATATTCTAAACACGCAACCACCAGTAAACATTCCTAGAGGGGGAAGATGGGATAATCATTATTGTGATATTAATGGTGCGGCTTTATCCAATAATGGTCCAGATAGAAATCATAACAATGTGCTAAAAATAATTGTTAAGGTACTCCAAGATGAAACAATTGAAGATGCATGTCAAAGAAAGATGAGAGAGGTAATAAGAATGGCAACTAACCGATTGGTTGATAATGCAGAGGTGACTTTACAAGCAGGAGAATATACAATAACACCACTAGACAATAACGGACATCCTACAACTTTCCGTTGTCATTGCTATGACCCAAGACAAAATAATATTATTCAAGGTCCTCGAGCATTAGTACTACAATTCAATGTCAGTAAAATGGTTTTGCCCATATATATCCTCGTTAATATTATGCTTATTATTAATGCAATGACCAACGTAACATTTTAACAGGTATCTCAGATGCAAACATAGCTGAAGGATCTAGTAAAATTTCCATAAAATCATCTAATAACATGCTTTTATCTCCACGCATTTTAGAAAGAGCATCTATTAGCTTTTTTCCTATTTTATTTCCATATTCCTCACTTATAGAATAACTATCGTAATTACAAATAACTTCCGCAGTAACTTCACACCATACATAGAATTTATCAACTATCTGAGAGAAACTGCTACCCCCATCATGCATAATTGAAGAAAAAATATATTCATCTTGTATACAGTTAAGCATCTCATACCAATTCTTACGAAACTTATGAATATCATTATCAAAATATATAGAGACATTAGATATAATGTCTTTATATTCTCTTTTCTGCACAACATCATATAGCCTAACAGTCTCAATTTTTTTCAATCTATCAGATGTAAGATTATCTAATCCAAAAATAATACCTATGTTAGGTAACTCCATATTTTTTTCAATAATATTCATACTAAACAATCCATTACACAAACATATCGTAACAAATATAAATATATAACGATAACTCATTGAATTTCTCCATTAAAAATAATATTTATTATATTATCATAGAAAAATTATTGTATCAATCTTTATTATATATGACATTATATTCCATATGCTCAATATATATCAGTTATAGACAAATTTTATAGCTAGAAAACAAAATTTATGATTTTTGTATTGATTTCAGTTTAGATCAATAGATTGTTTAGATAAATATTACACCGTTAGTGGTATTTAGATAAAAAAATTAATTGCAATTAAACAAAATTTATTAAAATCTTTTATATCTCTATCTAGAAAATTCAGAGTCAACACCTATTTTAACTACTTAAATTAAAAATCCAATATATCGATAATATTGTGTAATCTCCAATTTTTTAGTAACATTCGCATGTTGCGGTCGTAGCTCAGTTGGATAGAGCACGAGATTCCTAATCTCGGGGTCATGGGTTCAAATCCCTTCGATCGCACCATCTCTGTTATTTATTTTTAATTTGGGTATTATAAAGTGAAGCATATAAACTGTCCTTTTTTTCTATTAGTTCATCATGAGTACCTATTTCTACAATTTCACCATTATTAATAACAACAATTTTATCAGCATTACGTACGGTAGATAAACGATGCGCAATAACAAATACCGTTCTATCTTTCATGAGGTTATCTATAGCTTGTTGAACCACCGTTTCCGATTTATTATCCAATGCTGATGTAGCTTCATCGAGAATAACTATTGGAGCATTTTTAATAAAAGCTCTCGCAATCGCTATACGTTGTTTTTGACCGCCAGAAAGTAAAACACCTCTTTCCCCTACAGAAGTATTTAGTCCTTTTTTTAAACTCCTTATAAATTCATCCAAGCATGCCGATTGTACCGCCAACATTAATTGTTCTTTATTAGCACTTTCATTTCCTAACAATATATTATCTTTTATTGTTCCATCAAAAAGAAAATTATCTTGAAAAACTATAGAAATATTATTTCTTAATGAATCTAAATCAAAATTTCTAATATCTGTACCATCTATTAAAATTTTCCCTGATGAAATATCATAAAATCTAGGAAGTAAATTTACAAAAGTTGTTTTTCCTCCACCTGAATTACCAACAAGAGCTATTGTTTCTCCTACATTAACCTTTAAATTAATATTCTTTAAAACAAATTTATCAGAATCATAGCCAAAACATACATCTCGATATTCTATAGTATTTTTTATGGATACAAGTGTTTTTGCTTTAGCCTTATTTCGAATTTTAGGTTCCTCTTTTAGCAACTTAAATACACGTTCTATCGCCATTAATGATAATTGTACAGCATTCAAATCATTTCCCATAGATTTTATAGGCTGATATAACATAATGACAGATGTCGTAAACGCAACAAATCCTCCAGCAGTTAATAAACCTTTAGATATTAAATAATTTCCTGTCCAAATTATTAATGCTATACCACAACCAATAATAAAGTGCATAATAGGAGATAATATGCCTGTACGTTGTACCATTTTCATACCAATTTTAAACGCATTACTTAACGTATCCGCAAATCTATTTATTTGATATTCGTATAAATTATAAGAAGATACAATGCGATTACCATTAAAAGTTTCTATATAATGCGAAGCAATAGAACTTCCTGTAGTGACAGACAAATTTACTAATCCTGAAATTCTTTTTCTAATAACAGTTAATGGATAAAGAGCTAATACAAGGATAGCAATAGCAACAATAGCTAATCTCCAAGAAATAACTAATAATGCAATAATTAAAGATATAGAATTAAAAATTCTTGTAGAAAACATTTTTATATGGTTTAACAGACCTGAAAAAGCTGTATCAACATCGTTATTAAATCTCATTTGAATAGAGCCAGAGACATTTTTATCAAAAAATGATGCATCAAACCTCATAAGCTTTTTGAACAAATCATATTTAAGTCTATTACTTATTTTTGTTCCAACCCATGCGTTCATATATGTTGCAATATAGGTAAAAGTACTTTGCAACAACGTAAAGATTATAATAAAAAATGGCATAAATACTGTTAATTTTGAAATATTTCCAGTAGTTATTGAATCCATATAATGTTTAAGTGCCCAAGGTATTGCAGCATCAAAAGCTCCAACAGGAATTGTAATTAATACTGCCAACAAGGCTCTAAACCAGTAAGGTCTTATATACGGAAGAATATTTTTATAATTTTGTATGACATATGAATTATAAACTTTTTTTATAATCTTCTTAATCATTAATAATCACTAAAATACATTGAATGATAACATATAAAACCTAATTAATACAATGAAATTGATTTATATAATATAATTTTAGTATATTATGAATGAATTAACGGTTAATAGTATGGAATCCAATAAAAAAGGATATTTATTTATAATACTTGGAGTAGTTTTATATTCTTTTTCTGATGCTATTATGAAACAAGCTATGAATATTTACAGCATTCATCAAGTTATTTTTTTACGTACAATTTTTCGTTTTGTACCAATTTTATTTCTAATGATTTTTTTTAAAAAACAACCATTTCAAAGCAAAAGAAAATTTGAGAATATTTTCAGAGCAATTTTAGCAGCTTGTGGTACATACTGCACAATGAGTGCTTATAAATACGCTGCAATGACTGATGTATTTGTAATAGGAGGAACTACAGCAATCTTTGTCATTCCACTAAGTGTATGGATTCTAAAAGAAAAATTTAATATAAAAAATTTTATAGCAATCAGTTTGGAATTGGCAGGAATATGCCTTGCTTTTCGTCCAGGATATGGATTATTTCAATTTGGAATATTATTTGCAGTACTCGCATCTATAATTGCTGCATTTAATCAAGTTTTAATTAAGAGGCTTGCATTTACAGAAACGGAATTTACGATTATCTCCTATCATAATACATGCTTAATTCTTATATCGCTATTATTAGGTTGGAATAATTTTTCATTGATATCGTATTACGACATTTTCATATTATGTCTCGGTGGAATTATAGGGGCAGTAGCACAGTACTCTATTACACATGCATTTAAATTATCATCTAGCTCTGGTCTTGCTTCTGCTGCATATGTTATGTTAATTCCTAATACTATAATAGATATTGTCGTATTTAAGAAAATTCCTGATTTATATATTATAGGCGGATTATTATTGATTACCTTAGGTTCATATATCGCTTTTCAGATACAATCCAAAATACGTTAATAACTTTTTCATATATAATAAAACTATGGTAGTATTATGGGCTAATTTACAGTAATAAGGTATCGTATGAATTTAAAATCTTATTTTGAAGAAGTGATAATTAATATTCTTAAAAAACAAGGTCATATTATTAAAAATGCAATGGTTACTTGTTCGAACAGACCTGATTTATCAGACTATCAATCAAATATTGCTATGTCATTAGCTAAACAACTAAAAAAGTCTCCCATTACAATAGCAAATGAGATAACAAAACTGTTATCAGAAAATAAAAATTTATCACAAATAAGAGTAGATGGACCAGGCTTTATAAATGTAAGGTTTTCTAATGAATTCCTAGAAAAATCGCCTTCTATCGAAAAATTTTCAAATAAAAAAATCATTATTGACTATGGTGGACCCAACATAGCAAAAGAAATGCATGTAGGACATCTCCGTTCAGCTATCATTGGAGAGAGTCTTAAACGTATTCTTAAATATTGTGGAGATGAAGTCATAGCTGATGTTCATTTTGGTGATTGGGGCACTCCTATTGGAATGTTAATAACTCAACTACAGCAAGAACAAATCAATTTATTTTCTACAAAAGATAATATTAATCATTTCAATATGACCATTTCTGAAATTTCAGATTTATACAGGAGAGCTAGCAACAATTTTAAAACAAACGAACAATTTCAAGAAAAAGCTCGAATAGCAACATTTGAATTACAAAATGGAAATCAAACCTATAGAACCATCTGGAAAATTATACATGATAAATCTATTGATGCTGTAAAAGAAATTTATGACAAATTAGATGTATCATTTGACTTATGGCTCGGTGAAAGTGACACGAATGATTTATTGGATATAATTGTAAAAGAGTTATTAGATAAAAAAATAGCTATTTATTCGGAAGGTGCTATTATTGTGCCATTAGATTCTAGTAAAGCACCACTAATTTTAAGAAAATCCGACGGAGCATATACTTATGCGGCTACAGACTTAGCAACAATTAAACAAAGAGAAACAAATTTTAAGCCTGATGCTATCCTATATGTTGTAGATGCTCGTCAAAAAGAGCATTTCGAACAAGTTTTTACTGTTGCTAGATTAGGAAAACTAATTAGAAAAGAAGTTATGTTAGAACATATTGCCTTTGGAACGGTAAATGGGAAAGATGGTAAACCATTTAAAACTCGTGAAGGAAATGTAATGAATTTAAAAGACTTAATTGAATTATCTGAAAAAAAAGCTGAAGAAAATATATCCCCTAATCTAAATAAAGATGATTTACACAAACAAATACATCAAATTGCTATTGGATCTCTGAAATTTCAGGATTTAAAAAATGTACGTACCTCTAATTATATTTTTGATACTGAAAATTTTACAAACTCAGAAGGTAAAACGGGTGCTTATATTCAATATGCTGTTGCAAGAATTAATTCAATCTTAGAAAAGTCAAATATAAATGAATTTAAAGAAGAATTAAAAATCACGCATACATTAGAAAGAGAAATTTTGCTTCAATTACACCGTTTTTCCGAAAATCTTATACAATGTTATAATACTCGCGAACCTTCAATATTATGCGAATATTTATATTCATTAGCTCAAAAATTTAGTAGCTTATATGCTGAATTACCTATAAATAAAGAGTCCGATATAAATATAAAATGTGCTCGTCTAAAATTAATAGAAATAATAAGAGAAGTTTTAGTTCAAGGGCTAAATCTATTAGGAATTGAATCGCCAGAAAAAATGTTAAAAAGAAAATAATTAAAATTTATTTATTTTTGAATAATATCTCTTATCATCTATTATATTTGATAGAGTAAGATTTCCAATATTAACATAATTTTTAGAATTAGATGGTAACGTATTTTTTCTGAAAAGTTCATAATCTTCAAAGGATATTTCTATTCTTTCCTCTAAATCTTTTTTATGCCTCTGACTTAATAATACTCTTTTATAGCCGGGAACAACTTTTCCGCTAAAAAATTCTGCAACACTTCCTGAACCGTAACTAAAAAAGCCTATTCTTTTTTCTGTTAAATCATTTAAACAATTATCTAATAAAGAAATAAAACTAATATATAAAGATGCAGAACAACTATTACCAATAACTGAATTATAAATAGTAGTATAATGAATATCTATATCACCAATTTGCCTTGCTACTTTCTGTGCCATTTTACAAAATGGACAATGGAAACAAAAATAATCTATATCCTTTTTTGAAAGTCTACTTTTTTTAATATATTTATCAAATGTAATTTTTAATAATTCAAGGTAATTATAAGCGGATAATTTCCCATCGAATAAAGCTTCTGATTTATATATTGGTCTCCAAAAATCCATAACCTCTTTCGTAAAAACAGAAGAATAAGGCTCCAATTCTAATATTCTTGGAGATTCTGAAACTATCATAGCAACAGCACCTCCTCCTTGAGTAGGTTCTCCTGATGAATTTGATGGATATTTTATAATATCAGAACCTATAATAAGAACTTTAGAACTAGGATATAATGCAACATGTGACTTAGCCATTTCCAATGCAGCAGTAAGAGAATAGCAAGCCTGCTTTATATTAAAAACTCGACATTCATTATTCAATTCTAAAAATTTATGAACGTAAATACCTTCTGATTTTGAAATATCAAAAGACGATTCAGAAGCAAATATTAACATATCTATTGAATCTTTATTATCTATATTTGATAATAATTTTTCAGCTGCATCTACTGCTAAAGTGATAATATCCTCATTTGGAGGAAATACTGACATTTGAGTTTGACCGATACCTGTACAGTATTTAGCATAATCGACATTACGATATTTTGCCAATGTTTCAAGCTTAAAAAAATATTTAGAAGTAGAAAAAGTAATAAGATCAATACCTATATGCACAACTTATTCCTTTCAAGCTTAATGTGTGCTTGCATCAATTCACCCTCATTAGTTTGCGCAGCCAATAATGATAATTCTGAACATAAAACAGTAGCACATATAATAGCAGACAATCTACAAGACTCTGTTTCAGAGTTACCATCACATTTCATAATTTGCAAATTTTTTTTAACGAAATTTTGCTCCTTTCCAACACCTACCGTTCCTACGATCATATTCGGAATATTTACAGAAAAATACAGACCATCTTCTCTCAACTCTGCAAAAGTAATTCCCTGTGAGCCCTCAACAATATTAGCCGCATCCTGTCCAGTAGCTAGATACATTGCTAATAAGATATTGGCAAAATGAGCATTAGCACTACGAACACTACCAGCTAAAATACTGCCCAATAGATTTTTATGTATATTTAAATCCACTATTTTTTTAGAAGTCGTCCTTAATATGGTATTACAAATTTTCTCTGGAACAAATATTTCAGCTATACATCTTTTTCCTCTTCCTAATAATCCATTAATAGCAGAATTTTTTTTATCAACACAAATATTTCCAGAAATTGAACTATACAAAACAGAACATTGCGATTTTATCAATTCAATAACAGTATCTGCAGCTTTAGTTACCATATTATGACCAGAAGCATTTCCCACAAAAATATTTAGTCTAAGAAAAACTAAATTCCCGATTACTTCTGTCGTTAATTTTTTCAATTTAGCATACCTACTTGACAAGCTTATCACTTCCGAAATTTTTAAATTATTTTGTTCAATCCATTGTTGACAGTATAATGCTTTATGCAAATTTTCAGTATAAAAAATAACAGAGCGAGTCATTCCATCATCTTGTACATAGACATTAATTCCATCTGTTTTCTGTGAAACCAATGCTCCTCTTTTAATAGAATACCAAAGAGGGGTTTCAAATGTTGCTACTGGAGAAAATACATCTTCTTTTATATTATTAAATGTAATACTAATCGGTCCTACGATTTTTGTAGGAACTACGGTATTAAATTCAGTATCTCTAAATTGCATAAATCTATTTTATTACATATACTTATAAGTATATCTAATTATATAAAAAAATAAATGGTTTCAAATTAGAAAATAGTTTAAGTCAATAAAATAGACTATAAAGAATATTTAAAATTCATCTTCAGTAACAACTCTAATATTGGCATCTACCATATTATGAATTGTATTTTCTACTGCATATTTTAAAGTTTCCTTAGCATGAGGACAACAAGAACATGCTCCCACTAATATAACTTTTAGTATATTATCTTTAAAATCTAATATTGTAATGTCTCCACCATCTGCTTTTAATGAAGGAGATATATATTTATCGATTACACTCCTGATTTCATTTAACTTTTCTTCTGACATAACATAACTCCATT
>CAZHJM010000001.1:55909-116078 GCA_964532905.1 uncultured Holosporaceae bacterium
TCGATTACACTCCTGATTTCATTTAACTTTTCTTCTGACATAACATAACTCCATTTTCAGGAATTATTTTATATAATCACTATTAAAATTAAAATACTTTTTTAATATGTCAGTTGTTATAATATATGACTAGTTTGTTTTGAGTTTAATAAAGATTATTTAAAAAGAATATGGAAAAGATATTCCTCAAAATATACGAACGACTTTGATTAATGATGGAGTTATATATTAGTTATGAAATACATTAAATTTATCTTTGTACTTCAATGACATCATTGCATAATGTTGAATATGCCCATTGATCTCTTACATTTTTTACCATTGCGAGGAGCGAAGTGACTTGGCAATCTATGGTAATTTTAAAGCAATTTCATAAAAAAGATAAGATAAAATAATAGATTCTCACGCTCGTTACTCTCTCATAATGACATTAAATGAGAAAAATTTAAAACTGAATTAATTGAAAATGCTCATATTAATTGAAAAAATCACATTTTATGCTAGATTATATTGAATTATCGGAGAATTAAATGTCACCAGAAATATCTGTAATTATTCCTATATACAATGTAGAAAAATATTTAGCACGTTGTTTAGATAGTATAACAAATCAAACTTTTCAAGATTTAGAGATCATTTGTATAGACGATGGTTCTACTGATAATAGTCCAGCTATTGCTAAAGAATATGCAAATAAAGATAAGCGTATTTCCATAATTCATCAAGAAAATAAAGGACCTAGTGTTGCTAGAAATATTGGAATGAAAATCGCAAAAGGGAAATATATCAGTTTTATTGATAGTGACGATTGGATTGATTTAGATTTTTTTGAAAAATTATATTTAGCAGCAGAAAAATACAATGCTGACGCTGCATGTGCTAGCATTAAGAGACCTCATGCAGACGGAAGAACTCCATTTAAATTAAAATTTGATAAAGAAATGGTTCTATCTACAACTTCTGAAAAATACAAGATATTAGAAATTCCTAGAAAATGTTATGTTTGGAATAAAATTTATAAACGCGAAGAAATAGACAGACAGGGTCTTAAATTTATAGGAGACATTAAATGTTGCGAAGACATTTATTTTACAACAAAATTTCTATATCATTCTAAAAATATAGTAATTGTTCCTAATACGTATTATCATTATTGGGTAAACAATCAATCTATTACTAGAAATTTGAAAGACAAAGAACAGATAGATTTATTAACTGCAAGAAAAGATTTCATTCGATTTTCTCGAGAGCATCACATTCAATGTGATGAAAAATTTTATATTAGAGATAAAATCACCTATAAAATTTTTGGAATAACCTGTTTACGTATTTACGAATGGGAGACTATTAAAAAATATTATCTTTTTGGCTTAATACCATTCTTTGAAAAAAGAATTTCTATTTAAAAACATCCTCAATTATCTGATGCTTATCATACATATTATTATAAATGTAATCTTGTTTTAAGACACTTGTATTATCATAAAAAACACTTTACCTTAAAGCATAAAATAATGGATAAGTTTTTATGAATAATATGATTTCCGTAATAATACCTATCTATAATGTTGAAAGTTATATCGCACAATGCTTGGAAAGTGTTATACAACAGACTCATAAAAATTTGGAAATTATTTGCATTGATGATTGTTCTACTGACAATTCAATTGAAATTGTTAAAAAATATGCTTCAAAAGATAATAGAATCAGAATTATTTATCATAAAAAGAAAGGTAAATTTTTTGGACCTGGAAGAGCAAGAAATACCGGTCTAAGTAATGCGAATGGTGATTATATTTTTTTTCTAGATCCTGATGATTATATTAAAAAAGATATTTTAGAAAAATTATTAGATAAATTAATAAAAACAGAATCTGATATTGTAATATCAAGAACACAAGTATTTCCTCAAAATAAATTCAATATATTATTATTTCTTGGATGTAAAAAACTCTTAAATTATCTGGATTTTAAACCAATTGAAAATTATAAAGTCAGTATTGATAATTTTCATCAAGTCTTGAAAAATGTTTCTTGTGTTGTTTGGGGAAAGCTATTTTCAAAAAATTTTATAGATAAAAATCATTTAAGCTTTGGAGAAATGAATTATGAAGATGACTCTTTTTATCTAAAATTTATGTCTTGTTATCCTGTAATTACAATGATTAATAATACAGGTGTTTATTATAGGATTAGAAATACTTCATTAACCAACTCATATATCAAAAATAATAAACAAATAAAAATTCAATTAGCTTTGCAAGATGCTTTTTCGTATATTGAACAAACTAAATCTCCTGATATTGCAAATAAACTGATTCAAATTATTAAAAATTGTGATAGATATTGTTTTTGCTTTGCGAAAGAATATAAAGGATTTCTTTGGAAAATATTTATTACACCGAAAGAAACCAAAATTAAAATATTGGGAATTACTATTCTTAAAAAATACAAAAAAAATTTAAAAAATAAAATAAAATTATTTGGAATCCTTATTTATAGTACAAGAGAAAAATTTTAGTTGGTATCTTGTTTAAATAATATTATTAGAAATATTTCTTTGAATTAGTTCTTTTAGATATTTTGCCTTTTTTATGTATGATAATTCAGTTTTTTGATCTAATTGTTTTAAACTATAAGATAACAATTCTAAAGATTTATTATATTGTCCTAACAACATATATTTTTGAGCAAGCATCAAATTTGAAACTCCTATACGCTTTTTCTTACCATATGCTTTTGATAATAAATAATAAATATGATCGTCCAAACAATCGTTATACTTTTCTTTCTCTAATATGCCAATTGCTATATCTATTTGATGATTAGATTCAATCATTACTTCTGCATAACTAATATTTATTAATGGAGATGGATGTTTTTCGTAAATTTGTTTATATAATTTCGTAGCCTCTGATAATTTACCAGATTCATATAAACATTGAGCCAATGTTTCTTTATAGAACAGATCATCTGGATTATTTTTAATTAACTTACTTAATAATTCAATAGCTAAATTTGTTTTTCCATGACAATGTAACCAAATTGCTTTAGAATATTCATCTCGAAAGGTATTACTATCATTAATATATGCTTTCAATTTCAAAACTGCTCTTTTATATTTTTTATCTATTTCATCATTATTTTTTCTTGTTACATTACTACTAAATCTTTTCAAGGCGATAATTCTTTCTTGAGGAGATGGATGAGATTTAATGTAATTTGGAATATGTTCTCCACCATTAATAATTTCTAAATCCTGAAACATATTAAATACCCGAGTCATACAATTAACATCATATCCCATTTGACTTAAATATTTTGCCGCCAATGCATCTGCTGCAAATTCTTCTCCTCGACTATATCTAAGAAACAATCTTTCATCTACCATACCATATCCCAATGCCGCAGCTAGTGCGGCTTCTGAGCCTGTTGCAATGGTTCCAATTAATCCAACAATCATTGCATTTACCATATTGGTTGAACGGGTTTGTATAGCTGACATTAACCTATTTATATGTCCAGCGGCGATATGGGCTGTTTCATGAGCCAATATTCCCATCATTTGTGAAGAATCAGAAACTTTCAGAAGCAATCCAGAATTAATAAATATATAACCACTGCCAATGGTAAATGCATTTACTTCTTTTGAATTAATAACAAATACTTTTGCAGTTTTTTCTTTTATACCCGCAACTTTGAATACCTTATGTACCATTTCAGTAAGAGTCTCTTCAATTTCCGTATCTCTTATTAACTGAACTCCATGGCAATCTATATTATTAAACAATAAAAAAATGACTAAAATAATTTTTTTTAGCAAAATTAACATATTGTTTTCCTAATAACTATTTATTCAAACAACTTTGCTGTAATTATATTATATTATTTAATTTAGTTACAGTTTCATTAACTCGGTGATTTTCAATAACAAAATCATAATATTTAGAATAATCCATATCTTTTTGTATTGCCCTCAGTCTATTTTGAATTATTTCTTCTGACTCAGAATTCCTTTCTCTTATTCTTCGCTCTAATTCCTGAAAAGAAGGAGGATTTATAAAAATACTAATAATATTGTTTTTAATTGCTTTTCTTATCTTAATAAAACCTTCTCCATTTATTACTAAAATTGAAGATTGATATTGTTCTATATTTTTTCTAAGAGTATCAAGAAGAACACCATAATAATTACCATAAACTTCTGAATATTCAATAAATTCATTATTTTCAATTTTTTTAACAAAAATTTCTTTTGCGAAAAAATAGTAGTCTCTGCCATCTTGTTCCATTGCACGCTTTCCCCTGCTAGTACAAGTAACTATTCTACGAATATTAGGAGATTGTTTCAGTAACTCTTCAACAACCGTTGTTTTTCCTACTGCTGAGGGACCAGATACTATAAAAATATATCCCATATTATAAATCCATTACTGTTGTTTTTCCGAACTTTGCAGACAAATCATCAATATGATGTAAGAGATAATGAATCGGCTCTAATCCCTCTGAATTCAAGTCTATCACAGCTCCCCAATCCATTCTACCATGATGTGTTGCTATCATTTTTGCTACAGTATCAAACCCTGCATTCATACAGACAGTATATCCCCATTGAGAATGACTTACCCATTTATAAGTAAATTCATTATTATATGTAATGACTCCGGAATTTAAATCTATACTGTATTCCCAAATTTTACCAAAATCATG
Organism: uncultured Holosporaceae bacterium; assembly: GCA_964532905.1. GTDB lineage: Bacteria > Pseudomonadota > Alphaproteobacteria > UBA3830 > UBA3830 > UBA3830. Next base: position 60,620 of record CAZHJM010000001.1, read on the forward strand.
GAGAATACATGCAGCATAAACAGTACTTCTATCTATTTTTGGATTTTTATTCAAAAAATCCTTTGCGATTTCTAAACATTCGTATGTATGTTCTAGCAATCCACCAAGATAATTATGATGCATACTTTTAGCTGCTGGAGCTATCTTAAAAGCTTCTCCATATTCTTTTAAGAGAGAGTTAACAAAATTCTGTAATTTTGTATTTTCTATATTTTTTACATAATTTTGTAATTTTTCGAACAAATCTGCTCTCTCTTCATCTGAAAGACCTATTTTCCCTTCTTTTATTAAATTAAAGTCATGTATTACATAATCAGAATAATTTGACGGAGGTTCATAGTTAACTAGTTTTATAGTATTTCCATTTCTAAAGAACTTTTCGTCTTGGAATTTGCGTAAATCATTTGCCCACATGACAGCCGGATAGCAAGATGTACCATCTATAGTTTTTAGACTAAAACGACGATAATCATCACCTCTTTTAGTTTTTTGTAGTAAAGATGAAACTATAATGAGCTCAATATCTTTTAAATTTGGTCTTTCAAAGTTCTCCATAATATTCCTTTACTTATTTGCCTTTAATTTAAATAAATTCAATTGGGGATCAATTATTATCATTTTTTCTGCAATTTGCACACTATTTAAAGCTGCACCTTTTCTTAAATTATCTGTTACAATCCAAAATAGTATACCATTTTTTACAGAATAATCTCTTCTCACTCTACTAATATATACAGCATCTTCTCCCTGAGCATCAAGTGGTGTCGCGAATATATCCTCATCTTGTCTTCTATCTATAGTAATTATTCCTTCAAAATTCTCAAAGACATCGTATACATAATTTAAATCTATATCTTTGCTAAACTCGCAAGAAACACTAATGCCGTGTCCGATAAATACAGGAACTCTTACACATGTTACTGCAATTTTAATATCAGAATGCAAAATTTTACGTATTTCTGATGCAATTTTTTCCTCTTCATCTGAAACTCCATTCTCATGTAAATTCCCTATTGCTGGAATAACATTGAAAGCAATTTGTTTAGAAAAAATATCAGTTGCAACTGTTCCAGAAGTAATCACAGCTTTTGTTTGATTATATAGCTCATCTATTGCTTGTTTGCCAGCCCCAGATACTGACTGATAAGTAGATATTACAGCCCTCTTTAATGGTGCAATATATGACAATGCTTTTAAAGCTAATGATAAAGGTACAGCTACACAATTTGGAGTTGATATAATACCTAGTGGTGCACCTTTTTTTAAGGCATCTAAATTAACTTCAGGAACAATCAGTGGAACTTTAGGTTCTAATCGAAAATATGACGTTTTATCAATTACTGAACATCCTAATTCAGTTACTTTTTTTACATAAGTTTTGGATACATTAGAACCCGCACAGAATATAGCAATATCAATATTTGAAAAATCTACATTTACAAAATTATTGACTTGAATGTCTTTATCTTTAAAGGAAACCTTCTTCCCCAATGACTTTTCTGAAGCTATAGCATAAATTTCAGAAATAGGGAAATTCCTCTCGGCTAAAATTTTTAGAGTGTTATTTCCTGTATTCCCTGTTGCTCCTATGACTGCAACATTATATTTCTTATTATTCATATTGTCCTCTAAAAGGCTTATAGTTGATTCTAAGCATAAATTTGCTTAACATAAAGTGAATTTTTATCTTTTAAAGAAGAAATTGGAGAAAATATAAATTGCAATTATTTGAACAAATTGCTCCTCTAGCTGATAGAATCCGTCCAAATAATTTCGATGAATTAATTGGACCATCTCAAATTAGCCAAAGCTATAATATTGAAAATTTACAGTCATTAATATTGTGGGGGCCTCCTGGTACCGGTAAAACTTCATTTGCTAAAATTATAGCAAAAAAGAGTAAATTAAATTTTGAAGAAACATCTGCTGTTATGCATGCAACAGCAAAATTCAAATCAATATTTGATGAATTATCTAAAGATTCTTCCAATCAAATAATAATTATTATAGATGAAATACATCATTTAAATAAAAGTCAGCAAGACATATTTTTGCCTCATCTTGAAAATGGTTCTTTGATTTTAATAGGAACTACTACTGAAAATCCATCTTTTGAACTACGTCCTGCTTTATTATCCCGATGTAAAGTAATTACTTTTAATAGACTTCAATTAGAAGATTTAGATAGAATATTATCCAGAGCAGAAAAATACGAAAATAAAAAACTACCACTTACTCCAGAAGCTAGACAACATCTTTGCTTGATGTCTGACGGAGATGCTCGCTACTTATTAAACAGAGCAGAAGAACTATTTACTTTAAATTCTTCTCAACCTATGAATGTCGAACAGCTAAAAGAATTTTCGCCAAAAAGAGCTATTGTATATGATAAAGGAGAAGAAGAGCATTATAATTTAATTAGTGCATTGCACAAATCCTTAAGAGGTTCTGATGTTGATGCCGCACTATATTGGATGAATCGCATGTTACAAGCAGGAGAAAGTCCATTATATATTCTTCGACGCCTAATACGTTTTGCAAGTGAAGATGTAGGACTAGCTGATCCTATCGCATTACAACAAACTATCGCTGCACATAAAGCTTATACAATTTTAGGGTCTCCAGAAGGTGAATTAGCTATTGCACAAGCTGTAATTTATTTAGCAACTGCGCCAAAATCTAATTCAGCAGAAATTGCATATAATAAATCTCGTTCCTGTGCTAAATTTTACGGTTCTCTTCCTGTTCCTAAAAAAATAAGGAATGCTCCGACTAAGTTAATGAAAGAATTAGATTATAATAAAGGATATATATATGATCATGATGTAGCAAATGCTTTTGCTGGAACTAATTTTTTCCCAGATGAATTATCTCGCAAAAAATTTTATATACCAAATGAACGTGGTTTTGAACGAGAAATAAAAAAAAGAGTTGATTGGTGGGACAGACATAGAAAAAAAGATTAATTAAATAAAAGTGAAGTTTTCATGCAAATAAAAGGAAAAATGAGTATCTCATCTAGGCGTTGGTTAGATAGACAGCTAAATGATCCATATGTAAAATCCGCACACAAAGACGGATACAGATGTCGAGCCGCCTATAAACTAAAAGAAATGGATGAAAAATTTAAATTCATAAAAAAGTCTAAATATATTATTGATATTGGAGCAGCTCCTGGCGGTTGGTCTCAGGTTTTATCTCAAAAATCATTACCAGAAGCTAAAATAGCATCCATTGATTTATTAGATTTTCATCCTATAGAGAAAGTAAAAATTTTTATTGGAGATTTTCAAGATACTCAGAATCAAGAAGATATTATAAGTTATCTCGGACAGAAAGCTGATTTAATTGTGTCAGATATGGCTCCATCAACTATAGGACATGCACAAACAGATCATTTGCGCATTATGAATTTGGTATATTCTGCATATGAATTTGCGCAAAACATGTTAGCTTTAAATGGGAATTTCATTGCAAAAATTTTTATGGGAGGAAAAGAGAAAATACTATTTGAACATATAAAAAGAGATTTCTTAACAACTACTTTTTACAAACCTAAGGCTAGTAGAAGTTTATCATCTGAAATATATCTTATTGGAATAGGATTCAAAAAATGAAATTAGAAGCAAGAGTAAAGTCAACCATTGATTTACTGGACATATTTTTCGCAACTTCCCTTCCCTTTGACATTATAATGTCAAAATATTTCAAAAATAATCGTTGGATAGGTTCAAACGATAGAAAAGCTATCGCAGAAATTTCTTATTCTATCTTTAGAAGTTTTGAAAAAATCAAATTTCTTACTAGAAAAATCACTGAAAAATATGGTCGTTTTTTCGTTTTAGTATATTTAAAAAATGAAAGATTATATACATTAAAACAGTTAGAGGAAATTTTCACTGGACGAAATTATGCCCCATCAAAATTATCTGAATTTGAAAAAAAATTCTTAGATAGTTTAGATACACAATTCCCACAATTTGCACAATTAAACTATCCTGAGTGGTTAGAAAGCTATTTATTAGAATCATTTGATAAATCTATTTTTAAAGATGAGATGATAGCTCTTAATACTAAAGCTTCTGTAGATCTTCGTGTAAATACACTAAAAGCATCAAAAGAACAAGTATTAAAAATGTTATCAGGATTTCAAACTGACGTTATGCAATACTCAGACAATGGAATAAGGTTAAAAGATGGACGAATCAGTAGAAATAATGAAGTTTTATCCCAAGGATTTGCTGAAATACAAGATGAAGGTTCTCAACTTATAGCCACAATATGTAATGCAAAAGAAAAGGAAACAGTCATCGACTATTGTGCTGGAGCTGGCGGAAAAACTTTAGCATTGGCATGCTCAATGAAGAACAAAGGTCGTATTTTTGCTTTAGATAAATATCCAGAACGTCTTGAAAATGCTAAAATTAGACTCAGAAAAGCAGGAGTAAATAATGCTTTCTGTCAGGAAATTACAGGAAAGTGGCTAAAACGTCATATTGGCATTGCAGATGTTGTGTTAGTAGATGCCCCATGCTCAGGAACTGGCACTTGGCGACGTAATCCAGATATGAGAGCAAAGTTTAGTAAAAAAGATTTAGAAGAATTACTACAAGTTCAAATGGATATTTTAAGTTCCGCACAACGATTAGTAAAACTTGGAGGAAGGTTAGTTTATTCCACTTGTTCTGTTCTAAAAGCAGAAAATGAACGCCAAGTTTACAACTTTTTACAAAAATTCCCAAATTTTAAAATTCAAAAAATAACAATAAAGAATTATTGTGGTGATTTTCTAAAATTATCACCTTTCAAAAATCATACAGATGGATTTTTTGCGGCTTTATTTATAAAAGAAAAAGATTAGCTTCTGTTAATTTATAGAGAAACCTTCTATATAAATCAATCCATAGTATCTAGCTCTACTCTGAGTGTTTTCTTTTACTCTATCTAAATTTAATTGCTTCAAAAAATTCAATAACTCGATATTTTATCGAAATATCATACATCCTAGCCTTTACCTATTTTTTTAATTACTTTTTAAATGTTTTCTCTTGATTTTTATCTAATAATAATCATATTATAGATTATCATGTAACAAGTGAAAGAGGCGAAGCCTATATGGTTTCGTGTAATAACGCTAATGCATGATATAATTTTGATTACCAAACAATAAGTGACATAGCTGAACTTATATATTTCATATTTAATGACGATAATAGATACTGTTTTGCTTTACATAGTAAACTAAGAAAGATCTGTTAAACTTATCCTATATAAACACTGATTATTGTAAAATTACCTTTATATATTTAAGCTGATAGTATTGATTAAATAGTAGATTAATAAATAAAATACTCTTATAATGCAGTAAATTGCTAGTAATAGAAAACATGGAGAAATTTAATGTTATTAAATGATAGACTTATTCGAGAACTTGTTAATAAGCATGATATGATTAGTCCTTTTGTAGATAGTTTATCTCAGAAATCAGTTATTTCTTATGGTTTATCATCTTATGGATACGATGCTAGGGTTTCAAATGAATTTAAAATATTTACCAATGTTGATAATGTAATAATAGATCCTAAAAATTTTTCTCCAAAATGTTTTGTTGATCGCACAACAGATTGTTGTATTATTCCTCCAAATAGTTTTGCTTTAGCTCGAACTGTTGAATACTTTAAAATTCCCAGAGATGTTTTTGTATTATGCGTAGGTAAATCTACATATGCACGTTGCGGAATAATTGTAAATGTTACCCCTCTTGAACCAGATTGGGAAGGTCATGTTACATTAGAATTTTCTAATACTACACAACTTCCTGCTAAAATTTATGCAAATGAGGGAGCTTGTCAGTTTATATTTTTCAAGGTCGATGAAGTCTGTACAATGTCTTATAAAGACCGCAGAGGGAAATATATGGGACAAAGAGGTGTAACTCTTCCAAGAATTTTATGAGACTAATATATTAACTCTATTTCAAAACAGGTTTTTTTAACTTTAAAAGGAAAAAGATGATAGTTTATTATATAAGACAGTGTGGTTTTTAAATTTCGTCCTGTAAATCAAAAGATTGTAGAAATTCAATCCATTCACCTTTACTTAGACCACTACTTTCTTGTGAAATTTTTTCACCTTTTATTATGCGTTTATTAATTTCTATCCATTTTTGTGGCACATTAATTGCCTTTTTCCTATAATTAATAAAGGCATCGTAAGTAAATGGCACCCAAGTTTTAACAATATCCAGAATTTTATTAGCATAACATCTTATTTCATATTGGGCATGTTCATCTGTTCTTAACTTAAGAAAATGAAGAAGATTATGGAGATCTATTTTCCAATACATTTCTGTATAAACACTAACGGGAAGAATAGTTCTTGCCAATTCTCTAGTTAAAGATAAATCTTCAAGCATATACTCGTATTTTTCATAAGCGGATTTCGAAAATTTTTCGAGAATATTTGCAATTTCTTGTCTTTTCTCTCTGCTTATAAGATCATCGGATCGCCCTTGTTTATTTGTTTTTGATTGTTCAGAAATTTTGGATAACTCTGGAATATAAAACTCATTACTTAAAATAGAATATCGAGCAGAATATTCATTAACATTTGCTGTACGGTGTCTTACCCAATGCCTCATAACAAAAATTGGAAGTTTTACATGTAATTTTATTTCACACATTTCAAACGGAGTCGTGTGTCCATGTCTCATTAAATAATTAATTAAACCTTGATCTTCTTTAGATTTTTTTGTGCCGGCTCCATAAGAAACTCTAGCAGCTTGAACAATTGAAGAATCATTTCCTAAATAATCAACTACGCGAATAAATCCATGATCTAAAATAGAGAAAGGCTTTCCTAGAATTTCTTCAATGCCCTCTGATATTACACGTTTTGTTTTAAATTCATCATTCATTCTAAATATCCGTAGTTTAAATTTCGCTTATAGTTTGATAATATAAGACTATTAATTCTATCAAAGAAAAATAGAAAATAAAATGGAAAAAATATCCACCATCATTAACGGAAAAAAAATTTCAGAAGAATTTTGTGAGTCTATTAAAATACGAGTCGACAAATTAAAACAATATGGTATTACACCTTGTATTGCACTAATAAATGCCAGTGAAGATCCCGCAAGTGAAATATATATAAGAAAAAAAGAAAAACTGGCATCATCTATAGGCATAAAATCTGATATTCATAAATTAAAATCAGGAATAAAAGAATCTGATATTGCAGAATTAATAAAAAAATTAAATAATGATAAAGAGGTACATGCAATCCTTTTACAGTCTCCATTAGCCCCAGGCTTAAGATTTAGAGAATTGGTAGATTTAATTTCAGTTAATAAAGATGTCGATGGACTTACATCAATAAATCAAGGCAGATTAGCTTTAGGAGAAAATAGTATCGTTCCTTGTACTCCTCTTGGAGTATTACATTTAATAAAAACAGTTCATAAAAATATAAGTGGATTGCATGCTGTTATTATAGGACGTTCTCAAATTGTCGGCAGACCTTTAGCTTCGTTATTATTAAAAGAAGATTGCTCTGTTACAGTTTTACATTCTAAGTCTCACTATATAAAAGAAATATGTAGAAGTGCGGACATATTAATAAGTGCAGTAGGAAAACCAAAATTTTTAAATATAGATTTTGTAAAACCTGGAACAACAATTATTGATGTCGGAATTAATCGCATAGTTGATTCTTCAGGAAATAAAAAAGTTGTTGGAGATGTAAATTTCGATAAAGTTAGTAAAAGAGCAGGAGCGATTACTCCTGTTCCAAATGGAGTAGGACCAATGACAGTCGCTTATCTTATGAGCAACACTATACAACTTGCCGAACTTAAACTTAAATCAATTTAGCTATATTTTCTGAATTAATATCTCTTGAAAAATTCGGCATATTTTGAGTAAATTGTTCTACTTTTACTTTATCTCTATACCAAAAAATACAAGTCATAATAAAAGTTAAAGAAAATGTGATGAAAAAGAGAATTGTAAAAATATTCTCATTATGCGATAAGTTTTTCCATAAAATATTTATTATATTTGAAGTAAAACCTGCCATAAAAAAAGTTATCATACACAGTAAAGACAATATACCTAAAAGATAACTGGTTGGCTTATATACAATACATAAATGGTATCCTTGTTGAATTTTGCCTTTTATTGAAGAATAATAGAATCTATTAGCTAATACAGCTATCAATAATTCTATCAAGCAACTAGATATTTGACCAATATTTTCTGACAATTTAGGTTGTACTTTAAAAACAAAACTAATTCCTAATATTAACAATGTAAATGCTTCAACATATAATTTTCTATTAAAAACCAGCATGGACCAAAAAAGGCAGCACTCCAATTAAAAGAAAATCTTCCATTGTTTATTTTCTCGAATTGCTCTAGGTAATATTGCTGTTTTCTACTTAACATTTTAATACTTCACAGTACAACTAGACAGCATACAAATATTTTATTATCCAAGCCTTAAAAACTATTTTTTTCTAAGACTATCAAAACTAATTATATTATCATCAGATGATATTTTTTCACTAGGATTATTGTCACTTTTTCCACCATTTGGTCCATCATCAGTGGGAAATTCATCATCTATTTGAGAAATCATTCTTAGTGTAAATTGCAAAGCAAATTTAACAGAAGGATCAACAAAAGCCATAAGCGCATCAAATGGTATTACTAAAGTTTCACGTATGCCATCAAAATTTAAATCTACTGAAAAATGGCTTTTTTCGACTTTTAAATTCCAAAATTGGTACTGTAAAACTATCATTATTTCTTCAGGATGTTGATCTCTTAAAAATTTAGGAACAACTGTCTTAGGATGATTAGTCATAAATCTAATATAAAAATGATGATTATCTGTCAAACCATTTACAGCAACATCTGCTAGAACATCTCTAACAACAGAAATAAGCGCTTTTTGAACTAATCTATCATATCTAAAATTACTCAAGAAAATCTCCCAAATACCTGGGGCGAGTGACAGGAATTGAACCTGCGACCTCCAGAGCCACAATCTGGCGCTCTAGCCAATTGAGCTACACCCGCCGTACTATGATTTTTGTACATTTTAAAAGATAAAAGGTCAATAGAAAAGTTTATAAAATTAAAACATTAAAATAATAAAATTAACTAAATTTTAACTATAAAAGATTAACTTAAAGATATTAATACAAAAATTTGGAGAAACAATGATAAAAAACAGTACATTAGTTTTAACTTTGGAAATCGGACTTGGATTTTTTATGAATTCTAGTAATGCAATGCAACAAACTAATCAAAATTATATTGAAGAAAATAAAATTCAATCTTTATGTCAAATTTCTTCTTTATCAGATTTATCAGAAGAAGAAACAGATAAAAATACCTTTCATAATTTATCTGATAACTCAGATGTTACTGAAATTAATACATCAATAGCAGACTCCGCATTATCATTTATAGGATATGAGGATAGAGCAAGACATCACAATAGGGATAAAGGAAAGCATTATACAAAGAAATCTAGAAAATCACCTCATGAACACTTAAAATAATATAAAAGGCAATCCATTAAGATTGCCTTAATTTTTAGTCTAATTCAAAATTATCAGGTAACTCATAATTTGCTATAACGGATTGAACATCATCGTCTTCTTCTAACATATCAATCAGTTTAAATAATGTTTTAGCCGTTTCCGTGTCTATTGATATTGTATTTTTCGGCTTCCAAGTTACTTTTGCTTCCAAAGGATCTCCTAATTTTTGAATTAAATTATCTCTAATATTTGATAATTTTTCTATAGTACAAATAATTTCATACCCATCATCATTCACAATGATATCGTCAGCTCCAGAGTCAATAGCAATTTCAAACATATTATCTTCGGAAGCAACTTTCTTAGGATATGCAATATATCCAATATGATCGAATTGAAAACTAACGCTATTGGTTTCCCCTAGGCTACATCCAAATTTTGTAAAAATAGAACGAACTGCAGGAGCTGTGCGATTTTTATTATCAGTTAAACCTTCAACTATAATTGCTATACCTCCAGGACCATATCCTTCGTATCTAACACTTTGGTAATCTGCTCCAGCCTCACCTCCTGTGGCTTTTTTTATAGCCCTTTCAATATTATCCTTTGGCATATTTTCGGAGCGAGCACTAAGCAATGCAGATCGCAATCTAGTATTACTTTCAGGATCTGCTCCTCCTTCTTTTACTGCAACAGTTATCTCCCTTGAAATCTTCGAAAAAATCTTAGCTCTTTTAGCGTCTTGAGCTCCTTTGCGATACATTATATTTTTAAATTGTGAATGTCCTGACATTAAATCCTCTTATCAAATGTAATTTATTATATATTGATTTTTTTTTACCGACAATTGGCTAGTAAGATCCTAATGTTAAAATCTATTAGTCAATTTTAATCGCATAAAAACTTTAATTGCTTACTGAAAGTTTTTGGTGAACGTTCTAAAATCATTATAGATTGCTATGTCACATCGCTCCTCATAATAACAACAAAAAAAATGTATCCTCATAAAAATAATAAAAAAATATTAAGTGTTTATTATTAACACTCCCAGGCATCATTCTGAGCGAGTATAACAAGCGTAAAAATTATTTTTATTTCTACTTTCTCATAATTATTAAACAATTCTAATACGCTTATTAATTTTTCGGTTTTAACTTTTTATTTATAATTAAATATTAATTTTATTAGAAAATATATGGAAATGCATATGAATGTTCTAATAAAAATCCGCAGAAAATTATTTGACAATATGAAGGAGGGGGATCGATTTTTAGTCAAAACACATGGCGCAATTATTATAGAATTTGCGTTTTTTGTTCCCGTATTATTCTTGCTTATCCTTTATATTCATGATATTAGTAAAATTGGCAAAATCCATAAAACTTTAGATTTTTGTACTACATGTGCAGTTAATATGTTTCAAAATATTTCCCAAAATAGATCCAATAAAAAAATTACAAGATTGGATTATAAACATATTCACTGTGCTTCTTTTCTACCATATTATGGTGGACACTTAGAACAATATGATGATAACTCTGTATTACCAGCATCACTAATGCATGTTTATTATTTAAAAGGATTAGGAAAAATAAAGTGATAATTTCTTGGGCACTTGTTTCTTACGGTGTTTTAGATTTAAAAAGCTCTACTAGAAATTTTATCAACAGGGAGAAGTGTACAAGGCTATTTTGATAGTAGAAAATTTAAAATTGGAACAGAATATGATGTTTCATATATACATAAAAATTTAAAAATTGAAAAAGATGAAGTAAAAATAATGTTATGTCTTAGTTTTATGGGACACCATTGTAAAGGAATGTCTGGGAAATCTTCACTACTTCCTAAATTTTGGGGATTAATATTATATAGCCCTAAGGCTTATGCATTTGAAGGTCATCGCTCTTCTTTTTTAAATACTTTTATAATATTTACACCTAAACCAGAGTTATTTGATGAAACCCCTCCTATTTGAACATAATTTTGTTATTTATAACTAATAAACAACTGCAATTTCATAAAAATCTAATGAGGTTAATTATTAGAGCTGTTTAGAAAGTCATTTGTTCAAGCCCTGATAATCAGAGAATCTAAAACATCATTGTCGACTTTAGCAAGATATCTAATAAGAAATTATATAAATTTTACCTCTTTCAATTTTCATCACAGCAATGGAATTTACTTATTCGTCATTATGATAAGCTAACATTATCATACTGAGTAGTCTCCGCCTCTTCCATTTTTCGTCATCACGAGGAGCGAAGTGACGTGGTGATCCATTGCAATACCGATGCGTAAACAGAGATGTTAAATACAAGAATGGATTCTCACGCTCGTTACTCTCGTTCAGAATGACAAAATGGGGAAGTGTGTTCGCTAGAATGACGATAGATGGAGAGAACGATCGCTATATATCATTAATCTCGCTAAACTTCATTTAACACTATTTTTTTCTTAAAATTCCATATCCAGGATTAATAACTAATAAGTCTCCAGAACTAGCTCGAATAAAAGCTCTGCCTTTTTCTATATTTTCAAGTACTCCTTCTAGATTAGTACCGGGTTCAGCATCATATACTATTACTTCATCACCAATAAATGCCATTTTTTTAGAAAACAATTTATCTAATTCATCTAAATTGTCTTTATATTGATTGAGAATTTTAATCAGTTCTATAACAATTTTTTTCAAAATTTGGTTATGGTCAAAATTTTTATTACATTCTTCAGAGAGGGAAGTTGCTGGTTGATCAATTTTTTGCAATTCATTTTTAGGCATGTTAATATTTATAGCAAATTGATAACTAACTACAGTATCATTATCTACAAATTCATCTGGTTTTATTCCACAAATTTTTTTCCCGTCGATTATAATATCATTAATCCATTTAAGTTTTACTAACTCAGCTTTTTCCGGACAATACTGCTTAATTTCTTCTTGCAATACATTGTATATAGCCATTGATATGGCTCTATGCAATAATAATTCTAATAAATTTTTATCTCCGTTTGTATAAGATATTGGAATGAAAATATTCGCATGGATATTTCTAAAAACATCTCCTTTCCATTCTCTATTTAACCCTCTAGCACCCTTACTTTTCAAAATTTCACATGTAGCGACTATCCAATGATTAGGTTTTAATCTTTTGTAAATTTTATCTTCATCAATATGAAGATTTTCAAATAAAGATGAATTTCTCAGATCTAATGGATAACGAGAATCTATCCATTCTACTGTAATATCATCGTAAACTATTGCTTCTTTCATTCCTTCTTGAATATAAGAGTCGCAATCATAAAATACGGAAGATTTATCTAGTAATTCATTATTATTTGCTAGTATAGTGTCAAAGATAAAGAATATTAACCAAATTTTTTTAACCATCTCAAATTCCAATTTTTTCTAATATAAATTCAGGTAAACGAAAAAGAGCTGTTTTAGTCTCATTACAAAAAGCCATATGTCTTGTTTCTGCCGTCGAGAGTTTTTTCTGAGTAAAAAAATCTCTTATCTCATGTTTAACTATTATCATATGTTCTGATGGCATGATTTCAGCTGTAATAGATATTTTTTGATTAAAATGACACGGTCTTATAAATTTAATTTTTAATGATACTACTGGAATTTGAAATCCATTACTCAAAATTGTTTCATAAGAAAATCCAAGCTTATCTAACAAATGACATCTAGCATCTTCATAGTACCTTATATAACCACCATGCCACATAGCTCCTGTTAAATCTACATCTCCAAATTCTATATTTCTTACTATTGTTTCTTTTAACTCCATATTGTGTCCTTTTTATTTAATATCGGACATTTTATCTTGGTAATCAATTATGAATTCAGCCATTTTTTCAATAGATGTGAAAGCTTCTTTAGGTAATTTTTCTAATTTTATGTTGTATTTTTTTTTGATATTTAATTCTAATTCTAAAATATCTATAGAATCCAAGTCTAAATCTTCTTTCAAAAGATTTGTATTATTTTTTATTGTTCCTTTATCTAACTCAAAAATTTTTTCGATAAGAAATTTTATTTCACTACATATATTATTTTTATCCATTATAATTTCTCTATTGTAAAATAATTGGTTTCAAAACGTTTTGAAGGATTATTTAAAAAATCAATAAAATCATCTATTTTTTTGCATTTTCTATTAATTTTGTTATGAAATTGCAAAGAAAAATTTCCCTCAGGTGAATTTTCTATATTCAGAGCAAAGGCCATAGATTTAGACCTTCTTAAAGTACTAAGAGGGAATGGGGCCTTTTCTTCTGCATATATATATGTTATTCTATCATTAATCTGTAAAAATGATTCTAATAATCCCATTTCGAATGTTTGTTTTCCCGCAGAAATTGTAGTATATGGAAGATTATTTTGTTCTAATATCATTAGAATTCCTCCGAAAATATTGTTAGATAATTTACTAAATATGGTAGGAGAAAATTCATCACATAAGGATTGCTGTTCTTTGATTTTAAATATTTGTTGTTGACATCCATAACGTGTAGCACAAACTACAGGTGATTTGTTTTCTAAATGAAGTTTTAAGGCGGAATTTAAAGCTAATTTACTAATGTCACTTAATCCTCTTTTAAGAGATGATGGTATATCAGCTTGAAATTCATTAATATCATAACATGCAGTCCATTTTTTGAATAGTATATTCTTATTAATCATGGTATTAATTATATTAATTTTATATTATTTGTAAATAAAATTTTAGGTAAACAAAGTGCAACTACTAACTTTAGGTATAATTAATAATTTAGGTGAATCTAAAGAAGAAATTTGGAGAAATGTTATAATAGGAAACAGAAATAAATTGGTTAAAAGAGAGATAAAACCAGATAAATCAATTTATGTTGGACAAATTAATAATACTCTACCTGAAATCACTAATGATAAATATAATATACGAGTTAATCAACTGTTGCTACATTGTTTTAATCAAATAGAGAATGATTGGATTAAGCTAACTAAAAAATATAAACTCTCTAGAATAGGCATGGTTCTTGGAAGTAATAATGTCGGATTAAATAAGTTTGAAAAATTATTTGGAAATTATTTCCAAACAAAAATTTTATCAAAAGAATTAAATCCCTCATGGTTAGAATGCGGCATATTAACTGAATTTATGAAAAATATTACAAAAATAAGAGGACCGAACTATACAATTTCAACAGCATGTTCATCAACTGCTAAAGCTTTTGCGGTAGCTCGTAATTTTATTAAATATAATTTGTGCGATGCTGTTTTAGTAGGTGGAGCAGATGATTTGTGTGAATTTACAATTCAGGGTTTTGATTCCTTAAGTGCATATGCTCATGAAAAAACCAATCCTTTTTGTAAAAATCGTGATGGAATTAATATAGGAGAAGGGGGAGCGTTATTTATCTTAACTAGAGAAATTGGTGAAATAAATTTAATCGGTATTGGAGAGTCTAGTGATGCTTATCATGTAACATCTCCTGATCCTTCTGGGAAAGGGGCAATATTATCAATGTCTCGGGCATTAAATGATGCGAAATTAATTCCTCAACAAATAGAATATATTAATTTGCATGGTACTGGAACTATTCAAAATGATGAAATGGAATTAATAGCTATAAATAATGTTTTTAAAAATAATAAAATTAAATATTCTTCTTCAAAAGCTTTAACAGGACATCTTTTAGGTGCAGCAGGTGTTACAGAGTTAGGTCTTTGCTGGTTAATGTTATCTGATATTAATAAATATGAAAATCTTATACCTCATTGTGCAGATGGGGAAACTATTTATAATGCTTCAGGTTTAGTAAAATTATCAGAAACTAAAAAAGTAACATATTGTTTAAGCAATTCTTTTGCGTTTGGTGGAAGCAATGCTAGCCTTATTATCGAAAAAAGAGATTAATAATTTTATAAATTTATTACCACAAAAATTCCCTATAAAATTAATAACAGAAATTCAGCTGTATGATATAGAAAATGGAATTCTGAGAACTACTATAGACACTAGTAATAATAATATCTTTTATGAAATTAAAAATAATGGGATCCCATCTCTTTTTAGTATTGAATATGTAGCACAAACAGCAGGTTTATTTTGTTGTATTTTAGATCCTACAGATAAAGATAAACTGGATATGCTAATAGAAGTTAAAAATTTTAATGCATATAAACCATATTTATCTGTTAATGAAAAATATTATGCAGAAGTTCATCTTAGAGACAAAATAGGAGAAATAGCTAGATTTTTTGGAATGATTTATAATAATTCTTCACAAAGGATAGCTAAAATGTCATTAAAAATATACAGAGTGTATTATAAAAATATTCCTCAATAATATTCAACAATATATGGAATTATTTTCGGGTAAAAAACAAAAAAATATGATATTAATGTTTCTATGAAAGTATTTTTAGGAACATTAGTCGTTTTCTTTACTGGATAGTTGCAACTAAGTATTTTTTGTGGATATAAATTTGCATTTAACTAGGTGCATAACCTTTCTTGTTAAGTGAATTTAAAAAATGTTATTATCTTTTGTAATGGTTTATAGTTATTTCAAATGTCAGCACTCTACAAATTAAGAGCACATCATCTTGTATGTTTACAAAGTTTCCAAGGTAAAGGGTATAATAATGAATTTGTAAAAAATATGAAGGAAGTGGTTGATTTTTTACATGCTAATCCAGATACACCTGTAATAGAGATTATAGATGCATCTGATAGTTTATGCAAAGCCTGCCCTAACAATAAAAATGGAAAATGTAAAGATGAAGAAAATATAAGATTATTGGATGAAAATTATTCTAAAATGTTGAAGATAAAACAAGGAGATAAGGTTTCTTTGAATTTAATTAAGATGGCTTTCTCAAAGAATATTACATATGAAATTTTTAAAAAAATTTGTAATGAATGTTGTTGGAAACATATCTGTGAAAATAATTTAAAATTTTTAGAAACTCAGTAGTATTCAGTTTAAAAAAATTAAACTTAAATAAGTTTTAATATTTTTAAGTAATATTAGAAACCTTGTTTGTTTTGATTACAACTTTATCCATATTTATTTAATTTGAAAAAACTTAGTTTGTTTTCTCTAAGTAAAATATATAAAATCAAATTACAAAAAAATAAGAAAACATCGTAAAATAAATTTTTAAACACAAAACCAAACTTGTTTCTAAATACTAATGCAATTAAATCTACTCATAAATTAAAAAACATTCATAACTCATGCCAGAATTCTTTTACTTTTGCAAAAAATCCATCAGATTTTGGATGAGTTTTCTTATCCTTATCAAATTCTCTCAATAATTCTTTCTGATGTTCTGTTAAATTGACGGGAGTTTCTACTATAGCATGAACCATCATATCTCCTCGCATAGAACTACGAACTATAGTCATTCCTTTGCCTCTGAGTTTTAGAATTTGTCCAGATTGTGTACCTGCTGGAATTTTTACGACAGCTTTCTTGCCATCTATGGTAGGAACCTCTACTTCTCCACCCAATGCTGCAGTTACAATTGAAATAGGAACTTCACAATGTATTGAATTTCCCTCGCGAGTAAATAATTTATGAGGCTTGATAGATACAAATATATATAAATCACCGGAACGACCTCCACGAATCCCAGCTTCCCCTTCTCCAGCTAAACGGATTTTTGTATTATCATTTACTCCAGCTGGAATTGA
This sequence comes from uncultured Holosporaceae bacterium, assembly GCA_964532905.1. Lineage (GTDB taxonomy): Bacteria > Pseudomonadota > Alphaproteobacteria > UBA3830 > UBA3830 > UBA3830. The sequence continues at coordinate 77,864 of CAZHJM010000001.1, forward strand.
GACTTTTATAGTTTTAGTCTGATTAATTCTACCAGCTCCCCGACATTTTTTACATGAATTTTCAATAATATGTCCTGTACCATTACAAGCACTACATGTTCTTTCAACCATAAAAAATCCCTGAGAAAAACGCGTCTTTCCTGTACCATTACAAGATGGACATGTTTTTGGTTTAGCTCCTCCTTCAGAACCAGTACCTTTACAATCTTCACATTTTACATATGTACGTAATTTAAGTTCAATATCTTTTCCTTGAAAAGCTTCTTCTAATGTAATACTTGCATCATATCTAAGGTCGCTACCTCGCATTTCTTCATGGGTACTTCCCATTCCACCCATAGAGCCACCAAAAAAGTCTTCAAAAATATCGGAAAATGCTGAGCTACTGCCTTTTCCAAAATTAAAGCTAAAATCCTGAAATCCTCCAGCATTAGGGTTAAATCCACCTCCGTTAGATGCATTCTTATAGGCATCATGCCCATATCTATCGTATGCTGCCTTTTTTTGTGGATCTTTTAAGGTCTCATACGCTTCATTAATAGCTTTAAATTTCTCTTCTGCTTCTTTATTACCTTTATTTCTATCAGGATGATATTGCATAGCCATTTTACGATAAGCTTTTTTTATCTCATCATCCGTTGCTGACTTTGATATACCTAATGTTTGGTAATAATCCATGATTAAATCCTTTGATTTTTAATGCAAAAAAGGCATGTACAAAAATGCATGCCTTTTTAATTTTTAAATAATATTATTTGTCTTCTTTTACTTCATAATCTGCATCAACAACATTATCATCTTTTGATGATGATTGCTGTTGCGTATTTTGCTCTCCATCATTTTGTGAAGATGTGGTATTTTGAGCAGCTTTATGAATAGCCTCTCCTGCTTTAGACATAGCCTGAATCAATTTTTCAGAAGCTTGTTTAATTTCATTGATATTTTCACTTTCCAAGACTTTTTGAACATTTTCAATTTCTGTTTTAATGTTCTCTTTTAGATCTTCAGCTATTTTATCACCATTTTCATTGAGTAATTTATTAGCTCCATTAATCATTTCTTGAGCCATGTTCCGTTCTTGGATTAAATCACGGTGCTTTTTATCTTCTTCTGCGTGTGCTTCAGCATCTTTGACCATTTTTTCAATTTCTTCATCACTTAAACCTCCAGATGCTTTAATACTAATAGCTTGCTCTTTATTTATCGCTTTATCTTTAGCGGAGACATGAACTATTCCATTAGCATCAATATCAAAAGTAACCTCAATTTGAGGCACACCTCGAGGAGCAGGAGGAATACCTGTCAAGTCAAATTGCCCTAATAATTTATTATGCTCAGCAATTTCTCTTTCTCCTTGAAACACTCTGATTGTAACAGCGTTTTGGTTATCTTGAGCTGTTGAAAAAATCTGACTCTTTTTTGTCGGAATCGTAGTATTTCTATCGATTAATCTTGTAAATACTCCACCTAATGTTTCAATACCAAGAGATAATGGAGTAACATCTAACAAAAGAACGTCTTTTACATCTCCTTTCAAGACACCTCCTTGTATAGCTGCGCCAACAGCTACAACTTCATCTGGATTTACACCCTTATGAGGTTCTTTCCCAAAGAATTCTTTTACACATTCAATAACCTTAGGCATACGAGTCATACCTCCGACCAAAACAACTTCATTGATCTGGCTAGCAGTTATTCCTGCATCTTTTAAAGCATGTTTACAAGGCTCTATTGTCTTTTTAATAATATCATCAACCAATGATTCTAATTTTGCTCTGGTTAATTTAACTGTCAAATGCTTTGGACCTGTCGCATCAGCAGTAATAAATGGAAGGTTAATTTCCGTTTCCATGGCACTTGATAATTCAATTTTAGCTTTCTCTGCAGCTTCCTTTAATCTCTGAAGAGCCATATTATCATTGCGTAAATCAATACCATTTTCCTTTTTAAATTCATCTGCTAAGAAATCAATAATTCTTTTATCAAAATCTTCTCCGCCAAGGAATGTATCACCGTTAGTTGCTTTGACTTCAAATACTCCATCTCCAATCTCGAGAATAGAAATATCAAAAGTACCTCCTCCTAAGTCATAAACCGCAATTAAACCTGTATTCTTTTTATCCAAACCATAAGCTAATGCTGCGGCTGTTGGTTCATTTATAATTCTCAAAACGTCTAGTCCAGCAATTTTACCTGCATCTCTAGTAGCTTGTCTTTGAGCGTCATTGAAATACGCAGGAACAGTAATAACCGCTTCTGTAACTTTTTCACCAAGAAAATTCTCTGCTGATTCTTTCATTTTTTGAAGAACGAATGCACTGATTTGACTTGGACTATACTTTTTCCCTCTAGAACTTACCCAAGCATCCCCATTATCTGCTGCTATAATATCATAAGGAGCATGATATTTCTTTAAATATTCATCATTTGCTTTTCTTCCGATTAATCTTTTAATAGCATAAAATGTATTTTTGAAATTTGTTACAGCTTGACGCTTCGCTGCTTGTCCAACTAATCTTTCTCCATTATCTGTAAACGCTACAACCGATGGGGTAGTTCTCGCTCCCTCAGCATTTTCAATAACACGAGGATTTGCGCCATCCATAATAGCAACACAAGAGTTAGTTGTACCTAAATCTATACCGATAACTTTAGACATAATAATTCCCTTTCATAGGCAAATTTAAACCGTGAAACCCAAAAGCATTTCACATAAATAACCAGGATGAACCCTTACATAAGGCATCCAATACCTGAGAAATGACATCATTATCACTTCCATATATAATATATGGACATTTAAAGAAAAAATCAAGTTTTTTATAAATTAATTTATATTTTTTTATACTAAGTATATTCATTAGAATGTTATAGCAAATATATTTTTAATAGCTTTAAATACGATAAAATATAATCCTAAAATTTTAGAATTTTATCAAAGATTAGTTGATAGAGAACAACATAAACTAGTCATAATGACCACTTCATGCATAAAATGATAACATATATAATACTATTCCATATAATATAGAAATTAAGATTAATTAAAAGCATTCTTCAGCCATGAAAATAAATTTTGGCTTTGCATTACCCTTAAAATATAGGGTAAATTGTTTCCTCCCTCCTTTTTCGAGACGTAGTGATTTGTCAATTGGTATTAAATTATTATAACCTTTGGATCCACTATCCATAGAAAGTTCACCTATCCTCACTAATAAGTTCATCAAAGGTGGAGACATCCATACACCATTCAGCTCTTGTCTTATTTCTTCTGTTGATAAATTGAGGAAGCAAACTATTAACACAAGTATCTAAAGCTTGCAATTCGGATTGATATGCATTTACCCACATTTACGCTACCAGCTTAAGAATAAAATTCTATCAATTTAGTAATTATTTTTTTATGACTAGTATAGCTTGATGTTCTTCAATTTTATTTATATCAATTAAGTAATCTAGTTTTGCATTTTTTCTTAATATATAAATATTGAATCCTTGCTTTTTCAGTTGTTCTATAGCCGTCAGATCTTTTGTTTTATCTACATCATAGTCTATAATAATTTGTATATTAGGTGAACGATTAATTAAATTCTGTGCTCCCTGTATTATTTTTGATATATTATTGGTAACACTTATTCTTAAAAAATTTACATTTTGTAATTGCGAACATAATTCATCAATTGTTGAGACCTTTACTTTTAATGCATTATATCCATCTGGTAATTTATAGTTGGCTTCATGTAATATTCCATCAGATTCTGATGTTCCATTTTTATATACAATTAAACCATCGAAATTTTTATCTGATACAGAAACTGATTTTGTAATAATACGATTTTCGAATCCATTAATTTTAGCACTAAATGCTATTGCGTTTGAATAATTTTCAACAGGATTAAAAACATATACTTTACCTGATTGAGATACTAGTTTTGCCATTAATAACTGTTGAACACCAATGTCAAAACTCGTGTATATTATAGTATCTCCTTTTTTTATATTAGCATTTAAGAAATCGATCAGATCTTTTTCTTTTATCTCATTTTGTAATTGTTCATGAGAAAAAATATCGCTATTAAGTTTAATTTTAATATCTCCAAAAATTATTTCTTCACGAAAAGTATCTACATTTAAAGATAAGTTATTATTTACAGTTTTACTTTTACTTTTTGCAATAGAAATAATGATAACTAAAGTAATTAATATCAATATCGTTACTATAACATAACGTGCAAATTTCCCATCTAAATTTTGATGTTGATCTGAGTTCTTCATTTATCTTCCTTTGTATCAGTTTTATTATGATATTAAATTAAATATATTAATATATTATTAATTTTTCAAAATTTAATGTTAATTATCTGGAAAATATTATTTCCATTTATCATCAAGTAATATTTTTTGTATTTGTTTTTCCTTTTGTAGTAAAATAAAACTATCATAAATCTTATGAATTTTATATTCACCTATATGTTGTCCTACATTAAAAGGTCGACCATTTATATAAGCCGTATCATAATGATTAATTCCATTTAATTGATATATATTATGAAATGTTTTAGGAAATATATTCATTAATTTTTGTTGAGAATATTTTTTTATATGGATGAATTTTTCTAAATTTTTAGGGGGATAATATATTCGAAATTCCATAATTGTATTTATTTGATTATTAGGTTTTAATGATATTTTTAAATTATTCAGTGTTATTATTCCTCCTAATTCAGTTTTAATTTTATAAATCAATTTATATATTATCCTTTCATCACAGGTATTAAGTTGTAATAAAAAAGTATTTTGATTGTTTTGTTTGAATTTTATTTCTTTAATATTTATACTATCACAAATATTTTGTACATCTTTTTTTAATTTAGAATTTATTTTAAATAATTGTTTTTTTGATTTTAAAAATATATTTTTACCGATTTCTTTTTTTAAATTATAGACCTCATTTATTTTTTCTTTTGTATATTGATAGTTATTCCTTATCGTTTCAAGTTTATAAAATTGATATATACAAATAATAAATAACAACAGCGATGTTACACTTAAAGTAGTTATTTTAATTTTAACCATAATTTAACCTCAATATTTTTATTTTCGTCTGAAAATTTTTCAAAATCATTTGAAGTAGCGTATTCTACTTTAGCTTCTTTTATTTGATTTAATATTTTTAAAGGAACATTTGCTATAATTTTTGCAATTTCTTGATTTAATTCTATTTGTCTCACATTAAGTTGATATTTCTTACAAAATTTATCGATTTCCCAAAAATCAATGTTATCTTGGAGAGCTTGTAATAAAGCATTTAATTGTTCGTAATTATTTTCAGAAATTTTTATGTTTATTTTATCATTATTAATTTTTGTTGGATAATAAAAAGAAGTAGATTTATAACTTTTTAATTCAATGAAAATGCTTATTAACCAGATAAATAATAATGATATTAATATATATAACAGATATTCCCAAACTCGATAATTTTTTGAAAAAATAGGTAATAAGTTATTATTCGTATTTATAAAAGAGATAATTTCATTGAAATCTAAACGATTATAGTTCTGCAAATCTTTAAAAGTTGAAAAGAGTTTAGGATCTGTCATTCCTAGTCTTTTAATATAAAGTTTTGTGTTGTCTATTTCTTGATAAATATCATCGTCTATAAATCGGCTTAGTATAATTCCTTTCCCATGACCTACAATAATACGATTTCCAGAAAATTCATGGTAGCCTATATACATCCAATCATCATTAAATTCGATTTTTTTATTTTGTATTAAGTATGATGCAATAGCATTTTCCATAAGGATACAGTTTTTCCAACGTTCTCTTATAATTATGCATTGTAAGTATTTTTCAGAACTTGATAGAAAGCTATTCCAATATAATTAAAAAAAATCCTTACTATATTTTTTCTTATATAAATAAATTCTATAGGCATTAAGGATAGAGCAATTTTTTATTTTTTCTAAACGAAACTCTACAACATTTTTATCTAATATAACAATATTTCTAGAAAGTTTTTGTACTTCGTATTTTTCTCCTATGATTTTTATCATTCAACAATTTCCACATAACTATAAAGCGGGTAAAATAAACTGTATAAAATAAATATGAAAATTCCGCCGGTTATAAGTGTTAATTCAATACTTAATGATTTTCCCAGCATTTCTAATTTAGATATAGTATCTTTGTATAATTCATCCGAGATATGAAGTAGAGTTTCAGGTAAATTATTTCCTTCTTCTCCTACATAAATTGCTGTTATTATATTAGAAGGAATATATTTTGATTCTGAAAATGCTTCAAATATTTTATATCCACATAAAATTTTTGTTTTTATATTAATAAAATCTTCTTTTAATGTTTCATAATGAATGGAGTTAATACTAAGTTTCATTGCATTAATAAAATCTAAATGAGCTGTTAAACTTATTTGTAGAATCTTACAGAATTGCCAAATCGCAACTGTTTTTAAAATACATCCTATTTTAGGAATTTTTAATAATGAGTTATATAGTGTTTTCTTCCATCGATTAGATATTGAAAATATAATAGCTAATATTAAAAATATACATAGCAATCCGATACATATAGCAAATACATAAGGAAGAAAATCAACAGCTATATTTGTTAATAATGGAATATTTTTATCTGAATAATTTTGTGTAAAATAAATAACTTGTGGACCTAAAAATACTATACAAAACCACATAATAATAATTGCTGAAAAAGTTATAAATAATGGATATGCTAGAATGGATTTAACTTTACGTTTCCAAGTGGTTTTTAGTTTAAAAAAAGATAATATATTTGTAATAATTTCAGAAATATTTCCTGTTTTTTCAGCTGCATTTATAAGACCTATTATTGTTGGATCGAAAATTGAGCTTTCAAAAGATTCCCCTAAGGATTTTCCAGATTTTAAAGATTCAGAAATTTCTAAAAGCTTTACATTAAGTACATTGTTGGTGTGACTGTCTATAAAACTATCTATAGCTTCATTTATTTTAACTCCACATTTTAGTTGAAAATCAATGTGTAAGAAAAACATTAAAATTTCTTCTATATCTATTTTAGAAGAAACCTTATAGATTCTAGATAAATTAATAGGTAAAAGTTTTTTATTACATATTTTATGATACGCTTCATATGTATTATTTGCTGAAACAATACCAGATTTTTCATCTCCATTTTTGTATATAGCTTTGTACTTAAATATAGCCATGTCCCAAGACTCTTCTTATTTCTTTTATATCGGTTAAATTATTATTTAATGCTATTTCTGCAGACTGTTTAAATGTTTGATCTAATTTAAAATCCGAAATATTATTATATTGAAGTAATTTTGTTTTAAAGTGTTCATGAAAGGCTACATATTCTGTTATTGGAAATCGTCCAGAGTATATATTTCCTTTTTTATAACGAACTAACCTTTGCGAGAAAAAACCAAGCAATGAAGGTAAAAAATCTGATAAACTTAGACCTAAATCCATAAGTCTACGTAATCCTTCATATGGTGAAGAAGCATGTAATGTTGCTATAACCAATCTACCTGTAAGGGCAGCCCTTACAGCCATTGAAGCGGTTGATTCATCTCTGATTTCACCAATCAATATAATATCAGGATCTTGTCTAAGTATTGATTTAATGCCATCGGCAAAGCTTATGATTCCTTCATCTTGTAAATCTAATTGTCTTATTCCTTCGATTTGATATTCTACTGGATCTTCTAATGTCATAATATTTAAATTTGATGAATTTATTTCTTTTAATAAAGCGTAAAGGGTAGTTGTTTTCCCCGAGCCAGTTGGTCCAATAATAAGAAAAATTCCATTAGGAGCAGATATTATATTTTTAAGCCATTTAAAGTCATTATAGTTAAAGTTCAAGTCTGATAAATTTTTTACACCTAATGATAAATCGAATATCCTTAAAACAATATTTTCTCCAAAAATCCCTGGATGAGTAGAAATACGTAAATCTACAGTTTTTCCTGCTAAATAAATACGGGTGTGACCACTTTGAGGCTTTCTGTTTTCTATAATATCTAAATTAGAAATAAGTTTTAGTCTGGTTTTTATTCTTAGCCAAGATTCCTTATCTATTCTATGTGTTACTGTTAAAATTCCATCTATTCTAAATCTTATTCTTATATAATTTTCTTGAGTTTCAAAATGAATATCACTAGCTTTAAGTTCTAATGCATCAAAAATAATTTTATTTAACTTCAATATTGGATCTTGTTCTATTTCATATTTTTTACTCTTTATAATTTCTAAAAAATATAGAATTTCATTTCTTTTAGCTAAGTAAAACATTACTTTTCTGTTCTTGATTGCATTTCGTATTTTATCTATAGCAATAAGATTCCCTGGATCTGTTATAGCTACTTTTACTATTTGATTGTTTGCAAAAAACGGAATTGCATAGTAATCAAAAATAATTTGGCTAGGTAATAGGTTTAAAGTTTCTTGATTTATATATGAAAATTTAAGATTTACAACTTCTACATGATAAATTTCTGATAATACATTTAACAGAATTTCTTCATTAAGGAATCCTAAGTCTATAGCTTTTTGCCCAAATAATTTATCAGACTTTTGGTTTTCTATAAAAATAATTTGTTCTTGTGATAGAATTCCTTTATTCATAAGAATTTGTCCAATTTTTGGGTGTTCCATAAATATTTCTCTGTATATCTCACTAAAAATATTATATATGTGATTAGTAATCAAAAACTTAATATAGATTATAATTCTGGGAAAATATTTAATTGAGACATAGCCTCACCTAAAATTATAGCTACGGAGATTGCCATATTAATTGAACGGCAATTAGGCATCATTGGAATTTTTACTGCTGCTGAAAATTGTTTTAAATCTTCAGATAAAAATCCATAGTGTTCTGAACCTACAACTAGAATATCGTCCTTTAAATAATGAAATTTATTATGCGCTATAGAACATTGATTTGCTTCCATAGCAATAATACGACGATTTTTATATTTATTAAAAAAATGCTGAAAAGAATCATGTATTTCATAATCAGCTGTCGATATGTAGTCCATTCCGGCTCTTTTTAATTTTTTACTACTGAATATAAATCCTAATGGACGTATAATATCTAAGTGAATTCCGAGACAAGATGCCAATCTTAATAATGTACCCGTGTTTTGAGGTATCTGAGGATGATATATTGCAAGATGTAACAATTAATCCTCTGATTTTATTTCATATAATAACCATCTATTGTTATTTGATGTTATAGGTCTAGAAAATACCCATATATCAGTATGAGTTTCAACGAATTCAGTACCACCCTCTAATATTTTTCCATCATTCCCTTTTAAGACTGTACATTGTTGTGTAACAAATTTGACTGTAGTAAGTATGTTATCATCTAAAATTTCAGCATCTAAAAGTTCAATCTTTGAGAACGACTCAATACTTCCTTCTAAAGTTTCATGTCTTTTTTTTCTATCATCTATAGCCATAGTGAAAGCTTTATAGGTTCTAGGAGCTAATAGATCTTTTAGAGTATGTTTATCTTCCTGAGCATAGGCTTTAAATATAATTTCAAATACTTTTTGAGCTTTTTGTAAAAAATCATCTAAGTCAAACGATTTGTAATATTTTTTTATCAATTGAACTTTACTATCTAATGTTATAATTTCCTTTATTTCTTCTTTCGCAAAATCTCTTAGATTTCCTTTTTCTATTTTAAAACCGACACTGATACCCATTATATTATTTAATTTAATAATTAAAAAAAACGTAATAAGAGCAAATACTATAATCGTTAGCATTATTTTACACTTTTATCTGCATTCTTATAATTCATTAAAACATTATCTAATTCAATTTGGGTACAAAATCCTAGTAATACAGGGTCTCTTGGCTTGAATTCTCCCATGCGAGACTGCGCTTTCTCTCTAACAGATGCTACAGTATTTTTAGTAGTTGAGATTAAAGATGCTATAACGGCATCGCTCATATCTGGATAAAATTTTATCAACCATGCAATTGCATCAGGACGTTCTCTACGTTTTAATAATGGAATATACTTTCTTTTTGACTTAATCTTTTTTAGTTCAGGAAATTTATCAGTACATTTCATTAATCTAGCTTGAGGATCATTTGTACATCTTTCGATTTCCTCTTTTGTTAATTGTCCTAAATCAATTGGATTAACCCCTATTATGTTAGACTCTGACTGTTCATCAGCTAAAGCTTGAACTTCAAGTATATGTAAATCACAAAATTGAGCTATTTGCTCAAAAGTTAAAGCTGTATTCTCAATTAACCAAACTGCCGTACCTTTAGGCATAATAAGATTAGTCATAATGAATTAACTCCAAATATAATATTATTTTATAACTTTTATTTATAAATCTCAATAACTATAAGTTAATAGCTAAATGTAATTTGTTTTCCATTTATGTTATAATTATCACTCTGATAATATGGTTAATAAATGAAATTTTTGGATAAAGCAAAGATTTTTTTGAAGGCGGGTGATGGTGGAAATGGTTGTCTTAGCTTTCGGCATGAAAAGTTCTTAGAATATGGAGGTCCTGACGGAGGCGATGGTGGAAAAGGAGGAGATATTTATTTTGTTGGGAGTTCACATCTAAACACATTAATAGACTATCGTTATCAGCAACATTTTAAAGCAAAAAAAGGAGAAAATGGTCGAGGAGCAAACTGTTATGGCGCAAAGGGAGATGATCTCATTTTAAAAGTTCCAGTTGGAACAGAAATTTTAGATGAATTTGGAGAAATTTCACTAGCTGACATAACTAAAGAAGGACAAAAAGTTTTAATTGCTAGAGGAGGTGAAGGAGGAAGAGGCAATACAAGATTTAAATCATCTGTTAATCAAGCACCAAGAAGAGCTGATAAAGGTACGTTAGGAGAACAGTTTTGGGTTTGGTTACAACTAAAATTAATAGCAGATATTGCCTTAATTGGTATGCCAAATGCGGGTAAATCTACGTTTTTATCAGTTGCAACAAAAGCGAAACCTAAAATTGCTGATTACCCATTTACTACATTAATCCCTCAACTTGGTGTAGTAAGAAATCATGGATATGAATTTGTGTTAGCAGATATTCCAGGACTTATTGAAGGAGCGCATGCAGGAAAAGGTCTAGGAGATAAATTCTTGGCCCATACAGAAAGATGTTTCGGATTAATTCATTTAATAGATATTAGCCAAAATGATCCAATTAATGCATATGAAAGGATTAGAACAGAATTGGAATTATATAATACAAAAATGAAAGAAAAACCTGAAATTATCGTTTTTAATAAAGTGGATATTATTGATAATAATATAATAACTAATTTAAAATATATCTTTCAAAAAAAATACAAGAAAAAAGTTTTTTTTATTTCAGCAATTAATCCTGATATAAGATTAACAAAAGTATTGAAAGCTGCATCTGATTTAAAAAAGAAATATTATCATACTGATTCTATAAACTTAGTGTAATTATGTAATTTAAACTTTATTGATGTTTTTTATTTAATGTGATAATTTGCATCTTGTTAATGCGGTCGTGGCGGAACTGGTAGACGCGTAGCGTTGAGGTCGCTATGAAAGAAATTTCGTGGAAGTTCAAGTCTTCTCGACCGCACCATTATAAAATTTGGAAATAATATGGATACATTAATTATTATTCCTGCACGCTTATCATCAACTAGATTGCCTGGTAAAATTATGGAAGATATAGGCGGACAACCAATGATTGTACACGTTTATGAATCTGCAATTAGAGCAAGAATAGGAGATGTAATTGTAGCGTGTGACAATAATGACGTAAAAAATGTTATAAATGAATTAGGTGGAACAGCAATATTAACTGATCCTAATTTACCTTCGGGAACAGATAGAATATATGCTGCTTGGAAAATTTTTGATGCTGAACAAAAATACAAGTATATAATCAATTTACAAGGAGATTTACCTTTTATAGATCCCGTATTTATTAGAGAAGCTGATAGAATAGTAAAAGAATCAGACTATGATATTTCAACATTAGCGACTTTAATTACTGATGAATCTTATAAATTAAGCAGTACAGTAAAACCTGTAATTTCCTTTACTTCATCAAAAAGTGGAAAAGCACTATATTTTAGTCGTTCAGTTATTCCATATAATGGTCCTTATTATAATCATGTTGGTATTTATTGTTTTAAATCGAAATCTCTCGAGAGATTTGTGAATTTACCGCAAAGTTTACTGGAAAAAACAGAAAAATTGGAGCAATTAAGAGCGCTAGAAAATAATATGACCATAGGTATTTCTGTTTTAGATAAACCTTCACCGATTAGTATTGATACCGCATCAGATTTAGAAAGAGCTAGACAATATTACTCGAGTATAATTAATAAAAGTAATTGATATTTAAAGAACTCTTGAATAAAAACTCATAGTTACTAGTCTTTTTCTTCTTCAAATAGGTCTTTTATTCTACAGTTTAAAACTTTTGCAATTTTTTCAAGTGTATTCAATTTAAAAATATTCAATGAAATAAATTCTGCATATGAATATATTCCTTTAGAATGTGAAAATTGTTATTTTAAATATGTATGCGGAGGAGGTGGAGGAATTTTAGAACGTTATAGTTCTAAAAATGGGTTTAAGAATAAAGGAGCTTATTGTTTAGTATGGAAAGAATTGTTTACAGAGATATCTAGAATGCTTTTATTAAATGGATATTCGAGAGAAAAGTTATTAAACACATTAACAGGAAAAACTAAGTTATTACTAATATTAATTAGTCCAATTATCAATGCACAGATAACATCAATTAATTTACATTTTACAGAGCAAGGTTATTGGTATGCTAAAGGATATAATAATGATCCATGTTTTCCAGAAAATATTAATTGGGATGCCTGTAATGATTATCAATATTTTGATGATCCGGCAGAAATGCATTGTTTTTTTGAAGGGACTCTGCGAAAAAATCATCCTGTTTTAAGGAAACTTAAATTTTGGAATTATATAAAGGCTCATAATCTTATAATTGAAAATAAAGAGAAAGAGTCTATAGAAAAAGAATTAAAAATATTACACCGGTATTTTAGTCGTTATAAAAATCTTTTTGAAAAAATTGCTAAATTCTATGGCGTAACTAAGAAAATAAATTTAAATATTTTTTATTCTAGAGTTAGTAAAAATTTTAACTGTGCTTCAGCCACTTGTTTAGATAATTTTATTTATGGGAATACAGTAAATACTTTGTTTTTGATAAGTGAACCTCCATTGAATAATAATCTTTCTATGGCTTCCAGAATAAGCATCATCGCCCATGAGTTTTCTCATGCTATGTTAGATTTAGCTTTTGGAGGACGAGAAGAATTTGAAAATAAAGTTATTCAAACTAATGAACCTAATGCCAAAATAGTTAGTTGGGTTTTAAATGAAGCATTAGCAGCAATTTTGGGTAATATTATAGTACAAGAAGAGATTTCAGGAAAAAAAGTAGATTGGGAAAAAGAAGAATATTGTACTTACGGCTTTGCCAACGCATTACATGACCTTACTAAAGAATATTTAAATAGTTCTAAAACCATTGATACTGAATACACAAAAAAAGCGATAAAAATTTTTAACGAAATGTTTCCAAAAAGTTGCTGCGATCCCAGATTTTTTTTGAGAAGATTCTACCTTATAACAGATGGCGATGCATTTAAGAATCAGTCTATTTTATTCAAAAAAACAAATAGTGATCAGTTTGATGTTTTATCTCTAGATAAATATAATTTTTCTAAAAATGAAATAGAATCTATTAAGAATAGCCCGTATAATATTGTATTTGCTTATTCCAATGCTGAGCAATTTAAAATTATAAAAAAATTTTTACCTAATTTAGATATGAATAATCATAGCAATATTATTCATAACAACAATAAAACATATGTTGTTATTAAAATAGATAAAGAGCATAATTTCCAACAAAAAATAGATGAACTATTTGAAAAATATAAGAAATAATTATTCAGTGATAATTTGGATAAACCTCATTTTCCGTCATTATAAGCGAACACATAATCACTCTGTGTCATTCTGAGCGAATTTAGTGAGCATAAAATCTATTAACATACTTAAAATCTTTACTGGTATTTCATGGCACAATAGATTACCACGTCGCTCCGTTCCTCGTAATGACGCTAGACAGGGTAATTATATGGATCACCACGTAATAAATAGAGGAGGCGGAGACTATATGTCTCCGTATTCTGAGTAAACGTTTCCCATACCTTTCGTCATTCTGAGCGAACATAGTGAACGTGAGAATCTATGATAAATTATGGCTTACATCTGCATATCAAAATGATATCCTAATTTGAATCCTGAAGAATACGAACGTTTACTAATTTTTTAATTCTCTAATACTGAATTCATTTAGAATTTAATAAACGATAAATGTAATAGCTTATGGTAAAGACCTTCAAAATTTTCTTTTTTGATTATATAGATTTGATAATTAGATTTGATAATAAAACAATCTAAGGTTTTTGTTTGAATGAATACCTTATTTTTTTACTAGAATCGGAATTTTTAATACTGTGATTTATCCTAAGTAAGAGGATCATATTCAATAATCAAATTAGATTGATTATATAAACTTTATATATATCTTGATTTAAATAAATATTATATTTACACTGAAATAGTATATTAAAGAGGTGACTATTATGAAGAGGTTTTTTTTATCAGCTACTGTAATTTGCATATTATTCAATAATATTGTAGCTATGGATAGTAAGCAACATATATCATCTATTGAGAATAGAGTAGAAATGAGAATTTATAATAACGTTACATTAAAGAATATTGATTTAGAGTATATATCCAAATTAAATGTTTCAAGTTTATATATAGAAAAAAATACTTGTGGATTTTTTTATGCGATTGCTTCTCTTTTAAAGAATTCGATCATATGCGGTAGCACATTTTCTATAAATTTTAATAATAATATTATTAATAGTAAAGATTTTATTGAGGTTCCTATTGGAGATGGACTTTATCTTTCGGCTGTTTCTAAGATTTTCTCTGGAGAGAAAGTTAAAGTAGATGATGAGAGTCTAAATGAAATACTGAGTGCGGCGGAGCAAGGAAGTAAAGATGCTCAGGAAACCATTAAACTTGCTTGTTATGATTATTCGTATATGGAAGCGATAGGAAAAGGGATAGATAGGGTAAAGAAATGTTTAGAAAGTAGAATATTAGGAAAACAATATGGATTAGATTTCTATCGTCCACTTGCGATTGATTTCCCTCTAATGATAGCTTCACATTCTGATTGGAGTGTTCCTTTTCAGCATATATCGTCTGTACTGTCATTCTTAAAAGAATTTGGAAATACTGATTATGCATATGCAGCTGTACAAGATATTTGTTGTATGTATCAAACTTTAAAGGAACAATGTGGTATTCATTCATCAAATGAAAGATTCAAAAATAATATTGTAGATTTTTTATTTGTTGCATCTCTTATGTTTAAAAAATTGAATAATAACGACTTATATTCTGGGTTTTTACAGTTATCACAAAATATTAAATCCAGTGGTTTAAAAGTTATAGATGGTTTTGATAATTTGTTTTCTAAAGCTATTAATTTTTTAGCAAGTTGTGATGAATAATTAATTCTATTTAAAGTTGTTGGTTTGTTTAGTGGAAGTTACTTAGTATGAAAAACAGTAGTTATTTTTATGAGTTATCGATATTGAAATTTTGTTTGTTAATGTTATTTTGTTTAATCATTACTAATGTTAATAGTATAGTTCCGACTGTTCAATGTTTTGATATACAAAATAAAAATATATGCGGAAATGTGCTTTTATATACAGTTAATACATCAATTGGTTCTAATTTAATTGCCGTACAATCTGGTACAGGGTTTTCTAATGCAAAACAGCTTGCTGAAAAAACTAAACAGAAAATTAATGTAAAACCAATAGTACTCGGAGGATTAGATGTTATTCTTGCTGTTAAAAATAGGGTGATATCTTTAATCAAAAGAGAAAATTTTTATGAAACTAACTATAATAATGTTGTATTGTGTAATGCACTGAAAAATATAGAAAGTGGGAATTGGCATCTATATGATAAATTAATAGCTTTAGAGATTTTAGACTCTTTAATAACTTATAGTTCATCATTAAATAATATAGACTGGGGACAGCGCTATATTAGTAATTCAGATAGCAAACGTCATTGGGTATTTATTTTGGAAACTTTGAAAAATAATTGTACAAATGATAATGGTATTAGTGATATATTAAGTTTTCTTAATAATTTAATTCCAGCTATGGCAAGGGGAACCGGGCTCAGAGGAAGAGTACATCCGACATTAGATTGTTTAGTAGAGCAGTTGACAAATTTATTACATATATATGACAAGAATTATATTCAAAATGCAATTTTATGGGGAAGATATGCACTACATACAGAACCACAAGTAGAAGCACTGACACAGATAGGGCTTATTAATATAAATTTCCAATATAATTCAGTTCCAGAAAACTTTGGTCGAGTTGGAAACGTTTATTCTTTATATAATCCTTGTAATAGCTGTCAAACTTTGAATTGGATTATAATCTATGGAGAAGTCAGAAACCGTCCACATAAATTCCTTTTTTGTAATTTTGATAGATCTTATCCGCAAGAAGGATTGGGATACGAAAGAGAATTTGCAATTTTCCAAAATCTTCAACCATAAGATGGGAACGCGGCTACCGAAATCTAGTGAATTTCGTACATAGTTGAAGGAATCAATTTATTATTTAGTAAACAATAAATGTATGGATATAGATCTTTTTTTACAATTTATTTAAATTTGTATAAAATCATAGACAGCGATTATAATCTGTGATAGAAATAAAACAAGTGGCATGCAGGCGGGAATGATAAATGGATGTCTTAACAGAATCGAAATATGAGAAACAGTCTCCAAATGACAATGTATCTTCAGTCTCAAGCCATTGTTTAAATGGCTTTTTTTCTATTTTTAAACGTATTCCAAAAGGTATATTCCCAATATCATTATTTGGTCTATTTTTAGGTATGTCCACTACTATGGTATATAGTCAATTAAGTTTGTTTTTAAAAAATGACTTAGGATTATCAATTCATCAAATTACAAATTTGGATGGAATGGTAGAGAGCATATCATTTGTTACTAGAGTATTCGCAGGTCCAATCAGTGATTTTTTCCGTGAAAGAAAATTATTATTGATGATAGGATGTTTTATAACTCTAGGAGCAAGATCTTTTTTACCAGTTATAAAAGGTTTTGTCAGTGCTTTAATTGCTCAATTGTGTGAGAGAGTAGGAAATGGTATGCAAGCTACTCCAAGGGATGCATTAATTGCTGATTTAACTCCTAGACATCTTCGTTGTCAGACATTTGGATTTACACGTTCAGTCAAAACAATAGGTGGTTTGCTTGGGGGGGTTATTGCTGTTACTTTGATTGGTTATTTTTCTGGAAATTTCAGAGATGTATTCAAATGTGCTATTATTCCTGTAATTATTGCTGCTATTTGTTTGTTCTTTGTAAAAACTAAACATATTACCAATATCGAGCATTCTGAAAAAAGAGATAATCCTTTTAGAAGAAAATATTTGAGATCATTAGATTTTTCTTTTTGGAAGTTAATGATTTTAGCCCTAGTATTTCAATTAGGACATTTTACAGAACATTTATTTCCGATATATATGGAGCATTTTGTAAATTCAAGAGTTGCCTGTACAGTTGGTACTATAGTTAACCTAGGTCAAATTTGTTTAGCTTTTACTATAGGTATTTGTGCAGATAAATTTGGCAAAGGTAGATTTATTCGAGTATGCATGTCTTTAATGTTTATTGCTGACATATTATTTCTTATTGCAGATTATATGCCGAACATAGTTTTCGATATTTTTAAGATTTTTGGCGATGATTTTGTTGTGAATATGAGTGCTTGCTGTATTTATATGGGGGCATTTTTATGGGGAGGACAGTTAGCGGCTATCGAAGGATTATTTATAACTATCATTAGTGAACAAGTGGCATTCCGTTTAAGAGCAACAGCAATAGGAATTTATTCGCTATTATTGGGTTTAGGATATTGGATGGCATCCAACTTTGGTGGAGCAATTTGGGAAAATTTTGGTTATAAATACACATTTTGTTATAGTCTTTGTTTTTCTTGTCTTGCATTCCTACTATCTTTCATATTACTTCCTAAGAAATATAATGTTCGTCAGGGATATCAGGAAGTAAGGTAATGTTTTTTTTCAAAACACCTAAATTTTGGTATGGTCGTCCCAGTATTTTGCATAAATTATTTTTGAGGCCAATAAGTTGGATATACGATGGAATAGTACATTATCATTATTTAAAACCATATATTCATCAATTGAATGGAAGTCCATTCATTATTGCTATTGGCGGCATAACATCAGGTGGTTCTGGAAAAACAATAATAGTTAGTAGTTTATGCGATATACTAAAGGAAAATGGATATAATCCAGCAGTATTAAGTCGTGGATATGGTCGTAATAATAATAAAATAATGCAAGTAAACCCATTAACTGATTCATATAAAGATGTAGGGGATGAACCATTATTGCTATCTCATAAAGTTCCGGTATTCGTAGGACAAAATCGTTTTGAAACTGCTAAATTAGCTAACAATTTTGATTATTTGATTCTTGATGATGGAATAACTCAAAGATTTCTAAAACCAGACAAAAAAATATTGGTAGTAAGTGCAAGTCAAGGATTTGGTAATGGAGAACTTTTACCATTGGGTCCCAATAGGTTGGCATTTGATAAAATTAAATCAGATATTGATGCGATTATTTTAATTTATGAAAAAAAAGAAACAGAAAAATTTAGTTTTAATTTTTCAAATAATATTCCAATATACAGAGGATATATAAAGCATAGTTTTAAAGATTTAAAAGGGCGATTAATGTTATTCTGCGGATTAGGATATCCCGCAAAGTTCTTTCAAAGTTTTTCAAATTTCGAAGTTTGTAAAACTATTACGTTCCCAGATCATTATCCATATAAAGAAACTGATATAAAAAATCTTATACAAGAATCTACTAGATTACATGCACAATTAGTTACAACGGAAAAAGATTTAATGAGAATACCTGAAAAGTATCATTGTATGATTAAAACTAGTAGTATCTCCATAGAGTGGAAAGATTCTATTGAAGAAGTATTAATTCCAAGTAAATATAATATTCGTTATAATAGATAAATAAAAAAATCTTTGCTAGAATTATAAGAAGTTATTATAATAAGAGTTTTTAATGAGAATTTTAGGCATTGATCCTGGTCTTGGTATTACAGGATGGGGTGTAATAGATTATGATGGATATCATCTGAAATATATTAATCACGGAACAATAGTTACAAATGCAAAAAATGATATTAGTGAAAGATTAAATCAAATCTATAAGGAAATGTCTAATATAATAGAGGAGTTTTCGCCTGATGAAGTAAGTATTGAAGAAGTATTTGTTAACAATAACCCTCACTCTTCCTTAAAATTAGGTATGGCACGTGGAGCTGCAATATGTTGTGCAGGAGTATTAGGGCTTAGAGTATTTGAATATACTCCAAATAAAGTAAAAAAATCAGTTGTGGGAGTAGGCTTTGCATCCAAAGAACAGATATCGTCTATGGTGCAAATTTTGTTAAATTGCGGTACAGTAAAGGCAGATGCTGCTGATGCTTTAGCTATAGCAATATGTCATGCACATAATAAAACCTATTACTAGGAGATAGCATGTTCGATTATTTAAAAGGTTTGATTGAAGAAATTATAGATAATCATATAATATTAGATGTCAATGGTGTAGGATATGACATCATATCGTCTTCCCGTACGATCAATGAGGCAAAAAATCACGAGAATGTAATTAAATTGTATACAGTTCTTAATATTAGAGAAGATTCTTGGACTTTATTTGGTTTCATATCTCAACGTGAACGTTTTTGGTTCAATAAATTAAATTCTGTACAGGGAGTTGGTGGAAGAGTAGCAATATCTATTTTATCTGTATTATCTGATGACGATATTTATAATGCTTTTGTTATGGAAGATAAGAATTCCTTTACTAAAGCAGACGGAGTAGGGTTAAAACTGGCTACTAGAATTATTACAGAGTTAAAAGATAAAGTAATAGGTCAAGTAGACTATACTGCATTTACTGAACCAATGAAAATTCAGTCCAATGTTGTAAATGATGTGATTTCGGCATTAGTAAATTTGGGGTATCAGAAATTTGATATTTTACGTGTAATTTCTAATATGGATGTAGAAGAATCTCCTCAATTCGATATATTACTACGGCAAGTTCTAACAAAAATATCTATTGGAGCAAGGTAATGAGAAATGAAGAATTAAATCCTTATTTAAATGATATAAGTGAATATTCATTGCGTCCAACTCATTTAAAAGATTTTATTGGTCAAGGTAATGTTAAAGAAAATCTAAAAATTTTCATAGAATCTGCTAAAAAACGCCATATCTCTATGGATCATGTATTATTTTTTGGTCCTCCTGGATTAGGCAAAACAACATTATCACAAATAGTTTCTAAAGAATTAGGTGTTAATTTTAAAGCTACCTCTGGTCCTATTTTAGCTAAAGCAGGGGATTTAGCGGCACTTTTAACTAACTTAAAAGAACATGATGTTTTATTTATAGATGAAATTCATCGTATTAATCATTTGGTAGAAGAAGTTTTATATCCAGCGATGGAAGATTTTCAATTAGATTTAATGATTGGAGATGGTCCTGCTGCACGTTCTGTTCGTATTGATTTACCTCATTTTACTTTAATTGGCGCAACTACACGTTCGGGAATGATATCTTCTCCTTTACGTGATAGGTTTGGAATTCAATTACGTCTAGAATTTTATAATAAAGAGGAACTGAAAATTATTATAGTTAAAAATGCTGAAATTTTAGGAATTTCAATAGCAGATGATGGATCAGATGAAATAGCTAAAAGATCGAGAGGCACACCACGTATTGCTGTAAGGCTTCTCAAACGTGTTAGAGATTTTGCCATAGTGAATGGTTTGGATATTATAGATAAAAATATTGCTGATTTAGCCTTGAAAAGATTGGATATTGATGAATTTGGTCTTGATTCTATGGACAAAAAATATTTGCAGTGTATACTCGATTACTATAATGGAGGTCCTGTTGGTGTTGACACGTTAGCTGCAGTATTATCTGAAAAGCGCGAAACAATAGAAGAAGTAATAGAACCATATATTTTACAAAAAGGACTAGTTCAAAGAACATCTAGAGGAAGAGTTTTAACTTTGGAAGGATATAAATATTTAGGGGCAACACCTCGAAGTAATTCTAATAATTATGAAGGTGAATTATTATGATAGGTACAGAAAATTTAGCGACTACAGCAATGAATATTACAAGCAATAACTTGTCGGTCATTAATCTGTTTATACAAGCAACATGGGTGGTAAAATCTATTATAATTTTATTAGTAATATGCTCTTTTTGGAGCTGGACAATTATGTTTGCAAAATTCACTTTAATAGGTAAATTAAAACGAAGAGCAGATAAATTTGAAGATGCTTTCTGGAATTGTGGTTCAATAGATATTTTTTTTGATAATATAAATACAAGAGGCGATGATCCATTTGTAGCAGTTTTCACTACTGGTATGAGAGAATGGCGCAGAGCAAAGTCAAAGGTAAAAACGGTTATTAGTGGAATATCTCTTGAAGATAGAGTTATTCGTGTCATGAGAGTTACAGTTGGGCGTGAAATTGCTTACTTAGAACAGCATTTGGGATTTTTAGCAACAGTAGGATCAACCGCCCCTTTTATTGGTTTATTTGGTACAGTTTGGGGAATTATGCATACTATTGGCGCTACGCAAAATTTTGATTTAGCTTCTGTTATTCCAGGAATAGCCGAGGCGCTGTTTTCTACAGCGCTAGGTTTGGTAGTTACTATTCCTGCTGTTGTAGCTTATAATAAGCTTACAAATGAAATTAACCGATATCAAGAAAGACTTGATTCTTTTGTTGACGAGTTTAGCGCTATAATTGCAAGGCAAATAGAGGATACAGGAGTATAAATGGCATTTACATCAAGATTCAGAAATAGATCTAAAAGAGCTATTATGAGCGAGATGAATGTTACTCCAATGATAGATGTTATGCTTGTATTATTGGTAGTTTTTATGATGACTGCTCCTATGTTAATAGTTGGAGTAAAGGTAAATTTACCATCTGCACATGCTCCTAATGTTGATATGAAAGAAACTCCGATTGTAGTTCATATAGATAAGAATAGTAATATATATGTCGGAGATATTATGGTTGACGAATCAACCTTGGCTGCCAAATTAAAGGCAATAGCTGGAGAAACTACTGCAAGAATTTTTGTGAAAGGAGATGAATCGCTTTCTTATGGTAAGGTTATGTCAATAATGGGGCAAATTAATAGTTCAGGCTTTAAAAATGTTGTTTTGGTAACGGAGCTGCCGAAAAAATAGGTTTCTTATAATGCCAAAAGAGCGTAAGTTTATATCTTTTATATATTCATTAATTTTTCATGGCTTAATTATTGTATTTATTTTATCAGATATATGGCACACAAATCCACCGACTGATTTTTCTATGAATGTAGAAATTGCAGGTGCTGCTGAAATGCAAAGAGCTCTTGATAATTACAATCAAAATGAATCAAAAATTGTAGAACAGGTTGAACCTAAAGATATAAAAAATGTTTTAGAGAAACAATTGTCAAAAAATCCGAAAAAGGAACAGGTTATTCAAAAGATAGAGCAAGTTGAACCAAAAGAAGATATTAAAAATATTATTGGTGACCAATTACCAGAGAATCCAGAAAAGGAAGAAGTTGCTCAAAATAATGTTATAAGTGAAATTCCTCCTTTAAATGAAGAACTAATAAATGATACAGATTTATTCCCTAAACAAGAAGATATTCAACCTGAAAGTCAAGAAGATATATCGCCTGTAGAATCTTCTCAGACAATAATAGAACCAGATCCGAATGAAGAAGCATTACGTTTAAAGGAAGAGGAAGAACAAAAGCAAAAAAAGGAAAAAGAAAGGCTTGAAAAAGAAAAAAAAATACAAGAAGAAATGAAGCGAGCAGAGGAGCAGGCAAAAAAAGAGAAAGAAGAGAAATTAAAAAAACAACAAGAATTGCGTAGAAAAAAAGAAATGGAAGCTATCAAGCGAATAGAAAAGAAAAAGAAAGAAAGAAAAAAACGTCTCGCTAAATTAGCTAAAGAAGCTAAAAAGATAGATGATAAAAAGAAGAGAAGCGCTGCTTTTGATAAAATGCTTGCAAGAGAAAAATCGAATATTATAAAAAATTCTAAAAGGAATGTTACAAAAATAAGTAAAATTTCTGGATTTGGTAATGGATTGGGGAACTATGGTAATGGTAAAGGGTTTACAGATAGTGATGCTGCAATTATAAGTTCACAAGTAATACCTCATTGGGTTGTTCCAGGAGGGGTTAGAAATGCTGAAAGTTTAATTATTAGAATTAGAATAAAACTTAAAGATAATGGCGAGGTTATACCTTCATCTATAGAAATTTTGGATATGGATAGGTATAATTCAGATTATGTATTTAGATCTGCAGCCGATAGTGCAAAAAGAGCTATTTTAGAGGCTAGCCCATTCAAAATACCGGCGGAAAAAATGTACTTGTTCCGAGATTTTGAATTTAGTTTTAATACGGATAAAGCTTTAGGAGGATAATATCATGTTTAACTTTATAAAAAAAATTTGTGTTTGTTTTTCCATCATGTGTTTTTCTGCTTATTCTGAGAGCGGTAAAGTAGTAGTTAATATTAACGAAGGTGTAATGAAGCCTATAAATATTGCTCTCAATATTTATGATGGAACACAAAGTCTAAAAGATATTGTATTAAAAGTACTACAAAAAGATTTAGAAGGTTCTTTCTTATTTAGAGCTATTCCTAATGCTGCTTTTATGCAGAATTTAAAAGGGATTGATGAAACACCATCATTTACTTTATGGAAAGCTATAAAAACTCAATATTTGATGAATGCGGAAATGCATTTAAAAGGAGAAAGTTTACAAGTGAATATGGTTTTATACGATATTTTATCTCAATCAAAAATTAGCGAATATTCTTTATCTGGTAGCGTTAAAGAATGGCGTAAAATGGCTCATATGATAGCAAATAAAGTATATGAACGTATTATTGGAGAGAAAGGATACTTTGACACTAGGATTTTATATGTAGCGACTCAGCAATTCCCTCGTGGTGTAAAAAAATATCGTTTAGCTGTAATGGATCAAGATGGAGCAAATCATAAATATCTTACCAATGGAAACACAATGGTTTTAACTCCACGCATGTCTCCAAATGGAAAAGAATTTTGTTTTTTTGCTTATCGTGAGAAAAAAGTTAATGGACGACGTATTCCTTTAGATGCGTGCATTTATCGCTATGATTTTGCTACATCACGTACTCAGCTTGTAGCTAGATTTAAAGGTATGACTTATGCTCCTAGGTACTCACCTGATGGTTCATATTTAATTTTTAGCCTCTCAAAAGGTGGACAATCATCGATATACCGTTTCGATTTGTTAACTAAACAGATTACCCGTTTGACAAAAGGTAACTGTATTGATACGTCTCCATGTTATTCTCCTGACGGAAAATATATAGTATTTAACTCAGATAGAGGTGGTACTCAACAACTATACATTATGAATGCAGATGGAACAAATATTAGACGTTTATCATTTGGTAAAGGAAGATATGCTACTCCAGTATGGTCTCCAAGAGGCGATTGGATTGCTTTTACCAGGTTTGGCAGAGAAGGATTTTTTATAGGAGTAATACATCCAGATGGTACAGGAGAAAGAATGTTAGCTTCCGGTTACTTAGTAGAAGCTCCTACTTGGTCTCCAGGAGGAAGAGAATTAATGTTTGCCCATCAAGATTACAATCGTAAGGATAAAATATTCAGGGTTGATATTACTGGATATAACAAACATGAAGTTAATACTCCTTTGAATGCAATTGATCCAGAATGGTCCGCGAATTTAGGGTGGCATTAATGTTACACTGTAAAAATTTTATTTAAAAATCGGTCATTGTGTCGATGAATCTTGCTGTATTCATTTTTTATTAATATAATATTGATATATTATTAGTAAGTTGATTTGACTCAGCTATGTATTTTAGGAGAGAAAAAATGAAGATTAAAAATAAAAATCTTGTTTCTTTAGTAGCATTAGCATTCCTAGCCGCTTGTGAATGTGGACCAAAAGAGGATGTTACTACATCTGAAGAACAGAATATTGTCGATAATGATTTAAGCACAGATGCGAAAGACTTTATCGCTAATGCAGGTGATAGAGTATTTTATGATTTCGATAAATCAAATATTTCTAAAGAATCTGAGGCTACTTTGTTACGTCAATCAGAATGGCTTAAAACACATGAGAAAAGAAATGTGTTAATTGAAGGTCATTGCGATGAAAGAGGAACAAGAGAATATAACTTGGCGTTAGGCGAAAGAAGAGCTGATGCAGCAGCAAAATTTTTAGCTGATCATGGCGTATCTCCAAACCGTATACGTACAGTTTCTTATGGAAAAGATCGTCCAATCGCAGCAACGGGAACTCAACAAGAGATTCATAGACTTAATCGTGTTGCAATTTCTGTAATAGAATAATAACCTAGTTTTTTATTCTTTTCTTTATATGACCTCCATTTTAAATGGAGGTTTTTTATATTATTTAATGTAAATTTATGCTTTTGATTTTTATTTTAAATAAAAGTTTTAAGTATTTTCAGTAACATATATGCTTGTGGATAACTTTGTGGATAATATGGTGAATATATCGAAAAAAACCCAATTTTTCATAATGTTATTGAATTTCAAGAGGAAAATACAAAAAAATATCCTATTGATTTATAAGGAAATTATTATTTTGAAGCAATCATATAAAATTTTTATGAAAAAATGCATGTCAAGATATTTTTCTGTGTATTTTTTTAATATTTATCTTGATTTATTTTCAATAATAGCTTTATGTTTTTCTTTTGATTTTATATTATGCGGTTATTGGACTTATTCCAAATTTTATGTTATATAAATCGAAGGTTATAAGGAGAGATAGGATTGTCTGGTTTAATCCTAAACATTGGTAATTCTGTAGTACATAGATATGTAAAATCTCTTTATGAAGTGTCTGTAATGATGAATTGTGAGAAAAATTTTTTAGAGCAAATAAAAAATATCGGAAATTTTATAAATAAATTAGAAGATTCAGAAAAAATCTTAAAAAGACTAAGCCTTTTATCAAAAAATGGTTTTGATTTTGTTCAAGAAATGATTAATGAGTTATCATTAAGTAAAGAAATAGGTAATTTTTTAAAACTACTTCTAAAAAATAAAAGATTCGAATTACTTCCTGAAATATGTATAGCGTATGAAAATTTTATTGATTCTATACATGGGAAAAAAACTTTTTATATAACATATGCTAAAAATTTTGATAAAAAAATGAAGAAAGATTTAGAAGAAAAATTAAAATCAATTTTTACTGGTGATTTAGAATTTATTTTCAATGCCGATAATGCATTAATAGATGGATTTAAAATCCAATATCATTCAAAAGTATTGGATTATTCTATGAAATCTAAATTAGTTCGATTAGGTAACGCTATAAGAGGAGATATTTATGAATATTAAACCTTCAGAAGTAGATTCTATAATAAAGGAAAGAATTCAAAACTTCGATTGTGAACCTGAATTTATAGAAGTCGGAAGAGTATTATCTGTTGGTGATGGTATAGCTAGAGTATATGGTTTAGAACACATTGCAATGAATGAAGAAGTAGTTTTTGAATCAGGTACCTCTGGTTTAGCTATGAATTTAGGTGAGGATACTGTAGATATTGTTCTTTTTGGTGAAGATCGAAGTGTCTGGGAAGGTATGGAAGTTCGTAGAACTCATAAAATTATGGAAGTTCCCGTTGGTAAATCTTTATTAGGAAGAGTTGTTAATGCATTAGGTGAACCGATTGATGGAAAAGGAGCAATAAAAACCGATGAATTTAAACCTGTTGATATTAAAGCTCCTGGAATCGTTGAAAGGAAATCAGTATTCGAACCTGTACAAACTGGATTAAAAGCAATTGATGCTATTGTTCCAATTGGAAGAGGACAAAGGGAGTTAATTATTGGTGACCGTCAAACAGGTAAAACTGCAATAGCAATTGATGCTATTTTAAATCAAAAACATGCGTTTAATAAAAATATTGAATCTGAAAAATTATATTGTATATATGTAGCTATTGGACAAAAGAGATCTTCTGTAGCTCAGATTGTTAAAACTTTAACGGATAATGGTGCTATGGATTATACTATAGTTGTATCAGCTACTGCTTCTGATGTTGCTCCTATGCAATATTTAGCTCCATATGCTGGTTGTGCTATAGGGGAATATTTTAGAGATAATGGCATGCATGCACTTATAATTTATGATGATTTGTCCAAGCATGCGGTTGCATATAGACAGATGTCGTTATTATTAAGAAGACCTCCTGGACGTGAAGCATATCCAGGAGATGTTTTTTATTTACATTCTCGTTTGCTTGAAAGAGCCGCAAAATTAGACGCGACTCGTGGTGGAGGTTCTTTAACTGCTTTACCTATTATAGAAACTCAAGCGGGAGACATGTCTGCTTATATTCCGACAAATGTTATTTCAATTACAGATGGACAGATTTTCTTAGAAACAGATTTGTTTTATAAAGGAGTTCGTCCAGCTATTAATGCTGGAGCATCTGTTAGTCGAGTTGGTTCTGCAGCTCAAACAAAGTGTATGAAACAAGTTGCTGGAAAGATAAAATTAGAATTGGCTCAGTATCGTGAAATGGCGAGTTTTGCTCAATTCGCTTCGGATCTAGATGCTTCCAGTAAACAATTAATATCTCGTGGAGAAAGATTGACGGAAATTTTAAAACAACTTCAATATTCTCCTATGCCGGTAGAAGAACAAGTTATAAGTATTTATCTTGGTGTGCATGGTTATTTGGATAATATAAATTTAGAGGATGTTAAGCATTTTGAGTCTTATGTTATAGATAGAATTAAACGTGAAGCAAATGATATTATTTCTGATATAAATAAACAGAAAAAAATTAGTACGGAAACCGAAGAAAATTTGAATACTGTGCTTCAGGCTTATCTTGAAGATTTTAAAAAGGAAAAAGTTGCGTAATGGCTAATTTAAAAGAGCTTAGAAATAAAATTTCAGGTATTCAATCCATTCGTAAAGTTACGTCGGCTATGAAATTAGTCGCAAGTGTAAAATTAAGAAAAGCTGAACAAAAAGCTTTAGAATCAAGAGAATATGCATTTGCCTTGAATAGTATACTGTGCAATATTCACAGAGATCAACTTCAAAAAGTTTATGAATTACTTGATGGCCGAGAGCAAATTAAAACGGAATTGTTAGTGGTATTTGCTTCGGATAAAGGTTTCTGTGGTAATTTTAATTACTTATTATTTAAGGAAATGAGGGATTATGTTTCTAATATCCATAATTTGGGACGAAATGTTCAAATTTTATGTATAGGGCGTAAATTAGTATCTTCATTAAAGAATATAATAAACGAAAATGATAAATTAGATTTGATTTCTGATTTTTATTCTGGAGAACAGATTTTTAATAAATCAAAATCACTAAGTGCAAAAGTTATAAATCGATTTATTAATAAAGAAGTTGATAAAGTTTCAGTTATGTATACCCATTTTTATTCTTCGATAAAGATGAATATTCAAAATAAAAGTCTTATTCCTCTGCTAAATACAGAAAATAATGATAATACTAAAATGGTTTTTGAACCATTTGAAGCCGATATATTAGATGAAAATCTTAAATATAATATAATGATTCAATTATACCAGTCTGCTTTAGAAAGTATGGCTAGTGAACAGAGCTCGCGTATGTCTTCTATGGATAATGCAACACGCAATGCGGACGATATGTTATCTGATTTAAGTATACGTTATAATAGAACTAGACAACAAGGTATTACACAAGAATTGGTAGAAGTAGTAGCTGGAGCTAATGCTGTATCTAAAGAATAAAGAGGTTAGAATGGAACAAAATAAAGGTTATATATCACAAATTTTAGGAGTAGTTGTCGATGTAGTATTCCCTGATAAAGTCCCGGAAATTCTCAATGCTCTTGAGGTTTTTAATCGTGATAAAAAGATTGTTTTAGAGGTCGCACAACAATTAGGAGAAAATACTGTTCGTACCATTGCTATGGATATAACAGATGGTTTGCAGAGAGAGCAGGAAGTGATTGATACAGGGAAAATGATAGAAGTTCCTGTTGGACGTAAACTTCTAGGAAGGATTATTAATGTTATAGGAGAACCGGTAGATGAATTAGGGCCAATTCACTCCGCAGAAAAAATGCCAATTCATAGAGAAGCTCCAGATTTTGAGGATCAATCAACAGAAGCAGAAATTCTTGCTACTGGTATTAAAGTCATTGATTTATTAGCGCCTTATGCAAGAGGAGGAAAAGTTGGGCTATTCGGCGGCGCTGGCGTAGGTAAAACAGTTCTAATTGAAGAGCTAATTAACAATGTTGCTAAAGCACATGGAGGATTTTCTGTATTTGCTGGTGTAGGTGAGCGTACTCGTGAAGGAAATGACCTATATCATGAAATGATAGAAGCTGATGTTATTAATCCAAATGGAGATAATTCTAAAGCTGCTTTGGTATATGGACAAATGAATGAACCTCCTGGGGCTAGGGTACGAGTTGCTTTAACAGGATTAACATTAGCGGAATATTTCCGTGATAAAGAACATCAAGATGTTTTACTGTTTATAGATAATATTTTTCGTTTTACTCAAGCTGGTTCAGAGGTCTCTGCATTATTAGGGAGAACCCCTTCCGCAGTCGGATATCAACCTACTCTAGCAACTGATATGGGAGAATTGCAAGAACGTATTACTAGTACGAAAGAAGGCTCTATTACGTCAGTACAGGCTATTTATGTTCCTGCTGATGACTTAACAGACCCGGCTCCTGCAACATCATTTTCTCATTTGGATGCTACCACAGTTCTAAGTAGAAAAATTTCCGAAATGGGTATTTATCCTGCAGTAGATCCTTTGGATTCTACATCTAGAATGTTATCCCCTATGATAGTGGGAGAAGAACATTATCAAGTAGCCAGAGAGGTACAACGTGTACTACAAACTTATAAATCTCTACAAGATATTATTGCTATTATGGGTATGGAAGAGTTATCAGAAGAAGATAAATTAACTGTAGCTAGAGCAAGGAAAA
The DNA here is from genome assembly GCA_964532905.1 of uncultured Holosporaceae bacterium. Lineage (GTDB taxonomy): Bacteria > Pseudomonadota > Alphaproteobacteria > UBA3830 > UBA3830 > UBA3830. The sequence continues at coordinate 108,275 of CAZHJM010000001.1, forward strand.
TACAAAGATTTTTGTCACAACCATTTCATGTGGCTGAGGTTTTTACAGGTATGCCTGGTAAATTTGTAAATGTAGAAGATACAATAAAAGGATTTAATGCTATCATTTCTGGTGATTGTGATAAGTTACCAGAAGCGGCATTTTTCATGGTAGGAACTATTGAAGAAGTTTTTGAAAAAGCTAAAACGATAGGAGCATAGTTTTGCACGTTAAAATATTAAATCTTTCCAAAAAATTATTTGATGGCGAGGTAAAAAGTATAACTTTACCTACTGTAGAGGGTGAGATTACTATTTTACCAAACCATATCTCTATTTTAACAAAATTATGTAAAGGGGCTATTAAAATTCGTTTAGAAAATCAAACTGAACCAATTTTATTTAATATAAATTCAGGTTTATGTCACTTTGCCTCTAATAATGCAACTTTGATTTTAGATTAATCAAAAAACGCATTCAAAACATAAAGGATTTTTATATTTGTTTTAATTTTCTTTTTATAAAAGACAAAATTTTATAACAATTTTATCATTGCTATCAATTGATATTGGTTGCTTTAACAAATCTTCAGCTTTTTCTTTATTTTCTATAGAAATAGAGGGCAAAGGCATACAATAAATATTATAACAAACAAAATATCTATCTAATGAATTATAGAATCTAATTGTTTTATTAAGCTGCCATGATGTCTATCTTTTAAAATTTTCATCAATCTAATTTGTTCTGCTGACACTTCATATATATTTTTTAATGATAAAGAATATAGTACAACATACTCAAGAAGACGTAATCTTTCTTCATTACTTCCAGAATCTAGAAAAAGCCCTAAGTATGTAATATTGTGAACATTTGTTTGTACATCCGCTACAGCAATTGCTTGAGATAATGTCAAAGCTTGAGGATCTTTTATACTAGAAATTTTTGATAAAGACTTATATTGATTAGCATACTTTTTAATTTCTTCAAAACTCATTGCTGAAATATTCAATAAATTTAAAAGAAATATTACATTAATAATATAAGTAAAATTTTTCATAATTATCTCCCGTTTATTAAATTTAAATCACTAAATATTTTATTTAAGATATTTTGTTTGCTATTCGAATCTATAAATCTCATGCCGTATTTTTTCTTTAATACTAACTAAATATGGATATCTTATTACGCACGAATTTAATCCATTCATTTTTGCGTCTGTAATTCTATATGTAGCTTCATTAATTGGATCTTCCTATTTTGATGATAGCTTCCTTCCATCGCGTTATCTGCAAAAAAAGATTAATAAATTCAAAATAAGAAAAAAATTTTCAAAGTTATCACCTTATTATTTAGAATAAGCAAACTTTATTTGTTTTGTCAAGTTTTATATAACAGATAAATTTATCAATTAATGATAAACAGTTTATTTTTAAATTTCTCTATTGATAAGATACTATTTTAATGATAGATTCTTTTTGTGTCTTATGCCCGTGTGGCGGAATGGTAGACGCTGCAGACTTAAAATCTGCTGACCAATCGGTCGTGGGGGTTCAAGTCCCTCCACGGGCACCATATTGGCCGCCGTGGCTCAGTGGTAGAGCACATCCTTGGTAAGGATGGGGTCGTGAGTCCGATTCTCACCGGCGGCACCATCTTATTTTTTATATTCCGTGATTATTTTGTTAGTCTTGTGAGTATTTTATTTTTAAAATATTATATTAATAACTTTATAATGATTGTCCTACTCAATACTATTTTGAACAGCGCTATTATAAGTAAACATATCCACATAATAGTTTATCGTTATTCATGCACAATACCTTGTATCTGTGTTTTCACAACATTTTCTTCATGTCCTATAACATTCTGAGTTTTTCTTGCAATGACAAAAAACGTGAAAAATATATGTTGCTCAGAATATGGAGCCAATGCGCTTCTTCCACTCATTAATAGAAGTATTCTCCCTTTAGCGTCATTGCTAGGAGCAGCGCGACGTGGCAATCCATGAGATGAAGCAAATAGTAGCATGATGAGAGTACGGAAATAAATTCTCAGCTCAGAATGACGATAAAAGGAGTGTTTTTACTTAGAATACAGAGCCAACGCGTCTCTTCCGCTTCTCGTCATTATAAGAAATAATCAAAATGACACAAGGTATGGAGCACGATCTATATGCATTGTTCAAAAGGATTCAAAACGTGAGAGGAATTCAAAACGTGAGAGGATACGTGTCGTTTATAATGATGATATATCAGTGTAAGGATGCCTGTCACTCATATTACGAGAAAGTTAGAAGCCTATGAGCATTACTCTTGTCTAGCGTCATTATTATGAACCATATATTATGCTTTTTCACTTGTGAAGTGTAACACATTAACTTTATTTTGTTTTAAGCATATTTACACATTTAATTTATTCTACGATATTCAATAGCTTCAGCGATATGTTCTTCAGTAATAGGTTCACTTTCCGCTAAATCAGCAATGGTACGAGATAATTTTAGAATTCTATAAAATCCCCTTGCAGAAATTTGTGCTTTATCGATAAAGGCAAATAGAATTTTTCTTGCAGAATCTGATAAGTATTTTTCTAAATCATTTCCTTTAGCATTTGAGTTTGTTTTTCCTTCTCCGTATCTTTCACTTTGAATTTTTCTTGCTTTTATTACTCTTTCTCGAATAATTTTGCTTGTTTCTAATTCGGATTTATTTTGACAATAATCTTTTATTTTTACTTCAGGAACATCAATGTATATATCTATCCTATCTAATAATGGACCTGAAATTTTTCTTAAATACTCTTGACCGCAACGAGGAGCTCTGAAGCATTCTTTTGACTGAATACCAAGATAACCGCAACGACAAGGATTCATTGCTGCGACTAATTGGATTTTCGCCGGATAAGTAACATGATTATTTGCTCTTGCAATAGTTATATTACCATTTTCAAGAGGTTGTCTTAGTGATTCTAATGCCGAACGTGAAAATTCAGGTAATTCATCTAAAAATAAAACCCCATTATGAGCTAACGAAATTTCACCAGGTTTTGCATTATTTCCTCCACCGACTAATGCAGGTAATGATGCAGAATGATGAGGAGCCCTATACGGTCTTTGTAAAATTAATCCATAATCGTTCATTTGTCCCGCTAGACTGTGAATCATTGTTACTTCTAAAGATTCTTGCGAAGTCATTGGCGGAAGAATACTAGGGATTCTAGATGCAAGCATGGATTTACCAACTCCAGGAGGACCTAACATTAAAATATTGTGATTTCCTGCAGCGGCTAATTCTATTGCTCTTTTGGCAAGTAACTGCCCTTTGATTTCACTAAAACAACCAAATGATGTTGTTTCAAATGTGTTTATTTTGTTTCTATCAATATTAATTTTCGGTAACAATTGTTGTCCTTTAAAATGATTTAATAAAGATATTAAATTTTTCGGAGCCAATATTAAATTATCACCTGCCCATATTGCTTCTTGTGCACATGACTCAGGACAAATAAATATTTTATCATATTTTTTTGCAAATATAGCTGCTGGTAATACACCTAAAACCTTAGAAATTTCTCCTGTTAGCGAAAGTTCTCCGACAGCAACTACATTCATGATATCTTCTTGTGATATTATATCCATTGCCACAAGTAATGCCAAAGCAATAGGAAGATCGTAGTGACTTCCTTCTTTTTGAACATCAGCTGGAGCAAGATTAACAGTTATTCTTTTAGATGGTAGAGCAATGCCCATAGAATATAAACTAGATCTAATTCTTTCTCTAGATTCAGCTACAGTTTTATCAGGTAACCCAACAATGCTAAAAGATGGAATACCATTTAATATCTGAGCCTGAACATCTACTTCTACAGTTGAAACTCCAAAAAAAGCAACTGTTTTTACACAAGCATACATTAGTTATCCTTGTCGTTATCATTATTTATTTTAATATATGATACAACTTTTTTCACACCTGATGTCGTTCTTGCATGATTTAATACGACATCTCTTTCATAAACTGACATAGCGGTTCCACAAATGTAAACAACACCATTTACTGTTGTTAAATCATAATTTAAAGAAGATACATTTCCATCAAAAGTTAACGCGCTTGAAATTCTTGTCGTAATTGCAGAATCTTCAGCAAAGGTTCCTATTTTCGCTTGAGGTTCGACTTTGGTTTCATCATAGACATCATCTGTTTTGACCGATCTTACTATTTCCATAGCGGTATCACATTGGGATTGATCATCGAAACTACCTATAACAACAACGATACCATGTTTTACTGCTAATTCAATTCTATCAAACAATTTCGGATCTTTTCTATAAAGTACTGTCTCTATTTTTTTCTTTAAATATGCATCTGAAATTTGTCCGGTCGCTCCTTCTTTATCTCTAACTGTAGCAGTTCCGATGGCAGCAGTTCCACCGACAATAAGAGTTACTGGATCGCATCCACAACATAAAAAAAAGGCAGGAATCGCTGCTAATTGTTTTAACATATTATCACCATTTGTTTATACGCTGATATTATATAACATTTTACATTAATCATACTATATCATTTTATTAATGGATGGAAATTCATTTAAAGGATTCTTTTCTTCATTTTTCTGATGAAATATTTTATATAATTCTGATATGGTATTTAGTACAGAAACTCCGCTATCAATATTTAATTTTAATAATTCTTGAAAGCTTTTTTTCCCAATTTCATAAGCTATTTTCACTAATGTAGACGCCGGACTTTGAGGTTGCTTTTTCTCTAAAAAAACAGCAATTTCATTAAGAGCATTATAAGCTTGTTCTATTGTTGGAGTAGATTCAGAAGAAGTTTTAGTATTTTCTTGATTTATAACAGATTCTTCTATAATTTTATTCGCTTCATCTGTTTTTGTATCTAATATTTGAGGATTATTTATACGTCTAATGCCTTGTTTATTTTTCATTTCTATATTTTTTTCAGTAATTCTTTGTATATCTTCTAAAATATCAAAAAGTTGCCTGAAACTAGGAGATTCATTGTTGCACTTTTCATCTAAGAAATTACGAATATTTCTTAATAATTGTAATGAAATTTGTATTTGCTTTTTAGTTTCTTGGAATATTTCTATAGGCGTTGCAGCAATTTGTTTTCCAATATTTTTTAACGATATGCCTTTATAGTTTTTGACTTGTAAATTATGTCTAGCGGACATCCAATCTGATAAAGATATGATATAGGTTCATCTCTATTAGTTAAAGGAATTAATACTATACGTTCCGGAAGTTTATCAGCTAAAAATAATATTGGTGATAAACGATATGAATAATTATTATTTTGTTTATCTATATTAGGGAAAATATTATCCCAAAATTTTTCACATAGTTTTTGAATAAGTTCTAAACCTTCATTTAATCCTATAAATCCTTTTTCTGCGATAAGTGATTCTGTAAGCCAAATTGCTATTTGTAGATCTTTTGTTTTTGTTTTTAATAATTCATAGCACAACTTATATACTTCAGACCAATTAGCTTTTTTTATCTCTGTTTGCCATATACCTTGGGAAAGCTGGGCGTCATCTTCTCTACGAAGTTCTTTAATGTGATCATAAACATCATCATAAAGTAAATAAGTCCCACAAACATTTTCTTTAGATATTGGTAATAGTAATTCATTAATATTCATATTAAGCACCTTATTAATCAAAAGATATATTATTTACAATAGAATTATTTATCATATTGTTATTAACATTTTTTGGAGTAGAGGATTGATTGTATAAATCAGGACAAATTTTAGGAAATTTTGGCCATAATAGTGGTTCGAGTTTATCTCCATTTCTTTTTAAAGGAGTAATTTTGAATACCATTTTTGAAGTTAGAGAGCTGTTATTTTCGTTTTTTGCAACTATAGGAACTTCAAATTGTAAAGTGATACCATTCGGATATTCGATATTCTTATCCATTTTGTGTTCTTCGATAAGTTTGAACATTGCCCAATGTCCATTGTAGGAAAATATTGCTTTATTTCCATCTATTTTTAAAATTCCCGCTGATTTTGTACTATCTGGAGTTTCATCAGCAGAAGCAACCCAACCAAATGATACATTTATCTTGTCGTCATTGAAAAAAGCAACATTAGCGTTATCCTTTACCTGTACATTATTTATAGTCATGATTCTATCTATTACAGCTGATGTCATGACTTCCATGTTAGCAAAAGGTCTAAGCAAAACATTAAAGCATATTGGACATTTGTTTGGATCAGAGCTTTTGGTTTGTTGAACCCAGAGCTTTAGAAATGGAATTACAGAAGATAGTGATTTTATAAAATCAAAGACTTCCTTATTAATACCCTTTTTGTCTTTATTTTTTTCTAATATTTTATAATTATCAGAAGGTATATTTTCATAAATAGAAATAAATTCTTCAATATCTGAAACGTTAGTTTCATTATCTGATGTTCCAAAAGGAAATCTGTTTGATAAGTTTTGATTGAAAAATTGATGAAGTTCGTTATAAGAAGCTACAGCTTTATCATATCGTACTATATCTGCTCGTGAAATTAATGATTTTGCTACATTAGAACGTTTAGATAAGAAATAATCACTATCATTTTGAGACATATCTTGAATTTCTCCTTTTTCGTCAAAATTATTTAACGAAACTTGAGATAAATTCTCTGTAATAAATCCTTCTAATGCAGCTATAGAATTTCCTGGTTTCTGATTTTCATAATCATCTACATTGGAAATAATTTCTTTCCATTTATTTATTAATCTTTTATCTCTAATTTTATCAAAAATACTTGGAATTGTTAATAAATCTACAACAGGAGCAGCAAGATCTTTTGCTAAAAATTTTATTCTTTCAAATTGGGCATTTAGATATTGTTTTACAGATTCTTTATTATTCATACTCATAAATTTTGGATTGCCACTACCATTCCAATCATCGAATAAGGTCTCATTAGTAGAATATGGTTTTTCTAAGTTGAAAAGTGCATCAATTTTTTCTAACAATAAGGTATATTGCGAAATAATTAATTGAGAAAATCCAAAGTCACGTTGATTATCTTCATACACGATTTCATCTAAAATTTTTATAATTTTTGGTAATGTAATTGAAACATTTCGAATGTTAATTGCCTGTTTTTTATATGAAGATTCTAATAATGTTCTAGATGTTCCCATAGGTAAATCATCTAAAATTTCAGCATTTCCTAGCATTGCTTTAATTGTAGAGTAAAAGCATTTTTTTGCTACAGTTTTATGTAAATCAAAATGGCTTGCTAACATACCATCAGGCAAGTTATCTGAAAATTCATTATATTTATCAACTAAATCAGAAAGCTCTTTTAGCCTTTTTATATCCCATATTAACATTTTATCAATAGGAATATCTGAAGAATAATGTTCTCCTGGTATCACACATATAAAAGGCATACTTAATAAAGTTTTTATTTCTTGTTTTAATTGTAAAAATCCTTCAGATGGTTTCAGTTCATTTAACAATTTACCTGTGATATTGGATTTATATTCTGATAATTCATTTTTATACTTAAAAAATTGTGAATTTGCCGAATTTTGTAGCTCTCTTAAATTGTCAGAACTCATGATATTCGTATTTTGTATTTTTTGAATTAACTGAATATATTCGGATGAAGGTTGAAATGTCTCTTTATAAATCCAATTAAAATTTTTATTGTTGAAAATATCTTCAACTAATTCTAATTTATTATAAAGTTTTGCTAAATCTTGTACGCTATATTGTACTTGGATATTTTTCCCCGCATTGTAGAATCTATCAATATCAGATGAAACATTCGCTAAAATTTTTTCTACTA
>CAZHJM010000001.1:116178-189360 GCA_964532905.1 uncultured Holosporaceae bacterium
GTTGAAATTTAAATCTATATACATAGCTTTTACAACAACAGAATCAAAAACTAATTCCATTGTCGATTTTATATTGCTTCCTATGTTCGATACCCAAGATTGAGGAACAAAAAATGAGAAAAAATCTCCTTTTTTTACCACTGGCATATTTTGTAGAAGAGAAGATGCTTGGTTATTTATTAAAATTTGATCCTCAGATTTTTGTAAAGCATTTTCTAGATGTTGAATTTTTTGTAAAGATTTTTTAACTGTATTCAAGTCATAGTAGTATTTATTAATACTTTCTTTAATATTATTGTTACCAATAAACCATCCAATTGATAAAGCCAAAGCAGAACCCGCAAAAATAGCTTTATTCCTATATTCATTTTTACTCATGCCTATAATATTTGAAGATATAGGATAAGCAATATTATATTCTTTAAAAATTTTGTCTTTAAATAAATCATGAGCAAAACATAAATCATCATTATGAAGATGATTAAAACTAGCATCCACATTAACTCCTGGAGTAAGTGCTGACGCTTGAATCAATCCAGCATTGGAAATAATTTGTTTTTTTTGTTTACCAACAAAATAAACTCCACGGAAAATTAATCCATCTTGAGGATTATGAGTTCTGAACATTGATATAAGATAATTAGATAAGTTTGGCTTTATTTTTTCAAAATAATTTTCAAATAAAACAGCTTTTTCTAAATTTTCGTCAACATTTCTTTTTCTAGAAAAATAAAAAATAGCTTTTCTGATACCGGAATCTACCGTATCGAATATTTCGTTAATCCATTCAGTTGAAAAAGAAGTGTTAATTGAATAAGGACATGACCATCCGAAAATTTGTTGTTTTGAATTACTATGTTGCAGGTGAACAAATTCTTGGAACCCTGGAATTAAATCAGTTTTTGTTACGATTATATATATCGGAAGACGAAAGTTAATGTCCCTTTGTAATTGGAAGATCCGTTCAAATGTGTCTTGAGCCTGTTTGGTAATATTTATGCTTTCATCAGTTAAGTAATTAGCTGGTAGTGTTACGATAATCCCATCCAATGGTCGCCGTGGTCTAATAAAAACAAACAAGTCACTGATAAATGACCAGAATTTAGTTTTATCTTCTGTCTCATCTACATAAGGAAATTCAAATATTGTTCCTTGTTTAAATAATTTCCAAGTAGAATTCACCTCTTCATCATTAGAAGAAAGATTTTCGAAATTTAGATTGTTTAGTAATGTGGTTTTTCCACTGTGATGTGGACCGACTAACATAAAACATGGAAGTTTATATCTCCATCTAATGTCATATGTACTATTTTTGATTATTTCTAATACTCGGAAAAAAGATTTTGTTAATGTACCTGCATTTAAAATACCCCATAATGTTAAAATTTCTCCTAATCTTCCAGAGATAATAGGCAATTCTTCATTTTTTATTTTTTCAGGTATAATATTTGTTTCTTTTTTATTTAATATATCATCTCGTGTTATAGGTTGAATAGGTTTTGATGATTTTTTAGGCTGTGTATTAATATAAATAACACAAATTACAAAAGTAATAATAATGAGAATTATAGCTATAGCAATTAATCCAAATGAGATAGGAGTAATTAATTCTTTTGGTATATAAGATAATTTATTAGCTAGAAATTCTCTAAATACCTGCATATTTATTAAGCCCTTAAAATTACAGATGAAATTTCCATTAATATTTCATTTAATGGTCGAGTTTCTAAAATCCATGCTATAGAACTTACTACTAGAAACATGAATACAAAAAATGCACAAATATAATTTATTATGTAAATATCCGGTAGAAATTGTCTATGAATTGTTGGTAATGTTTTAGAATACTCTTGATGGAACATCCGATGTTCAACCATTGTTATTGATTTGTCATATTTTTCTACAAAAGTGAGTAATTGTCTTCTAAAATTATTTATTTCATGACTAGCATCATTTAATCCTCGATATTTTCCTTCAAAATCCAATAGTAATGTTTTCATATATATTTCAGCAATAAGTAAATTTGCTATGTTATCTTTAGATATTAATTCCTGTATATTAGAAAAAATTTTTTCTCCTGCAATTTGTGTTCCGAAAAAATGTTTTTCTAACATATTGTTTTCCCAATAATCTTTTCCTTCCCAGGAAATATTTAAAAATACTTCATCTGCTAGGGAAGCCATAATATAAACAACTTCCCTTACTTTTTTCTCAAATGAAATACTTTTTTGTATATCTAAAATATCTTTAAGTATTTTACTTAAATTTTTATGAATAGTTTTAAAATCAAATTGAGAATCATTATTTAATATATGCTTTTTATAATTAAATACTTCAACGGCAAAATTTCCGAAAACTAAAATTAAATTATTTATATTTAAAGTATTATTTTTCTGCATACAAAATTATTTCCTCTGGAATAATATCAAAATAACTACTGGATAAATACAATTTCTCATTTGGTTTTATATATGATGTGTGAGCTTTGATAGCTATAGATATCATACCGATAGGCTGTGTGATATATTCACTTCTTTCTAATATTCGGCGTTCGGCTCCTAATACTCTTTTATCTTTTATAAGAGGGAAGGTTGAGGTACTGGCGATTTGTAATCCGTTTATCCATGAAAGCATATCGTCATTAGATACAGCAAAAGGCTTTCTAATACCTATTACTATTTCATCATTTTTTAACCATTCAGGTATTATATTTAATGAAAATACGTTATTATCTTTCTGAAATTTAATTACATCATATTTTTGTTTTAGATGTTGTAATAACTCAATAGAATAATTATATAGTTGTTCAAAACAATTATAGATGTCATTATGGTTGTAAACAGGAAGTTTATAAACCAATCCCGCGGGATTAATTGCGATAATACTTGCTATAGAATTTAAAAAACACTTAAAAATTTCAAACGGATGTAATCCTTCGATTTTTATTATCGATTCTAAAGGTAAAGCTGCTTGAATTAATAGCCTTAAATTTGCTATAGATTCTTCAGCACTATTTTGAGTAAAATTTTCTTTTCTTTCTGCAAAATATGAGATTTTTTCTCGAATTGCCCCTACAATATCTCTACACATACTAGATATTTGAGAATGTTCGGATAAAGTTAAAAAAGGCGCTATAAAATTTGTACTTACAATACCTCTATCTGTAGATTTTTCTACTTCAAAAATTGGAAAGCTTTGATATCTGCCGTCTACTTGTGATTCATCTAATAATTTTAAATTAGGTTTTAAAATAGGGATGTTTATTTCATTTTCTCCGATATTTTCATCTTTTATATCGAGAATTTCTGAAGAATAATATCGAGTAAAGCCGCCCATTAGTGCATTTTCTCCACAATGTCTAGAAGGTATTGATAAATATATTTTTATTGCTTTTGAATTAGTTTGAAAATATGTGTTTAGATTTAATTCCAATGGGTTATCTTTTGTTGCATCAAAATTAAAAAAAAGACCATCCTGAAAAAATCCTTTTGCTTTTAAAACTCGGACTAATCCTGATGATAGAGAAGAAGTATCCATTTTTAATTCAAATAATCCATAATGAAAAGGTGAAAAAGACTGCCCTAAATGCTCTACTATCATTTAATTATAATTATTTAATTGTTGAAAGTGTTGGGGAGAAATTAACATTCCTTCGTGCCACTGTATTAATGATTCTTTTCCGTCCATTATAAAAACCATCGTTTAATATTTTTAAAATAAATTAGGAATAGTTAATGAAAAGTTTAAATTTTTAATAATTTAATAAAATATTAGAAAGTCAAGTTAGTGTGTGATATTGTATAATAAAAAGAATATTAAATTAGGTGTTTTATGTCCGCATATCAATATATATATGTAATGAAAGGAGTTTCAAAAACTTACCCTGGAGGAAAGCAAATATTAAAAGAAACTTGGTTATCATTTTTTCCAGATGCTAAGATAGGAATTATAGGAAATAATGGAGCGGGAAAATCTACTTTATTAAAAATAATGGCAGGTATAGAACACGATTTTAATGGAGAAGCATGGTTAGCGAATGGTGCTACCGTTGGTTATTTGCCTCAAGAGCCAGAATTAGACAAAGAAAAAACAGTTTATGATAATATTATCAGCGGACTAACTAAGCAAAAACAATTATTAGATGAATTTGATGAGATTTCTACTAAATTTTCGGAAGAAATTAGTTCTGATGAAATGGATAAATTAATTGTTCGTCAGGGTGAGCTACAAGAACAAATAGATGCACTGAATTTGTGGGATTTAAATCGAATGATTGAAATCGCAATGGATGCTTTACGTTGTCCTTCTTCGGATGAATTAGTTAAAAATTTATCAGGTGGAGAAAAGAGAAGAGTAGCACTTTGTAAATTATTGCTACAAAAACCTGATCTATTACTACTTGATGAACCTACAAATCATTTAGATGCAGAATCTGTAGCTTGGTTAGAAAAACATTTACAAGATTATAAAGGAGCAGTCGTTTTAGTGACCCATGATAGATATTTCTTAGATAATGTTGCTGGGTGGATTCTAGAATTAGATAGAGGAAATACTTATCCATTTGAAGGTAATTATTCTGCTTGGTTAGAAGAAAAACAAAATAGACTTTCTCAAGAGGATAAAAAAGAAGAAGGAAGACAAAAGATTTTATTTAAAGAGTTGGAATGGGTCAGACAGTCACATAAGGCTAGACAAGCTAAAAGTAAAGCTAGATTAGAAGCTTATAAAGACTTATTGGCTCAAGAGAGTGATAAATCTTATAATACATCTGTTTTATATATTCCATCTGGTCCAAGGTTAGGTGATATAGTTATCAAAGCAGATAATATAAGAAAATCATTTGGAGATAAATTATTAATTGATAATCTTTCTTTTGAGATTGTACCGGGAAGTATTGTAGGTGTTATTGGCTCTAATGGAGCAGGAAAATCTACTTTATTTAAAATGATTATAGGGAATGAACCTGTTGATACTGGTACTATAAAAATAGGAGAAACTGTAAAATTAGCTTATGTTGATCAAAATAGAGATAATTTAGATGCAAATAAAACAGTATGGGAAGAAATTTCCGATTCATTAGATGAAATTGAACTAGGTAAGAAACGTATTCCTAGTAGGGCATATGTTTCATATTTTGGTTTTAAAGGAGTTGACCAGCAAAAATATATTCATCAGTTGTCTGGTGGAGAAAGAAACAGAGTTCATTTAGCGAAAATGTTAAAATCTGGAGCAAATGTTTTATTACTTGATGAACCTACAAATGATTTGGATATTGATACTTTAAGAAATTTAGAAAATGCATTATTAAATTTTGCTGGATGCGCTATAGTTATTAGCCATGACCGTTGGTTTTTAGATAGAATATCTACACATATTTTAGCCTTTGAAGGAGAAAGCCATGTTGAATGGTTTCAAGGTAATTTTTCTTCATATGAAGAAGATAAACGTAAAAGATTGGGAATTACAGAAATAATTCCTCACCGTATTAAATATAAAAAATTAATACATTAAGGAGAATAAATGAATATTTATAATAATATAATAGATATTTCTGAGCAATATGATACGTTATTCGTTGATGTTTATGGTGTTCTATTTAATGGAATAAATTTATATGAAGGAGTTGTAGAAACATTACTTGAATTAAAGAAATCAGGCAAAAAAATTGTTATTCTTTCTAACACCACCCAATTATCATCAGAAGCTATTATAGGATATTCCGAAAGAGGAATATTTGAAGGAATCCATTATGACTATTTTATAACATCTGGGGAGTTTTTACATAACACTTTACTCTCAAATAAAGTATATTTTGAAAATATATTAGGACATAAACTTCTAACAGTAAAATGTTTGTTCATGGGAAATCCTAGTGTTTTTAGTAATGTTGGTTTAGTAAAAACAGATGATTGTACACAGGCTGATTTGATATATGTAGCAACTCCACGTGCGAGTTATGGTTCTGTTAGAGTAGATTGTCTCCGAGATGAGAATAATAATGCTGTTCCAATTTCTGAATATATTGACTTCGACTGGTCCAAATTATCAGATGATAAAGGTAGAAGAGGTCTAACGGAATTTCATTTGTGTTTGTCAGAATTATCATCTTTAGGTAGTACATTGTTGATAGCTAATCCTGATATTTTTGCAATGAGTGGTATAGATGGAGGTAGATATCCTATTATTACTCAAGGAAGTATTGGATTATATTATGAGAAAAAATTTGGTGGTAAAGTTATCCGTTTTGGGAAACCTTATGCAGAAATTTTTGAATTTGCTAAAGAAACTACAAATTCTAATTCCGATAAAATTTTAATGATAGGGGATACATTATGGACAGATATTCTTGGTGCTCATAACGCTGGAATAGATTCCGCTCTGGTTATGACTGGAGTTACATCACGAGTAATTCCAAGTATGACAGAAGAAAATAATGAAGAAGAATTAAAGAAATTGTGTTTAATTGGTCATAAAATGACGGGTAAAACAAACAAGTTTCCAACATATTTGCTAAGACATTTTTATAAATAAAGTTTAATATTATGGCATTTAAATTATTAGATACATTTAAAAAGAAAAGTTTGATTGCTGAGTTAGAATTATGTTCTGTAGTTATGGAAAATAAAGAATTTCCATGGATTTTATTAATTCCTCGTGTAGAAAATGTTGTTCAAATTAATCAATTATCTATAGAACAACAAATACAATTAATGAAAGAAATTAATTTATGTTCTAATATTATGGAAGAATTATTTGACTGTGATAGATTAAATGTTGCTGCGATAGGAAATAAAACACCGCAATTACATATTCATATTGTCTGTAGAACTATTAATGATTCTTTGTGGCCTGAAACAATTTGGGGTAGACAAATGAAAAAATTAACTGATAATGAAAATGACCAAAGAGCTCAAAAATTGAAATATGCTTTTGAATTAAACAGAACTACGAATAAAATATGGTTCTAAATTGCTTTAATTTGTGTTCTTAAATTTTTTCATCAATTGCTACTACTTTTTATTCAATTTCTTATTCCAAAGATTGGATTTTAAAAAATTATGCTTTAAGAAAAAATGATATGCCTTTAGTTGAACAGAGTATTGAGTTATATATAAGAGGAAATAGAATTTATATATTTATAGATGAAAATCCAATAGAAAAATACACTTACGGTGCAATATATGGTAACGTTTGGCAATTTGATGTGTTTACTCATTTTACAAATTTTCTATTAAAAGATAAAAAAATGTTCAATGCAAAAAATATATTAATACCGTTAAAAGAGTTTGAAAAAGCAAATGATCATTGTGTTATTATGTGTCCATCTTTTACTAATAACAAGAATAAGCTTTATTTAATAAAAAATAGGTTCATTCTTATAGGAAGTGCTATTTATAAACACGAATAAAAATAGATTCTCAACACTCACTCCATTCGCTTAGAATGACGACAATGACGTGAAAAAAAGTGTACTCAGAATGACGATGAGACGTTGTAAGGACTCATGCCACTTATAATTACAGGAAAATTGTAGCCCATGGCGCTACCATTGTCTAGTGTCACTGTAATGATTCTTTCTCTTTTTCGTCATTGCGAGGAGCGAAGTGACGTGGCAATCTATGATGATTTCAGAGCAATTTCAGAAAAGATAAGAGAAAGAATAATATATTCTCAACACTCACTCCGTTCGCTTAGAATGACGACAATGGTTAGAATGAAGTAAGGGGTGAATTGATAATTGTTTAGGATGATTATATTATTTAATAAATCAAGGTAAAAGTTTTTAAAAACAATAAAAAAATCGGTTAAAAGCAGGAATTTATGATAATTCGATGAAATAATATCAAAAAAATCTATAAATCGATTCTTTCCTATTGCAAAATTTTTGTTAATAATCGTATATCTTCTTCTAAACTTGCATCATCTCGCATAGTTTCTGTTATTTTTCTAACAGCATGTAGTACTGTTGTATGATCTTTTCCTCCAAAATTTTTGCCTATCTCTGGTAAAGACATAGTGGTAAGTTTTTTGGCTAAGTACATGGCAACTTGCCGTGGTAAAGCTATTTGTCGAGAGCGTTTTGATGAAAACATATCACTAAATTTTATTGAATAATGAGCAGCTACTTTCTTTTGAATCTCTTCAATTGTTACACGTCTTTCACTTGAACGTAACAGATCTGATAATACCTCTCTGGCACTGTCGATAGTAACTTCTCTGCCAATAAATACCGCATTTGCAATAATCCGGTTTAATGCTCCTTCTAGTTCTCTTATATTAGATGTAACCTTATGTGCAATAAATTCTAAAACTTTATCTGGAATAATAACGGAGGTATTTGCAGCTTTTGATTGTAAAATTCCCAATCTTAATTCATATGTAGTCGGATGAATATCTGCAACTAGTCCCCAGCCTAGACGAGATTTCAATCGCTCTTCCATTCCATCTAAATCTGATGGTGATTTATCTGCGGATACTATTACTTGTCTATTATTATCTACTAATGCATTGAAAGTATGAAAAAATTCTTCTTGTGTAGAGTCTTTCCCACATATAAATTGAATATCATCTATCATTAAGACGTCAACAGATCTAAATTGCTCTTTAAAAGCCATAGTATCTTTATATCTTACAGAACGAATAAATTGATACATAAATTTTTCTGCAGACATATAAGCAATTGTTCTTTTTGGATTTTTTGCTTTGATACTCCAAGCTATAGCATGCATCAGGTGTGTTTTACCTAAACCAACACCCCCATATAAAAATAAAGGATTAAAAACAACGTCATCAGATTCTGCAACTCTTAAGGCTGCGGCGTAAGCTAGTTCATTAGGTTTTCCAACAACAAATTTATCGAATGTTAAATTAGGATCTAGAGGTATACCAAATGTATCATCATCTGAAGTCGTAGTTTCTTCATTTATTGAATTAGTCTGTATATTAGATGGTTTGTTTGATTCTAACACCTTTAATTCTACAGATTTTACTTGCGGATATTTTTCAACGCATATCTGTATAATTTGTGTGAGATAGTTATTTGTCACCCAATCTTTAAAAAAAACACTCGGAGCTATTAAATACAACGTATTTTCTTCTAACTTTTCGGGGTGCAACGGAGAAATTAAATTATTAATTACAGCATCCCCAAAAATATTACGAAGATCTTCACAAACTGAACTCCAAATATCATCTAATATCCGATGATCTACGTTTGCCATAATCTATTTTGTTGTTGAAGCTTTCAATAACTTATTTAATCTAGAAATTTTCCTGCTAGCCGTATTTTTATTTAGTACTCCTCTAGAAACTCCTTTACTTAATTCTGATTGTGCAGCGATAAAATTCGTTTCAGCCTCTTTACTGCCAATAGAGGCAACAAATTTTTTAATAAAAGTTCTTATACGACTAATTCTGTCTTTATTTCTAATAGTTCTAACTTTTGTTTGCCTTATTCTTTTCAAAGCAGATTTATGATCAGCCATTTTACTCCTATAATTTAATTTAATAATGCCAAAAAGATATACTAACCTCTAATATAAAAATTATCAAAACATTTTGATATATTCTCTATTAAAAGTTTATCAGAAAATATCGGATGTTCAATAATATTTTCATTTTTATCTCTACATTTTTGTAAAGCCACGGTTTTAACACCCATGGAAGCGAGTTCTTTTAAGGTTTTTACAATAGATTCCTGCGGAATACTTTCGTGTAATGTCATTCTAACTTCAAATTGTACACCAGAAGCTATTACCATTTTTAAGCTTTCTAATGCTAATTCACCACTACCTTCAATATTTGTAATAAGTGCATAATCTTTAAATTCATGCTTAATATCAAAACCTATCCAATCTAAAAGCGGTAAAATTTTTGCTAATTTATCAGGATAAGCTCCAGCTGTATGTATGCCAATTTTATATCCAATATTTTTAACATCATTAATAGCTGAGAACAATGCATTTCCCTGAACTAATGGTTCTCCACCACTAAATACTACAGCTTCCACAAAATTTTTTCTTGTATTCAGTAATCTTAAAACATCTTCCCAAGGTAATGATTCTGTAGGAGCCATTGTTTGCAAATGCGGATTATGACAATATATACATCGCCAAGGACAACCTTGAAGAAATATTACACTTGCAATATACCCTGGATAATCAACTGTTGTAAGTGAAACTATTCCTCCAATTAAAAGTTGATCAGTCATTCGACTAATTACAACCTCCACAACAAGTTACACTTTCACTGAAATGTAATCTTTCCTCGTGTTCACCTTGTTTTCCGACATTAAAGAAAGAAGTAGGGCGATAATAACCCATAACTCTTGTCCAGACTTCGCATTTTTGTCTTTCTTCTTCTTTAAGTTCAACTCCATCAATAGTAATATTTTGATTCATACTTACCTCTATTATTATACATTCAGTCTAATCCATCTTAACTAAAAATCAAGAGACTTATTTCATTTTAGCCTTCTTTTTTGCTGCAATTTCCATATCACATTTAGGACAGAATTTTTGTTCTCCTGCTAAATATCCATGAACAGGACAAATTGAAAATGTTGGAGTAATCGAAAAATACGGTAATTTGAAATTTTCAACAACTTTTTTCACTAATTTTTTACATACTTCTGCACTTGAAATTTTTTCATTCATATACAAATGGAATACTGTCCCCCCTGTATATTTTCTTTGCAAATCATCCTGTAATTTTAGTGCTTCAAAAGCATCTTCACTAAAACCTACAGGCAATTGACTAGAGTTTGTATAATAAGGTTTTTGTGCTGTACCTGCATGTAAAATGCCAGGATATCTTTTAATATCTTCTTTTGCAAATCTATAAGTTGCCC
This sequence comes from uncultured Holosporaceae bacterium, assembly GCA_964532905.1. Taxonomy (GTDB): domain Bacteria; phylum Pseudomonadota; class Alphaproteobacteria; order UBA3830; family UBA3830; genus UBA3830. The sequence continues at coordinate 127,028 of CAZHJM010000001.1, forward strand.
CTTCTCCTGGAGTTGCTTCAAGATTATACATATTTCCCGTTTCACCTTGAAATTCAATTAATTTTTCACGAGCCTTATCTAAAATTCTCAGAGCCATATTTTGTCCATACTCTGTTGTAATATCATGTTGGTCATTGGTAAAATTCCGTATCATTTCATTTATTCCATTTACTCCTATTGTTGAGAAATGATTCTTTAGACGACCTAAATATCTTTTCGTAAATGGATATAATCCATTATCCATATACATTTGTATAACTTTTCGTTTTATTTCTAAGCTTTTTTTAGCATATTCCATTAATTCATATAAACGGGCTACTAAAGCATCCTCATTCCCTTTAAATAAATATCCTAAACGAGCACAATTTATAGTTACAACCCCTATAGAACCCGTTTGTTCTGCCGAACCAAATAAACTATTCCCTCGTTTCAATAATTCTCTTAAATCTAACTGTAATCTACAACACATTGAACGAATTGATGCGGGATCTAAATCAGAATTTACGTAGTTTTGGAAATAAGGTAATCCATATTTAGCAGTCATCCCAAATAATAAGTTTGCATTTTCACTATCCCAAGGAAAACTTTTGGTAATATTATATGTTGGAATTGGAAATGTAAAAATACGTCCCTTACTATCTCCAGCTGACATAACCTCCATAAAAGCCTTATTTATCATGTCCATTTCTTTTTGGAGATCTCCATAAGAAAAATCTACTTCTTTTCCTCCAACTAAAGGAATTTTATCTTTTAAATCATCTGGACAAACCCAATCAAAAGTTAAATTAGTAAATGGTGTTTGAGTTCCCCAACGTGAAGGTACATTAAGGTTATATATCATTTCTTGGATATTTTGTTTTACTTCTTTATAAGGCAAATTATCTATCTTAACAAAAGGTGCTAAATATGTATCGAATGAACTGAATGCTTGAGCTCCTGCCCATTCATTTTGTAATGTTCCAAGAAAGTTAACAATTTGCCCAACAGCACTACTTAAATGTTTAGGCGGACATGATTCAGCTTTACCTGGAACACCATTAAATCCTTCATTAAGGAGAGTACGTAACGACCAACCGGCACAATATCCACTAAGCATATCCAAATCATGGATATGCATATCTCCATTACGATGAGCCATAGATATATATTCTGGATAAACTTTGTTTAGCCAATAATTAGCAATTACTTTACCTGAAATATTTAATATCATTCCACCAAGAGAATAACCTTGGTTAGCATTCGCATTAACTCTCCAATCAAGTTTATCTAAATATTCATTTACAGCCATAACTACATCAATCATATTTTTTTTATCTTTTCGTAGTTCTCCCCGTTTTGATCTATATAGGATATATGCTCTAGCTGTTTTGAAATAATTTTCATTAATTAATACTTGTTCTACAATATCTTGAATTTTTTCTATATCTGGGATTTCTTGTTCAGAACGATGTTGTAAAACTTTTACAACATTAAATGCTAAATGGCGAGCTTCTTTTTCATCAAATTCACCTGTTTCTATACCGGCAGCTTTGATAGCATTTACGATTTTCTCTTCATTAAATTTGACCTTAGCACCGTTCCTTTTCAGAACAAAATTTAACTCATTTTTTGATAAATTATCTAATCCTGTAGTCATTATTGTTCTCCCAAATTTATATGATTTATCTTTTATCAGGTATAATAATAGTTCAAAAAAAACTCAATATCATTTTATAAAATATAATTAATAATTTTACTTGACATATTGTTTTTAAAGGAAAATTTTTAAAATCCAAATTAAATAATTTAAATGAACTGATCTTCTGTCATTATTCTGAATATTATCTCTTATTATGAATTTTTTATTTGGAATGAATAAATATGCTTCGTTTTTGCTATTTTATTGCAATAATAAACTCTTTATATGAAGTAACTTAGGGTTTTTCATTTATTATTATGATATCCCTGTAACACCAAAAAATTTAATGATTTTTTAAATTTGTATCTGACTGTTAAATAATCACTACAGAAAATTTTCTCATTCACTATTATTAAAGAAATTTTTCTTTTTCGCCATTGCAAGGTGTGGAGCAACGTGGCAATCTATTATATCTGTATTTGTGGGTGTCTATAGAAAAATGTTGAGTATTTAGTGAATTCTCACGCTCGCTGCACTCGCTCAGAATGACGATAGAAGGAGTGTTTTCACTTAGAACACAGAGCCAACACTCCTTTTTCAATTCTCGTCATTACATGTAACCCTCAGAATAATGATATAAAATGAAATTTTATTCAAAATAATAAAAAGCAGAGAAAATATCATAAATATGATAGACTAAGAATTCATTATTACTATGCATCTTGAAAAAAAGAAGATATTTTTGTATATTTTTAATAGAATTGCGTCCTTAGCTCAGTTGGATAGAGCGTCGGCCTTCTAAGCCGCAGGTCGTGGGTTCGAATCCTACAGGGCGCACCATATTTAAATTTTACAGAATCCGATCCTAAAAAAATATAATTTTACTTTTTTATATTTTAATTATGATGGTAAGACTTTTATAAATCACTTATCAATTATGGTGCCGGACGACGGACTCGAACCATCGACCTACTGATTACAAATCAGTTGCTCTACCAACTGAGCTAGTCCGGCAATGGTTAGAAGATAACAAAATTCAATATTTATGTCTAGTATTTTATGACATCGAAAAATAACTGAAAAAAAATATAAATTCCTTCCAAATATTAAGAAAATAGTAATAAAAATATTGTTTACTATAGAAAGTAGATTATATATTTAGTCGGAGAGAACGAATGTTGAAGCAATTAAGAAAGATATTAAAAAATTCTAAAGGGGCGACGGCTATAGAATACGCGCTTATTGCAAGTTTAATCGCTGTTGTAGCAATTACTGGAATGAAATCTATAGGAAGTAAGGTCAAAGATCAACTTAATAATATAGCAAATGCTATAAACGATCCATTAAATGCAGGTAATGCAGTTAATAATTAATTTTTTGGGGCGAATTTTTCGCCCATTAGCCTTTTTAGTTGTTAATATTTTTGTTGTTTTAATATAATTTTATGAATTAATTTAAACTTTTCATTAGTTCTAAGCAATTATAAAGATATTGTTACTATGTTCTAAGTTAAATAGACAAATATAGAAACAGTCAAATGTTATCTAGAAATAGATATTATTATTTTATTAAAACAGATAAATAAAGTATTCATCTATTCTAATAGTTAATATTTTTTCTATTATCGTTACACAAATATTTCATTTATTGCTTGGTAAACATGCATTGTATCATCGAAAAAAGCTTTCCCATTTTTCGTCATCATGCTTCCCTATCCTAGCGTCATTGTACGAAGCTATACAGGTTTCGTCTCTTCTACTTTGTCATTAAGAGGAGCATCCCTCCTTTTTAGCGTAATTGTGATGATTCTTTCTCTTTTTCGTCATTGCGTCATTCTGAACGAACGTAGTGGATGTGAGAATCTCCTGACGTACTTTCATTATACTACACTCTGCATCATATTATAGATTGCATGTCACTTCGTTCCTCGCAATGACGACAAGCGGAAGAAGTAAACCTATATGGTTCCTCGCAATGATACTAGACACGACATATAATAAATACCAGATATCTTGCGTAACATTTTAAAATCTCTAATTATCAGAATCTGAAAAACCAGGGATTTTACTTTCGCAAGAACTCTTTTTATAATTTACTTTCAAGTTCACGTTTGTATATTTTTTGAGATAGTTTTTTTATTGTTCTCATAATTTTTTGAAATATAACAACAAAAAAATTATTGGCTGCTACATTTCCTGATGTTGCAATTGGATCGAATATTCCATAAAACGCTATTATAAAAGCAATCATAGAATCATCAAAACCTAAATAGTCTCTTAAAACAGGTAAAGTTACCATTATTGTTCCACTTGGTACCCCTCCACCTGCAAATTTATTTAATACAAAAAATATGGCAAACATCAAAAAATTATAAATATTTGGTAATGGTCTATTAAATGCTAACATTACAATCATTGCCATAATAGGAACAATAATTGTATCTCCTACCATATGAAAATTTAATGTTAAAGGCATAACTGCATCTGATAAAGTTTTATCATGAGTATTTTTTCTTGCTGCATCAAGTGACATTGGCAATGCTGAAGCACTCGACATTGTACTAAAAGCTGTAATAATTGCAGGTAAAGCATTTTTTAGTATTGTTATAGCTCTAGACAATCTGAAAGAGGAAGCAATTAGTAGCCAAATTCCTAAATAACACCATAATATTCCACAAATTAAAACGCATATTAAAGCATTATGTTCTATAAATCCTGTCATACGACCTTCTGCAAATAATTTTAACATAAACCCGCCGACAAAAATCGGAAGTAGAGGAATAAAGAATTTTTTCATAAATTTCATTACACAATCATGTATAAAATTAATTGACCAAGTAATATATTCATTAGGCTTTAATGAATTATAAAATCCGATTATTATTCCAGCAATTAATGAATAGGTCGTTGGTAAAATTTTAGGTAAACTAAAATAAAAAAGTGGAAAAATTTCTGAAAAATTAGTTGATGTTTCGCAAGCCTGAATATCAGATAATAAAAAAAAGCCAATAGCTCCAGATACTAATATGTTACAAAAATTAGATACTAATACAGTTAACATCAAGCTTATAACGAAAATCATTCCTTGCTGTTGTATATTTGATAATGCAACGGCAACAAAGCTAAAAAGCAGAAATGGTAAAACAAAGACTAAGAGTTCACGCAAACAAGTACTAATTGTCAGTAAAAACCTAATAACATCTATAGATAGACTCTTATAGAATAGGCTTGATAATACAATAACTAATATTAGTTGTAGAAAAGAATTTAATAATAATTTTCTTAATATTTTAAACATATTTTATGCTTTCGTTATAATAAAGAAGAAATTACATCAACACAGCATCTTAACGATTCTTCTATACTTTGTTTTGTTGTATCTATTAAATGATAGCTATTATCATAATGTAAAGGAGCGATATCCCGTTTAATATCTTGTTCATCTCGTCTTTTTATATCTGCTAAAATATCATTATATTTGATATGTTCATTAACTTTTTTCAAATCTTGGAAACGACGTTTTGCTCTCGTCTCTAAATCTGCTGTAATAAATAATTTACAAAAAGCATCAGGGAAGACAACCGTTCCAATATCTCTTCCATCTAATACACAGAATTCTTTACTATGATAATTAACAAAATCTCGTTGCATTTTTAGCATTAATTCACGAATTTGTGGATCTTTTGCTAGATTTGATGTTCTGATTCCATTTTCTTCTGAACGTAAAACATTATTATTAAATTTTTGCGAAAATTTTATAACATCAAATACTGACAAATTGCACAATTCTTCTAAAGGCTTATTAAGGTATGCTATTGTCCTATATAGCATTCCTGTATCGAGATAAATGAATTGAAAATGTTCAGAAATTTTTCGAGCTAAAGTACCTTTCCCGCTGCATGCGGGACCATCTATAGCTACAACAGAGTTCATTTATCTAATCCCAACTCTAAGTTCTTACCATCTACTTTAATTCCAGTAACAAGAAGTAGTGGAGCAGATAAACATATAGAAGAAAATGTTCCAAATATTAAGCCAAATAAAATAGGGAAACAAAAATCAAAAATCACTTTCCCACCAAAGAAACATAAAGCTAATAGCGATAATACTGTTGTGGTAGAAGTCAAAATAGTTCTAGACAATGTTTCATTCATAGACTTATTTAGCAATTCTTTTATAGTTAAAGATTTGTATGATATTATATTTTCGCGGATGCGATCAAAAATAACAACGGTATCATGAATTGAATAACTCGCTGTCATGAGCAATGCCACTATTGAATTAGCACTAAATTCAAAATAATGTACAACAGAATATAATCCCATAAGAGCTATACAATCATGAGCAAGCGAAATAACTCCACAAATAGCATATTCCCATTCAAATCTTGACCAAATATATATTAGAATAGCTATTAATGATATCAATACAGCAATAATAGCATCGTGCACTAATTCTGCTCCTACTTTAGGTCCTATTTTTTCTATTTTTCGATATTCTATATTGTCTCCTAATGCTTCTTTAACTTTTTCTATAGAAGCATTTTGAGATTCTTGAGTTTCATTAGTATTACTAGGAATCCTAATTAATACATCATTTTTGGAACCAAATTCTTGTAGATATACTTCACCTATATTCAATTTAGTTAGCTTATCTCTAAGTTCTCCAATATTTGCTTCTTGCTGCGTACGGATTTCCATCAAGAATCCACCACGGAAATCTATTCCAAAATTTAATCCATTAAAAATAAATGCAAAAATACTAGTTAGTACAACAATTATTGAAAATAAATAAGTAAATTTACGAAATCCAACAAAATCAATTTTTGTATCATGGGGGATAAGTTTATAAAATTCCATAATTATAATCCTTTCTTACATAGGAATCTTGATAGTATATTTCATTTTCAACAATGTAGAGACAATATATCTTGTCAATGTTGTTGATGTAAAGAATGATATAATTGTTCCTAATATTGTTGTAATTGCAAAACCTTTCACAGGGCCTGTTCCAAAATAATATAAACATGACATCCCTATAATAGTATTAAGATTTGTATCAATAATAGATGTCATAGCTAAATTATACCCTTGTTCAATAGCCTTTATTAGCTTATCACCTTTACGGATATATTCTTTAATACGTTCATTAATTAGAACATTTGCATCAACAGCCATACCTACTGTTAAAGCAATACCGGCAATACCTGGTAAAGTTAAAGTGGCTTGCAAACATGATAACCCTGCTAGTAATAAAATCAAATTAACTACTACAGCAACATCTGCTATTAAACCAAAAGAAGAATACCATAAATACATAAACACTAACACGAATAGTCCAGAAACAACTGTTGCCAAAATTCCTGAATGTATGGAATCTGCTCCTAAATCAGGACCTACTGTCTTTTCTTCAATAATATTTAAAGGAGCAGGTAAAGCTCCGGCTTTTAACAGAATAGATAAGTCACGTGCACTTTCTGTAGTAAAGTTTCCAGAAATGATACCACTTCCTCCTGTAATAGCACTTTTAATAGTTGGAGCGCTAATAACTTTATTATCGAGAAGAATAGCAAATCTTTTATTTATATTAGCTTTTGTAGCATCACCAAATTTCTTTGCTCCAATTTTATTAAAAGAAAAAGATACAGCAGGATTGCCATACTCATCAGTTGTTACTCCAGCTGATAAAAGATTCTCTCCTCCAACTATTACATGTTTTTTTACAGCGATGTACCCGCCTGTATCTGATTCTACATACATACTGCCAAGAGGAGCCACAGCGCTTTTTTTCTCATTTACTACAGGAACTGATTCATCAACCAAACGAAATGTTAATTTCGCAGTTTTACCCAACAATTCTTTCACTTTGCTAGGATCTTGTAAGCCGGGAATCTGTAACAAAATGCGATCATCACCTTGTCTTTGTATATTTGGTTCCTTTGTTCCAGTATCATCTACTCTTTTTCTTACGCTTTCTATTGATCTATCAACTGCATTAGCTTTCCTTAATTTCAATGCCTCCTCAGTAGGAGTCATTGTTACATGAGTTCCTGAAATAGTTACTTTAAAGTCTGGATCAATAGCTGCTAATACAGAGCGTGCTTTTCCTATCTTGGAAGTGTCTTTTAAATCAAATTCTACAGATTTTTGATCTTTTGCTATGGTTCTTGGGAAATTAGCGGCATAAGGTATGGATTCTTTTCTTAATGTTTGTCTTGCTGCGTCTAACTGCTGATTAAGATAATCATTTTCAACAGTAGCTAAATCCACTTCAAGCAACAAATGAGCACCGCCACTTAAATCCAAACCGAGATTAACTTTCTTATTAGGAAGAAAATCCGGTAAATTATTTAAAACACTTTTCGGTAATATATTAGGTAAAGCAAATAAAACACCGAATATACAGACACATGCAATTAATATCTCTTTCCATTTTGGAAAATTCATAGCAAACTCCTTTATTTTTTACCGTCTTTTTTTGTTGTAGTTTTAGTAGCGGTGGTTTCTTGTTTGTCTGTAGATTTACTTTTTTCTAAAACATCTCCAATAGAGGTCTTTAAAACTCTAATACGGACACCTTCCGCTATTTCTAACGATATTTCATTATTATTTAAAACTTTATGAACAATTCCGATAATTCCTCCTAAAGTTACAATCTGATCTCCTTTTTTCAAATTAGAAATCATTTGTCTTTTTTTTGCTTCTCTTTTCTGCTGGGGTCTCATCATTAGAAAATAAAAGACTATCATTATTAGAAAAATAGGTAACATACTATGCAACATAGAAGGCTGATGCGCCGTTGTCTGTTGCTCATTGGTAGTTTTTACTGTAGTTTGAGTATTATTTGCCATTATTTGCCTCCATATGTTATTTACCTAAATATTTTTCTGGATTTAAAGGAGTACTATCCTTCATAATTTCAAAGTGCAATTGAGGTGAAGTTACATTCCCTGTATTACCAACAGTACCAACAACTGCTCCTTGCTTTATTTTAGCTCCTTGTTTTGTTGTTATACTTCCCATATTTGCATATGATGAAATCAAACCATCATTATGCTTGACAACAACCACATTACCAAATGACTCATCTAAATTATTCCCGGCATAGATGACATCTCCATCTGATACAGCACATACTTTTGTACCTGGTGCTGCTTTAATATTAATCCCGTCATTCGGTAAACCATCATTCATTTCACCAAACTTAGACACTATATCTCCCTTAACAGGCCATACCATTTTTTTTGCTGTAGAAACCTGTTTTTCAGTTTTATCTACAATATCAGCTCCTGTTGCTGTTTTTGTTACTTTAGGAGAAGATAATATCTTTTCTTGTTCATTGAAACTTGTTTCTTTCCCTGATGAAGAAGCATTGTAATACGCAGGGGATTCTTTTTTATTTTCTTTCTTGCGTTCTTTATGTTCGTTTGTCATTAACTTATCAAAACGCTCATCCAAGTTATCTTTTTCAGATGATTTTTGTTTGTTTTCATCGATTTGTACAGGAGTATACAAAGTATTTTCTGAAGGTTTAACATCTTCTTCTGATGGTAATTTCAATATCTGACCATTTCTAACGTTATAAGGTGCTTTAATATTATTTAATGCAGCTAAATTCATTGGATCAATATTAAACTTATTTGCTACATCAAATAATGTTTCATTATTTTTAACGGTATAAGTATTATTCACCTCAGCAACAGGCAGATATCCGCCTAATCCATCGTCTATTTTAATTTCAACAGGAGATAACGAAGTTCTTTCGCATCCCACCATTAAAATAGCACCTAATATTAATAAGTTTTTACACATTTGGTTTAAACAACTCCTCTAACTTATCTATACATTGTACATATTCATATCTATTTAGCATAGGAGTAATGGTTACAAATTTTTCTTTTTCTAAAAGCGTTAGATCAGAATTTGATTCTTCTTCTTTTGCTTTATAAGTTGCTCGAAGCCAATAGTATGGATGTTCTACTGGATCTAGTCTTTTATACACATGCCAAGTTATATCCATCTTTCCTTGAGTAGCTATTCTAATTCCTTTTACATCTCTTAATGCTACATCAGGGAAATTAATATTCATACATACTCCATCTGGCCAGCTAAATGACATTAATTTTTTTATAATATCATGCAAGTAATGTTCTATAACCGGAAATTTAATGGGGGCTACTACACCTGAAAAATCCTGGCTGACGGCTATCGCCTTAATATTTTGAGAACTTGCGGCAAAAGTAGCGCCCAAAGTACCAGATAGTCCAATAAAATCTCCTATATTAGAACCATGATTAATTCCTGATAAAACTAAATCTGGTTTTTTATCTTTTAGAATTTCCCCTAAAGCTACAAATACACAATCAGCTGGTGTACCTGAAACAGAAAATTTACGAGGAGAAATTTCTTTTACTCTTAAAATATCATCAAAAGTAACAGAATATCCTTTACCACTTTGTCCGACTTCTGGCGCTACAACCCAAACATCCGGTGTTATTGCATTAGCTATACGCTCTAATGCCTTGATACCATTTGCGTTAATGCTATCATCATTTGTAATTAATATTCTCATTTTCGATAAAGTAGAATTAGCCATTTGTTTTTATCTCCCTTAATCCTCCCATATAGGGAACTAGCGCATCAGGAATCCTAATACTTCCATCTTCCCTTTGATAATTTTCCATAATAGCGACTATAGTTCTACCAATAGCGAGACCTGAGCCATTAAGTGTCGCAACAAAGCCTTTATCATTTTTACCCTTATAACGAGCATTCATACGTCTCGCCTGGAATTGTCCACATAGGGAACAGCTCGAAATTTCACGGTATGTATTCTCTCCAGGTAGCCATACTTCCAAATCATACGTTTTACTGGCAGAAAAACCCATATCTCCTGTGGATAATAACATAACACGATAAGATAAACCTAATTTTTTGAGAATATTTTCCGCAACATTAGTCATTCGTTCAAGTTCTTTTTCTCCATCATCAGGATGAACTATACTAACTAACTCTACCTTAGAAAATTGGTGATTTCTTATCATACCTCTTGTATCGCGTCCTGCTGCCCCAGCTTCAGACCTAAAACAGGCAGAATAAGCCGTAACTCTAATAGGTAAATTTTCTACAGTAACAATACTGTCTCTTACCAAATTCGTTAAAGGAACCTCTGCGGTAGGTATTAACCATCTATTATCAGTCGTTTGAAATGAATCTTCCGCAAATTTTGGTAATTGTCCTGTACCAAACATAGAATCTGACTTTACTAAGAAAGGTACAGATACTTCTTGATAACCGAACCCTTTAGTATGATTGTCTAACATAAAATTCTTTAAAGCTCTCTCCATGAGGGCTATAGCACCTTTAAGAATAGTAAAACGACTACCCGAAATTTTTGCTGCTGATTGAAAATCAATTAAACCTAGGTTTTCTCCTAATTCATAATGCCTCTTTGGTTTAAAATTAAATACAGGAATATCTCCTACGACTCTTATGCACTTATTAAATGTTTCATCTTTTCCGATAGGAACATCTTGTAATGGTATATTTGGTAATGAACAAAGTATGTTATTTAATTCTGTATTTGAAGTTATTTCATCTTTTTCCAATCTAATAAGTTTGTCTTTTATTTCGGATGATTGCGTTTCTAAATCTGAAGTATCTTGATTATTGCTTTTCATAAAACCAATTTTTGACGCCAATTCATTACGTTTGGACTGTAATTGCTGTAATTCAGCCATCACATCTCTTCTTCTTCCGTCAATTTGTAATATTTTATCAGCAATAGGCGGTAATCCTCTGTTAGATAATACATTATCAAATAATGAAGAATGTTCTCTAATCCATTTTATGTCATGCATAATCATTACCAAAACAAATATCATGAAACATTATCACATTTTAGGTAATAAGACAAATTTTTTCATTAAATTTACAGGTTATGAGAATATTTTAATTTTTTATTGTAATGAACTATTCTATCATTTTGTTATTGTAAAAATGTTTACTAAACAAAGGCTTCACAACGAAAATTGGTAAAAATTATATAAAATAAAGAGTAAAATAATTTATATCCCTCCTCTTCTTTAAAGATAATTATTAATTATCATCATAGTGTCCCCAAAGAGAAATTATTTTAACTATTTTTTCTTTTTTAAGAACTTCATATACCAATCTATGTTCTATATTAATTCTTCGACTATATACATTCTTTAATCCTATTAATTTTTTAAATTTAGGCGATGTTGTATATAGATCATTTTCAATAATTTTTAGCAGTTTAACTGTTTTATCCTTTAAACCCGCCCTTTTTAATTTCAAAGAATCTGCAACTGTTCTTTTTGTATATTTGATTTTCCAAATCACCATAATAATTTATCCTGACACTCAGATATAGGTGTGTGTATTCCATTAATTATATCTTCTCTGGTTTTAGGATTTGACATTAAATAATTTGTTTCTTGTATAGAATTCCATTCTTCTTCTGATACAAGTACGCAATTCCCCGCATTTGAAGTGATTAACACAGGTTCTCCAATAGATGTACTAGCTAATAACCCAAAAATCTTTTGTCTTGCATTTGAGGCGCTTATAATTTCCATTCTTAATCTCCATTATGTACAATATATTGTACAATAGTTTGAAGATTGTGTCAACTATTAATACCCTTCACCATTTTTCATAGCAATGAGGCTTATAAATTCTGATTGCACTGATTTGCATCTAGGGTCATGAGGATTCGTTAGAATTCTTTGTGTTTCCGGATCTGCTTTCATTTGTTCTAGACGCAGTGATGCATCAATTGGCGTTAAATTATTATATCCTCTGGAATCACTATCCATAGAAAGTTCTTCTATCGTCGCTAACAAATTCATCAAAGGCGGTGACATACATATAACATATAACTCTTGCTTAATTTGGTCTGCTATTCTTCGCAATTATAATCAATCTTCTTGCATCGTTCTGAGCCCCTTTTCTTCTACATACTTCGTCATTCTGAACAGAAACATTCCATATCTTTGTTATTCTCTCCTTTTGGTCATTCTGAGAGAGAATACCAATAATTTTTTATTCTGAGTGTTCTACACCTCTCCGTCATTCTGAGTGAACAAAGTGAGCGTGAGAATCCATTCATTTTTACGCAATCATATTCTTATAATTCATTGTGATAAAAAAGTAACATTTATTTAAAATTTTAAATAAATTACAAATACTTTCTTCCAAAGATGTTATATATAATAACGTATTGTACATGTTGTATAATGTTTTTTAGTAAGGAGAATAATATGAAAAAATTAGTATTATCAGCTTGTGCTGCAGCTTTTGTATTTGGAGCGGCAGATATTAAAGCAGAAGACACAACGGCAGTCGTTTCAGAAGGTCAATCCTGTGCTCAGGACGGTTTTTATGCCGGCTTAGGACTTGGCGTTAATTATACTGAAGTTTTATTGGATGATTATGAAATCGCATATAACGATCATAATTATGAAAACCATAATAAAGGATCAAACCCAATGTTATCAGTTGTATTGGGATACATGTGGCATGTGAAAGAGCGTTTTCATATAGGTCTTGAAGCATCAGTAGATCTAGGGAAAGCATGCATATATCATCAAGAGAATCAAACGTCTGGCGGCGCAGGTCAATATTTTGATGCAACAACAAGCTTAAATGGTATTACTCCATTTTTGGGTTTAAAATTTGGTTTTGTTGACTGTGAAAGTAAAATTATGCCTTATCTAACTTTAGGAGCTTCTTATACAGTAGCTAAGTCTATTTACAAAGATTGGGAAGATCCGAATAATCCTATTACATATCATCAAAAAGTATGTAAAATAGCCCCAACTGTAAAAATTGGTTTTACAAAACCTGTTCGTAACAATTGGATGTTAAGTGCTGAGGCAAGCTGGAGAGCCGCAACTGACAAGTCAAAAGATTATACTAAAGATGGTTTAACAGATACAGTTAAACTAAAGAATAAGGATTCTTTTGCATTTAGATTGTTAATGACACATTCTTTTAAGTTTGGTCGCTAATTTTTGATTCTGTACAAATGAAGGACTCATATTGTTTATGAGTCCTTTTTTGTTTTTATTGTAGATTCTCACGCTCGTTGCATTCACTCAGAATGACGGAGAGAGAACACCCAGAATGACGCAAGTAGGGAGTGTGTTCGCTCAGAATGACGCAAGGAGGGAACGTGTTCGCTAGAATGACGCAAATGGGGGATGTTTTCGCTCAGAATGACGAAAGGAGGTAGGGCGCTCAGAATGACGGAAAAGCGTAGAGCCACTCAGAAGAAAATTATTAGTATTTTCTCCTAGAATGACCAAAAAGTGAAAAATAACAAAGACATGGAGTGTTTCTGTTCAGAATGAAAATAAGAAAAGTGATACTATATAAAAACTATTTTCATATTTTAACAAAATATAAATTGGCTGGGAAACCTGGATTCGAACCAAGGTTGCCCGGTCCAGAGCCGGGAGTTCTACCGCTAAACTATTTCCCAAATTTCATAAAGGATAGCATTATATTAGTAAGATTTCTAGATTAAATATTTTTAAAAAAGTAAATAATACCCCTCTTTAATTAGAGATAACTTAAAGAATTTTTGTTTACACATACTAGAGCATTATATATAATAATTCCTATGGCATGTATGCCAAAAAAGTTTTTTTAATAACGATTTTATATTTAGGAACGTTTTAAAAGTGTTATTATCTGGTACATATTATTTTTCTATTTTTATTATGTCGCTGATTTTTTTGTATCAAATAAAGCGATATAGAATTTTTTTAAAATTAAAACAGTGTCTTTTGAACGTTCTGACTAGAAACTATGGGGATCACTATGTCAAAAGATATATTAATAGATGCATTGCATCCGGAAGAAGTCAGAATTGCAGTAGTATGCGATGGAAAATTAGATAAATTCGATTTTGAAATCTCTTCAAAAGCTCAAATAAAAGGTAATATATATCTAGCTAAGGTCATAAAAGTAGAGCCGTCCTTACAGGCTGCTTTCGTTGATTATGGTGGAAATAAACATGGGTTTTTAAGTTTTAGTGAAATTCATCATGATTATTTTCAAATTCCTGTAGGAGATCGTGAGGAATTGGAGGCTCATATTCAAAATGCTATTAATGCTCATGCTATAGAAAATGATAAAACCGTTGAAGAAATAGATCCTAAAGATATTGTTAGATTAAGGTATCAATTTTATAGAAGGTATAAGATCCAAGAGGTTATAAAAAAACGTCAGATAATGCTTGTGCAGGTGACAAAAGAAGAAAGAGGCAATAAAGGAGCAGCAATTACAACATATATATCACTAGCTGGTAGATATTGTGTATTGATGCCGAATACAGAAAAAGGTAGTGGAATTTCAAGAAAAATTACAGGTATTTCAGATAGAACAAAGTTAAAAAAGATAGTATCTGATTTAAAAATTGAAAACGGTAGTGTGGTCATTAGGACAGCAGGCGTTGGTCATACAAAATCAGAAATAAAAAAAGATTTTGATTACTTAGTAAACATGTGGAATGAAATTCGAAGAGATACTTATAAGTCTAATGCCCCATGCTTAATACATGAAGAATCTAGTATCATAAAAAGGTCTCTTAGAGATATGTATACTAAAGATATTGATGAGATCATTGTTGAAGGCGAAGAAAGTTATAAAGTTGCAAGATCTTTTATGAAAAAGCTTATACCTAGCCATGTAAAAAAAGTAAAACTTTATGAAGATAAAAGTATTCCTCTTTTCAGTAAATATAAAGTAAATGAACAAACAGAACAAATCTATTCTACTAGAGTGGAACTGCCTTCAGGTGGTTACTTAGTAATAAATAATACTGAAGCATTAATAGCGATAGATGTTAATTCTGGAAAATCTACCAAAGAAAGAAATATTTCTGGTACAGCTCTAAAAACTAATCTTGAAGCCGCGGTAGAGATTGCTCGTCAGTGTCGTTTGCGGGACTTAGCAGGATTAGTTGTAGTAGATTTTATTGATATGGAAGGGAAACATAGTAATATTCAAGTTGAAAGATGTATAAAAGAAGCATTTCGCAATGACAAGGCAAAAATTCAACTTGGAAGTATCAGTAATTTTGGATTATTAGAGTTTTCTCGACAACGTTTAAGATCAAGTATTGCTGATGCAAATATGGTTGTATGTCCATATTGCCAAGGTACAGGTTTTATGTGGTCTGATGAGGCATTAGCAGTAAGAATTCTAAGACAAGTAGAAGAATCATGTATAGAACAAAATATACAAGAGGTTATAGTAACTTTATCGCCTAGTATTGCTCTTTATTTGTTAAATAATAAACGTTCGTTTATATCAATGATTGAGTCAAGAGGTGATTTAAAAATAACATTTAAAGCAGATCCTAATATTACTTCAGTTAATTTTCATATTGGAAAAATCTTTAAGACATCATTGATAGAAGAAGATAATGGTGATGAAATCTTTGAAACAAACTTGACTGAAGTTACGAGTGTAAATAAAAGGAATTATAAAAAAATTAGAACCGATAAACAAAATAGCAAGCCTGATGAAGAAGAAATTAATACAAGAAGCACTTCAATTAGGAAAAATTTAAGAAGAAATAGAACAAGAAGGAATGATAATAAAGTAATTTCTGATTTTGAGGAAAAAGAACAATTATCTGATGATATGAATCAGAATCCCATTATGAAAGAAGAAATTAAAGAAGGACAGGAACCTATTGCTAAAGAAGATAAAGTCGATCTTAATTTTTCTGCAATAATGGATGAGTATCAACAAGATATTGCTAGCAAGGTTGTAGAGTCATATAGAAAAGAGATAAATGAAATGTCAAATATTCAAAAAGGTATGAATATTACGCCACCAAAAAGAATTGGTTGGTGGCAGAAATTGTTACAGAAACCAAAAAAATAGGAAAATACAATGACAGTAAAAGTTAGGTTTGCTCCTTCTCCGACAGGATTATTACATGTAGGTAACGTTCGGATAGCAGTACTTAATTATTTATTTGCTAAAAGTAATCATGGGAAATTTGTTCTTCGTATAGATGATACCGATAAAGAAAGATCTAAGACAGAATTTGAAAAATCAATTATAGAAGACCTAAAATGGATAGATATTCAATGGGATGAGTTTTATAAACAATCAGAAAATCTTGCACAGTATGATAAAGCAATTGAGCATTTAAAGAAAATAGGTCGAGTCTATCCTTGTTATGAAACAAAGGAAGAATTATCTCTCAAACGTAAGATACAAAGTTCTCATGGGAAACCACCGGTTTATGATAGAGCATCACTTTACTTATCCGATGAAGATAAAAAAACTTTTGAATCAAAAGGAATAAAAAAATATTGGCGTTTCAAATTAAAAGAAGATTCAGTTATTGAATGGAATGATTTAGTTCATGGAAAAATTTCAATTCCTTTAAGTAGTGTTAGTGATCCAATAGTAATAAAACCTGATGGTTCTTATGTTTATACTTTTGCATCTGTTGTTGATGATATAAATATAGGTATTACTCATATTATTAGGGGAGATGATCATATTACAAATACAGCGGCTCAAATAGATATATTTAGAGCAATAAGTGAGTCAAATCCTGAGTTTGCGCATGTTCCTTTGCTGTCTTCTATTGATGGACAAGAAGTATCCAAGAGAACAAATTCGTCTTTAACTATAATTAATTTGCGTAAAAATGGAATGGAACCGCAAGCTATTGTTAATTTACTCGCAACTTTAGGTACCTCTAATAATGTAAATTACAAAGATAATTATAATGATTTAATTCAAAAATTTTCTTTTAAAAAAATGAGTTTATCATCTCCAAAATTTAATACAGAGGATGTAAGGCAATTAACTAAAAAAATTATATCTGAAAAAAACTTCAATGAAGTTCAATCTAAACTAGAACATTTAAATTTAAAAAATAAAGCTGAAATTTTCTGGGAAACAATTAAAGGAAATGTTAATACAATAAATGATATCGATTTTTGGTACAATGTGTTTTTTAATCCGATACAGCCATGCTGTGAAGATAAGCAATATATATCTCAAATGTTAACAACTTTATCTATATCTACTGATTACGATACGTGGCTGAAAAACTTAATAAAAAAGACTAACCGGAAAGGAAAGGATTTGTTTCACCCAATACGTTTAGCTTTAACCGCTCAGGAAAAAGGACCAGAATTAAAAAAAATATTCATGTTATTGGGATATGATGAAGTTAAAAATAGATTAGAAAATAATTTAAAATGAAAACATTACATTTATATAATTCTCTTTCTAACAAATTAGAGGATTTTGTTCCTATAGATAAAAATAATGTAAGAATGTATGCATGTGGACCTACTGTATATTCTAGTCCTCATATTGGTAATGCCCGTCCTTTAGTTGTTTTTGATGTACTTTTTCGTCTTTTACGAGAATTATATGAAAATGTGACTTATATACGAAATATTACGGATGTTGACGATAAAATTAATAAAAGAGCACATGAACGTGACATTAGTATTCAAGAATTGACAAATGAAGTTATAGAAGAATTTCATAAGAATCTATCTTTTCTTAATATTTTGCCAGTTACATTTGAGCCTAGAGCGACTTTTCATATTCTAGAAATGTTAGACATAATTCAAAAATTAATTGATAAGGGCTATGCATATCAGGCTAATAATCATGTTTTATTTCGTGTAAAAGCTTTGAAAAACTATGGGATATTATCTAAACGAACATTAGAAGAGATGATTCCTGGCAGTCGGGTGGAAATTGCTACATATAAAGAAGATCCGCTAGATTTTGTACTATGGAAACCATCGAAAGAAAATGAGCCGTTTTGGGATAGTCCTTTTGGTAAAGGTCGTCCAGGCTGGCATATAGAATGTTCAGCTATGAGTTATAAATACCTTGGGGCACAATTTGATATTCACGCTGGTGGACAAGATTTAATTTTTCCTCATCATGAAAATGAAATAGCGCAAAATTATGGTGCTTTCGATACTCTAATGGCGAATTATTGGATACATAATGGATTATTGTTAGTTAATAATCAAAAAATGTCTAAGTCATTAGGAAATATTATATCTCTTAATGAAATTTTACAAAAATATGATGGTGAAATTATTAGATATGTTTTACTATCCACACATTATCAAAAAACCTTGAATTGGACAGAACAAATAGTGCATCAGGCAAAACAATCATTGGATAGGATGTATGGAGCTTTAAATTTAGCATCAGAAATATTTGATATTAGTAATATTAGTAAAAATACTTTAGATGCATTGTGTTCAAATTTAAACACTCCTTTAGCATTACATGAATTAAATTCAATTACTAATAAGATTTATAAATCAGCTGAAAAAAAAGAAATAAATTATCTTTGTTCTGTTTTAAAAAAAGATGCGAATGTATTAGGATTATTGCAAAGAGAAAATTGGTTTCAACAACAAAATATAATTTCACAAAAGGAGATAGAAGCATTAATTAAAGAACGTAACCTTGCAAAATCTCAAAAGGACTATGTAAAAGCAGATCAAATTAGAGATTATCTTTTATCAAAAAATATAAAAATAGAAGATACAAAAAATGGAGTAAATTGGAAAACTTTATAATTTAAAACTATAAAATATTAGAGTTCTTGCAAAGTTATTTTTTGTTTTTTGGATTCTGATAATTAGAGGTTCTAAGACGTCATTTTCTGTGTCTGTAAGATATTATTATATACTACCTCTAGCGTTATTACACGAAGTCATATAGTCTTCGCCTCTTCCATTTATTACGTGTTGATCCGTAGCAATTTTGAAATATAGATGACGCTACTCTTGTCTGGCGTCACTGCAAGGAGCTGGCAACGTGGCAATCTATAATATGATGGGAACAGAGTAGCACGATGAAAATACAAAAATGGATTCTTACGCTTGTCACACCCGCTCAGAAATGACTTAAAGCGAAGAATTTGACTTTCACAAGATATCTTCTTCCATTAACTCAATATCCTGTTTTTCTCCATTATTAATTGTAAAGATATGTAAATTTCTATTGAGACCTTTATCTTTTTTTAATTCAAAATTACCTAATAAACCTTCAAATTCTATATATTTTGTAAGAAAATTTTCATTTGGTCTAGCATTTATTAATTTTATTATATCAGCAGTTATCAAACTAATAACAGTAGGTTGTTCTTTGAATATATGAAAATACTTCTCTACAAAATTACGTTTTTCTTTGCTATCTGTGTAAGCAAATTTTACTCCATTCCATTTATAAGGATGAGATAAAACTATTGAACTTAATGAAAATACTGGAATATTTATGTTACTAATATTTATTATAGGTTCACATATAAATATTGATTTTTTTCCGCAATTTTCTATAAGTTCAGAAATCTCGTCTTCGGAGATATTATTATATCGTACTAGATTAATACTATCTTCATCAAATCCATATTTTTCTCCAATCTGTTGAATTATATTCGCTATATTATCGTAATATATCCCTTTAGGGAGTAATAATTCCATAGAATTTATTTTATTTTGTTTGCAATAACTAAAGATAGTTCGTAATTCCTCTTGGGGGGATAATCCACAAGCATATATATGTCCATTGTTTAAATTTTCATTATTAGAAAGTGAAAAAATTGGAACTGATTGAAAAATTGTTGCAAAACGATGCGCTTCTGAAAAAAATACAGGTCCAATTACAGCTTTTAGATTTGGGAAATTATCAATATTTATTTCTTCTGAAAAATCGTTGGTATTAATAGGATAAATATCTAAATTTGGATCCTGATTTGCTATTATCGCGGCCTGTAAAATATTTTGACCAAGTTTGGCGTTTGTTCCTGTAAGAGGTAATAATAAAACAACTGATTGCTTCATTTTTCGCTTACCGAGAATTTCTAAATATTGATCATAAGAATAATTTGTACGTTCTTGTTGTTTTCTGGTAATTTCTGTTTCTGGTATTTTATCGGTAGAACAAGCAGTAATAATAAATAATAAAACTAATTTAAATATATAATCCATATTTTATCTACAATTTATTTTTAATATTTATAAAGAATTTTATAATATAAGTAAACTAGAATACTATATTAGCAATATCATAATAGAGTTCTTGCAGAAGTAATTTTCTTGGCTTTTCAAATTCTGATAATCAGAGGCTCTGAAATTCTGATATTTATTTAGCGTCATTACACGGAGCCATATAGGCTTCGCCTCTTCCACTTGTTACGTGGTAATCTATAATACAATACAAGTAGTAGTTCACGCAATGGATTCTCACGCTCGTCATACTCGCTCAGAATGACGAGGATGAAGTGTGTTCTCTCTCAGAATAACGCAAAGTGGGAAATTCGACTTTCCCAAGATATCTAATAAAAGAATACTATTTACTATAGTTATTTCAATATAAAATTTATTATAATAAGTATTAATATTAATTGGGAGGGTAAGTAATTAATATGTTGAATTTAGTTAGAGTTACAATGATTTTTTTGTTTATTATAAATGGTCTTTCTTATTCATTAGATAAGCATTTTAATGAAGTTATGAAAAGAGCGGAAAATTTAAATCCTACACAATTTTTAGATGAATTAAGGAGTATAAAAAAGGATTCTATTACTGCAAAGGCATTCTTGAGTTGTTATGGAGGTGCTGATTTTCATGAGGAGGAAGACTTTGCTGATAAGCAATTCCCGTCAGAAGTTTATAGAAATATTTCTAATATATCCGGAATTCTAGGAAAAATTTATTATAATAGAGGAGCTCAAAGTTGGGATGATGACAGTTCTTTAAAATTTGCAAGTGTTTTATTGAATAACAATGGAATAGATGTTCTTGTTCGTGATTTTAATAGCAGTCTTAGGCTGTCATATAGATTGTTTGATATGCAACAGAATAGGCAGAGATTGAGTGAAGCCTTAAAAAATATGCGACTTCATGCTGAAGAACTTCAAAAAAGTGAAAAGTTTAAAACGAACCCTAAAGATGAAGAACTTGAAAAAGCTCTTGCTGAAATAAAAGGTCAAATGAATCTTTAAATTTTAATCCAGTTATCTTCTTTAAAGAGGATAACTGGATTTTTACATTGTTATTTATATTTTAAAATTAAATAGATTTATATACTATAATATAGCTCAAAGAATGAGGCTTATAGTTTGTGTAATTTGTTTTTATCATCAGCGCTTATAGATAATATTTCACGAAAAATTTACTTACAACAGGAAAAGCCGGGATTATATGTTGTTGCAACTCCAATTGGAAATATTTTCGATATTTCATTAAGGGCGTTATACATTTTAAAAAAAGTAAAATTAATTTTTGCAGAAGATACTCGCAATTCGAAAAAATTATTAAATTTTTTTGAAATAAATACCCCTTTAATAGCATGTCATGAATATAATGAAATTTTATCTCAGGTAACAAATAAAATTCATAAAGGAGAAAGTTACGCATTAATTTCTGACGCAGGAACACCAACGATTTCTGATCCAGGATATCGTTTGGTAAATTGGTGCATTCAACATGGAATAGATGTATTCCCTATTCCTGGAGCTTGCGCATTTATTGCTGGACTAAGCGCATCAGGAATGCCTACCGATAGTTTTACATTTTTTGGATTTCTACCGGTAAAAGAGCAAGCCAGATTAAAATTTTTACAAGATATAAAAAATAATGAAGAAACCTTAATTTTTTTAGAATCTCCTAATAGAATTTTAAATACGTTAAATAATATGTTAACAATTTTAGGAAATCGATTTTGCTGTATATGTCGTGAAATTACTAAAGTTTTTGAGGAATTTATAAGAGGAGATTTTGATGAAATTATACATCTATTAGAAGGAGAAAAAATACAAGGGGAATTTGTTATAATTGTCAGAGGAAGGAAAACAAATAAAAATGATAATATAATTGTTGCAATTTCAGAACTGGCTAATTTATTAAATAAATATTCTTTAAAAGAAGCTGTTTCTATGACTTCTAAAAAATATCAGATTAATAAAAACATAATTTATCAAAAAGCTTTAGAGTTGAAAAATGAATAAAACAGAACTAAAGGGATATTGGGGAGAATTTTTTTCTATTTTACTATTAAAAATTAAGGGATATAAGATTTTAGCTCATAGATATAAAACAGTTTGCGGTGAAATAGATATTATTGCTTGCAAAAGAAGTACAATTGTGTTTGTAGAGGTAAAAGTAAGAAAAAATGAAGAAAAATGTTTTACAGCTATTACAAAACATCAATTAAAAAGAATACAAAAAGCATCTCTACTGTTTTTAAAATATCATCCGGATTTCCAAAACTACTTTTCTAGATATGATGTAATACTTATATCTAATTGGAAATTTCCTTTACATATAGAAAATATAACTATGTAAATTTATCTTGATTTCAGTAATGCTCTATCCTTTTTATACTTTTCTAGAGCAAGTGTAATAAGATTATCTATGATTTGAGAATAATTAAATCCACTATGTTTTAGAAGCATAGGATACATACTTATATTAGTAAATCCAGGAATAGTGTTTATTTCATTTAATATAGGTTGTTTGTCTTTTGTTAGAAGAAAATCTATACGAGCCATTCCCTCGCAACCAATTATCTTGTAAGCTTTTATAGCCAAACTTTTTATCTGTTCTGTAACGCTTGAATCAATATTCGCAGGTATTTGTAGTTTAGTGGCTGTATTATCTAAATACTTTGCTTCGTATGAATAAAACTTATCTTTTACAATAATTTCACCGCATATATCAGAAACTTGAGGGAATTCATTACCAATAACACTACATTCTAATTCCTGTCCATCAATTGCTTCTTCTATTATCAATTTTTTATCATATTTAAATGCATCTTTTATAGCATCATCAAATTCTTGTTTATTTCTAGCTCTATATACTCCTACAGATGAACCAGAATTAGCAGATTTTACAAATAATGTTTTTCCTAAAGATGAGGAGACATTTTCATAAGAAATATTAGTATTTGATTTATAAACGGTTATGCTTCTAGTTACAGGAATATTTTCAGATTTTAATATTCTTTTTGTTATATCTTTATCCATACAAACGGAAGAACTCATAATATCGCATCCAACGAATGGAATATTGAATATTTTTAATAATCCTTGAATTGCTCCATCTTCACCTAAATAACCATGTAAAATTGGAAATGCAACATCTATATATTCAGATAATTTATCATTGATGCAATCAGGAAAAGCACATAATTCTAACCCATTAATTGCGGTCATTAGATTTGAATCATCTATTCTTAAATTATTTTTTATTTTTTCAATACCAAGATGGAATTTTTCTTTTTTATCAATTCCAATAGGTAATAAAGAATATTTGTTTCTATCTAAATGTTGAATAATATTCATAGCAGATATAATAGAAACCTCATGTTCTGTTGAACATCCGCCAAACAAAACACCAATTCTGATTTTTTGCATTATATTTTCTCATTATTATTTCATCTGATTATAGTAATTTACTGTAAATATACAATAGCCTATTAATATTTATAATTTTATTTAATTTGATTTTTTTTCTATATATGTGATACATTCATAAAAATATGTTGGAGGAGAAGGTTAAATGTTTTCTGTAGATAAATTGTGTTATGGAGAACTATTTGTCATTGGGTTAAGTATTCTAGCCTTAGCATATGGGCTATTAAATGCAGTAAATATGCTTAAACTTAATAAAGGAAATACTAAAATGCAAGAAATTGCAGGTGCTATTCAAAATGGAGCTTCTGCATACTTGAATAGACAGTATTCTACCATTGCAATAGTTGGAATAGTTGTAACTTTACTGGTATTTTATTTTATGGGATTTTATTCAGCTCTTGGATTCGTACTTGGAGCGGTTTTATCTGGAGTTGCTGGATATATTGGAATGAATATTTCTGTAAGAGCAAACGTAAGAACGACTGAGGCAGCTAAAAAAGGCGTAGAGTATGCTTTGTCTGTTGCATATAAGTCGGGAGCTGTAACCGGATTTCTCGTAGTTGGTTTAGGTTTAATTGGTATTGCAGGTTATTATTTTTATCTTATGCATTATGTAACCAATACAAGATTGATATCCGAAGCTTTAATTGCAATGGGATTCGGTGCATCATTAATTTCAATTTTTGCTCGACTTGGTGGCGGTATTTTTACAAAAGGAGCGGATGTTGGAGCTGACTTAGTAGGAAAAGTTGAAGCAGGTATTCCAGAAGACGATCCTAGAAACCCCGCTGTGATTGCCGATAATGTAGGAGATAATGTCGGTGACTGTGCAGGTATGGCAGCAGATTTATTTGAGACTTATGTCGTTACTATTGCAGCAACTATAGTTTTAGCTCAAATTTCGTTTCCGAAATTTTTAAGTATTAGTTTTTACCCTTTAATAATTTCTGCAGTTTGCATTTTTGGTTCTATTTTAGGAACTTACTTTGTAAAACTTGGGAAAAGTGGAAATGTAATGCATGCTTTGTATAAAGGATTATTTGCAACAATTATATTTTCTATGCTTCTCATTTGGGGAGCAACTAATTTTATGTTTGGTAACTTAGAATTTGCTAATGATGGACTTACATTTACAGCAAATAATCTTTTAATATGTGCTATAAGTGGATTGATAGTTACCTTATTTTTAGTATTTATTACCGAATATTATACTTCTTATTCCTATAGACCAGTAATTAGTATTGCAAAAGCATCTACTACAGGACATGGTACTAATATTATTCAAGGGCTTGCTATATCTATGGAAGCTACAGCTTTACCTATATTGGTAATTTGTGTCGGTATTTTGGTTTCTTATCTTAATGCTGGACTTTATGGTATAGCCATTTCCGCTACAACTATGTTAGCTCTTGCTGGAATTATAGTAACTTTGGATGCATATGGTCCAGTTACCGATAATGCAGGTGGAATTGCGGAAATGTCTGGATTACCTGAAACAGTGAGAAATGTTACTGATAAATTAGACGCCGTTGGGAATACAACAAAAGCTGTAACAAAAGGATATGCAATAGGATCTGCTGGACTGGCTTCATTAGTTTTATTTTCAGCTTATACTCAAGATATTTCATTTTATTTTCCTGATTTAAATGTAAAGTTTGAGTTAGGAAATCCATATGTAGTGATTGGTTTAATTATCGGTGGTTTATTACCATATTTATTTGGTGCTTGCGGTATGATGGCTGTTGGTAGAGCCGGGGGAGCAATCGTGGTCGAAGTAAGACGTCAATTTAAAACCATAAAAGGCATTATGGAAGGTAAAGGTAAAGCTAAACCTGACTATAAAACTGCTGTTGATATTCTCACAAAAGAGGCTATCAAGGAGATGTTATTACCTTCATTATTACCGGTATTAACGCCTATAGTCTTATATTTTGTAATTGCTGAAGTAGCAGGGAATAAATCTGGATTAATTAGTGTCGGAGCAATGTTATTAGGAACTATTTTAACAGGATTATTTTTAGCTATATCCATGACATCAGGTGGAGGAGCTTGGGACAATGCTAAAAAATATATAGAAAATGGAAATTTTGGTGGAAAAGGTTCTGAAGCTCATAAAGCTGCGGTAACTGGTGATACTGTCGGAGATCCATATAAAGATACAGCAGGACCAGCAATTAATCCTATGATTAAAATTACAAATATCGTTGCTATATTACTTTTAGCATCTTTATCTAAAATTATCCTATAACTTTATATAAAATTATAAATATTTTAGCCTCCTTATGGAGGCTTTTTTGTTAAATGAATTATTAGGATTCTTTTGGAATGAAAAATTCAGTTATTATGTCCTTTGATTTTTAGAATAAAAGGATCAAGATTTATGAAGATTACCACTTCGCGCAATGGCGATAGAAGCACTTTCCTCACGCCACTTGCGTCATTCTGAGCGAGAGTAGCGAGCGTGAGAATCCACTTCTACATTTAACATCCATGCCTGCTACAGTATTGTTATGGATCACCACGTCGCTTCGCTCCTCGTTATGACGAAAGGAGAAAAAGTCCCTTGCAATGACGAAAAGTAGAAGAGGCGGAAAATATATGTCTCCGTATTCTGAGTGAACGAAGTAGCATGAGAATTATTTTAGTACTCTCATTATGTTACGGATTGCCATGTCACTTCATTCCTCGTAATTTAGTACCTTACAGTGAATTTTAGTCCTTTTTTAATAAATTTGCTCGATTATTCGTTGGTCTTTATTTTTAGAAAACCGTACTTTAATTGTATTTTTAGGAAGAAAATTCTCTATAATTTCGGGCCATTCAATAATAGTAATATACAATGGAAATGCTTCATCTATACCTAATTCATAAAATTCCTCTTTAGATTTCATACGGTAACAATCGATATGCCAAATTTCTGCTATATTAGATTGATAAGTTTGAATAATATTGAAAGTAGGACTACCGATATCAATAATATTTTGATTTAATGATTTGATAAAATATTTTGTAAAAGTAGTCTTTCCAAAACCTAAATTACCATATAAAGCAAAACACTGCCCAGGTGTTGCAAATTGCGAAAAATATTCAGCAACCACTTTAGTTTGGTCAAGAGAATTACAAATAAATTTCATTATAAGTTAATTAACTGCTCTAATTTTTTATTATCTTTTGATAACAATATTGATAGATTGCTTTTAATAATATCCGAAATAGAGTCTACTTGTTTTAATTGCTCATCTGTAAAATTTCCTAAAACATAAGAAACGACCATAGATTTTTCTGTAGGTCGACCAACCCCTATTCTAATTCGCCAGTAATCAATCCCGGCTAATCCATCAATACTTTTTAAACCATTGTGACCACCATTACCCCCTCCAATTTTTATTTTTACACGACCAAAAGGTAAATCTATATCATCATGGAATACATATACTTGATTAATAGGAATTTTATAAAAATCTATAAGAAAACGTACAGCTCTTCCTGATAAATTCATAAATGTTAGAGGCTTTGCTAAAATAATTTTCAATCTATTTAGAGAAAATAAACTAATTTCAGCAACTCCACCTATTTTTTTTAAAAAATTAGAAGCAAATGAACTCGCAATTGCTTCTATTATTTTAAAACCAACATTATGTCTATTATAACAATATTTCGAACCCGGATTACCAAGCCCAACTAATAAAAAGCTGTCATTATTCATAAACAACTTATGCTTTTGCTTCTGTATTTTCTGTTGAAGTTGTTTCTGCTGACGCTTCTGTTTGTGTATCAGATTTCATTACAGTTGGAGCTACAACCGTAGCAATAGTCGAAATCTTAGCACTTACAGGTAAAGAAACCCCTTCAGGAAGTTTTAAATTATTAGAATGTACAGTTTGATGAAATTCAAAACCTGTTAAATCAACTTCAATATTCTCTGGAATTTTTTCTGGATCACATAAAACATCTATTTCGTGGGTTAACACATTTAACACTCCTCCGAGTTTTAACCCAGGTGAAGCATCTTCATGTGAAAAAATAATAGGAACACGTACAGTAACTTTGCTACCTTTACCTACTCTCATAAAATCAACATGTAAAACTTGATCTGTCACAGGATGAATTTGAGCTTCTTTTGCTATAAATTTCTGTCCTTTCTTTCCAATTCCATGAATTTCAAATACTGTGGAGAAAAAATTTGATTTATAAACATAACGATTTAATAAATCTCTAGAAATACAAATACTTTCTGGTTTTGATTTATCTCCATACACGATGCAAGGAACGAAACCATTTTTTCTATCTATTCTTGCAGCACTAGTTCCAAGGCTTTCTCTATTTTTTGCTTCTAAAACAACAGTAGCCATTACAAAATCCCTTTTAATTTATTATCTATATCAACTTACTATAATATAGCTTGAATTGTTTTAACTATCAATGAAACTATTGATAATTTTTCAAACTTGTTAGGATATTTTAATTTTTTTTGTATGCTATCGGTTATTACAATTCTAGTAATATTAGATTGACTTAATAATTTTTCTGTTTTTTCATTAAAGACGGCATGAGTAGCATATGTCACAATTTCTTTAGTTCCCATTTTAAATAATTGGTCAGCAGAAAATAATAAAGTTTTTCCTGTATCAATAATATCATCGCATAAAATACATAACTTATTATCAAGATTGCAATTGAAAGAAATATGTACAATTTTTCCATTATCATCTCTGATTTTTTCTCCATTAATAGACGTGCATCCAAGTATTTTTGCTATACTATTAGAAATATGAGCCCTTCCTTTATCTGGCGAAACAATAATAACACCTTTGTTTTTGTAATGTTTTTGTATATCCTGAATAAATAATTCTTGTGTAGATAAATGTATCATTGGAATTTTTATATAAGGTTTATTATGACAATCCACAAAAATACAATAAAAAATATTTTTAAATGTTTCTAAAAAAGTTAAAAATAAAGTATCTGCCTTTGATGAAAAAGGAATATCTTTATCTTGTCGCGAATATCCGAGATATGTAATACATAATATTATTTTTTTCACATTCCTTAAAACGTTAAGGGTTAGAAAGAGTTCTATCCATGCTTCATTGGATGAAGTTTGAGTAATTATTATAACTTCTTCAGTATTAAAAGGATAAATTAGTACTTTTAATTCTCCACAATTAAATTTTTCAACATAAGTTTTTCTACAAGGAACATCCAAATCATGTGCTATAAGTTTAGCTAAATGTTCTGAATTTGAAGTATATATAATATTCATTTACTTTAAACATATAAGTGAGATATTACGTCCGCATATTCCATTAGTATGATTTTTTGCATAGCGATAGCTAAAGTATTTGTCATGCTGTTTATATGTATCAATGTCTACTAAATTAATATTATTAGATTTAATTCCTATTTTACGAAGAACCAAAGTACAAAATTTTGGTAAATCAAAATAATTACGATTCTTTACTGAAGAAAAGCAGCTATAATATTTAGAAAAATTCTTTATAAAATCATTATGCACTTCATAGCTATTACAATGAATGCATGGACCTATTATTGCTTGAATATCTGAAGGTTTACTACCTAAATATTGCATTTTTTCTATAGTATTTTCTAATATTCCTGCGTAAGCTCCTTTCCATCCAGCATGAGCTGCACCTATAATTTTTTCGTTTTTATCAAAAAATAATACCGGTGCACAATCCGCAGTTAAAATACCAATAGCAATATTTGTAACATTTGTAACCATTGCATCAAAATTCGAATCACTTTTTGAATCCTTATTAACTATTAAACAGTCTGCCCCATGTACCTGATTTAAAGTTATTAATAAATCTGCATCTATAAATTGCTTAGCATAATTTAAATTTCGGTTTACATTTTCTAATTCATCTCCAACGAACTTACTACAATTAAGTGAAGAGTATAAACCTCTACTATAGCCTCCACTTCTTCCAAAAAATGAATAAGAAATACAATCGATTTTTTTATTTAACAAAATAAATTAACTTTCTATAGAATTTGATTCATTTGATGGAGCCAATCCTAGTGCAACCATATATGTATCTAACAAAAGATCTTCATTTTCACGGTCTTCGGTCTTCATTTTTTTTAATTTGATAATTTTTTTCATAGTTTTTACATCAAACCCATCAGCTTTTGCTTGTTTGAAAACATCTGCAATATTTTCTTGAATTTCTACGCGTTCAACTTCTAAATTTTCAATTTTTTCAATATAAAGTTTTAATTTGTTAACATCGCTTGAATGCATGTCTATCCTCCATTAGTAACAAATAATTTTAATTGGAGATATTATATTCCTAGATTGATAAAAAGCAACTCATACAATATTATATACTATATTCCATTTGAGGCTTAATATGTTACAAGCAACTTTAAAAGAACCCTTTACATTAAAAGGATTAGGTGTACATTCAGGAAAAGAATGTAGCGTAACTGTATATCCAACAGAAGAAGATAAAGGAATAATATTTAAACTTAAAAATTCTCAATCAATAATTAGAGGCAATTTTGCTAATGTATCTGATACAAGAATGTGTACACAAATTTCTAATACTGAAGGACAATCTTTAAAAACTATAGAACATTTAGTTGCTACTTTGTATGGTTTAAAAATTTCTAATGCTTTTATTGAAGTAGAAGGAGAAGAAATACCTATATTGGACGGCAGCGCAAAACCATTTGCTTCTGAAATAAATAAAGTAGGAGTAGAACTACAGTCGAAAAATCGTAAAATTATTAAAATTATAAAAAAAGTAAAAGTAACTGATAATGAAAAATATGAAGAATTATCATCGGGCAATTCATTCACATTTAATATAAAATGTGATTTTGTAAAAAAAGGTTTACTTACTTCTGAGATAAATTTTGATTTAAATAAAGATAATTTTTATGAAAATATAGCTCCTGCAAGGACATTTGGATTTATATCGGATGTAGAAATTTTAAGAAAAAACAATCTAGCGTTAGGAGCATCTTTAGAAAATACTGTTGTATATGATAATTATGGAAAACCTATGAATGCTGAAGGATTGAGATTCGAAAACGAATCCGTAAAACATAAATTACTCGATGTTATTGGAGATTTGTCTTTATCAGGTTATTGGATTCAAGGGCATTTTTCTGCATTTTGTCCTAGTCATAAATTAAATAATATTTTATTGAAATTATTGTTTAGCAATCCAGAAAATTATGAAATTTTATAATGAATTATGTACTAGGAATAGAGTCGAGTTGTGATGAAACTTCAGCAGCTATAGTTTCTGATTCTAAAGAAGTTTTATCGAATATTGTATATTCACAAATAGAAGAACATAAACCTTACGGTGGAGTCGTGCCTGAAATAGCAGCCCGTTCCCATTTAGAAAAAATTGATATAGTTGTAAAAAACACTTTAGAAAAGGCTAATTTACAATTATCTGAAATAAGCGCTATTGCTGCGGCTTGTGGCCCTGGATTAATCGGAGGATTAATTGTAGGTGCAACATTTGCAAAAACATTATCTTTGGCTACTAATATTCCATTTATTGCAATAAACCATATAGAAGCTCATGCATTATCTGTTCGTATTACTGAAAATGTAGATTTCCCTTATTTGTTAATGCTTGTCTCAGGCGGGCATTGTCAGATTTGCATTGTACATGATATTGATAAATTTGAAATTCTAGGAAAAACAATAGACGATTCAGTTGGAGAATCGTTTGATAAAGTTTCTAAAATACTAGGTTTTGGATATCCAGGAGGGCCAGCTATTGAAAAAATATATTTTGAAGCTAATCCAAATAATTTTAAATTACCCCATCCAATCTGCATAAAAGGTAATTGTGATTTTTCTTTCTCAGGCTTAAAAACAGCAGTATTAACAGCAAGTGAGAAATGTTACTCCTTACAAGAAAAAAAGGATTTAGCAGCAAGTTTTCAAAAAACTGTAACAGAAATATTATCATTTAAAATGAAACAAGCTTTATTATTATGTCTTGCGAAAGGTATTAAAATTACATCTGCAGTTATAAGTGGAGGTGTAGCAGCAAATGTTATTATTCGTAATGCTTTAAATTCAGTTTGTAATAAGTTTAACATTCCATTCTGTGCTCCTCCTATTAAATTTTGTACAGATAACGGAGCTATGATTGCTTGGGCTGGTATAGAAAAATTTCGAAAAAATAAATTTAATGATTTAAATTTTAAACCTCGCCCTAGATGGGCATTAGGTGAATCATAATTACGGATTATAATCTTTAAAAGGATTACACTAACTCATAGTCATTCTGAGTGTTCCACTTGTTGCGAGGCAATCCATTGTGATTACATCTCTAGCGTCATTGCATGAAGTCATATAAGCTCTGCTTCTTCCGCTTGTCGTTATTGCGATTAGTACCCCCCTTTAGCGTCATCACTCGGAGACAATATTCTCTGCCTCTTCCGTTTGTCGTTACTACGATGAGTTTCTCCCTTTAGCGTCATTGCGAGGAGCAGAGCGACGTGGCAATCTATAATATGATGGAAACAGAAAAACACTTTAGAGAATGTTTGGATTCTCACGTTCACTTCATTCTCTCAGAATGACGCTAGGGGCGTGGTGTGTTTTTACTCAGAATGTTCGAGGTACGGAAGAATAATCGCTTAGAATTACGGGAGTTGTAATGTAAGCAAGGCACCTATTCTGGCGTTATTATAAGGAGTCTTCTATCTATCGTCATTGCACAAAGCCATATGGGTTCCACCTCTTCCACCAGCGTCTATCTAGTCGTTGCAGCAGTTTGGAAATATTAACTCCATGGTAATCTATGACGGAACAATCCATAATATTTACTCGTTTTAGGGGAATCCGTATTACATTCTGTATAAATAAAGGTTATTTTTAAGAAAAATCTACAAAATAGCTCATAAAATTTAATTATATTTAATAATTTATTAAATACTTTGCATAAATATATAATTTATATAAAATACAAAATATATTTGCGTAAATACGCCAGGAAATGAAATGAAAATAAAGGTAAAATCTTTAATAAAGAAGTTTTTTTCTAAAGAAAAAAGAGGTTTTGCTCTTATTTTAGTTGCTATTTTTATTCCCGTAGCGTTAATTGGAATACAATACGGTATAAAGCTCGCACAAAAATCTGATAAGGATGTAAGTACATTTGAGACACCGTATGCGGTTGTCCAAAAAATTGCAAATAATTTCAATCCAGGACGTTCTTGGGATGAACAATATGAATGTTTATATTCACTGGGCGCACAAGAATATAATAATCGCTACTATAATGTTAGTAAAAGTATGGTATTTACACCAAAATTGAATCATTTATTAACGAAACAAACTAGTTCTTATTCAGCTAAAAATTATGTTGAATTTTATAACACTCATAGCAGATTAGGATCTCTTTATTATGGAAGTTATGAAAAATTAAATTTTTTATTTACTTCATCACTATTTTTTGATGCAATGACATATTGTACTCCAACATATCAAAATGTATCAGGAGAAAATATTCAAAAAACCGATAATATTTCACCAAATACAAAAGAGAAAACATATACAATATATAGTGAAAGATATCAAGATAATATCGCTGAAGAAACATCATCAGGTAATTACATTCCTGAATATAATGAAAAAGCAACTGAAATGCAAGTGAAAATAAATTCAACAAATAATCAGATAATTGGTACATTTCCTAGACTAAAAAGAAAAGCTACAGCTACGTTACCAAAATGTAATGTTGATATAATTTTAGCAATACCAACAAACCATGCAGCATGTACAGAAGACAACTCAAATGATTCAGAAATAGCAGATACATCTGATTCAAACAGTATTGAAGAAACACCTATTCGTCAAATAGCATCAGCCTGTCAGGATTTTTTAAGGAATAATTTCCTTCACACGGTTGGAGTGGCTGTAGGAGTTATTCCTTATTCAGGAAAAATATCTTTACCACCGGATAGAAGCGCTTGGACGACGCGTTATAAAATGTCTCCTATTGATCCAGAAGAAACATTAGTCAAATATCCTTATATTATTCAAACAATGTTTTATGGATCTGATGGTCAATTTGGAGGGGAGTTAATAGACGATTCAAATGGGAAAAGTAATGACAATTATGGAATATATAAAGATTGGGGAACTTCAGATATAGGTCTCCCGATTATGAGTAGAAGAGGAAAGGAGACTACATATAGAGGCATACGTATATATAATATGGATAAAATAATTAATTTTGATGAACCCGCAACAGATGAAAGTAAATTTATACAAATGAATCCTAATCCTTGTTATTTAGGATATTGTAATGCTTTAGCAATGTTATGTGAGAGAAATTGTCCAACATATTGGGCAAATCCTTATTATATTACCGAACTTACTGCTGATATACAGAGTGTAATACATGATTTAGAGCTATTTATACCTTTTGATGATCCACACAATAAGTCTAACTTTTTATTTTTACCTGTTGTTTGGGCAGGAAATCTTTTAAGCTCTTGGACTAAACACCCTTCAGATGCAGATCAGACTGCGAGTGTTATGGAACCAAAACGAAATGAGAAAAATCAGGTTATAATTATAATAGCGAATGCTCCTGACAATTTTGAACCTGTCGAATTGACTTATTTGGGCTTTAATAATGATGCTTCAGAAGTGCCAATGTTTGAGAGTGATACAGCACAATTTAGTAATGGCGGATATGTATATAAAGATGGAGGATATCAAGGAGTAAAAGGAGCGATAAAGTGTAGTATTAACAGTGCACATATTACAGAAAATATAGGATTAATTTCCGAAGGAAAACAAACTATGAAAATTTCATTTCCTCATAAAAGTATAGTAAAGATAGTAGCATCTCGTGGAGATCCTGCTACGGTTACATTTTTTGAAGATAATGGAGTAGAGGATAATGTAATGACAGACCCTGCGACGGGAGAAGATTATTCTTTGATAGAAACATTCGAAAAAGAAGACACAAATAATAAGGGAAATAATGTTATTCTTTCAGAAAGTACATCTAAAAAATCTAGAACTCATAGAGTTATTGGAACTACCAATTTCTTCTTTAATGGAGATACTAATATCAGAAATATGATTAATAATAAAGTTGCTTTACAGGACAGTTCGACAACTGGAGGGAAAAATTTCGGACATAATTTGTCTGTAAAAAAATTGAAATATAGAGCTAAAAGATGTGCTTTAAATCGTTCAACTTTATCGAATCAAGTTTTACGTTTCTATGGATATTATAATAGGAATGAATTAAATAAGGATTTAATAGAAAATACAGATTGTCATTCAGACAATCAAAATATAACTAGAATGGATCCTGGAATTGATTGTTCAGATAATGCAAGGAGTGATTCTGGAGGAAATAACGGTTCTAGTAAAAAATGGGGATATTCAACAAGTTCTACAGGATATTATATTAATTCTTACAATTTTCAGCCTAAATTCAAAGGAGTACGAAATCCAAATAGAATAGTATATGCTACTGATAATTTCCCAAATAATAATGTATTGTATAGTGAAGGGGATGATTATTTAATGACTATTAAAAAGAATAATACATGGGAAAGAAAGGATTCTGTTCAATCTGAAATAAATTCAAATAAAGTATTATACAGAGTTACTGAATTTGGCAGTTATGATACAGGAACAGACTATTCTCAGATATTTTTTGGTAGATATCAATATTATAGTAAACTAGCTTATTATGATGATTTTATTTCTAAAAAAACAAGGACACGCAATATATATCAAACGATTAAAACAACCCGTAATTATGTAAATCAGTGTAAACAACCAAATTCAGTACAACTTACAACAACTTCAGGAAACAACACGAATACGTCATATACATGTGATTATGAAAATACAAATGCCGGTGTATGTTGTTTTGATCATGGACAATTTTCAGGTAAAGCATCACCATATACTTTTAATGAAAATGATAATAATTCTTTTGCATGTAATACCATAAATTGGAATGATAAATATCCGGATTCTCATAATAATTGGGAATATTATGATACTTCTTATGCCCCATACCAAGATAGAAAATTACAATATCAATGTAATTCAATTGGGAAACGGACGGAAGATAAACAAACATGTGATCATCCTAATTGTCAGCCAAAAGTAGAATTCAAAACACAATTTAAACAAGTGCAGAAACAAAGTGTTGATTGTACTTATGATAGTTGCCATGAATTTAGTAATCCCACAACAACTTTTATTCCATATTCAGAATATGAATGTACTAATTGTAATTATAATGGGAATAAGACATCATGTAATGCTTGTAATGGAAAAGATACACAATATTCAGGTGCAAAAACTGATGATGCTGTAAAATCAGATGATAAAATACAAATAGAAAAATGGGTAGAAAGTGAAGAAATAAAAAGGCAATATGTGTTTGAAAGTGTGGATTCGACAGGTAAGGTATTATCTACAGCTTATAAGATATGTAATATAGATGGAAATAACTGTCAAAATTCAACTAAACCAAATACAGAATTAAAAAATAAAATATCTGATTTTTCTTCAGGAAAATATGAATTATCTCCATATAGATATAATCTATATAATTTTTTTCTCTTAAATGCTAATACTGTTGAGCAAACTAACTTTTATACATATGATCAATGTACTAATAAGTGTACTAAGGTAAGTACAGCCCCTTTTATTTCAAGTAAAAATAATAATAAATTAAAAAACAATCAAGGTATATGTTTATTAGCAGAATCAGGAGCTGAAAGAGATCCTAATCTTAATATCGATGAAACAAATTGGATATGTTTTTGTGGAGATGCAGATTTAAATTTGGAGTTTATTGCTAGAGATTCTCCAACTCTGAATTTATTACATATTAAAAATGATGTATATCGTGTATCTTTTGATAATCAAGCTGTTACTAATACTACAGGAACAGAAATACATACATTTTCAGATGATGCAGATACTCAAACATTTTATATTATTCCAGAACAAATAATGGATGAAAAAGACAAAGACGATAACTATTATATAAAATTAGAAATGGGGGACAATGTTAGTATTGTCTCAATAGAAATAAATAATCGACCTTATAAAATTGAAAAATCAGGTGATATAATGTTCAATGGGAAAAGTATGAAAAATATAACAGAAAAGATATCATCAAAAGAAACATTAGAATTTGTTACAAATCTTAAAGAATCTTTTAAATGTGACGTTGTTGTACCATATTTTTGGATAGGTAAAACCGATTTTAGACAGGAAGAAGGTAATACGTATATCTATTGTAATACAACAGGATTTTCAACAGAAGTAACAGTTAAAGTTCCATCTGCAGGAAAGCAAGATTTTTATAAAAAATCTTCGACACAATGTGATATATCTTCTAGTAGAAAGCTTAAATCTGTAACTTTTAATGGTTATACAATTCCTAGAGCTAGTATAAATAATATAGTAATGTCAGGTAATAATAAAAAATTTAATGCAAATAATCCTATAGTTACAACTTGGAATGAGAAAGAAATAGATCCAAAATATATTTTATCGAATTCGAAACACTTTTCATTTTCTGGAAGTTCAACAGATTCTGGGTTTAATGTGAATGCGGGCTGTGAATTTCAGTCATTAAATTTTAGTAATATTTCACAAAACGGAGGTAGTAAGCAAGCAGGAACAAGTAATGGGAATAGTAGTGTTGAAATTTCCTTTAAAGAAACTTATAAATTTTATAATGGGGAAAGAGACATCAATGTAAGTGGGAATAGCCCTATTGAAATATATGGGAAAGGAACCAAGCCAGGAGGTGATAATTGTACAAATGCTGTTCTTTATTATGGTGATAGTGGTGGACAGTTTATGACAGGTAACAAAGAAAAAAGTGAATCAGGTACAGCTTATTGTACAAAATTGAATAATGCAAGAGTTCTTTTCAATGGATGTGGCAGAATTGATGGATCAGAATATAAACAAACATCAGCTTCACCGGATGTAGATCAAATAAATGCAAAGACAAATGGTAATAAAGCAAGTTTCCCAGGTACAGCTACAGTAAAATGTTCAATAAAAGGAATACAGCATGAGGACCATGAAACAAAATCATTAAGTAATCCTGTCGGCAGTTTTTCTGACAGTAGTTTGGGATATAGATATAACAATATAACTGTATCAAATATATATATTCATGAAAACAATCCTGGTTCCTGTGTAGAATTATACAGTAATGGACAATTTGGTAGTTCAAATATAGGTCTTGGAGGGAAAACCATAACTACAATATCAAATTTTAGTATTAAATCAGGTACGAATTATCGTTCACCATCTTATAAAGTTAGAAATGCTATTCTATCATTAGAAAATTCTGGTGGACAAATAGGACATAAATACATAAATAGTAGTAATAACAATTACATAACAGTTGAAATTTCCCCTGATGAATATGATTTTGAATTACAGAGTGATGGGAAATATCATGTGAAGCTTGATTGTAGAAATGTTCAACTTTCTAATTTTAGATTTTCTAATACTGATGAAAATGTTAAAGTTTATGATCATCCGGACATTAAAAAATCTAATGAAAAAGGTGAAGCTATTCAAAATATTCGTCTTTTTGATGGTGGTGGGATTAATGGAGCTAATAATAAGGATACTTCTAAAATTTATGGTGATATGGAAGTTAATTTAGGTAATTATAAATGGTCACCAGTTCAAAAACTGTTCTATTATGTTAAGCAAAATGGCAGTGAAGATGAATTTTCTCCAAATAATACAATAGGAGACTTTTTCGTAAATATTTGGGATCAAAATGACGATATTCCTCCTATTAAATGGAAATTAAAGGGCAAAATACAAAATAATATATATAATGATCCGGATTTTGGTGAATTTAAAAATAATTACGGCTTTTCAGGATTACATCGTATGTTTATTCCTTATGGAGTGTATGATTCAGGTGAAGATATTACTGCTGGATTCTCGGAAGCTAATAATTCTGCCCTTGTTTTTGCTGGATTTACAATTCCTGCAAACTTTATGTTAATTAACAATGGATATCAACAAATATCTAGCTCTGATGGTATAGCTACAAAGGTTACAGAACCAAATACAGTATTACCTAAAGTTGCTTCAGATGCGTGTAGTAAATTAAAATCTTTCGCAACAGGAAATAGCGCGCCTGATATCTATTTAATAAAGTATAGAACAAGTGGGCCTTTATCATTAGAATCTTGTGTTGGCGGAGGTAAAGTTCTAAGTGCTTCATCAGAAGATGATTTAAAGAAAGTTCTATCCGATTTAGCTGTAACAATAAAACAAGCTAATTTGAAAAATGATTTAATAATAGAAATGGAAGATGTGAAGTAGATTATAGAAGTTTTTATGTGCTACAATTTATTAATATGGAATAAGAGGGAAATGCAGAACTTATACTGTGCAATGGTTTGACGTGAACACCTTTTTTACAACTCATTATCATTCTGAGCGAACAGAGTGAGCGTGAGAATCTATTCTTTATCATGGAATACTATCAGTATTGTGTTATGGATCACCCCATAGCTCCGCTCCCCTTGACTTGATGACGTAAGGAGAGAGTTCCACGCAATAACGCCCCCTCCCATAACTACAAACAAAGAGAAAAATTCCTATATGATGCTAAATAAAAATAACCCTATACATTTAAATAACAAATAAAAAACATAGATCAACAATAGAAAATAGTTAAATTATTATGATATTGATTTATAAAGAATTAAAGTTGTCCATCCTCTATAGTTATAACGATATTTTAAAGACAACCCCAAAGACAAAAATTTGCTTTCTACGGATTTATCATCTGTATTAAATCCAGATAGTATCACAAGTCCTTCATTATTAATGGAATTTACTATAGCTTCACTCATATTAATTAATGGTTCAGACAAAATATTTGCAATAATAAAATCATATTTTTGCCATTCAAACTCACAATTTTCATTCTGATATACAGAAATACGATGAGATACTTTATTTATTGTTACATTTTCTCTAGTAATTCTCACAGCTTCCGGATCATTGTCATAAGCTATTACATTAGTTGCGCCCAATTTTGCTAATGCAATACTTAAAATACCGGAACCACAGCCAATATCTAAAACTTTTTTATGTTTTTTGTAATCAAAATATGCCAAACAAGCGACTAGACATCTATTAGTAGTTGCGTGTTCACCTGTACCAAAAGCTGTAGCGGCCGCAATTTCAATAATAATTTTATTCGACGGATGATTTATGTTTCGCAAATGCGGTCCATAAATATAGAAATCATCTACTATTATAGGTTTAAAATTCTCAAAACATTTCTGAAGCCAATTAACATTTTCTAAAGCTTCATTTTCTAAGATATTAAATGAATGTCCAATTAATATATCGTGTAATAATAAATTATCTATGGGAGAATCACTAAGTATTTCTATTATCCAATCATTATGTTTTTGAACACATGAAACAGCAGGAAATTCATGTTCATGTAAAACATCTATAAGTTCAAATGCTTCGTTAATATTAAAAAAACCAATAACACATTTGAAAATTTGATTCATTTTGTCACCACTGGAGATATAATCATTAACATTTGGCGTCCATCTAATTGAGGGTTGCCTTCACATTTTGCAATATCTTTTACATCTTCTAAAAGTTTATGCAATAAATTTTCCCCTATTTCTTTATGAGAAAGCTCTCTTCCTCTAAATCTCAAAGTTATCTTTACTTTATTACCATCTCCAATAAATCTTTTTATATTATTGAGTTTAACATTATAATCATGTCCTCCTATTGTTGGAGTTAATTTGACTTCTTTAACTGATATAATTTTTTGTTTTTTCTTTGCTTCTGATTTCTTTTTTTGAAGCTCATATTTTAATTTTCCATAATTAATAATTTTACATACAGGAGGTTTTGCTTGAGGAGCGACTTCTACTAAATCTAATCCCGCTTCTCTCGCTTTAATTGCTGCCTCTTTTATACTCACTATACCTATTGCTTCACCATTTTGATCTATAAGCCTAACCTGGGGGGAAGTAATTGCTCTATTAACCCTATATTTTGCCTCTGATTTTTTATTTTCTTCCAAACTTTAACTCCAAATATACAATATCTTATCAGACTAATGATTTCCTAATAAAAATCAAGAGGAAATTAGACTAAAGATTCAAACATATTACCTTCTTTTTTTATCTTCTTTCTGTTTTTCCATAAGAGAAGATTTAAGCAATTTCCCATATCTTATCGACTTCATTTTTGTTTTTAAGGAACTACTTTTTTTTATCATTCTCGTTTTTTCTCCTGCTCTTGCTAATAAAACGTCTTTTAGATATATAATCTCCGCCATATCTCCAATCCTTTTTTCCTAAATCTATAATAAAGACTATTAGTTAATATAAAGTTAAGATTTTAAATGAATATACGAATATTATGTTTATAAAAAATTAACTATTGATATATAATCTATATTGATAATAGTTGCTGTATTTGGAGTATTGTATTATGTTCAAAAGCTTGGCAAATGCTGTTCGTTTTTTATCTATAGACCAAGTTGGAAACGCAAATAGTGGGCATCTTGGAATGCCTTTAGGAATGTCTGATTGTTTGACAGTACTTTTTAAGAATATTTTACGTTTTGACCCCAAAGTACCAATATGGCCAAATAGAGACAGATTCGTAATGTCAGGAGGTCATGGCTCAGCTGCGCTTTATGCTTTACTTCATCTCTGCGGATATGAAAAATACTCTATTAATGAATTAAAAAATTTTAGAAAACTTGGTTCAATCACAACTGGACATCCTGAATATAATCCTGAATTAGGTGTGGAAACAACAACAGGTCCTCTAGGTCAAGGTATTGCAAATGCCGTTGGTATTGCCTTGGGAGAACGCATTCTAAATGCACGTTTAGGAAACGATTGCATTAATCACTATACATACGTCATTGCAGGAGAAGGCGATTTGATGGAAGGTTTGTCACATGAAGCTTGTTCATTTGCAGGTCATCTATCACTTGGTCGCTTAATAATTCTTTTTGATAAAAATAACGTTACTATAGATGGTAATATAAATATATGTGATAATGAAAATACAAAAAAAAGATTTGAAGCTTATGGATGGCATGTACAGGAAATCAATGGGCATGATGAAGAGCAAATTAATCAATCTATTGTAACGGCTCAAAATGATAAACGTCCTTCAATTATAATATGTAATACAAAAATAGGGTACGGTACACCAAGAGAAGGAAAATCTAATGCGCATAGCGGCGCTTTATCACCTGAAGAAAGAAATTTTGCATGTAAATATTTTGGATGGGAATATAGTGAATTTGAAATTCCTGAATATATTGAAAAAGCCTGGAAAGTCATAGGAGCTCGTAACCACGAAATTTGCAAAATGTGGATGAAAACACAAAATCAAAAATATCAATCTCTTGATACAGATATAAACAAAACTCTTAATAATGTATTTAAGAAATTGAAAAAAGAATATTTTATATCAAGACCTTTTGAAGCAACTAGAATTTCTTCTCAAACAGTAATCAATGAAATTGCTGAAAAACTTCCTTTATTTATTTCTGGATCATGTGATTTAGGAAAATCAACAGGT
The DNA here is from genome assembly GCA_964532905.1 of uncultured Holosporaceae bacterium. Lineage (GTDB taxonomy): Bacteria > Pseudomonadota > Alphaproteobacteria > UBA3830 > UBA3830 > UBA3830. The sequence goes on from CAZHJM010000001.1 coordinate 169,740, forward strand.
TGTAAATCAAAAAATATGAAAGATATTACAAAAGAAGATTTTTCTGGGAATTATATCAATTATGGTATTCGCGAACATGCAATGGGAGCAATTATAAATGGAATGGTTGCTAGTCATAAAATAAAATGTTGTGGAGGAACATTTCTCACGTTTAGCGATTATATGCGCCCTGCTATCCGCATGAGTGCACTTATGAATATTCCTTCTATATTCGTCTTTTCTCATGATTCTATAGGTGTAGGTGAAGACGGACCTACTCATCAACCTATAGAGCATTTAGCATCATTGCGAGCTATTCCAAACCTGAATGTATTACGTCCCGCCGATGCTTTAGAAACCACAGAATGTTGGGAAATAGCTTTAAAAAGCAAATGTCCATCTGCTTTAATTTTAAGTAGACAAGGAGTATTAAGTGCAAGATTTAGTGGACGTAGCAACCTATGTTTAAATGGAGCTTATTTACTAAATTATGATGATAATGCAGAAATTACGCTTATAGCTTCAGGTTCGGAGGTAGGAATCGCTTTAGAATTAAAGAAATTCCTAAATGATAAATCTATTAGTGTAAATATCGTAAGTATGCCATGTTGTGAATTATTTGAAAAACAATCTAGTGAATATAAATCTCAAATCTTGGGGAAAAAATTAAGAGTCTTTATAGAAGCTTCCAACGGTTTTGGTCTAGAAAAGTATTTAGGAGAATCTGGAATATTTTTTGGTGTTAAAAGTTTTGGTTTATCTTATTCTGCAAAAGATGCATTTGAACATTTTCAGCTGACCGCAAAACACATATATACAAAAATATTGAAAAAATTAGGAGTATAAATGAGAATTGCTATTAATGGATTTGGACGAATCGGGAAAATGATATTTAGAGCTGCTATTGAGCAACACTATAATAATATCGAAATTGTAGCTATAAACGATTTACAAAATTTAGATACTGCTTTACATTTGCTTAGGTATGATTCTATTCATGGACGTTCCAATATACAATTAGAAAAAATATCTCCTCAAATATTTTCAGCAAATAATAAAAAAATTCATTATTTTTCTGAAAAAAATCCAATTAATCTACCCTGGAAAGAATTAAATATAGATTTAGTTATGGAATGTACTGGATTATTAAAAACATATGATAAATGTAACTTACATATTCAAGCCGGTGCAAAAAAGGTTTTATTATCTTGTCCAGGAAATGATATTGAAAAAACTATTATTTTTGGAGTCAATAATGAGGAATTAAAAAAAGACAAAGATATAATTATTTCATGTGGTTCATGTACTACTAATTGTATCGCTCCGATAATAAAAATACTACATTCAGAATTTGGTATTCAATGTGGAAGTATTTCTACTATACATTCATATACTAATGATCAAAGACTAACTGATTCTGAACATAAAGACTTAAGAAGGGCAAGAGCAGCAGGATTAAATATTATCCCTACTTCAACTGGAGCGGCAAAAGCTATTACAAAAATATTCCCTGACTTAAAAAATAAGCTATCTAGTATTGCTTTTAGAGTGCCTACACCAAATGTTTCATTAATAGATTGTAATTTTTATTTAAAATCTAAAGTTAATACTTCTGATACTAATAATTTAATAAAAAAATGGAGTAATAAATTACCAAAAATTTTATGGTACACTGAAGAAAAACTTGTATCGTCAGATTTTTGTCATTTATCATATAGTTCTATTGTTGATTTATCTTTAACAGAAGTTACACAAGAGTCTGTTGTACATTTGGTTTCTTGGTATGACAATGAATGGGGATTTTCATGTCGAATGTTAGACAATACTCTCTTGATGTTTTAATCGTTTATGTTCTATTATCAGATCAGCAAATGGGCTTGATATGAAAAAAGATATTTGTAAAATGGAGTTTGAAGAGGCATTAGAGGAATTAGAGAGGATTTCTAATCTAATGAATGAAGGAAATTTGCCCCTTAAAGAAGCTGCAAAACTTTATGAAACAGGAGTTCAACTAAAAGAACATTGTTCTAAAATTTTAGAATCTATTGAACTAAAAGTTCAACAGATTTCAATGAAAAATGATGGCAGTGTCGACATTATTAGAAGGAAAGATATGGAGTTATGATGGATATACTAGTAGTTCCCTTTTTATTACTTTTAAAGGCTATATTAGGTCTAGCTATTTGGGTAGTAATCGCAGATGTAATAATGAATTGGTTATTGATAGCCAATGTAATTAATCCAAATAACAGATTTGTGATGTATATAATAGAAACATTATCTAGAATATCTTCAATAATGCTAAACCCTATCCGTAGATACATACCTATGACTATGGGAACGATAGATCTTTCACCTGTAGTATTAATTTTAATTCTTACATTTTTAGAAAATGTATTTACAAGAATTTTAATAAAGTTTATGTAGGATTTCCATGGTAAGAATAATTAATGGTAAAGAAATAGCAGATGAATTTAGTCAGACTATTAAATTACGTGTTGATGAAGTTAAATCTAGAGGAGTGTTCCCTAAACTAGCGATGATAAGAGTTGGGGAAGATGAAAATACTGCAATATATACAATAAAAAAAGAAAAATTAGCACAACAAATTGGTATAGAAACCGTAAATTACCATTTTGATAATAAAGTAAAAAGTATAGATTTACTAAAATTAATTAATGAATTAAATATTGATAAAAAAATACATGCAATTTTATTACAGTCTCCTCTACCAAAAAGACTGAGTTTTAGAAATATTGTTAATGCTATCAATCCTGAAAAAGATGTAGACGGATTAACAACATTAAATCAGGGAAGACTATTTTCAGGAGAGCCTGGGATTATTCCTTGCGCCCCCCTAGGCGTATTACATATATTAAGAATAATTCATGAAGATATAGCAGGAATGCATGCAGTAGTAATTGGTAGATCATCAACAGTTGGACGTCCTTTATCTCAATTACTATTAAACGCTAATTGTACTGTAACATTACTACATTCTTACTCTAGAAATTTAGAAGAAATTTGTAAAACAGCAGATATATTAGTCAGTGCTGTAGGGAAACCAAAGTTTGTTGATAGTAATTTTGTAAAGAAAGGGGCAACAGTTATTGATATTGGTCTAAATAAAATTAAAAATAATAATGGAGATATAAGTTTCGTTGGTGATGTTGATTTTGACAACGTAATATCTGTAGCTGGTGCAATTACGCCTGTTCCAAATGGCATTGGTCCTATGACTGCAGCATATTTAATGCACAATACTTTAAAATTAGCTTGCTGTTATTGACACAATGTGTTATTATTTATGATTAAATATTTGGAGGATTTTATGAAGAAAGTATGCTATCTATCTATATTTTTTCTTTCCTGTGTATATGGTTCAGACGAAGATATGCAACGTGAATATTATGGAAAAATTGAAGTACTGGAACACAAAGTAGAAAAAATTGAAAAAGATTTAAATGAAATAAAAGAAATAATTAGCGAAAAAGCAAGCATAGAAAGAACTGAAAGCGAACAAGCAGAACTATTAAAAGGTAAAAATGAACAACAGATTGTTGAAGAAATAAAATCCCTAATCAAACATGAAGAATTCAATAAAGCTGTAAATTTAGTAAATACATTCTTGAAGCATAATGAAAAAAGCATTTATCGTGGAATGATGTTATATTATGTAGGAAAAAGTTATCTAAAACAAAATAATTATAATAAAGCCGCAGAATATTATATGGATAGTTATAGTGCTAATAAAAATGGTGCTAAAACCGCTAAGGCGCTATATAAATTGGCTTTTTGTTTTGAAAAATTAAATAAAATCGAACATGCAAAGGATACTTTAAAAATAATTGAAAGTGAATATTCTCACACTAAATACGCTAAAAAAGCCAATAAAGAATTAAAACAGCTTAGCAAATAGCTAATGTATTTTGATTTTCAAAGTGCAAAACAAACTGTGTTTTTGTTTTTGCAAGAGATGGAGAGATTATTACTATATTACAGTTCTTATTATCATGAATTAGATTGCAAGTCGATTTGTGTTGCAGTTTCTGGGGGTTCAGATAGCTTAGCGTTACTTTTCCTTTTATCTGAATTTGCAAGATTAAAGCAGTGGTATTTATATTGTGTTACTGTTGACCATAAACTAAGAGCAAAATCCACAGAAGAAGCTCTTTTTGTAAAGGATATATGTTCTAAACTAAATGTCGAGCACCATATTTTAACATGGGAACATGATTTAGTAATAGAGGAAGGGAAATTAGAAAATTTAGCTCGTCAGGCACGTTATAAATTATTAGAGCAATTCTGTTTAGATAAAAAAATACAATTTATAGCGACAGGGCATAATTGGAATGATCAAATTGAAACACATGAACTCAGAAAAATCAAAGGTAGTTCCAATTTAGGTCTTGCGGGAATGAGTCAAATAAGATCTTTATCTGAAAATGTAAAAATTTTAAGACCTTTGCTTATTTTTTCTAAAGAATATTTAAAAGATTTCTTAATAAGTCAAAATATAGATTGGAAAACAGATCCAATGAATTTTAATGATCATTTTCAAAGAGTTACAATTAGAAAAAATATAGAAACATATAGCAAAGACAAATTAAACGAAATTTCTAGAATAATTCAAAAATTAGGACAGAAAAGAGCAACTATAGAGAAAAAAGCTGTAGATTTTCTGCTAACTTATGTCAGTATCAATAATGTTGGTTATGCAATTGTAGGAGATTTTTCTAAATTTATCAATTACAAATCCGAAATACAAATGGAAATTCTAAGAAGAGTAATTTGGCAAATTGGAGGGAAAGAATATCCTGTATCTATTAATGAAAATATTGCAAAAAATATTATTAATCGAAAAATAAATACCATAGGAAGGTGTTTAATTAAAATAAAACAAAATCATATTTTAGTTTTTAGAGAAAATAGAAATATTCCTTCTATGCAGGTAAAAAAACATAAAATACTATGGGATAATCGATTTATAATTGATTTATCAGCATTAAATATAACATCTTTTTATAATTTAATGGTTACTAGTTATATTAGAAATATAAGGGAAGAAGATCTTTCGTCAAATTTGTATATTCCTAAAGAAGCATTTCCAGGTTTCCCTTGTTTATATCAAAATCATAAAGTAAAATATAATCTCGAAAAATGGGAAAAGAGTATAGATTTTCTATATAAAGCTAATTTTTTCGATACATTTTGTGGAGTGAACTGTGAATAAAAATAAAAATTATAACTATAAAAATCTCACAATTTGGATCGCTATTGGTTGTTTTTTCTTCCTGGTGGTTCAGACATTAGTAAATATAAAAGATAATGAAAATATTATTCCGTATTCTGAATTTATATCAGAAGTTGATGCGGGAAAAGTTTCTAATGTAACAATAAAAGGATTAACAGTTGAAGGTGTATTCTCTAATGGCAAAGCATTTACAACTTATAATCCAGCTGATCATGATATGGTAAAAAAATTATTAGAAAGTCATGTAAAAATTACAGCCGCACCAGTAGATGACAGATATTCTTTTCTCCATTTGTTTTTTAGTTGGTTACCGCTGTTAATATTGTGTGGCATGTGGTTTTTTGCTTTGAGACAAATGCAGAGTGGGGGAAATCGGGCTTTTGGATTTGGAAAATCAAAAGCAAAACTATTAGCAAAAGGAGGGAAAGTTACTTTTGATGATGTCGCCGGCATCGATGAAGCAAAAAATGAATTAGAAGAAATAGTAGATTTTCTGAGAGATCCTAATAAATTCAAAAGATTGGGCGGAAAAATTCCAAGAGGTGTTCTTCTCGTAGGTCCTCCGGGAACAGGAAAAACTCTTTTAGCAAGAGCTATTGCAGGTGAAGCGAATGTTCCTTTTTTCAGCATTTCTGGTTCTGAATTTGTAGAAATGTTCGTGGGTGTTGGGGCAAGCCGGGTAAGAGATATGTTCGAACAAGGCAAAAAAAATGCTCCATGTATCATTTTTATAGATGAAATTGATGCAGTCGGCAGACATCGTGGATTCGGTTTAGGTGGAGGGAATGACGAACGTGAACAAACTCTTAATCAGTTATTAGTAGAAATGGATGGTTTTGAAGAAAATAATGGCGTTATTGTAATTTCTGCAACTAATAGACCTGATGTATTGGATCCAGCGTTATTAAGACCAGGGCGTTTCGATAGACAAGTTGTAGTGCCCGCACCAGATGTTAATGGACGTGAAAAAATCCTGCAAGTACACATTAAAAAAGTTCAAGCTGCACCAGATGTTGATCTCAAAGTGATAGCTCGTGGAACTCCCGGGTTCTCAGGTGCCGATTTAGCAAACTTAATTAATGAAGCTGCACTTCTTGCTGCTCGTTTTGGGAAACGTCTAGTTGGCATGGAAGAAATGGAAGAAGCAAAAGATAAGGTCATGATGGGAAGTGAAAGACGTTCCATGGTAATGACTGAAAATGAAAGAAAAATTACAGCATATCATGAGGCGGGGCATACAGTTGTTGCTTTAAATATTCCAGAATCTGATCCAGTACATAAAGTAACAATTATACCTAGAGGTAGAGCTTTAGGACTCACTATGAGATTGCCGGAAAATGACCGCATATCTGTTTCTAAAATAAAATTGGAGACAGATTTAGCTGTAGCAGCAGGAGGACGTATTGCCGAAGAAATGATTTTTGGAAGTGAACATATCACCACAGGTGCTTCTTCAGACATCGAACAAGCTACTCGTATAGCAAAACGTATGGTTATTGAATGGGGCATGAGTGAAAAACTAGGATTTCTTTCTTATGCTGGAGAAGGCGCACAAGAAGTCTTTTTAGGACATGCGTCATCTTCTGCAAAAAATATATCTGCAGAGACAGCAAAAATCATAGATGAAGAAGTAAGGGCAATTATAGATCGAGCATACGACAGAAGTCGTCAAATTCTCAAAGATAACCGCAAAGCTTTAGACTTACTTGCAGAAGGATTGCTAGAATATGAAACACTAAGTGGAGAAGAAATTCAGAAAATCTTAGAAGGTCAGAAAATCATAAAAAAGCAAAAGGCAACAGCTATTAAAACTACTAAAAAATCAAAAATGCCTACCTCACAAGATATAGTAGATGAAAAATCACAGAAAATATCTGAAAAACCAAAAAAAAGCAGAAGCAAAAAAGGAGAGGCAAAATCAGATTTACCGTAAACATTGATATTGATAAAATTCGTATTGATAAATTTTTGACACAAAATCTAGAAAATTTTTCTAGGTCTAAGATTCAGTCTTGGATAAAAAGTGGAGCAGTCTCTGTTAATAACAAAATGATAGAAACATATAATCATTATATAAAATCAGGAGATAATATATATATTCAAATTCCAAATACTAAAGAAAATCATGAAATATCTCCTGATAAGAATGTTTCTTTTCAAATATTATTCGAAGATAGCGATATATTAGTTATAAATAAACCTGCAGGTGTTGTTGTTCATCCTGGAGCAGGCAATTATGAACACACTTTAGTGAATGGTTTAGTTTATCATTGTAAAGAAAACTTATCAAAACTTAACACAAACCTGCGTCCTGGAATAGTTCACCGCATCGATAAAGATACAAGCGGAATTCTAGTTATAGCAAAAAATGATTACACACATTTGAATTTAGCAAAACAATTTGAGTGTCATTCAATAAAAAGAAAATATATCTGTTTTATTTATGGCATTTTACAGCCTAACAATGGCAAAATCGAAACATTATTACAGAGAGATTCTAGAAACCGTCTAAGAATGGCTATTTCACAATATTCAGGGAAAAAAGCAATTACTATCTATAAAAGTTTAAAAATGTTTGAAACTTTTGCTTCTAAAGTAGAATGCGAGTTAAAAACGGGACGTACTCATCAAATACGAGCGCATTTATCAAATATTGGTCATTCATTAATAGGAGATAAATTATATAAATTAAAAAATTATGCATTACCGAAAAAAATAAACAATGAAATAAATAATTTTCAAAGACAAGCTCTTCATGCATATATGTTAGAATTTATACATCCATTATCAGAAAAAATAATGCATTTTGAAAGTGAATTACCTGACGATATGCAAAAACTTGAAAAAATTTTAGGAAATGGAGTAACAACTTGATTAATAAACTAATCAAATTAAAAGAAATCACAAGCACACATAAATTGGCTTTGCAAATAATAGAAAGTAATAAAGCCTCTGAATGTGTAATTCTAGCAGAAAAACAAACTGCAGGAATAGGTCGCTATAATAGAAAATGGATTTCATCAAACGGTAATTTGTTTGCATCAATTATTCGGCAAATTAATCTCGAAAAAAACATTAGTAAAATTTCATTAGCTGTAGCTTGTGCTATACATAAAACATTATGTAGATATATTCAAAAAAAAAATAAGTTGAAATTACATTGGCCAAATGATATTTATTATGAAGATAAAAAAATTAGCGGAATATTAATAGCAGTTATTGAAAAATGGATAGTGATTAGTATAGGTGTAAATATTCATACTGTACCAACTCCATTAGCAATAAGTTTAGAAGATATTTCTGTTGAAATATGTATTTCTGCTGAACAATTATTAAAAAACATATTACATGAATTAGATAATTGGATATGTTTACCAAATATTAACGATTTTTTGTGTATACAACAATATTGGCTAAAAAATATGTATGGAATTAACAATTTGGCAACCATAAAAAACAATAAAGAATCCCTCATTGGAATAATAAGAGGAATAGACAATTTAGGAAGACTAATTCTAGAAAAAGATAATAGAAATTTATATGTTTCAAGTGGTGATATATTTATAAACGAAAACAAACTAATGGTGAACTATGAGTAAAAACTATAAAAATTTATCTGGATTAAATTTCATTTCTATTGGTGGATGTTCTGAAATAGGTATGAATTTATATGCTTATATATTTGATGATCAATGGATTTTAGTTGATATGGGCATGGGATTTGATAATTCCTTAGGAAGAGAATTGATTGTACCATCTCCTAGCGAATTAATAAAAAATAAATCAAAAATTAAAGCATTATTTATTACACATTCACATGAGGATCATATAGGAGCTATTCCTTATCTATGGCCAATGATTGAATGTCCTATATATGCCCGTCAATTTGCAATTGAAATGATAAAAGATAAGTTATCTCAATTTGATTTAGAAAAAAGTGTTCCACTAATTAAAGTTGCACTAAATCAACAAATTAAAGTAGGTAAATTTTCTATAGAGTTTATAGCAATGGCACATTCAACACCTGAATCAAGTGCTTTAGCAATTCAAACTGAAGCAGGAACAGTAATTCACTCTGGAGATTGGCGTATCGATAGTGACCCAGTGCTTGGATATAAAACAGATGAAGAAAAATTAAAACAATATGGAGATAAAGGTGTCTTAGCTCTTGTTTGTGACTCAACCAATGCTTTTAGAGAGGAACATTATGGAACTGAAAGAGAAGTTCGACAAAATTTGATAAAACTCGTTGAACAATACAAAGGTAACAGAGTTTTAATTACTTGTTTCGCATCTAATCTTGCTAGATTGGAATCTTGCTATTATGCAGCAAAAGAAAACGATAGAAGAATTATAGTCGTTGGTCGTTCTATGAAAAAAATAGAAAAAGTTGCTAGAGCTGCAGGATATTTGACAGATGTGCCAGCTTTTATGGATGAATGGTCAGTAAAAGATATAGATCCGGCTCATTCTTTATTAGTCTGTACAGGCAGTCAGGGAGAATTAAATTCTGCTTTAAATAAAATATCCCATGATGAACACAAACATATAAAACTAGATAAAGGTGATGTTGTAATATTCTCTTCTAGAACCATTCCTGGTAATGAAAAATCCGTTTTGGAAGTACAAAATGCTCTCATTGAAAAAGGCGTTAAAATTATCACTGATTTGGACTATGAAATTCATGCTTCTGGCCACCCAAGTCAAGAAGAATTAAAGATTTTATATAAACTAATACATCCGAAAATTCTAATTCCTATCCATGGAGAAAGAATTCATTTACATAAACAAGCTGATATTGCGCGTGAATACGGCATAAAAGAAACATTAATTCCATATGATGGAAATGTAATTAATATAAACAAGGATGGCGCAACAGTTATTGATAACATACATAATGAACTTCTTGCTGTTGATGGAACAAAATTAATTCCACTTAATGGAAATGTTTATAAAGCAAGGGCAAAGCTCGCAAATGATGGGCTTGTAAGTTTATGTGTTAAATATGCAGGTGAACTAATAAAATTATTCGACTTTGAATGCATAGGAATTTTTGAAGATTCTGAAAATGAAGAAATACAAGGAATAAAAAAAGCAGTAGAAAATGAAATTCAATTATCTTTTAATAATATATCAAGAGAAAAGTTAACTAATCAAAAAATAAAAGAATCTATCAAAAAAATTGTAAAAACAGTATTTTTAGAAAATATAGGGAAAAAACCATTAGTAATAACTCATGTTATAGCATAATTAAGGTTTTCACTTTTGTAATGTTTTTAAATTTAGATGCTACAAGGATTGATTTTTGAAATTCGACTCTTTTATATAAATCTATTATAGATTAAAACACTAGCAAAGTGAAACTTTACATAATTTGTAATAATTCGTATTGCAAAATTTCTTAATAAAAGTATTTGATTATTTTGTATAACTATAATATGAAGCTTAAATGATTTCGCATGTTAGATTAGTTTTATCATAAAGACTCTTTTCATTGCTATTTCAAACAAATGTGTTTCCTTTTTTCGAATTATATTATTTTTTTCAACTCACGCGTCATTTTAATCATTTCTTTTTCAGGTTCTAGTATAATTCTGAGTAACCATATTGCAAACTTTGAGTCATTCTGAACGATTATTCTTCCACTCTCGCGTCATTCTGAGCGAGTGTAATAAGTGTGAGAATCTATTATTCTTTCTCAACCTTATTCTACAACAAATATTCTGAAATTACTGTAGATTGCCACGTCACTCCGTTCCTCGCAATGACGCCAGAAGAAAATGATATACTTCTGCGCCTAGGCGTCATTCTGAGCGAGTGCAACGAGCGTGAGAATCCATATGTGTACTTTCATTATCAAATGGATTACCAAGTCGCTCTGCTTCTCATAATGATGGAAAATAGAAATAATACTCGTAATGATAATAGAAAAAATCCCCAGTATCTAAACTATTTTTTTAATTTATAAAAACTTACAATTGGGATATTAATGCAAGAGCTTGTCCTTTTAAAAACTGATTATTTATTACAGTTTGCAAAGACACTGAGTCAGTAGTATCCCCCTTTGTAAAAATAAAAGCATTTCCTCCACCGGCACGTTGACGACATAAAGAACAATGGATATTATCAAGGGTTCCTTTAATCAGTTTAATTTTAGGTTGACAGTCAAAATCTGTTTTTTCTATTGCTATATAACATAAGATTTTTTTATGTTCAAAATCTTCTATTTTTACAGACTGTTGTTCAAATGTTTCTTTATTAAGTATAACTGTAAACACACCATCCTTAGTTAAAGATATGCTATTGCTTCCACTACGATTTTCTAATGTATTCCTTAATGAAATAACAGGATTATTTGTTTCAATAACCTGAGCGATAAATTGCCTACCATTAATACCTTGAACATTAATAGAGATACTATTCATGCTTATCACTTCAAAACAAAAAACTATACAAAAAAGAAAAATATTTTTTATCATATCTTCACCTCAAATAAAATTATTACAAAAATATTATAACTAGAATAATGGAAATACACCATAGTGGAACTCTAAATCAAAAATGCCACAGGATCATTTTCAATATTAATTTTAGAAAAAAATAAATCCGTCATTGCCCATACCATGGCATCTAATCTATCAGGTGATTTTTGACCTGGTTCATAAGTAACCATTTGCATTTCTAACTCACGAAATTGATAGGCATGAAAAATCATCTTTTTTTGATATAAAATAGCAATTGGTGAAGCTCTTTCTATTTTAGATTTATGTGCATATACAGGCTTTAAAATAATATTATTGTCTATTGATTTAAGTAAATTCGTCAATAACTCTCCTCCTGCATTCGTTTCTATTACAACTTTTTTAGCTCGATATTTTCTATAAAGTTCTACAATACGATATGCCCATTTATCAGGAGGCAAATTAGCACTAGCATCCTCTAAAACATAAGCTTTACCAAATCCATCTTTCCCAGCTACAATAATTCCTGTTTCATCGCTACTTTCTTTACTAGTAATTGCTGGATCAACCGCTATTATAATATTATCCAAATAATGAGGAGGTGATTTATAACAATTTTCGATATCTGACCATCCCCATAATGTATTTTGTCTATCTTCAACAATTTCTGCATAAATTTCTTGTGCTTCTAGACGCGTACCTTTTAAATATTCTAATTGTTGTAAAAATGTTGGAGATAAATTTTCTTTATTCTCCAAAGAAGACCCTCTTACCGTTATAACATCTTTACGAGCAATTAAATCTTTTAAAAATTGCAATGGTCTAGGAGTAGTTGTTAAAATCATCTTGGGATCTTTCCCTAATCTTAATGACAATGATAATTGGTCAAAAGTTTCCCTAGGATATGCAAACTTCGCAAATTCATCTACCCAGGCGGCATCAAATTGTGGTCCCCTTAGTTGTTCATAATTTTCTGCCCCATATAAAGTAGCAATAGCGCCATTTCCCCATGTTAATAATCTCTTAGTATGGTTATAAACTAATTTATCATTTTTATTATTTATAGATAAAATTCCACTTTCACCTTCCACCATAACTTGTTTTGCTTCTTGAATAGTATTAGCAATTAAAGCAATACGTTTATATTTTCCTGATATTATTAATTTACGAATACCTTCGGCGGCTGCTCGAGTTTTTCCAAAACCTCTACCGGCTAAAATTAACCAAATTCGCCAATCACCTTGTGGCATTAGTTGATTAGGACGCGCTATTTCTTCCCAGGGGGGATTTTGAAATTCTTGAAAATCATTTTGAACAGAATAATTCATATTGCAATCTCCAAAAAATATAAAATCTTTGCGAATAATTAACTTTTATCTGTCATAAATATAAAGAGAATATGTACGGTGCTAATAATGAATGTTAATGCAAAAAAAGCTATCAAGAAATATGAAAAAGAGCCAAAAATGAAAGAAACTGAAATAGAAAAAGCAATCAAAAAAAATGATGAAGAATGGGTAAAAAGAATGTTGTTACTAACATTAACAATGATTCTTGCCCTTCTTGGTTTAGATTAACAAATTGCTGGGTGTGTAATTTCTACACACCCAATCAATAAAGGAGGCAATTTTGTATGAGATGGTGGGCGCCAGAGGACTCGAACCTCTGACCCGCTGATTAAGAGTCAGCTGCTCTACCAACTGAGCTAGGCGCCCTAACCATTTAAACATATATCATTAGTGAGTTTTTTGTCTAGATGCTTTTATAATTATTAACATTTTCTTAATTTTTCAATTTAGTCTATGAATTAATAATTACTATGAAATTAAAGATTCTCATTTTAATAAAATTTAAAATGTTTAAAATTAATTTTCATAGTGTTTTCAAATAATTAGCCCATAAATTAACAAGAATTCCAGAATTTAAGCTTTCTATTTCAATAAATATAGCCTTTAATCAGGAGTTAAAAGTACTTTTTCACAAAATTAAGTTCTATAAACCTTAATTCTTAAAATTGAAAATATAATCAAGCAATAGCTTAATTTAAGACTTTAAAACTGCTATTTATTACATACTTTTCGTCATTGTGGAGAGCATTTTCCTTTTCCAGCGTCATTGTGAGGATTTTCTCTATTTCATAATCACACGGAGACATATAGTCTCCGCCTTTCCCACTTATTATGTGGCAATCCATAACAATACTGAAATGTAGGCAGAAGTATTAAGTAAAGGTAAATTCTTACGTTCGTTACTCTCTCTCAGAATGACGCCAATGGCGTGTTGATACGAATGGTTACACTAAGTATGCTGCTATAGATGTTTCCTTACGTCATTACATGGAGCGTTTTTCCATTCCGTCATTACGAGGAATGAAGTGACGTGGTAATCCATTATCAGCTTAAAGAATATAGAGTACACAAACAGATTCTCACACTCACTACGTTCGTTCAGAATGACGCAAGTAGCGTGAGGACAGTGCTTATAGCGTCGTTATGAGAGTTCTTCTCATTTTCGTCATTGAGGAAAACATTCTCCCTCTTAGCATCATTACACGAAGCTATATAGGCTTCGCCTCTTACACTTTTCGTCATTATAAAGTATGGAAAGAATAACCGTAAAAGAATGAAAGTCTATTCAAATGATGCTAAATAATCATGCTTCAAACAAATAAGTTTCTATTCTTGCATAATCAATAGTAATATCATATCCTAATTATTTATACAGAATCAAATTCGCAAAATACATAACTAATACTTCAATTTTTCAGTAATAGTTTGCTGAACATCTTTTTTTCTAGTCGAACTAAATTCACAACTATAAGCATCTTTTAAACAAGCTCCAAAAATTCCAGCAACTGTAGAAACTATCCCAACGACTTCGCCAGGAAGATCATTTTTATAAGTAGTTAATATTAAAAGACAGAATATCAAGCCAGATGCCGCTCCAACAACCATAATCGTTAGCCTTTTATTTCTAATAACCGAATTAATTACATTGACATTTCCTGAGTTTTTTTCATCGTATTCTTCGATATTTTTATCAATATTGCTACATTCAGGTAATCCATTTGTTTTTTTAAAAACACCTCCAATATTATTTTTTACTTGATTTATTGAATCTAAAACTATTTTATCTATTGTCATACTAATCTCCTTTTTTTAAGCTGTAAAAATAATGATTACCAAATATTCGTTTTGGTGAAATATATGCTGCCCAATATGGTTTTATTGTTTTTTCATGATAATGATCACAACCATCTGTTAAATCTGGCCAAACTTCATATAAAACCTTATTTGCAACTAAATTACATGTTTTATATATTTCAGAATTTGTATTAACTTCTTTAATTTTTTTATAATTTATATCATTATGATTCCAGCAGGAAAATTGATATGGAGCTAAACAAACTTCTGAAATACTTTTAGCAAAATGTTTTTTAAAACGATTGAATATAACGTTTGCCACCGCTATTAAAGAAGAGAGCCCAAAAAGAGATAATTCTCCGCGAGCTTCTCCATAAATAGTTTTTGTGGCTATGTCTAAATCATAATCTGAATAATTCATAATTTAATTCCTTCTATTAAATAAATTCTATTATTCTTTTTTTAATGTTTCGAATTTTATTACAACTAAATTCGTCCCAATAATCTGATAGACTGCACAACTTTTATAAGTTATAGTTTCTTCATTTTTTATCAATTGAATTTCACAACCTCCACCTCTTATTTTATCATATAAATTAAGAGATGGAGGAAATGAAAAATTCACTTTTTTATAATTTCTAGTATCTTTTCTAACATCAATATTTTTATTCAATAACGATGAAATAGTATATGATTTTATTTTTAAATCTGTCTTGTCAAATACGCTTCTACATACACAAGGTTCGATTTGTTTTAGATGGCATCCGTAAAAATAGAATCCTCCATACGGATAAAATTGACAAGATACTTTACTGCCATCATCATAAATAATTTCCTGATTAATGGATTGTTCTAACAAACCAGATGCACCACAAATATCAAAATCCAATTGTAATAAATTATCTGAAAAATCTAATTTAAAATTTTCTGTCTCTTTTCCTGTTAAATCTTCTTTTTTTCCGTCATGTATGTAATATCCACTATCTTCATATTTTAAATAAACAGCTTTGCAAAAATGATTACTGACTTCTGAATCGATATGAAAAAATTTCGCATCATAAATATTGTCAATTTTGAAAATTTTACCGCTTTCATTCCTAACCAAACGTGTAACATTATCAATTTTAATAGGAATAATAGATGCATGTAAGAAAAACGCGGTTGGATAATCTGACATCATTTCTATATCGCAAATATTTCCACCGAATTCTAAAGCTATACTATTTCTAAGAATTTCTACAGTATCGGCAATTGATGAAAAATTGTGTTCATAATTTTGCTGAAAATTTCTTAATCCTCTAATTAACATCTATATCTCCACATCTGCCAATTTAATTTCTTGTTTTATTTCTCTTTTTATATTCAATGGATGAAATTTAACTTTAATTTTAGTCGCGTATTTTTTAAGAAAATTTTTCACTTCCAATTCTGATTTAAATTCTTTTGATAATAATAAATCTTGCTGTTCTTCAGGAGAGTTTTCTATATAAATATCTTTTATAATGTTTTGTAAACATGGTTTAACATCTTTTGTATTAATTGAAATCTCATAATTTTTGTAATTTATAAAACCATCAGGAGCACAACCTATTATTAATTTCATTAAGCGACTTTTACTATTACAAAAAAGGCGAGTTTCAATAACTTTTCCTATAATCTTTCTTGAAGTTAAATCATTTAAACAAATTTCATCATTTATAGAAATATTCCAAAATTTATTAGCATCTATACAAAACTCTATAAAAACATATCGTCTGGAATAATTAATTAAGGCTATTGCTTTCTAAATAGCATATTTAATACAATTTTTCCCTCTTTCTGTAGCAAAAAATGAACTCAATGTATCATCGGTAAGAGCATCTGAAACCTTATCTATTTTTTTCCAATATTTTTCGCTTAATGAATTATCCGTAATGTGATCTTTTATACATTCATAAATAAAACCTTTATAAATTACTTTATCTTCACAATAATAATTATGATAAGCACGCCATTGTGGATAATCTTTACTAGATTGAATTGCATTTAAATTAATCGTTATATTTTTAGATCGAGAATATTTTTTATCTACAACTGATAATGATACTTCTTCTTTCCTTTTTTGCTGATATTCCCAATTGACGATAAATTTACCATCAAAATAAAATCTGCGAAATTGTATAGATTTTCTTTGATCATTTCCTTTAATTGTTATAGGGGATGAAGCCGTAGGATAGTTCGTTAATACACCTAAATTGTTAGGATTAATCTTTGATATTCTTTTATAAGCAACATAATATCCATCTTTACTAAAATTAGGAAAACTAGAGCTAAGGTCAGTAAAAGAATTTATTTTATTAAAACTAAAAAGACGAGACATAACAGGAACAAGATCAACAAATCCATAAATATTCTGTATCCATTCTGCAGATAAATTAATATTTATACGTCCATAAGGTTCTCTGGGAAAATTTACCTTTAAACTATTTTTTATTATATCATTCCTTGAAAGATTGAAAGTATTTTTCCCTTTATTAATAGAAGAAAGAGATAATTTTCCCGTCTGTTTGTCCCAATAAAAAATATTATTTTCTCCTTCTAAAAAAGTTGTAGGATTATTCAAAGCAAAATTAGAAAAAAATAATTCATCTCTTACAATAGGAGTACTTTGAGTTTGAGATAAATCTGCAACTTTAATTTTTTCATTACAATTTGAAATAAATTCATCTAACTGTTGCTGATAATTGTCAGGCTCTGCTAGTAATTCTATTTTCATTTGACTACCATCAATCACTAACGGAAATGAAATAACTTTTCCAAAAAACAATAGTTCGATTTCATCTTCTTCTTTCAAAAAAACTTTAGCATAACGATATTTTATAACTTGATTCCTCAAAGTTATCTTTGCTGAAGCAAAGCACCCTTCTTTTTGAATAATCTCTAAATCAATAATTTGTTCATTTTTATCATGACAAAAGGGCTCACCGAGTGAATCACACCAATTAAATAATATATTAAACATAATATTTCCTTTTATTTTTAAATATTGTAAATTTAAGCAACTTTATTAATCGAGGTATTTATGAATTTAAACAAATACTGGATGGGAATAACATTCTTTTTCCTCCAAATGATAGTAAGTTGTGCAAACGATATTATTTCTAAATTTATGGGACAAAGGCTTGATGCAATTGAGGTTACATTTTTCAGATTTTTTTTCGGATTAGTCACATTAATACCTTTTATGGTTGGTAAAGGAACTAGAATTTTTAAAACAAAACAACTTTCTTTAAATGTTATAAGAGGCATATTAGGAGCATTAAGTTTTTTTCTTTATATTGATGCTATAATATCATTACCATTAGCAGAAGTTGTCATTATCCTATGGACTATTCCATTATTTTCTTTAATTCTATCTATGACATTTTTAAAAGAAAATATAAGTACATTTCGTTGGATAGCGACTATAATTGGATTTGTTGGACTGACAGCAGTTACTACTTACAATTCCGATAATTCTTTTAGTTTTAACATATTGTACCTTATTCCAATTGGAGCATCATTTTTATTTGCATTACAAGATATTGTCATAAAGAAAATGGTAGTCGCTTCCGAAAATCGCCTTACAATGTTATTTTACTTTGCTTTAGTAACTAGCATTGTTTCATTTATACCAGCTTTAAAAGTATGGAAGACTCCAACAGAGTTTGAATTATCAATGTTATTCTTACTTGGGGCAGGAGGAAATTTAATCCAATATTTTATATTCAAAGCCTTCAGTTTAATCGATGTTTCTGCTGTTGCCCCATATAGATATCTTGAACTATTGGTAAGCGCATTGTTTGCTTTTATCTTTTTCAGTGAAATCCCTGGACTTAATGTTTATATCGGTGCATTAGTCCTTATTCCAAGTACATTATACCTCGCTTATAATGAGAATAAAAAAAAGAAGAAAAATAATTTTAAAAAATCAAATAAATAATTTAACTATTCATAAAAATCTATTGATAATCCTTAGATCCGCCAGGATAATTAACGTGAATCCGGCAATTATGTTGTTTTGCAAAATTTTTTAAATATGTATCACAAGGTATTCCAGGATTATATTCCGTGTGGTTAGCAATTGTTTGACCATAAGCCATAATACATGGCTTTAATCTTGAGTTTGAGATTACGATATCACAATTTCTTAATGAAATATCTTTATTTAATATAGCTTTATTTAATATAGCTTTTAATAAATAAAACTCAGAATGACAGCGTGGCATCGAAGTATTAGAATTATTTGGGAAACCATCGCCCCTTTCAACAGAATCTTTAGCAGCCTTAGCCTTTTCTCCATGTGTTCCATAACAAATATCACTATCATTAGGATTACTATAATACTCTGTCAATATTCCAAACTGTGCTGTTATATTATTTCCTTCTTTAGATACAGATATCAGTTTACTAGAATATCTTCCGAAATACATTCCTATAGTAGTTAAGCTTTGATAAAATTCATAAAGCAATAAAACTAAGCAAAATAATATTCTCATCACGAAATCTCCAAATTATACTAAAACACCCTTTATTACATTTGTAATTAACTTTCTAAAAAATCTTTTGGTATTCTTTCAAGTATTTCTTCTAATATAAATTTTGATACTGGATCTTCTATTTCCTCACTTAATATATTTACCGAAGCTGATAACAAATAAAAATTAAAAGTATTGTCTTGTTTATTGTTACTTAACTCAAATATAACTACTGCTTCCTGTTGAGTACTAGATAAATCTTTAATTGATTTTTTATTTGGTAATTTA
>CAZHJM010000002.1:0-15158 GCA_964532905.1 uncultured Holosporaceae bacterium
GCGGTTTGTTGACGAGGACAAACCCTTAGAACATCAAAAGAAAATAGTGGGTGAAATAGTACAAACTTATGTGGTTGTTGATGGAATTGAACATGTAATTGATTCAGAAGAAAGGCGAATAGTTCCATACAACTCTAAAGAAACAAAAAATGATTTTCAATTTGATTTTGAAGAAGATATTGTAAAGATACACGCTAGATGGAATGGAGATGAAATAAGGATGAATTGGGAAGGTTTGGCATTAATTGAAAAACCAGCACCTAAGTCTCCTTTATCAATAGAAGAAATATATTGCTGTATAACAAAAAGTATAATAAAAAATCCTTTTTCAAAGGTATCAAATTATCCAATAGTACCTTATTCTATTTTTCAAATTTTTAAGAAGTAAAATAAAACGCCCTTCTAATAAAAGGGCGTTTTACAGTTATTAATGGAGAAAATTTAATCTCTTCTTGAACCTAATAAACGTAAGATGTGTAAGAAAAGATTTATGAAATCTAAATAAAGAGTCAATGCTCCAAAAATAGCTTTTTTACTTGTAATATCTCGAGAATCAGATTCAAAATAATAACTCTTAATATTTTGTGTATCAAAAGCTGTTAATCCAGTAAATATTATTACTCCAAGAATTGAAATAACAAAATTTGTTGTAGAACTTCCAATAAAAATGTTAACAATACTTGCTATAATGATACCAAATAGTCCCATTATAAGGAATGAACCAAATCCTGTTAAATCTTTTTCAGTAATATATCCATAAATTACCATAGATAAAAACATAGATGCAGTAATAAAAAATGTTGAAGCTATATTTTCTCCAGTATATACAACAAAGATTGGCGCTAATGATGCCCCAATACAAGCGGAATAAACATAAAACCAAATTGTTGCTGATTCTGCTGATATCTGAGCTATACGAGTAGACAAATAAATTACAATACCTAATGGAACTAATAAAAATAACCATTGTAATCCTGTTGTAAATAGTGCACTCATAATAGTTGGAGATGTACTAACCAACAAAGAAATAATTGCAGTGCAAACTAAACCAATGGACATATGAGTAAATACTGACAACATATATTTTCTAAGACCAATATTAATTGCGTTGGCAGCATCTTTATAAAACGATGTTATATTCTCCTTCATAACAATCTCCGTAACTTACAATCAATATAATAATAACAAATTATATAAGAAAATGCTATAAAAAAACGAAAATATTTTTATTTTTTAAGTAAACTTATATTTTTTAATCTTTAATTATATGAATAAGTTTCTGATTTTTTTTCTAATTAACTAAAAATTAATAATGAAGTGATAGTATAATACTAGATTTTATGCAGTACGAATAGAATTATATTGCATAATAATAATTTTGAATGATGGAAGGTAATGAAAATGTCAAAAGAAAATGAAAAAAAAGTAGCTAATGACGGCAAAAAACATATAACTGTTGCTATGCAAGGAGGAGGAGCTCATGGAGCTTTTACTTGGGGAGTTCTAGATCGTCTTTTGGAAGAAAAAGATTTAGTTATTGAAGGAGTATCTGGAGCTAGTGCCGGTGGTATGAATGCTGTTTGTACCGCTCAAGGTATTATGGAAGGCGGAAACGAAGGCGCTAGAGCAATGTTGAAGAAATATTGGGACATTAATTCTGAAGCAGGAAAATCAAGTATATTTAAACCAGGAGTTCTTGATGTTCTTGCTGGCAAATATACGATGCATAATTCTCCAGGGTTTGTATTTTATGATTTTCTATGTAAAATTCTTTCTCCATATCAGATGAATCCGTTAGGTGTTAATCCATTAAAAGATATTGTTAAAGAGTTATTTGATTTTGATAAATTAAATGAATTTGATGGAGTTAGGATCTTTTTATCTGCTACACATGTTTATACTGGCAAAATTAAAATATTTAGCAATATTCGTAAAGAATTGAGTGTAGATACAATGTTAGCAACAGCATGCTTACCAACTATATTTAATGCTGTAATGGTCAAAGGAGAATATTATTGGGATGGTGGTTATACAGGAAATCCTGTTATGTATCCATTAATTTATGATTGCAATCCTCAGGATATTTTACTTATAAAATTAAATCCAACACATCGTAATAGATTGCCAATTACTGCTGGAGAGATTGGTGATAGAATGAATGAGATTACGAATAACACATCTATCATGAGAGAAATGAGATCCATGCATTTTATTGGTAAATTAGAAGATGAAAAAATTATTCAACCAGGTAAATTAAAGAGAATGTATGTTCATTTAATTGAAGATGAAGAAGTGTTTCAAGATTTGGGTTGGTCATCTAAATTAAATACAGATAAAGAATTCTTGAAACATCTTTTTGATGCAGGACGTGTAGCTGCTGATAAATGGATGATAAAGAATTATGATAAAATTGGAAAAGAGACTACAGCAAATCTCGAAGAAGAATTTATATAATTGAAAAATGGAGAGAAAATTTATTTTTTCTCTCCCTATATTGATTGGTAATATTTAAAGACTTACCAAACAAAAAATTTTATGGAGAGAGTCATGTCGATAATGGATAGTATTTTAAATGTTTTTGCCTTAGGACTAGCATTTGCTCCTGTTGGCTTAAGTGTATTATTATCCAAAAAAATATTAAAAATATCAGATCTAACGTGTGAAGCTAGTTTTGGTTTAGGCGGATGTTCATATGGTATTATGGTGATATTTGGAATAAATCCATTATTTGCAATGATATTATCCATGATGTTCGGTTATATTTCAGGTTTAATGACTTCATCTATGATGAGTTATATAAGATTTAATTCTTTAGTAGCCAGTATGATTACAGCAGGTATTATACAAACAATTTTATTAAAAAGTAATTCAATAAAAGGTCTAAATATCTGGGTACAAAATTCATTATTAGGACAAATGTCAGCGATAAATAATTTACTACTCAGCGGTTTTATTGTTTTAATAATTACTTTTTTGCTCTTTAGAATTATTAATTCTGAATATGGTTTAGGAATGAGAATCTTTGGTAGTGGTCGTATTGTATCAGAATCTTTAGGAATTAATAGCATTAATGTATTAAATTCAGGGTTAGGAATAAGTAATATGTTAAGCGCATTAGGCGGAATATTAACAGTTCAAATTACTGGAGAATTCCCTATTGGTATAGGGAATGGATGTTTTATTTTTGGTCTAGCTTCTATGATGTTGGGTGAAAAATTAACAAAGTCAGATAGTATTAAATCATTACTAATGGGTTGTTTTTTCAGTTCTATAATTATGCAATGTGTAATTAAATTTATTACATATTATGGTTATGATTTAGGAGAAGAATATAGAAGTATTATTTTGGCTGTAACATTGATTTTCTTGGTTGCTTTTAAAAAAGGAAACCAGGAATTAACAAAAGAGAATGTTTAGGAGTAATTTCATGATTAATATCGAAGATATATTTGTTGTGTTTTATGCTGGTACACCATTAGAAAGAGTTGCATTGCGAGGAGTAAATTTTTCTGTAAAAGATGGAGAGGTTGTTTCAATTTTAGGAAATAATGGTGCTGGACGTACTACGTTATTAAGATTTTTAGCAGGACATATTACATTAAATTTTGGAAGATTATGGTATAATGGGAAAGATATTACTTCCCAATCTTTAGAAGAAAGATCTAATATATTTTCATCAGTGTTTTTTAATGATAATGTTTGTACAGCAGGAGATTTAACGGTTCTAGAAAATTTAGCTGCAGCAACAATACACCATAAAAAACAAAGTTTTTTTAGACCCGCAATAGTTCCAAATATGAAAGATAAATTTTATGATCAACTTAAAAATTTAAATTTCATGGAAATGGAAAAATTTATAGATGAGAAGGTATGTAATTTAGCTAAGCCATATAAACAAGTTTTGGCATTATTAGTTGCAGTTATAAAAGGAGCAAAAGTTCTGCTTATTGATGAACATTCAACAGGATTAGATGTTGATACATCTAAAGCCTTACTTGAAACGACAGAAAAAATTATTCGTTCGAAAAAAATTACTACTATCATGGCTATTAATGATCCAGAATTTGCTTTTAAAAGATCAGATAGAGCCATAGTCTTAAATTATGGACAGGTGGTAGCAGATTTCCAAGGAAAAGAAAAAGAAAAATTAAAATTAGAAGATTTATTTTTATCATTCAATAAAAAACCTGAAGTTTTTGATAAAAATACATCTCTTAAGATTTGAAATTATTTATCAATTATGTAATTATATCTCTAATGTGAGATGGATATTATCGGAGCGTAGCTCAGTCTGGTAGAGCATTGCCTTCGGGAGGCAGGGGTCGGAGGTTCAAATCCTCTCGCTCCGACCATCTTTTTTAAAAAAATCAGAGAATAGGAACTAAACTATTATGAAAATGAATAAAAAGATAAAAACTATAACAATATCTGTTATTTTAGGAATAATAATTGGACTTATTTCTATTTGGTTTATAAAAAAACCTGATACATTAAATTCGTTAAGGCAAAATAAAGAAAAAATATTTGATGAAATTCGAAATCATAAAACAAACAATGGAAAAGAAGAAGATAGTATATTTAAATTTTTAAAAAATAAAATTCAATTTTGGAAAAGAAATGATGTAAAAATATCTGAAGAACCTCAGAGCGTTATGGTTTATAAAGCTTGTTTTGGTCCAATAGAAAAATACATAAATACAATAGGTACACTAGTTCCTAATGACTCTGTAGAATTAAAATCAGAAGTCAACGCAAAAATTGATAAAATTTTTTTTAATGAAGGTGCATTAGTGGAAAAAGGGGAATTATTAATCCAATTTGATGAATCTTTGGCTAAAGCTGAAGTTGTTGATGCTACTGCAAGATACAAAAAAGCAAAAACCGAATATGATGCTTTAGATAAGCTCGCAGACAGGGGGGCTGCTTCAAAAATTAATAGAAGTCGTGCTCTTGCAGAAATGGAAGTCAGTTCAGCTAATCTCAATTCAGCAAAAACAAAATTAGAAAAGCATAAGGTTTTTGCTCCTTTTAGCGGGCGTATAGGTATTAAAGATCTTAGTGAAGGACAGTTTATTCAAGCCGGAGGAGATCTAATTAAATTAGTTGATTATTATCCTATGAAAGTTGATTTTTCTGTAGCTGAAGCAGATGTTGATAAAATTTACGTATCTCAAGAAATTTCTATTTTTATTGGCGGAGATGAGCAACAAGAATATGCTGCGAAAATTTCTGCTATAGAACCTGAAAGTGATCGAGCTAATCATTCGTTTAAAGTAAGAGCAATATTAGATGTATCAGAAGATATAGCTGTTAATTCTCAAATTTTAAAACCGGGTCGATTTGTAAAAGTTAAAATTGCTATAGACGATGAACAGCAAGGAATAATTATTCCTGAAAGTGCTATTGAAAAAGCGGGTAATGAGGATATGGTCTATATAGTTTCTGATGGAATGGCTATGCAACGTATAGTTACTGTTGGAATGAGAAAAGATGGGAATGTTGAAATTATTACAGGCATTAATGAGGGAGATTTAGTTATAGTAAAAGGACAACAAGGTGTTAGTGATGGTAGAGCAGTCATTATTAGAGATAATGCAAGTACATCTGAAGTGATTGATGAATTTAAAAAATATTATAAAAATCAAAACAAAAATAATAAGCGGTAGTAGGGGTATATATGGAATTAACAGAAGTATGTATTAAACGACCTGTATTTTCCTCAGTTTTAACTTTATTAATAGTTATAATTGGTTTGGTTTGTCAGTGGCAACTTCCAGTGCGTAAAAAACCAAGAATTGAAAAATCTATTATTACAGTTTCTGCAGAATATAGAGGAGCAAGCCCAAGAGCTGTTGAAACTCAAATTACAAAGGTATTAGAAGAACAGTTCTCTACTATTGCTGGAATAGATTCGATTACTTCTAGCAGTAAAAATGAGCAAAGTGAAATAGTATTGGAGTTTAATTCTTCTCGTAATCCTGATTCTGCTGCTTCTGATGTTAGAGATAGATTATCTCTAGCTAAAGTTTATTTACCATGGGGAAATCCTGAGCCTACTATTAGTAGAGATGACCCTGATGATAAGGGAGGAATTGTTATTGCTTTTACAAGTAATAAAATAAGTGTTGATGATCTTCATGATTATATCGATAGATATGTAAAATCACGTTTTGAAGTTATACAAGGTGTAGGGAAAGCTATTATTTCAGGCGGAAATGTAAAAAAAATGAAAATTTTTCTAGATCCGCAAAAATTAGCGGCATATGGATATAACCCGGCCGATATCATGGAAGCAGTTAGGACTCAACATGTACAGAAACCATGTGGAAGATTAGTAAGTAGAGATAGGGAGTATATGTTGATTCTTGATGGAGAATTGAATAATGCTAAAGAAATGAATGAACTTATTCTTCCAAATCGTAATGGTAAAAGTAATATCATTCGAATTAAAGATATAGGACGAGCTGAGTTAATACCAGAAGATATTCGTTCAGGATCTTGGTTTAATGGTAAAGAATGTGTTGTATTAACTATTACAAAGCAATCTAATGCAAATCCTGTAGAATTGAGTGCTAATATTAAAAAAGCGATGCCAGAAATACAAGATTTACTTCCAAGTGGAACTCAAATGATCATTGCTATTGATGAAGCAAGAGATATTAGTGCTTCTATGAAAAACGTTTATAGAGCAATATTTGAAGCAACATTTCTTGTTATTATTGTTGTGTTTTTATTCCTTTGGTCTTTTAGAGCAACATTGATTCCTATAGTAACGATTCCTGTATCTTTATTGGGTACATTTGCATTATTAGCTTTATTTGGTTTTTCTATTAATACATTCACATTATTAGCTATGGTATTAGCAGTGGGATTAGTCGTTGATGATGCTATTGTTGTTTTGGAGAATATTCATAAATATATGGAAAAAGGACTAAACAAACTGAATGCTTCCATAGTTGGCTCTAATGAAATTTTCTTTTCTATTGTTGCTATGACTTTAACACTGGCTTCAGCTTATATTCCAATAGCCTTAACTCCAGGTGATTTAGGAAGAAGTTTTCGTGAATTTGCTTTGACTTTAGCGGGAGCCGTTATTATTTCTGGATTTATTGCCTTGACCTTATCTCCTATGATGTGTTCTAGATTATTAAGTATCAGCAGAAGACAAAAAGCTAAAGGTAGAAGTAAAAAAATAGCGGATAAGCAACAAGAAATTTTAAAATATGTGGATAATACTTACTTTAACTGGTTAGGTTATGCTTTAACACATAAAGCTATTGTCTTGTCTATAGGAGCTGTTGTTGCTCTTCTAGGTATAATATGTATGTATAAAATTCCATCCGAGAGTAAACCTGTAGAAGATCAATGTTATGTACAGCTCGATGGCAATGCACCTATAGGAGCAAGTTATGAATTTGTAAAAGAGAATGCTATGCGTATTGATAAAGTTATTGCGCAAACTCCTTTTGCAGAATATCGCTATATTAATGCAGATCCTAGTAAAATAGAAGGCGGAATTTGGTTAACGGACTGGGATAAGCGCAATTTATCAGTAAAAGAAATTGCAGATAGAATGAATCCGTTATTAAGTAAAATTCCAGGAATTAATTGTACTTTATCTCCAGGTTCAAGTCAGTCTGATAAACCTATTGTTAATTTTATTCTACAAACTAATCAAGATTTTGAATATCTTGAAAAGCATGGTTTTATGTTTCTTTCTTATTTACGTACAAATTATAAAGGATTTGATAATATTTTAACATCTCTCGTACCAAGACAAAGAGAATATGTAATCAAAATAGATAGAGAAAAAGCATCGTCTTTAGGAGTATTAGTTCAAGATATCGCTGATACTATAGGTTGTTTAGTAAGAGGAGAAAAAGTTGGCTGGATTACAAGAGAATCAAAACGAGATGAAATGTTTATTCAAGTAGAAGAAGATAAAAGACGTACAATAGAAGATTTATCTGGTATTTTTGTTAGATCTAGAATGAATTCAGATAATTATATGCAAGATGTATATAAAATGGTTCCTGTATCAGACTTGATTACAGTTACAGAGCGTTTATCTCCAACTAACTTATATCATTTTAACAAAATGCTATCTGTTAGTGCATATGGATATTTAGCAGATGGAACAAGTCTTGGTCAAGCTGTAGATGATTTAAATAAGATAAAAAATACTAAGCTTCCTTTAACAATTCAATTAACTTTTTCAGGTTCTACCAAAACATATTTAGAAGAAAATTCTTTAATTATATTTATTTATGCTTTAGCTTTAATTTTTGTATTTTTAATATTAGCGGCTCAATTTGAGAGCTTTTTAGATCCTTTAATTATTATGTTTTCTGTTCCTTTTTCTATCACTGGAGCTTTGATAGTATTATGGATTGTTCCAGAAGGAACTTTAAATATTTATTCCAAAATAGGTTTAGTAACTCTTATTGGTTTAATTACTAAACATGGAATTTTAATAGTTGATTTTGCTAATAGATTGCGTGCTAAAGGTAAAACAGCTTTCGATGCCATACATGAAGCAGCTTATATGCGTTTAAGACCTATTTTAATGACAACATTTGCAATGGTAATAGGAAATATTCCTTTAGCTTTAGCTACAGGAGCAGGTGCGGCAGCAAGGAGACAAATAGGATTTGCTATTGTTGGTGGAATGTCAATAGGAACTTTATTTACTCTTTTTGTAGTGCCTATAATGTACTTATTGTTTTCAAAGATTAGAAAAATAAATCCTGATATATATAATTAATAAATATATTTGCTAAGTGTAAAAAAAAATGTATATTTAGTACTACTTTTGTAAAAAGAATTTCATAATTTATAGTTCACAGGTTAATTATGCAAGATAAAAGAAAATTTAAGAGTGGATTAAGAGGATTTGCTAGACTATATGCAGTTCAAATATTATATAGGAATCAAATGGGAGGGGGTAATTTAGAATCTTTAATTAAAGAAGCAGAAAAAGAAGTTAATGTTATTATTAGTGAAAATTACTCTGTTCATGAAATTGATTTGAAATTTTTTATAAAATTAATATCTAATACTATTCAAAATTTGAATGAAATCGATAAAATTATAGAAAAACATCTGTCAAAACATTGGTCATTTTCTCGTTTAGATAGAGTTATGCAATCTTTAATTAGATTAGGTGCTTGTGAATTAAAATTTATGAAAGACATACCGCCTACAGTTATATTTAATGAATATATAGAAATAGCCAAAGCATTTTTTGAAAAAAATGATGTTGCATTTTTAAATGGTATTTTGAATACAATATCTAATGAAAGTAATTAAATGTTTTGTAAAATTATATAACGCTAATTGACTTTTTTATAATATCTATTAACATTCAAAAGACTAATTACGTTTAAAGGGTATTTTTATGAGCAGACGGATTGCAGCAAAACATAAAATAGATAGGAGACTTGGAGTAAATCTTTGGGGAAGTGCGAAGAGTCCTATAAATGAAAGGAATTATGCGCCTGGACAGCATGGTGTTAATAGGAAAAAACCTACAGATTACGGTATTCAATTATTAGCTAAGCAAAAACTAAAAGGCTATTATGGTAATTTAAATGAACGTCAGTTTAGAAGGGTTTATCAAAGAGCTTCTAAAATGAAAGGTGATACCAGCCAAAATATTATTGCATTATTAGAGCGTAGATTGGATGCAGTAGTGTATCGTATGAAGTTTGCAAGTACAGTATTTGCATCTAGGCAATTGATAAATCATGGTCATATTACAGTTAATGGTAAACAAGTGAATATTCCTTCTTATTTAGTAAATGAAGGAGATATGATTGAGATCAGAGAAAAGTCAAAATCAAATACTGTTATAATTGAAGCGACACAATCTACTGAAAGAGATATTCCAATTTATATGGAAGTTGATTTAAAAGCTCTTAAAGGAAAATTCGTAAATATTCCAAAATTAGAAGATGTTCCTTATCCAGTTGTTATGGAGCCAAATATAGTGATTGAGTATTATTCGAGATAAATAATGGAGCATTTTGCTCCTTTATGCCGAAATAGCTCAGTTGGTAGAGCAACTGATTCGTAATCAGTAGGTCGGAGGTTCGATTCCTCTTTTCGGCACCAGATTGGATTAAATTAAAATCTAATTAGCTAAAATAGTTTGTAAATAGTATTTTTAGAATTAGTTGAAAAATATGACGTTTTTAAGATAATATAGTAATTTGCATTGGGGTCTGTGATGGAGACATATAGAACACATAACTGTGGAGAGCTAAGAGTTTCTAATGTAGGTAATATAACCAAATTATCTGGTTGGGTACATAAAAAAAGAGACCATGGGAACCTCCTTTTTATTGATTTAAGAGATCATTATGGAATTACTCAATGTGTTGTTGATAAAAATAGTAAGGCATTTGGTGATGTTGAAAAAATCCGACTCGAAAGTGTAGTTACTATTGAAGGTCAAGTATTAAAAAGATCAGATAATACCGTAAATGATGAAAATCCAACAGGTGAAATAGAAGTAAGAATAGATAAATTTACCATTTTATCTTTTGTTGAAAGTTTACCTATGGCGGTAAGTAGTGTGTCTGATTTATCGGAGGATACTCGTTTAAAATATCGTTTTATAGATTTACGAAGAGAATCTATACATAAAAATATCGTATTGCGTTCTAATGTTATTGCTACTATTCGTGAAAAAATGATTCAGCAAGGATTTCTTGAAATAAATACGCCTATTTTAACATCTAGTTCTCCAGAAGGTGCTAGAGATTTTTTAGTTCCAAGTCGTTTACATCCTGGACAATTTTATGCTTTGCCACAAGCCCCACAACAGTTTAAGCAGTTATTAATGGTTGCCGGATTTGATAAATATTTCCAAATAGCACCATGTTTTAGAGATGAAGATAGTAGGGCAGATCGTTCTCCTGGAGAGTTTTATCAACTTGATTTTGAAATGTCATTTTGTACACAAGAAGATGTTTTTAATGCTATTGAACCTGTAATTTACGAAGTTTTTAAGAAATATTCCAATAAAAAAGTATCATGTTATCCATTTAAGCGTATTAAATACTCTGATGCTATACTACATTATGGAAGCGATAAACCCGATTTAAGAAATCCTTTATTAATAGAAGATGTTAGTGATATTTTTTTGCACTCTGGATTTGTTGTATTTTCTAATATGGTAAAAAAAGGCGGAGTAGTACGAGCTATAGCTGTTGAAGATATGAATAATCAGCCACGTAGTTATTTTGACAAACTTAATGATTGGTCAAAAACAGTTGATATGCCAGGATTGGGTTATATTTTGTTTAATGCTGAAAATATAAAAGGACCTATAGCAAAATTCTTATCAAATGAACAATTGGAAACTTTGAAATTAAAAACCCATTTGCAAAAAGATGGAGTGATATTTTTCATTTGTGATTTAGAAAATAAAGCTAATAAATTTGCAGGATTGTTACGTCAAAAACTTGGAAAAGATTTGAATTTGCTCTCAGATGGATTTGAATTTTGTTGGGTAGTAGATTTCCCTATGTATGAATTAAATGAAGATAGTGGAAAAATTGAATTTTCACACAATCCATTTTCAATGCCTCAAGGAGGTATGGAATCTTTATTAAAACAAGACCCACTTGTTATCAAAGCTTATCAATATGATATGGTTTGTAATGGTATTGAATTGTCGAGTGGGGCTATTCGGAATCATCTTCCAGATCTTATGATAAAAGCATTTGAAATTGCAGGTTATGATGCTGAATTTGTTAAATCTAAATTTAAAGGTATGTTTAATGCATTTAAATATGGTGCTCCACCACATGGTGGTTGTGCTCCAGGAATAGATAGAATGATTATGCTGTTAGCAGATGAACCTAATATTAGAGAAGTTATTGCATTTCCATTAAATCAACAAGCTCAAGATTTAATGATGAATGCTCCATCGGTAGTCAACGATGCACAATTAAAAGAACTTCATATTAAAGTGGAATTGCCAAAAAAAATTATGAAATAAAATGAAATTTTTAAAAAGAATATTTAATCTTATATGTGTATTAGGAGTTTTTACAACATGTGTAGATTGTATAACTTTGCGTATTACTTGCAGAGCTAAGGGTATTGAATTAGAGTTATTTAAAACAGTTATAAGAGAATGGGAAAAACAAACAGGAAATAATGTTGAGATTGTTGTTCTTCCTCATTCTAGTAATGAATGTTTAGCATTATACAAGCAATGGATAGGAGCCGAATCTTTTGATATCGATATACTACAAATGGACATTGCTTGGTTAGGTGTTTTTGCCGATAATTTAGCTGATATATCTTCATTTTTTTCTAAAGAAGAAATAAATGAATTTAATAATGATTGTTTTCCTGCTATTCGTAATAATATGTATAGTGCGAACAAATTAGTAGCATTACCTGTTTATACTGACTGTCAGGTCATGTATTATCGTAAAGATTTATTAGAGAAATACCATTGTAAAGTGCCACAAACTTGGATGGATTTATTTGAAACAGCAAAGTTTATTCAAAATGAAGAAAGGAAATTAAATAATCGTTTTTATGGATACGTTTTTCAAGCTAAAGCTTTTGAAATGTTAACATGTAATTTCATACAATTAATAGATTCTTTTGGTGGGAAAGTTATTGTAGATAAAAAGTCAGGTATTAATTCAGAATCATGTGAACAAGCTTTGATATTTTTAATGAATTGCCTAGATAATATATCTCCTCATAGCGTTCTTAATTATTCAGAAGAAGAGGCTAGGGGATTATTTCAAGCAGGCAATGCATTGTTTATGAATAGTTGGCCATATGCTTGGTCATTAATGAATGATTCATCTACATACGTTTCTGGTAAAATTGGAGTTATACCTATTCCTAAATGTGATGATTTAACTGGAAAACAATCCGGTGTATTAGGAGGTTGGTTTTTTGTTGTAAATAAATTTTCAAAACATACAAAGTTTGCTGCTGAATTAATTAAATTTTTAACTAGCAAACAACAACATAAAATAAGAGCTAAATACGCTTATGCTCCTGCTTATATGAGTTTATATAATGACAAAGATATTTTAAAAATTAATCCT
Source organism: uncultured Holosporaceae bacterium (assembly GCA_964532905.1). Taxonomy (GTDB): domain Bacteria; phylum Pseudomonadota; class Alphaproteobacteria; order UBA3830; family UBA3830; genus UBA3830. Next base: position 13,086 of record CAZHJM010000002.1, read on the forward strand.
TTTTTTGTTACATTGAAACAGTCGTTAAATAATGCTGTTACAAGACCATCTATTGAATTCGGTAAAAGTTACCCTAGAGCTAGTACAGAGATTTTTAATTTAGTAAATACAGCTTTAACAGAAGGTATTGAAGAAAATAATAAAAATAAAGTTGCTAAAAGATATCTTAACAGGTTAAATCGAAAACTAAATAAAATTTTAAATAGAAAAAATCGGATAAAACGAGCACATAAATCAATTGGAATTATTGAAAAATTTAAATATTATATTAAACAAACAATGTCGTTTTTAGGATTATAATTTATGTTCAATATAATGAAAAATAATAATTCAAAAAATATTCTTAAAAAAAGTCATAGAGAATGGCTATCCAATTGGGGGTTTTTAGCTCCATGTTTATTTGTTTTGATATTGTGCGCTGGATGGCCATTATTAAAGACGATTTATTTTAGTTTTACTGATGCAGAATTAGATAACCTCAATGATTTTTGCTTTATAGGCATTGATAATTTTGTAGATTTAGCTAGAGATCAAGATTGGTGGATAGCTGTTCGGAATACTTTTATTATTACTATCATAGCAGTGCCTTTAGAAACCATTTTTGGAATGATTATTGCTTTAATTTTACATCGTAATTTTAAAGGCAGAGGTTGGATGAGGGCAATTGTTTTAATTCCATGGACGATTCCTACTATCGTATCAGCTCGTATGTGGGCATGGATGCTAAACGATGTTTATGGAATTATAAACGAGATTTTAATTAATATTGGATTAATAAATGAACCAATACCATGGATTGCTTCTAATGCTTTAAGTATAGTATCTATTATTTTAGTAGATGTTTGGAAAACTACTCCATATATGGCTTTATTACTATTAGCTGGGCTTCAATCATTACCTCAAGATTGTTTTGAAGCTGCAGAAGTAGATAGTATTCCTTTTAGAAGAACTTTTTTTAGAATTATTATTCCATTAATGAAGCCAACTATTATCGTTGCTATGATTTTTAGAGGACTAGAAACATTTAAGATATTTGATTTAGTATATATTTTGAGTAGTGGAAATACTGCTACTGCAACAATGTCTATCTTTGCTAGAAAACATCTTGTAGATTATGCAGATGTAGGATTTGGTTCAGCAGCAGCAACGTCGTTATTGTTTTTTATCTTAATTCTGGCAATATTTTGGATACCGTTTAATAGAAAAAGATTGAAAAAGTTAGATTAATAATATGATTAGAATTGAAAATAAGTGGAAATATAAAAGACTAATAAAAGATTTAATTTTTGTTATGATATGTATAGTTGTAGCGATAATTTGTTTATTTCCTTTTTATTGGGCTATAGTGTCTTCTTTAAGGGATAGTGCTCATATATTTTCTACAGAGCTATGGCCAACACAGATCAGTTTCTCGAATTATAAGGAAGTAATTAGTGATAAGACATTTTTATGTTCATTTTGGAATTCCGCTGTTATTGCAACTATGACAGCTTTACTATCTTTATTTGTATGTCTTTTTGCATCATATCCTTTGGCTCGTCACCAATTTCCTGGACGCAAAAGAGTTCTTATGTTGGCATTAAGTGTAACTACATTACCTCAGGTTGCTGTATTATCGGGAATGTTTGAATTAATCCGTATTTTGGATATATACAATGAAAAATCTGCATTAATTCTTTCTTATATGATTATAACTGTCCCATTTACATTATGGACTATGACAAATTTTATGAATAGCATTCCTAAAGATATAGAAGAAGCTGCAATTATGGATGGGGCAAGCCAAAGTACTATTTTGATAAAAGTGTTTTTACCTATATTATCTCCAGCAATTGTCACTACAGGTTTATTAGCTTTTATTGCTGCTTGGAATGAATTTCTTTTTGCTTTAACTTTTACTCTTACGAATCAAGCTAGAACAGTTCCTGTCGCATTAGCTCTTTTTAGTGGAGCAAGTCAGCATGAAGTCCCTTATGGTTTAATTATGGCAGCAAGTGTGCTAGTAACTTTACCTTTAGTAATTCTAGTTGTGATTTTTCAAAGAAGAATTATATCTGGACTCACAGCTGGTTC
>CAZHJM010000002.1:15258-110656 GCA_964532905.1 uncultured Holosporaceae bacterium
ATTTTATTATTAATATTTTTAATTTTACTATTTAATGCTTTTTTTATAGTGCAACAACAAAGTTGTGCTATTATAGAAAGACTCGGTAAATTTCATCGTATTGCAAGACCAGGATTAGGAGTGCTAATTCCCTTTATTGATCATATTTTTACTAGATTATCATTACGTATTAGTCAGTTAAACGTTTCAGTTGAAACAAAAACAAAAGATAATGTATTTGTGAATGTTGTAGTTTCTGTTCAATATCAAGTGCTCAATAATAAAGTTTATGAAGCTTGTTATATGTTACAAGATCCAGAAAATCAGATAAAAGCATTCGTTTTTGATTTAGTTAGAGCACAAGTACCTAAGCTTATTTTAGATGATGTATTTTCAAAGAAAGATGATATAGCCAACGCGGTGAAAGCAGAATTAGAAATACCTATGAGTCAATTCGGGTATGGCATAATTAAAGCATTAGTGACTGATATAAATCCTGATCCTAATGTAAAATCTGCAATGAATGAAATTAATACGGCCCAAAGGCTTAGAATTGCTGCTGCAGAAAAAGGTGAAGCTGAAAAAATTTTAAAAATAAAGCAAGCTGAGGCAGAAGCAGAAGCAAGTATACTTCATGGAAAAGGTATTGCCGGACAGCGACAAGCTATTATAGAAAGTTTGAGTCAATCAGTTGATGAGTTCATAAAACAAATTCCAGGCGCTCAAGCATCTCACGTAATGGATATGGTTTTAATGATTCAGTATATCGATTCTTTAAAAGAAATTGGAGCAAATTCTCAATCTAATGTAGTATTTGTACCTCATTCTCCTGGAAATGTGGGAGATCTAGCCTCACAAATTCGAGAAACAATTTTTGCAAGCAAAAATATAAAACAATCTCAAAAAATAAAATAATAATATTAATTTCAGTAGCAAGTATAAATTTACTTGCTACTTTTATTTTTAAATTAATTCAGCATCTTTCAAGCCGAAATTTTCTAAAGAATTTGATTTTGCTTGAATACATATGAATTGTAATTCTCCATTTCCTGTATTTGCAAGAGTCCTTACTCCTTCAGGTAAAACTTTTATGCAATCACCTTCATTAACTTTTATATCATTTTGATCAACTTTGAGTACTCCTTCTCCCTTTATAAATATATATTTTTCTTCATTTTGTTTGTGTTTATGATTAAAAGGAAGCTTATAATTTTGAGGTACACAGTTAATGGAAATTTCACATGAAGTTAAATGTAATTTATCATGTAAAAAAACCTTTCCATTTTCAAAATTTATAATGTCTACTAATTTTTTCCAAGTTTGATTTTCTCATAATTCATGATAATACCTTTAATTAATAACAGTATAAACTTTATATTTACATGATTTTTTTGTAAATTACTTACTTTTTAGTAACTATTTTTTATTTTATTATTAAAATTATGTCCAAAGTACATGATTTAGAAAATTGTCCAGTTGCAGTAACAGTTAATTTAATAGGAAATAAGTGGAAACTGTTGATATTAAGAAATTTATTTAAAAAATCTTATAGATTTAATGAATTAAAAAAAATCATTAAAAGGAGTAAGTGCAAAAGTTTTAACTCAAAATTTGAAAGAAATGGTATCCAATGGAATTATAGATAAAATATATTATATAATGAATGAAAAATCTGTATTTTACATAATCCAAATTATTTTTTGATAAATTAAAGCTTAATTATATATTGTTATTTGCTTAAAGTTACTTTTGATTTTTATTTTTTTCTTTAATAAGCTCTATAGCTCGCTCTTTTGTTATATTAAATATACTTTCTGATTTTGGAATTGAAATATATTTATCATTAAAAAAGATATATGGGCCAAATTTCCCTATTCCTATTTTGATTTCTTTATTATCAAGCGTTCCAATTGTTTTTGGTAAACTAAACAGAAAAGATGCTGTATTTATATCAATATTATTATTTATATCAATAAATTTTGATATAGAAATTCTTATAGGCTTTTCTTTTTGAGTTGTTTTATTTTTCTCTAAATATAATCCATAAGGACCTTTTTTTAGAAAAATTTCTAAATTATCAGAAGTATCATTACCCAAAAACTTAGGATATTCTGAAGAATTAATTATACTATTATCCATATCATTTATAGGAGATGAATCAAGTTTTCTCACATAACTACATTCAGGATATTTAGAACATCCGATAAAAGAGCCAAAACGTCCTATTTTTAAACTTAAAATACCCTCTTTACAATTAGGACACTGACGTGAAATCTCATTACTATTATTAGTAAATAAAAATTTTTCTAACGATTTATTTAATCTATCAATAACATCACTTATTTTAATATCTTTAGTTTTTTCTACTGCAGAATGAAATTCTGTCCAAAAATTATTTAAAACATCTTGTTTGGTTTTATTACCATTTGATATGTCATCTAAAAACTGTTCCATATCAGCAGTAAATCCATATTCAAGATATCGACTAAAAAAATTCACCAAAAAAGAAGTAACTAATCTACCTCTAATTTCAGGGATGAAAAATTTCTTTACTAATTTTACATATCCTCTATCTTGCAAAACCTGAATAATTGTAGCATATGTCGAAGGTCTACCTATTCCTAATTCTTCTAATTTTTTTACAAGAGTAGCCTCTGAAAATCTAGGAGGAGGCATTGTAAAATGCTGAATAGGTTCTATTTTATTAGTATAGACTAGATCTCCTTTATTTATTGGAGGAAGTATTATGTCTTTGTTTTTTTCTATATCATCATCAGAACTATTAGCATAAAGTTTTAAAAATCCATCAAAAACAATAGTAGTACCATTAGCTCTGAAAGTATTATTACATTTGTCGACTAGATCTACTTGAACTTGATTGAATTCTGCAGCACTCATTTGTGAAGCAATTGCTCTTTTCCAAATTAAAGTATATAACTTCAATAAATCAGATGAAATCTTGTTATTAAGATATTCTGGAGTAATATTAATATCGATTGGTCTTATAGCTTCATGTGCTTCTTGAGCATTTTTCACTTTTTTTGTATAGATATTAGGTTTATTAGGAATGAATTTTGCGCCATATTTTTCTTGAATTATAAAACGAATTTTTTCAATAGCTTCTTTTGATAAATTAAGGCTATCTGTTCTCATATATGTAATTAAAGCTATAGTTTCTCCATTTATATCTATTCCTTCATATAAATTTTGAGCTAACTGCATTGTTTTTTTTGCACTAAATCCTAATTTTTTTGAAGCTTCTTGTTGCAATGTAGATGTAATAAAAGCAGGAGATGGATTTCTTTTTACAATTTTAGTTTCAATATTTTTTACATAAAAATCATTAATCAATTCGTTTATAATTGCCAATGCATCAGATTTGTTCGAAATATCAAATTTTTCAAGTTTTTTATTATTATAATGAGTTAAATGAGCAGTAAATGTTTTATTATTTGATGTTTTAAATTCAGCTTCAATAGTCCAGTATTCTTTTTTTTCAAAAGCTTCAATTTCTTCTTCTCTATCAGTTATAATACGCAGTGCTACAGATTGAACTCTTCCTGCTGATTTGCTTCCAGGTAATTTTCTCCATAAAATCGGTGATAAAGTAAAACCTACTAAATAATCTAAAGCCCTACGAGCTAAATATGCATCAACTAATGCATTATCTATATTACGAGGATTATTAATTGCTTCTTTTATTGCATTTTTAGTTATTTCATGAAATACTATTCTCTTAAATGGAATAATTAATTTATGTTTTTCTTGTAATACTTCTTTTATATGCCAAGAAATAGCCTCCCCTTCTCTATCTGGATCAGTTGCAAGCAACAATTCTGAACAATTTTTTAATTGCTTTGAAATATCTTGAATAAATTTTGAAATATCTTGAATAAATTTTTTTCCTTTTTCACTTATTTCCCAAACCATGGAAAAATTATCTTCTGGTTTAACACTACCATTTTTGGATAATAAATCTCTTATATGACCATAACTTGCTATAACTTTATAATCTGATCCTAAATATTTATTTATTGTCTTTGCTTTAGCTGGAGACTCTACTATTACTAAACGCATAAACAAATACCCTTTTTCTACTTAAGCTAAACAAATTCTTTGCCCGTGTAATCTGATAACTCTATTTGATAATTCTAATTCCATCAATGCAGTTAAAATCCTTTGTGGAGGCAGTTTAACATAAGAAATTAGTTCGTCAATAGTAATCGGTACATTACTTAAGTGATTTAATATTTCTGTTCTAATATTATCTATTTCATTTAAATTAATTTGCTTATTAATTGAATTATTATTAAATAATAACTTTTCTTGCTTATAATTAAATTGCTCTAAAATATCATTAGCCGATAATACCATTATGGCCCCTTCTTTTATCAAATTATTCCCACCTTCACTTCTTATATCAGTAGGAAATCCAGGAACTGCAAAAACATCTCTATTATATTCCAAAGCATATTTAGCTGTTATTAATGAACCTGATTGTTTTGCTGCTTCAATAACTACTGTACCCGATGCAATCCCAGCAATTATTCTATTTCGTTTAGGAAATAAATTTGCTTGTGGGGAAGTACCAAATGGCATCTCTGTGAAAATTATTCCTTTATTTTTAATATCTTCATATAGACTAATATTTTCACGAGGATAAACAACATCAATTCCTGAAGCTTGTACTGCTATTGTACCTGTTGTTAAACTTGTTTTATGTGCATTAGCATCTATTCCTTTTGCTAATCCAGAAATAATTACAATATCATTATATCCCAATTCTTCTACCAACTGCTGGCAGAATTTATTAGCAATAACTGAAGAATTTCTTGCTCCAACTATAGCGATTATAATTTTATTATTGAATTCTTTCAATCTATTTTCATCGCCTAAAAACACAAGAAATGGAGATGCATCATCAATTTTTTTCAATAATGGAGGATATAATTCATCATCATAAAAAACAATGTTTGCTCCAAATTTAAGTGTTTTTTCAATTTCAGCTATAACTTGTGATTTATTACAAATTTTGTAATTATCACTATGCTCTAAAATCTTAATTGCTTTTTCAGCAGAACCATATTTTAAAATTAAATGCCAAAAAATACGAGAACCTATAGATTCTGTTCTAAATAATCTAAATCTTGCTAATTTTTCTTCTTCTGATAATACCAAATTATAATTTTTTTTCTTCATTATTCCATAATCTATATATATTATCTTTATGTTTTATAATTATAATTATTACAAGTAAAAATAATATAAAAAATTTTTCAAATTTACATGTAGCATTGTAATTCCATTGGAAAACTACAAGACTCCCAATAATAGACATTAAACATGAAATAGATGAAATACGAGTCATTATAAAAACCACTAACCATAAAGTAGCCGTACTTATACCAATACTCCACGATATAGCAGTAATAGTTCCAAAATAAGTAGCAACCCCCTTCCCTCCTTTAAATTTTAACCAAATAGGAAATATATGACCTAATGTAGGGGCTGATATAATAAGCAAATTACAAAACTCATTATTAGTCATAAAAAAATAACATGGGAAAAAAGCTTTAGAGAAATCCAATAATAACGTTAATGCCCCTAATGTTTTACCTTGTGTACGTAATACATTCGTACTACCTATATTTTTTGAACCTGTTTGTCTTAAATTTCCCTTTCCAAAACATTCAGATAAAATTAGACCAAAAGGAATTGAGCCCAATAAATATGAAATTAATGGATATATATATTCATTATACATTATTAACCTACTTTTTGCTTTAAAACTTCATATAAAGAAATAGTTGCTGCTTGAGACGCATTTAATGTTGTAAATTCATTATAACTTGGAAGCTTAGTGATAAAATCACAATGTTCATAAGTAAGTCTTCTTAATCCCATACCCTCACTTCCAATAACTATAACTAGTTTATCTTTTAAATTTAATTCGTGTAAATATTTATTTGCATGTTCATCTAATCCTATGCACCAATAACCTTTTTTTTGTAGTGTTTTTAGAGTTTGTACTATGTTTTTAACTCTTATTATTGGTATTATTTCAGCAGCTCCAGATGCAATTTTTATAACTGTAGCATTTAAATCAGGGCTATTTACTTCAGGTAGAATAATAGCTTTTGCTCCAAATACAGCGGAAGCACGCATAATACTTCCAACATTTTGTGGGTCTACTACCCGATCTAAAACTATTAATGGAGTATCATTATTTAAATTTTCTAAAAAAATATGTTTTAATGGTTTAACAAGAGCAGCTATTCCTTGATGAACAACATTTTTACCAAATTTATTAGCAAAGAAATTTTTATCAACTATTTCGAATTTAACAGACAATTTGTTTACTAAATTTTCATTTTGTTTAAGTAAGAATAACTTTAAGACTTTTCTATTGGGATTTTTTATTGCTGCTATTACAGCATGTTTTCCGTAAATCCAAATAGCATCTGTGTTTTTTATCTTAAACATTATTTATACTCTACATTAGCTATCACATTACATTATTTATCTTTATTTTTAAAGATATATATAGAATTTATAATAGTTATACGTTTACTAATTTAATTTAAAAATGTTATAGTAAATGTGTTTTTATGGTGAAATTAATGTTATTTTCTAAATTTTTTGCTCCTACATCAAAAGACATTCCTTCTGATGCCAAAATTGCATCTCATCGTCTAATGATTCGCGCTGGTATGATATCTAAAACAGCATCTGGTATATATTGTTGGTTGCCATTAGCAGTTAGAGTATTAGAAAAAATTGAAAAAATAATATGTGAAGAACAAGAAAAAATTGGAGCTAATAAAGTATTTTTTTCGACAATTCAGCCTGCTGAATTATGGATAGAAAGTGGTAGATATGATGCATATGGTAAAGAAATGCTACGAATTACAGATCGTAAAAATGGACAATTTCTTTACAGCCCAACAAATGAAGAACAGGCTACTGACATTTTTAGAAAGTATATAAAGAGTTATAAAGAATTACCGACAATCTTATATCAAATTCATTGGAAGTTTAGAGATGAAATTCGCCCTCGATTTGGCGTTATGAGAGGTAGAGAATTTTTAATGGAAGATGGATACTCGTTTGCATTGGATTATAATGATGCAAAAGAAATTTATAAAAAAGTTTTTAAATCTTATATAAAAACTTTTCGTAGAATGGGACTGACTCCTATACCAGTTCAAGCAGATTCAGGTGCTATAGGCGGAAATATGAGTCATGAATTTCAAATTCTAGCTAATACTGGTGAAAGCACTTTATATTTTGATAAAAAAGTATTAACTGCAAATGAAGAAGAACTAATGACAGTATTTGCTGTGACAAATGAAAAGTATAATCCTGAAACATCATCTTTATCAGAAGAAGCATTACAAATTTCCAAAGGAATAGAAGTTGGACATATATTTTATTTTGGGAAAAAATATTCTGAAGCAATGAATGCATTTGTGTTAGGAGAAAAAGGTGAAAAGATTTATCCTGAAATGGGCTCATATGGTATAGGGGTATCACGGTTAATTGCTGCAATTATAGAAGCATTTCATGATGAAAGAGGTATAATTTGGCCAGAAGCTGTGGCTCCATTTGATATAACAATTTTAAATCTCCATACAAAAAATGAAAAATGTTGTAATATTGCAAATAAGGTTTATGAATTTTTATCTAAAAATAAAGAGATTTTATATGATGATAGAGAAATTTCAGTTGGCGAAAAGCTTTGTGATGCGGATTTAATAGGAATTCCTTGGCAAATCATCATTGGACAAAAAAAGGCATCTCAAAATATAATCGAGTTAAGAAATCGGTCAACATCAGAGATTACAGAATTAAATTTAGATAGATTAATTGAAAGATTTTCAAAGTAATAATGAAAGCCGAATTAATTTTAGTTGTAAGATATATTAAATCAAAAGGTAGAGAAAAAGCAATTTCTGCAATAGCAATGTTTTCTTTATTTGGCATAGCATTAGGAGTCGCTACTCTAATTATTGTAACATCTGTTATGAATGGATTTCGTAAGGAATTTACTGAAAGAATTATAGGTTTTAATGGTCATATTTCTTTATATACAAATGGTAATTACATTGATATCCCTAAAGTAAAAAAAGAGCTATTGCAAATTCAAGGAATAGATAAAGTTGTTCCTGCATTGGAAAGACAAGCTTTAATTTCAAATAAAAGAATGGTCAAAGGGACGTTAACTTATGGTATTTCAAAAAATGATTTATTGAATAAAAATTTAATATCCCAAAATATAATTACTGGAACATTAAATAATTTTTCACAAGCAGATAGCATTGTACTTGGAGATACTTTAGCATCCAAAACAGGTTTTATAATTGGTGATGAAGTTATTATAATTGTACCAGAAATGGATGAAACAGGCTTTGGAATTATACCAAGAAAAAAAACATTTCGTTTAGTTGCAACATTTAAATCAGGTATGCATGAATATGATAATTCTGTTTGCTATATTCCATTAGAAATTGCTCAAAAATTATTTAAAATGAAAAATCGTGTTAGTAGTATTTCTATTTTTACAAATAATCCTTTATCAATTAAAAATATAAAAAAACAAATAGAAAATAAATTCGGGAAAAATTTTTATATTACAGATTGGCAGTCTAATAATAGTTCATTTATGCGAGCTGTGGAAATCGAGCGTAATGTAATGTTTTTAATTCTTACCCTTATAACATTAGTAGCAAGTTTCAATATTATTTCTTGTATGATTATGTTTGTTAAAGATAAAGAAAAAGATATAGCCATATTAAGAACTATAGGGTTGTCTAGATCAGCTATTTTACGAATATTCTTTATTGTCGGAGCATCAATCGGTACAATAGGTACATTAATTGGTACAATTCTAGGTTTATCTTTCGCTATTAATATAAAATCTATTCAAACATTTCTAGAATCAGTATTAAAAACACAAATATTTTCTCCAGAGGTTTATTTCCTAACACATTTGCCTTCATTAGTTCGACCAATTGATGTTACTATAATAATAATAATCTCTCTTTTATTATCTTGTTTAGCCACATTGTATCCATCTAGAAAAGCAAGCAAATTGAATCCCACGGAAATTTTAAGATATGCCTAACGTAATTGAATTACAAAATATAAGGAAAAGATATTCATCAAAAGATGTATTTGTTTTAAACAATGTGTCTTTATCAATTAGAGAATCGGAATTTATTGCATTATTAGGTCCTTCTGGATCAGGTAAATCAACACTATTACATATTGCTGGACTTTTGGATTCTCCAACAAACGGAAATATATTAATTCATGGTCAAAATACGGAAAAATTATCTGATAACGATAAGACATTAATAAGATTGAACAAAATAGGTTTTGTATATCAATATCATCATCTATTACAAGAATTTTCTGCTTTAGAAAATGTAATGCTACCACAGATAATAGCTGGAAAATCAAAATCCATAGCAAAAGACTATGCAATAAACCTCCTAAACACATTAGGATTATCAGAATATATAAATATGTTTCCATCTGAATTATCAGGAGGTCAAAAACAAAGAGTGGCAATTGCTAGGGCATTAGCAAATAATCCAATTTTACTTTTAGCTGATGAACCCACTGGAAATCTCGATCCGGATACGGCGCTAATGGTATTTAACGATTTATTAAATATTATGTTGAAAACTAAAATGTCAGCAATAATTGCCACACATAACTATGAATTAGCAAAAATGATGAATCGCCAATATAATATACAAGAAGGGGAATTACATACGGAATGATTCCATTTATTCATTTGCGATTACATTCAGCTTATTCATTAGCTGAAGGTGCAATAAAAATTGAAAATCTAATTCGATTGTGTGAAAAACATAAAATGCCGGCTGTTGCTGTAACTGATACAAATAATTTATTCGGAGGTATGGAGTTTTCTATAAAATGTGCAGAGCATGGTATACAACCTATTATTGGATGTCAATTAAACGTACAACATCCATCTGAATTAAATCAACCTACCCATGTTTTATTGTATGCTAAAAGTCAAATAGGATATAAAAATTTAATACAGCTAATTTCTAATGCTTATTTAAATTCAACTTCTGATGTATTTCCACAAATTTCATTAAATCTGTTTGAGCGATATCATGAAGATATTATTTTAGCTACTGGAGGTGCTTTTGGTTCACTTGGACATTTTTTATATGAAAATAATATCGATGAAGCTAAAAATTATTTATGTTATTTGAATAAGTATTTCAATGGTCGACTGTATATTGAATTATCTCGGCATAATACCGAAATTGAAAATAGTATAGAGAATAAAGCTATATCTTTAGCTTATGATTTTAAATTACCTCTACTCGCTACCAATAATGTCTGCTATGCAAAACCTGAAGATTTTAATGCACATGATGTTTTAATTTGTATTTCGCAAAGTAAAACAATATATGACAATAATAGATATAAATCTTCTGCTGAATATTATTTCAAATCCCAAGAAGAAATGAATAATTTATTTGATGATATTCCAGAAGCATTAGAAAATACTTTACATATTGCAGAACGTTGTTCGTTTATGTTAGTTAAACAAAAACCATTAATGCCTGTATTTAAACCAGAAAGTGGTAGAACTCAAGATGATGAGTTATTTATTATGGCTAAAAATGGCTTAGAAGAAAAATTAAAATCTTTTGAAAATCGAAAAGATTATAATCAAATCAGAAAAACATATTTTGATAGGTTAGAATATGAATTAAAAGTTATAAAATCTATGGGATTTAGTGGATATTTTCTTATAGTTTCTGATTATGTAAAATGGGCTAAATCTCAAAATATTCCAGTAGGACCTGGTCGAGGTTCTGGTGCTGGTTCTATTGTAGCTTGGGCTATTAAAATTACAGATGTTGATCCAATTCGTTTTAAATTATTTTTTGAAAGATTTTTAAATCCTGACAGAGTTTCTATGCCTGACTTTGATATAGATTTCTGTCAGATAAGACGTGAAGAAGTTATATCATACGTAGTAAAAAAATATGGACAAGCATCTGTTGCTCAAATTACTACTTTTGGAAAACTCCAAGCAAAAGCTGTAGTAAAAGACGTTGGTCGTGTTCTTGCTTTACCATATGGCTTTGTTGATAGAATTTCAAAACTAATTCCTTTTAGCCCTACTAATCCAGTATCATTACAAGAAGCAATTAATGGAGAACCTGCTTTACAAGAATTAATAAAATCAGATGAGCAAGTTAAAAATCTTATGGAAATTGCTTTAAAGTTAGAAGGATTATATCGTAATCCAGGAGTACATGCTGCTGGTGTTGTTATTTCTGATAAAAATTTACAGGATATTGTTCCATTGTATAAAGACATGAAATCAGAAATGCCTTCAACTCAGTATTCTACTAAATATGTGGAAAGTGCAGGTTTGATAAAATTCGATTTCTTAGGATTGAAAACTCTAACAGTTATACAAAAAGCGATAGATTTAATTAATAGAAATGGTTTTATATTAAATACACATACTATTCCTCTTGATGATAAAAAAACATTTGATTTATTAAAATCTGTTAATTGTGTTGGAGTGTTCCAAATTGAAAGTGGAGGAATGAAAGATGTATTGAAAAAATTGCAACCGGATAGAATAGAAGATATTATTGCTTTAGTCGCACTTTATCGTCCAGGTCCTATGAATGACATTCCTAAATATATTGCTTGTAAACATGGATTTGAATCGATTACTTATTTACATGAAAAATTAAAACCTATTCTAGAAGAAACATATGGAGTGATGGTTTATCAAGAGCAGGTCATGCAAATTGCTCAAACGATTAGTGGATATTCATTAGGACAAGCTGATATTCTTCGCCGAGCTATGGGAAAGAAAAATAAAGAAGAAATGATGGCTCAAAGAAAAAAATTCATCGATGGTGCAATTAAAAATGGTATTCAAAATAATATAGTTGAGAAATTATTTGAACAAATGAGTAAATTTGCTAGTTACGGATTTAATAAATCTCATTCTACTCCTTATGGATTACTTACATATCAAACAGCCTTTCTAAAAGCAAATTATCCAATGGAATTTTATACATCAATTATGACATTGGATATGACGAATACAGACAAATTGTACGCTTACTATCATGATGCAAAATCTAATAATATAAAAATTTTAGCTCCTGATATTAATTTATCTGAAAGTGAATTTTCTATTGATACTACAAATAATATAATTCGTTATAGTTTAGCAGCAATAAAAGGTAGTGGAATATCCGTTGCAAACGAAATAGTAAAAGAAAGAAATCAAAATGGTCTATATTCTTCTATTTTTGACTTTGTTGAAAGATTATTACCTATAAAAATTTTAAATAGAAGAGTTTTAGAAAACTTTATTAAAGCAGGTGTATTTGATAGTTTACACCCTAATAGACATCAGTTAATTGAATCATTAAATGATATTTTATCTTTAGAAATTTCTAAAGATCAGTTTTCTTTGTTTGAAAAAACATATCCAGAATTGGCTAAAGTAAGTGAATGGAATGATACAGATAAGTTACAAAATGAATTTTCATCAATAGGGTTTTATATTTCATCACATCCAATGCAACAATATGAAGAGCTTATAAAAAAATTCGGTTTTTCTCATTTAGTAGATGTAACAAATTTTTCAAAAACCAAATCTGCAGTTATTATTAATGATGTTAATTTTAAAACATCTAAAAATCAAAGTAAGTTTTGTATTTTAAGTGTTTCTGATATTTCAGGAACTATGGAAGTAACCTTATTTGGAGAAACTATGTCATTACATAGAGATTTATTACAAGTCGGTAATATTGTTGTATTAAATCTAAATTGTCATAAAAATGAAGATCAACTTCGGCTTTCCGCAGATCATATACAAAAATTTGATAAAGATTATCAATATATGTCTATAAAAAATTATCAAAATATATCTTCTTTAAATAGTGCAAAAGAAATTAATATTGAAATGCTAATAAGCATAATTATACAATCAGAAAAAAAATTACTCGCTATCAAAAATCTAATAGATAATTTCAAGCAAGGAGGGCATTATTTTATTGAATTAATTATACAAAATAAAAAAATATTACTAAATGGAAAATATAAATTGTCTTCTTATGATATACTTGATATCAGATCAATTGTTGGTATTAATAATGTTAAAGAAACTAAAAAGGAATAGTTTATGCTAGAAAAATTCTATAATTGGATGATGAAACAAGCCGAAAGTAAAAATGCTTTGGGTGTTTTATGCCTTGTTTCTTTTATTGAGAGCTCATTTTTTCCATTACCGCCAGATCCGGTATTAGCAGTAGTGGTTGCAAAAAACCGCGATAAAGCTATGTTTTATGCTATTGCCTGTACATTAGCATCAGTATTGGGAGGATTTTTAGGATACTTTATAGGCTATGCATGTTTTGAATCATTAGGTTTATATATTCTTGATTGGTTTAATATTACACCCGCTAAATTTGAGGAAATCGTTCTTAATATGGGAAGAGATACTTGGGCATTTTGGATAATTTGTGCTAAAGGCTTAACTCCTATTCCTTTTAAAATTGTTACTATTGCTAGTGGATTCGCTAAAGTTAATTTATTAGTATTTTTTATAGCTTCATTAATTACCAGAACAACAAGATTTATTGTATTATCTCTAATTTGCAAAAAATTTGGAAATCAAGTACTATCATTTATAGAAAAACATAAAAGAATGGCATTACTATCTATTATAGCAATCGTTATTATAGGTTTTTTGCTATTGAAATTATTTGTATAGAAAAATCATAATGAAACACTATGATGCATTATTTTATATAAAGTCCAGTCAATATCCTGGTATAAATGATGAGTCAGCAGATTTTTTAGAGTTTATATCAGGATTAAAAGCTTCTGCTGGGACCGTGATTACTTCTCATAAAAAAAATACAGTTTTCGTAGATGGTCGTTATGAATTAGCTGCTAAGTTAATAATAGATAACAATAAATTTTCTATAAATCCATTATCAAAAAAAAATATAGTAGACTGGATTAAAACAAATTTAAAACCTTTTTCAAAACTAGCCTTTGATTCAAGATTTTTTTCTTATAACTCTATTAATTATTTTAAAAATAAATTACCAAACTATCAATTTATAGAAGTAAATTTCGATAAATTGTTTAAAATTCAAAAAGAAAAATGCAATTCACAAATAATCTCATTACCAAATGAGAATACTGACAAATTTCAATTAATTTATGAAATTATTTATAATTATAAATTAGATGGATATTTAATTTGCGATCCTATGTCTATCGCATGGTTATTGAACAAGAGAGACTTAGCAACAAAAGATACTCCTGTAATTTTAGGTTATTTATTAGTAACGAAAAACCATGAATCTATTCTTTATTTAGATGATTCATATGATATACCAGAATACCGCCACATATCCTGTCTATCAAATGATATATCATCACTTTCAAATTTAGGTGCAGATTTTTCGGAAATGCCATATTTTATAAAACATAATAAATTAATAGACATAAAAAATCCTATTCCAAAAAAAAAATGTATAAAATCTAATCATGAATTAAAAAATATAATGAATGTAGTATTAGAAGATTCTGCTGCAATTGTTAATTTTATTTACTGGTTTGAAAATAATAAATCTGATATTTCAGAAATAGATTGTGTTAATAAAATTTATGAGTTACGTAAAAATTTCCGAAATTTTGTAGAGAATAGCTTTGATACAATAGCTGCAGCAGATGAACATTCTGCAATAGTTCATTATTCTCCATCTCAAGAAACCAATAAAACAATACGTAATATACTATTGTTAGATTCTGGTGGTCAGTATAAATACGGTACTACAGATATTACCAGGACATTAAGTCGCAGTATTCCTTCAATACAAGAAAAACTTTATTATACATTAGTTTTGAAAGGACATATTGCTATCGCATTAGCAAAACTTCCAAAAGGTAGTTCTGGTTATTTGTTAGATAGTTTAGCTCGGCAATATCTTTGGAACTATAATTTAGATTACAATCATTCAACAGGTCATGGTATAGGATATATGCTTAATGTACATGAAGGACCAATAGCTATTTCTAAAAATAATAAAATACCTTTGAAATCTAACATGGTACTGTCGAATGAACCAGGAGTTTACATAGAAAATCATTTAGGCATTAGATTGGAAAATATGATAGTTACAAAGGAAGAAAATAATTTTATTTATTTTGATACTATTTCATTAGTACCATTCGATTATAAATTTATAGAGTTTTCTTTATTAAATAATTTAGAAAAATCATGGTTATATAATTATAATAAAAAAATTTTATCCAATAAATTCTTGTCTAATTCCATTAGATATTGGTTAATTGAATATCTCAATAAATTTATATAATTGATTGCCTATCAAGTTTTTTTTGATATAATGCATTATGTCATGTTTGGCGGGATAGCTCAGTTGGTTAGAGCAGCGGAATCATAATCCGCGTGTCGGGGGTTCAAATCCCTCTCCCGCTACCAGTTTTAATAAATTTTATAGGGATAGATTTTCTTCATATGGATAACAAATGATCTAGCTTTTTTTATTTTATAATATTTCATACAATTATTCATCCACTTCTTCTAAGAAAAAATCAGAAGTCATGCAAATTCTTATCATTTCTTTGCTTTTTATCTTATATGAACCATCTATATCCCTTTGTATTAGATAGTCAAAATTCATTTTTACTTGATAAATATTTGAATATCCGTAAACATGTCACATGAAATAAATATTTTTATATCAATAAAATTTAATTAATTTTTTTTAATTTAATATATTAGATAGATAATTTTTCTTACAATATTTACAAATAAAATTACTAAATTATTACAAATCACTATTGTATTATTATAATAATTTATGTATTAGTTGTTGTAGGTTTTTAATGATTATGTGGTGTGGGATTTTATTGGCTTTTATATCAAATTATGTTTATAGTTTTAATGTTCCCATTGATTTTGCTTCTCATATTAATACTTCTTGCAGTAAAGAAGTAAATGAATATAATACTAATAAAGAAATTGTTGATAATATTAGGGAGGAATGTTTTATTTTCTCAAAAACAATGGAAAGTTTTGAGTATTCAAATGGTGCAAAAGTTGTTGACATTTTTAAACAAGCTATGATGTCATTAGTATCAAATGATATAGGTAGAGATTTAATTAATGTTATTTTTACAAAATTGAGAAGAAAAAGAAATACTTGGAGTTTTATAATAGAAAATACTAAAATTCACAAGAGAGATCTATTGCAAGCTGTAAATCGTTATAAAGAGGAACATAATCAGACAGAATTACAGAATTTAAAAAATAAACTAAATATATCGTGTGATTTTATTAGATGTGTATTATCTCCTGAAAATCCGGATAATATAATGGATTCATCATTTTTTATGCAAAGTAATAATAACATCGATTTTCATAATTTTTATAGTTTCAGTAACTTAGAGACAGTTACAGTTAATATATATAAACATGTTCGTTCATTGTATACAACAAATGAAATGTCAAATCTATATGGAGAGAGACTTGAATCTATGTTATCAGCTATACCATATAATATTAATAGTCAATATTATAATTTATTTCATAATAGTGTAAATTTTAACAAAAAAATAAAAATAATCTTTGAAATGTTAGATACATTCATTGACATATCATATAAAGTTAAAGAATGGGACTCTACAATAGAAATTATGGATTTTTATAAATGTTGTTTTTCACCATCAGCAAAGGAAAGAAGTAAAATATGTTTAAATTTTGAAGATTATGAACCTTCTACACTTGAATCAAAAGGAGAGTATTCGGTAATTAAAGATTTACCTGGACCTGCGTGGATATTTGAAAACGAAGATATTAGATTAGATAGAATTAAAAAACGTTTATTTGATGCTATATTCCATGAATTTACACATTTTCTTCATTTTATTGAAGGAAAAAGATTAACTGGGAATATAAATTTAGAAATTCTGTTTGGAATGAAAAAAATAGATGGGACAGTGTTATCCCCATCAGATCAGAATAATAGAAAAGAAATGATAAGAAAATGGACAAAAGATGAAGAATTAACAACTATACTCGGAATTAAATTTGAAAATGGAAAAATGATATTCGATAAATTGTCTAATGCGGGATTAATGTATAATTCATTATCGTTAATAAGGATATGGCATGTAGCAATGTCTAATCCATCTTTTGTTTCTACAGAAGAAGAAAAATTAATGGCTATCATATTTGATATTATTAAAAGTGCATTTTAATTGAAAGAGAGGAGATAATATTATGAATAAATATCTTACTATAATAAGTTTTATGATGTTCATTGTATCTGATGCATTTAGTATGAATATACTTCAGGCGTATGAAACATTTAAAAAAGAAAATTATAAAGAATTATTAACATCTACTCCTCCTGAAGATAAGGAGGTTCTTATGTTTTGTAAAGTTTTTGCTCAAAAAATGAAGGAAGATAAGGAAAAATGTGGAGAAACACTTTTGATTCCAGCTTGGGCAGTAATGAATTTAGAAAAGAAAGATTATGAAAATAGCTGGCAATTTGCAGCAATAGCAATGGATAAAGGAAATGAGCTAATAAAAAAGTGGGACATAGAAAGAGGAAGATTGTGGTTAAATTTCTCCAAAGAATTAGGAGCAGATCTTTCAGAAGAGGATGAACATTACATTGAAAGTATGGAATCAGCTTTACGTGAACAGCAAACATTTAAATTTGATAATTATGATGAATTACTAAGTGGATTGGATGATATCGAAGAAAGTGAAAATATAGAATAAGTTTCAAATTAGAAGGTTAGGAATAACCTTCTTTTTAATTCAAAAAAAATTAATTCATAAGTGTTATTTTTAATAAAAAGTCATTTCAGAAGCTAAAAATGTGGAATCTTTACTATAATGGAGCGATAGATTAATATTTTGCTTTTTTTATGCTAAAATATCTTCAAAACTATATCTGAAACTATCCTGCAACGCCTCATATTTATGGTGGAGGTTATGCATCTCCAAACGAACTTTCTCTCCGCCGCTCCAAAAAATTTTATCTTTGTTTTTCAATGTGTTGTAAATTCTCGTTAACTTTTTCGAAAAGCGCTATAGTTTGCGAACTAGCTAAAACTCATAACTCCAGGATCATTCGCTGGAAAAATATAGGTCAATTCGTTTCATCTCAATTTCGCTGAACTTATGCAATGCTCACTTAGCTCCAGGGCATTTAGAAATGGCGGTAAGTGCCTTTTTATTAATCTTTGAAACAATATGAATAATAAATAACAACGTTATTGCGCATATTATATCTGTTTTAGATGGGATCTCAGAAAAAAATATAAAACCGAAAAATGCTTATATAATAAACTCTAAGTATCTTATTTGTGCTAACTGAGACAGCATAGATTGTCTAAAAGCCATAAATAAAAAATACTGCATTAATTGACCGCAAATCCCTAGTACGATAAATAATGCTATCGTTTTAATAGAGAAAGTTAATTTCCACTCTCCATTCCAAAAAGAAAAAGACGAAAATATCATTGCATATATTGAAAATGAAAACAGCATGCTTAGATCACATTTACTATTTCGACCAATTTTTTTGATAATAACGTCGTCTTGGAACGCAAATAACATAGCTGCCGTTAGCGGAAAGATATACAAATAAATATGTTATATGGAAAAATCGGATATTTGAACAGAAAAAGCAACTATGCATATAAAACATATTATCGTGACAGATGTATGACGAAAGTTTACCATTTCGCTAAGAAATAGTCGGCTGAATACTAGTTCAAATAGAGGAACGGACCACAATAATATAGTTACCTCTATTAATTTTAAATGAATAACAGAGTATGTGCAGAGCCACATACTAAATGCGCCCAGTATGCTTCGAATAAAATTAAGAAAAGCCTGTTTACCTTTAATCGTTTGTAGATAATCATTTTTCCCCATAAATGGCATTACTACAAGAGATCCTATCAAAAATCGAAAAAATACAATCTCACTACAGGAAGCAGAACCCCCAAGATATTTCGAAAGTACATCATTAAGACAACCACATATAATCGAGAATATAAGGAATATTTCTCCGCTTATTACACTTTTGCTCAAACTGTACACCTACCATCTCACAGCCTATCAGTGTATATTATTCCGCCGGTTTATAGCAACCATGACTTATTGTATAAACTATTAAAATTTTATTCTGTCGATCGCCGGCATTATATTATTGGCAATAAAAACTATTATACATGATGTGCTTTTTGCTTCTATTCTTATTAGAGATAATTTATAGTTAGTCTATGTTTGTATTGAGCGATATTAGACTAGAGTTACCTCACAAAATATGCTTTCAGGACTTTAGTACATTGGTAAATGATGGTAGTCGTATAGGAATTATAGGTCGCAATGGATGTGGAAAATCTTCGTTACTGAAGATGATTCATGAAAAACTTGGCAATAGCTTAAGTTTCTTAGTTCCGCAGTTAATTTATGATTATCAAAACCTAAGTGGAGGAGAAAAATTTAACAAAAAATTATCTGAAGCGATTTCGAAACAACCTGATGTCTTGATGCTGGATGAGCCAACTAATCACTTGGATTCACATAATAGAGCAAACCTGATTCGCATGCTTAAGCGGTATCATGGAATTGTGCTTGTTGCTACCCACGACCGTGAGTTATTGAGAAGTGTTGTAAATGTTATTTGGCATATAAATGACAAAAAAGTCAGCGTGTTTTCAGGTAATTATGATGACTTTTTACAAGAAAATGAAAAAAAAGGTATTGCGCTGAGAAAGCAATTAAGCATTGTTAAACAAGCTCAAAAAATTGCTCAACAAAAGATTCAAAAGGAACAGGAACGTCAGGCTCATAGCAAAGCAGCCGGGATAGCAAAAATTAGAAATAAAAAGTGGATGAGATCTGTTGGGCATGATAAGGCTATGTCGGCAGAAAAAGCTAATGGGAAAGTCGTTAAAAACTTGAATAAGCAGCGAAGCACCATATTAGAAGAATTGAATGATATCTTTATACCGGAAATAATCGTTCCTACTTTTGACTTTCCCCGTAGTAAAGATCATGCATCTCTAACTATCGTAGATGGGTCCATTGGCTATTCACCAAACCAATTTGTTCTTAGAAACATTAACATAAACCTAGATAAAAACTTAGCCATTATTGGTCCAAATGCTTCAGGGAAAACCACTTTAGTTAAGGCGATACTTAATGATTCAACAGTTTACAGAACAGGACAATGGTATGTTCCAAACAAGATAGCTTATTTGGATCAACACTATTCCACACTGAATTCTGATATGACTCCTATTGAAACAATAGCCACAATAACAAATCTATCTCATTCAGAAATTCGGAAATACTTAAATAATTTTCTTTTTAGAAAAAATGAAGAGATAAATTTACCAAACAAATATCTTTCAGGAGGTGAAAAAGCTAGATTGTGTCTTGCTCAAATTACGATCTTAGCACCTGCACTATTAATTTTGGATGAAGTTACCAATAATATTGACTTTGAGACGAAAGAACATATTGTTGATATATTAAAAAACTACAGTGGGCCATTCATAGTAGTTTCTCACGATTATGAATTTTTAAAAGACATAAATATTCAGCAAGTTTACCGGATACCGGAAAAAACAAACTAAAACTTCCCCGGCTTTATTCCTAGATCTTTTATATACATGATTACATCATTATGGTTGTCTGCAATCTGTATACTCGTACGAAAATGATTGATTTTTTTTGTTAAGGCAAAATAGTGTTCTCGGCACGAAATTTTAGTGTTATCCTTTATAATCAATCTTCCCAAAGAAATTGGCATAAGATTTCTAAAATTATCACGTAATGATATAGCCATTCCTGATTGAAATGAACAATCTAATAAGTTAATAAAATTCAGTTGATTGGACTTGGAGTATATATCAGCCATTCCTAGATTAGTTTTTATTTTCGTATTAGTTAAACATTTAAAGAACTCACCGTATAGTATACCTAATCTGGCAAATTCATCATAAACTAGATTGTTATCTATAGAGCGATCATACACAAAATCTTCATATTTGGGAGTTAACTTTGAAAACGCATGAAGGTTTCTTGATATTCTTCCTGATGAATATACTTTGCCATTGTAATTTCTAAATGAAAATTTTATACAATCAGGATTGCCGGTTAAATGCAAAACCAAATCTATACAATCGTCTAAGCATATAACAGGATTAATCCAAGAAACATCCTCTATACAATTTAAATCACAGAATGGAGCTATCAAATGCGCATATTCAAGAGCTATTTTCAGATGCGCCACACCGGGAAGAACTTTCAGCCCGCTAACGACATGATGTTTTAAAATCAGATGCTCTTTGCTAAAATAAATCGGAACTATGAGCTCCGATCCATCTACAGATAATTTAATCATCTAATATCCCAATATTTCTGGGACAACGGGAAGATGCTCCGAAAAAGTCTCCGGTCTCCAAGAAAGCATCTGCTCTACAACCTCCATCGCAAGATTTTATTTTCGGACACTCCTTGCAGCACGATAACGTATCTACCCTTATTTTTCGCAATTCCCTTAATTTGTTCGCACTTTTGGAATTGCGCCACAAGTCTATCAAATTTTCTTCTAATACATTTCCATACGTGAGATTGCTTAAAAAAGAGCAAGGCATGAAATTACCATAAAAATCGATATATCCGCCGTTTTCTCCCGCATCACACGACATAATGGTTTCATTTTTATTAGGCCGACAATTACAGAAATATGTTAACTCTGTAGGATCAAATCTGATATTTGGATATTTTTCTACCAAATATTTCATTAGCATAGGGATTTGTTTTTCCTGATCAACAGTTAACCTTGCGTCATTATAATTTTCTTTAGATCCGAATGGTTTTAAATCCTGCAAAACTATCACTTTCACCCCGAGAGAGTTTAAATAGTCAACATGCTCTTTTATATAATCAAAATTATATTTAGTAACAGTAATTAATGCTGCCATCTGTATACCTTTTTTAAGAATCTCTGATATGACATTGGAAATCCTATCAACTATCTTCACTCGTCTGGTAATCGAGTTAATCTCGTCCCTGGAAGAATCAAAACTAATTCCCAGAGCAACATTGTTATCTTTCACCTTTTCTAAAACTTCATTATTAATGGTTGTCCCGTTACTTATCATCATAACAGTACAACCTCCCTCTCTTAGAATCTCAATAATCTCCCAAATATGTTTGCAAAGTAGAGCTTCTCCTCCGGAAATGATAATCTTACAAACTTTTGCTTCAACCAATTGACGAGCTATTTTTTTTAGACTATCCACTTCTAGTCCGGAATATTGTTCTCTCATGGAGGCAACGTCAGGCCAACAATATAGACACTTCATATTACATTTTGGCGTTACAGCCCATAGCACTTTATACGGACTGTTTTTGCTTCGTAACAGAAGCACATTTACTTTTTTTATGTCATCCACCTTAATCGTTGATACATTGCCACCACCGATAGCATTTTTTTCTTCATGTGATATGCTTATAAAGCCTTCATCGAACAATTTTTTAAGGACAGCTTGACGATTATTTCTTATAAAATACTCGATATCATTATCTTGAAATGCGACCGCATCTTCTAGTGGGATAGTTACCGTATTCCCGTTGTTGCCATCGTACAGAAGACCAAACTCACTTTCTATTCTTAACATAATTTTTGGATTTAAATTCATTACTAATACTCCTCTTACTAAATACCAACTACAAATTTTTGAACGCTTTTGAACGCTTGTTGAGTTTCAGGCAAATCAGGATAGCTGTGAAAAACGTGCCACAATCCGGGATAGCTCTCTACACTCACGTTAACCATGCTTTTTTTTAAAAGATCGCCAAAATTTCTTATTTGTTTTGCAAGAATTTCCTTTGCTCCGTACTGAATCAGTACATCTGGAAAAACATCATCATATGTTAAAGAAAGTGGAAATAATTTGAGATCTTCTTCACCTCCAACGATAGATTGCGCTGACACTTCTAAATAATTTTCTTTACGCAACACAGGATCGTCTACATCATCAGAAATAGAAGCGCAAAATAAATCAATCCATGGCGAAAAAAGAACTACCTTGCCAATGGAAGAGCTTATTTTCGATAGCTGATAAGCAGCAGATATGCATATGGCTCCCCCGGCAGATTCGCCAAAAAATATTAAATTCTTCGCAGCACACCCCGAGGATAATATTCCTTCTGCCGCTAACTGTGCCTGCGCAACCATAGAGGAATACTTATTCTCCGGTGCAAGTCCATAATCTATAGATACAACTCTGATACCGCAAAGACTCGCAACCTGGATCGGAACACCATACGAAGAAGCCGCACTCAATAGTACAAAAGCGCCCCCATGAATATACAGGCCAACCATTTCAGAAGTTATGGTCTTCGGAATATATTCATAAGTAGCTACTCCATTAATTTCACGAGCTTTTATCGAGACATTATACTTGTCTGACATGGCTTGCCTACCTGAGACTAAAGCCTGTTCATATTCTATCCTGGTAGCTTCTAATCGCTTATCTTGTATCACCTTTTTCAAATTAAAGGCATTAAGCTTAGCCGAACGAATACTTTCCAGCACTTTAGAACTTTCAATATTCATAGAGCTTACATTTCTAAGAGTAGCTAAAAACAAAATTCCTATAGTGAAAATTGTCTTAGTAGTATGTTTTAATATATTAAAAATCATTGTATCCCCCTTAACTTTGCTATGTCTGTATTAAAAATAGCGTCTAAATTTTTTGAAATTTTCTCATAATCCCAATTCCACCACTTTATCTCCAATAAAATCTGTATAATTTCTTCAGAAAAACGTTTTTTTATTAATTTTGCCGGGTTCCCTCCATATACGGAATACGGCGGCACATCTGTAACCACGACAGCTTCTGCAGCAACTACTACCCCATCCCCAATGTGTATTCCGGGCATGATGACAGCGTTATGTCCCAACCAAACATCATTTCCAATAACAGTATCCCCTTTAGAATACGCTCCCAAACGTACTTCTTTCAGCTTTTCAGTCCAGCTTCCTCCGAAAATAGGGAAAGGATAAGAAGAAAAAGTATCCATACGATGACTGCCGCCATTCATTATGAATTTTACATCTTTTGCGATAGAGCAAAACTTGCCTATTTTGAGTTTATCACCAACAAAATCAAAGTGATACAGTACATTCTTTTCAAAGTTTTCAGAACCTTCCGGATCGTCGTAATATGTATAATCTCCTACTTCTATATTCGGATTCTTTATTACGTTTTTTAGGTAACAAATTTGATCCACTCCATCAATCGGATGAACTTTATTGCAGTCTGGTATCTCTAATTTCATAAAAACTCCATTCAAAATCATTTTCTAAAAGCATAAGTAGGCAAATGAATTCTTTTACATTCCTCCTGATCAAATATAACATCCCAATATATAGGAGCTCCTTCTAAAAACTTTTCTGCGACCAGGCTTAAATTCATCCTTTGAAATTTTTCCTGTCTGTTTTGCATGAGCTTTCCCAGGGAAACGGAAGAAATATGAATATTATCTAACTGTTCAATCAAATTATCAATTGAATCAACAATAAATGCGCATCTGTACTCAAAGTGCGTTCTCCCAACAGATAATGTGTATGAAATATCAGCTTCCCTTGTTTACTATTCTGTAAAAAAGACTTTAATTTGTTGATATATCTTAACAATACCTGCTCACTACGGGCAGAAATCGGGATAATGTATTGTTTCTGAAGATCATATTCCACTGTATCGATTTTTGTGTTTTTAAACTCTTTTAGAACTACATGAGCATTCATGCCTCCAAAGCCAAAAGAGCTTACTCCGGCTACTCTGTTTGCGCAGAAATTCCAAGCGATATTTTGATCCGGAATCTTAAATGGAGTGTTGACGAGACCTATTTCACTATTCAGTTTATGAAAATGTATATTTGATACAAGTAATTGGTGTTCGAATGATGACAGTACTTTAATCACTGATGTTAAACCAGCTGATGCTTCCGTATGGCCTATGTTGGTTTTTACCGCTCCTAAATACACATCTTGATTAAAACGTCCCTTCAGCAAATGATTCCAAGCATTTTTCAAGGAAGTGACCTCAATTGGATCCCCTAATCTTGTCCCCGTTCCGTGAGTCTCTATATAGCTAACTTCTTGTAACAGCTCTTTATCATAAGCTTCTAAGTACAGCTCAGTTAAGGCTGACATATTGGGAGCTGTTAATGAACTCGATTTCCCTCCATGTCCCAATGCTACTGATTCTATACTGCCCCTTACAACGTTACGATACTCTTCTTCTACATCCACCACGTCAGAGCGGGCAAGAAACACCCCACAAATACCTTCTGAACGCACATATCCATCGGCAGACTGATCGAATGTCGTACACCGAAAACTCTTTGAGAGAAAGTTTCCAATCTTTAGAGCTTCGCTATTTTGTTCATCACAAATTATGTTTGCACTACCAACAAAAGCAAAATCACAAATACCATTAAACAAATCGTTATATGCTTGCGCTAACGCAACCAAAGAACCAGAACAGGCCGTATCTATAGTTACAGAAGGACCTCGCCAATCAAAGTACCTTGATATTCTATTTGCTATAATACTCATCGCTCTTCCGGTCATTGAGTATACGTTCTGTTCTTGTTCACGTTTACAATAATCTCCTCCCGTTGTTGCGATGTAACAGCCCACTTTCTTTTTGACCAGATCACATTTAGCAACAGCAGAATCCTCAATAGTTTCCCAAGCTATTTGCAGTAATTGCTTTTGCCGAGGATCCATATTCGAAGCTTCCAATGTAGATATCGAAAAAAATGCATTATCAAACGTTTCAATATCCGTAAGATAACCTCCTTTAAAATTTTGAGATAAACCTCTTTGCTGAACAGGAAGAGTGATTAAATCTTTCTTTTGCACAAGCGCATTCCAAAATGCCTCTTTGTTTATATCGCCAGGCAGTAGTGCTGACATTCCCAAAATATAAATTTTAACTTGCTCTCTTTTGGATTTATGCTTGTTCGTTTGCAGATCAACATCATTTCCTAAAATATAAAGGATAAGATCCTCAAGAGTAGGAAATTTATAAAACTCATGAGGTTTAATTTTGATTTTAAAATATTCGGCTAAAGTAGCAGACAATTGCGTGTACATGACCGAGTCAAGTCCAAGATATCCTAATGGCGCATTAAAATCGGAAGTATTTATATTCAACGTATCACGTAAAACAGCACAAATTTCCTCCGCTTTAGCATTGAATCTGTGTTCGTCTTTTTGGTTCTTGTTTATTGGCCTGACTAAATCAATATTGCTTATATCCGCTTCAGATAAAAATTTTATATCAACCTTTCCATTTATGTTCGTCGGAATCGTTTTCAGGTAATAAAAAGCCACGGGTACCATGTACTCCGGAAGGCTTAATCTCAGTGTTTCTTTACAAAGGTTTTCATCAAATTTATGCTCAGTATCATTTGCATAAAAACAAATGATGCTTTTCCCTTTTTGAAAAGGATTTTTGCGCAATATAATGAAAAAATCTATATTTCTATAAATGTTAGATATAACATTTTGAATTTCAGACAAATCAATACGATAGCCATTAATTTTTATCTGCTTATCACGCCTGCCTATATATACAAGGTTCTTATCGCCAAGATATTTTACAATATCTCCTGTGCAATATATTTTTCCTGAATATGGAAGGCTTTTTATAGCTCTAAAATTAGTATTATCAGGATCATTTACATACCCCATCGAAACACAATTTCCGGCAATTACAAGTTGCCCTTCTTTTCCTACGGGGACGGAGTTCATATCCTCATCAACAACAAAATACTTCGTATTATATATTGGCTCACCAATTGAAATGTTATTTCCTTTGATTACCCTGGCGAAAGATGACCAAACCGTTGTTTCAGTAGGTCCATACACATTGTAAACCTCATTACCAATATCCAGCAAATAAAGAGACAACTCTTTATCTAAAGCTTCACCCCCACACACAATAAGTAATGCATTTTTCGGTTTCCATCGGATACTTCTCAATCCTCTAAAAGTAGCGGGAGTTGCTTGCAACACGTTTACATTAGACGAATCAATGAGACGACTTAATTCAAACAGATCGGCAGTGTCATCGTCACCAACCAATTCTATCGAAGCGCCGACAAATAAAGGTAATATAAGTTCTAAAACTGATATGTCAAAACTTACAGAAGTTATAGCTAATATTTTGGAGTGAGAATCTATACCTAATACTCCAACCATTGAATATAAAAAATTTATTAAATTCCCTTGAGTAACCAGAACTCCTTTTGGCTTGCCTGTAGATCCAGATGTAAACAGTATATAAGCACTGTCTTTATGATTTATCCTAAATTTTCGTTTAGAATCACACCTTTTATCAACAGAAACTTGTGCAACGTTTATTATTTTAATATTTTTATTGAGTCCTTTTAGCTTATCAAATGTAAAATTGTCTACGAATATCACAGTTGCGCCGGAAGAATCCAAAACGTACTTTATTCGTTCTACCGGAAGCTTGGCGTCTATTGGAACATATGCTCGACCAATAGATAACGCAGCCAGCATGATCGCAGGAATAAACTCCGTTCTACTGAGAAAAAACGCTATAGGAGCACCACTATTTTCATTAACTAAACTTGTTAAAAATTTTTCTCTCAGGCAGTTCAATTCTTTGTATGTTATATTCTTGTTTCCGCAAGAAACTGCTACCTCATTGGGATATCTTTCGGAATTCTCCAAAAAATGTTTGATGACTGTATCGTTAGGAGAAATTTTGAACTTTTCCCCGGAAAGAACCGGAGACAATTGCTTCTCGAGCGTAAATAATTTTATTAAAGTACTTAGAGGGCTATTAAGAACGAAATTTAAAGCTCTATCAAATACAGATTCGAAAGCTTTTAAAGATTCCGTTGTTATTTTGCCTATAGGAACAGAAATTGCATAAACAATCTTATCCGGGCTTTTGTTGTATGTTAAAGACAGATCATACGGCCCCGATAAGTCAGGTGTTTTTATGAGTTTTAAGATACACTGAGTCATACTTGGCAAATACAAAGGCAGAAGCCCTTCTGACTCATTTATTAGTACATTAAACGGATTTCTCTCGATTTCAGAAGCCAAGTCTAAGATTTTTTTGAATGGAAAAGCCGAGAATTCACGAGCTTCTTTTCTTTCCTTTTTTACACATTCAATACACTCTTTTATGCTTGAATTGTTACTTATCCTGAAGCTTAATGGCAATAAATTTAAATAACATCCTACTCTGTCTTTTTTTCTGTTTGTTGTGCATGTGTAGAATAGCGTTATGTCCTCATCACAATATTTATAAAGAACTAACCCAAAAATCGTAGCCATAACCTGAAAGCAAGTAGCCCCACAAGCTTCGCAAAGCTTATAAAATTTATCTAATTTATGTCCTTCTATTGTCGACTTTATTACATAGCTTTCTCTTGATGAATTTTCATCTTCTGACTCGAGAACAAATGGTACTTTTTGATGCAATTTACTGGTTTCAACTTTATGCTTCCAATAATCTGCGCCTTTAACATCATCGGGCGAAGGCGGCAAATTGTCATCAAGTAACTCAATGTGTGATTTCATTCCAAAATTGTAGAAATCAGAAAATTTTTTCATGAATGGAATATAGGATAGGCCATCAAAACATATATGAGAAAAGCTCAAAAACAGTTTATAGTTTCCGTTTTTGATTTCAGGAACTTTTAGGGCAAAGAAAAACAGCTTCCCTTCCTCAAGACTTATTTGCTTTTTACAAAAAGCTGCATCTATACAAAAAGTATTATCGAAAATATGCAAATATTTTTCGGAAAACAAAACGTTTCTTTTTTGAACTCCGAACTTAGTAGTAAAAAAAGAACTCAAAAAACTTCCTGAAAAATATTCAACTGTCTTTTCAAGAGCTTTTTCTAATTTTTTTATATCAAGATTTCCGGTAATTTCAAATGCATATGTCAACACCAATCCCGAATCTTCAGGATTATGTTGGTATCTGTCCCAAATAATTTTTTCCTCAAAACTTATTTCCATCAGTAGAACACTCTCTTAATTCTTTTCATTTCAACTAGGGTGCAAATGTATTGGTCATTAACACAGCACCAATATCCTAAAAATTCAAAATCATTGGTAATATTTTCTAAATCACCTAAAAAACGGAACTTAAAACAATTTGTAAGTACATCTAGCTCTAAGATGTTTATCTCATCCGCCTCAAAATACTTTTGTATCAAAGGATAAATGCACTTAAATACACTTTCTTTTGCAGAAAATATAGCTGTACAAAGAACATTAAAACTCATGCCTTCATTCTTGAAAAAACTTGCATTTTCTTTTTCTGTCAATATGAAATCTTTCAGATAATTTGCTTTGTCTGCGTCTAAAATACTCTCATAATCTATTCCTATTCCTTGTAGATCTTCACTAAACCCAACTGCTGCTCCTGCTAAATTTTGTGTATGAGTAATAGTCCCCACAATTCCAACAGGCCACTTTGGCGTTCTATCACTGTTTATCCCTATAATAGGGCTATTCTCACTTTTTAAAAGATTTTCGATAGCTCTTTTCCCGCAATATCTTCCTGCCAAAAACTCTTGCTTTCTCTTGTTACAGAAGCGGTGACTTTTCAATATATGTGCATAGTCACGCTCTAGCTTTTCGAAAGATTCTTCATGACAAGTAATATCATCAAAAAATATAGAACTAACCGTACAAGAGGCGAAACGGAAGACAGGAAATGTCATACAATTACTCATATGTCTCTCCTGCGTCGAAAAAAATTCAGCGCAATATCATTGAACAAGTTCGGATTTGTTAGAGGAATGAAGTGTCCATCATTGGGAAATTTAACCTGTTCGGCATGGAAAAGGCGTGCTATTTCTTCTGTTTTGGTCTGAGAAATAACAACATCTTGTTTACCGGAGATTATTAAACAAGGCACATTTAAACCACTAGCATGTGAGATATCAAAGCTTCTCAAAAAATCATAGAAAAATTTCAAACTCATCATATTGGTGCCTGCACTAAGCAGTTCATTAACAGTTCCTTTATGATCATAAATTATTTGAAATTCGTCCAAGTGGGCATTTAGTTCATCCTGTACGTCCAAAGTACATTCAAATACATTTGATGAAAAATTTGCTGCAGTACTAACTAAGCACAGTCGGTCTAAAATGTCAGAATATCTAACAGCAAGCATAGAGGCAAAACATCCGCCAATCGACCAACCGACTACATTAATTGTACTTTTTGAGTCCCTCTTTAGGTAACTGATATACTCGTACATCTCGTCTATTAGCTTGTCAAAATCTATCGTATTTGGTTTTTTAGACAGTTGTCCATGATATGGATAAAATGGTATATGCAGCTGGAATTTTTCCTGAGTAAACTTTCTAATCTGAAAAAACCACATCCTATAATCACCGTTTAATGGGGGTAATAAAATAATGTGATTATTTGATTTCTGCAGACTTTTTAACCAGTTAATTTGTGTTGTATCAGTACTCTCTTCAAAATTTAAGTATTCCTTCAAGCTCTCAATAATTTTGTTGTTCGTTAGAGGCTCACTGATACGGCGCACTTCACTGCATTCTACATTTTTATCAATCCAATAATGCTGTTCATGAAAAGGATACTGCATTCTATATGTTTCATTATCAAAGTTTCGCTCACATAAACCAAATAACTCATCGTCTCCTGAAGTAATCCAATTTGTTAGGTCTTTGAACTTTTCTGCATTTATTTGATAATTGGAGGGGTTGATAATGCGATTCATAATTTTAGATTTTTCGTTCACTTTACTCAAAAATGCATCTATTTCATCTCTCAAAATTTCATTAGTAGGTGCGATAAAAGCTATTCTGATCCTGAAAGAGTTTAAACTGTTTTGCAAAATACTCTCCAGCTGTTTTAAATTACAAAGTGTTGCACAATCTCTGAGGCTCTTTAATATATTAAGCAAACTCCAGTTTGATTTGGCCGACACGGGAAATATCAGATTCTCTTCCGCTGATGTTTCCAGCTTGAGATCACGTGGCCTGCTTTTTCTTAAAACAACATGTCCATTACTTCCTGTAAAACCAAAAGCACTCACTCCTATAATAGGATGAGCATTATCAATATGCTCGTTTCTAGTATTAAACTTAAACTTTTGTGATATACCATCAATAAGTACTCGATTTTGTATATGGCATACTTGCGGTATAGTACTATTCTTGAAACAAAGCATAGCCTTAACTACGGAAACTAAACCTGATGTAACTAAAGAATGTCCTAGAATTGCTTTGCTAGCCCCCAATGTTAGTCTTTTATCTATTTGACTTTCTATACCTACACGTAAGCTTTTTAGCTCTACTTCATCTCCAACAATGGTACCTGTACCATGGGTTTCTATGTACGCCAACTGATTTGGATCTACATCTGAATATACCTCTTCCAGAAGGTTTGCTTGCGAAACAGCGTTTGGACACATAAACCCCTTTCCATATCCATCATGATTAATCTTTATGCTTTCTATTTCCGCATAAACCGGAAGATTTAATTTTGCGGCAATAGATGCTTTTGTAAGAATTAAACAAATACAAGCCTCAGAAGGAATTAACCCATTAGTATCCTTGCAGAATGGAAGGCAAACTCCATTTTCCGAATAAATCATAGCATGACTTAGCATGCGAAATATTTCATCCGTTGAAAATAAAGTTATCCCACCAACTATAGCCGCATTGCATTGACCATGCTTCAAATTCAAATCGGCTAACTGCAACGAATATAATCCAGATGAACAAGCAGTATCTATTGAAACCGAAGGACCATTCAGATTATAAAAAAATGAGATTCTTCCGGATAAAGAAGAAAATGAATTACCGGAAAACCCAAAATGGTTATGTTCTTCATTTTTCTCTATCAGGTATTTGTAATCACCGGGCAATGCCGTGATAAAAACTCCACAGTTCAGTTTTTGTAGCTGTTTTATTGATAATGTTGAATTTTCTACAGCATGATAAACTTTTTGTAGCAAAATTCTCATTTGAGGATCTATAAATACCGCTTCTCGAGGCGAAATATTAAAAAAACTAGCGTCAAAGTTATCTATATTATTTAAAAAGCCTCCTACATATCGTTTAGTATATCTGCGTTTGCTATTAGTAATAACACTTTTTCCTTCTATAAGATAACTCCACAAGTCATCAGGAGAATCTATGTTTGGTAATCTACAAGATACTCCTACAATAACGTTCTTTTCATTAACCATCTTCATCTTGCTCCTTAAACCAACAGCGTTTTTTTTCAAATGCATATCCCGGCAAATGTAGTCTATGATAATTCTTGCCGTTATAAACTGCATTCCAATCGATATTGGCTCCAGATAAATACAATTGCCTAAGGGTAAGAGCATCCCTCTTCTCAGGGATAATAAAATCTGAATTTATGATATTAGTTTTCTTAAAATCTGATTTATTTAACGCCTTTAATTTATTCAACAATTCTTTCTTGTCTTCTGCTATAACAGCAACTCTATATTGAAAATGATCTCTTCCTGTATTTAATGTGAAACTAACGTCGATTAGAGAATATTTTTCGGAATCGTCAGAAGAAAGATAAGCTATCAGATTAGTAATCATAGCATGCAAAGAATTTTTATTTTTTGCTGAAAGCGTAAACAAAGTAGGTTTCTTTAACTCAGCATATTTAATTTCTGATGACTGATATTCCGACAACACCATATGCGTATTTGAGCCACCAAAACCAAAACAGCTCATAGCAGCAACAAGTGGTTCTTCACTACTCCATGATATATTTTGTATAGGCAGTTTAAAATTAGTGTTACTAAAGTCAATTAATTGGTTTAGCTTATTGAAATTCTGATTGGCCGGAATTTGTTTATGCTTCATGGCCATTAGTATCTTAAATAACGATGCCATACCAGCTGCCGGCTCCAGATGTCCGACTGCACTTTTCACTGCTCCAAGATACACAGAAGAATTTAAATTGTTAGCTTTGAGTTTTTCCCAGGCGGCCTTTAATGCCGCTATCTCAATAGGATCTCCCAATTTCGTCCCTGTTCCATGAGTTTCTATATACGAGACCCTGTTGGCTAAATCTCCGGAATAGGCTGAAACGATCAGTTCAGTTTGAGAATCTTGATTCGGAGCCGTAATGGAGTTAGAGTGTCCCCCATGTCCTTCGCTTATAGATTCAATGACTCCGTAAATGCTATCTCCATCTTTAACTGCTTCGTTGTATCTTTTTAATAATACACACCCAACACCTTCACTTCTGACGTATCCATCAGCTGACTCGTCAAATGTTGCACAACGAAAATTTGGAGATAAAATTCCCATAGTTTTCGCTCCATCTGTAGTATTTGGATCAAGCATCAGGGTAACAGCTCCGGCTAAACAACAATTACACTCACCCGAAAGCAAACTATTAACTGCCATATGGATTGCAACAACAGCACTTGAACACGCGGTATCTACCGTTTGACTAGGTCCACCAAAATTAAAGAAATAAGAAACACGATTTGCAATCATATTATTTGAATTACCAATCGCTAAAAAAGGATGGTGGCATATTCCTGCTCTTGATAAAAGATTACGATAATCGTTGAATTGAGCTCCTACAAAAACTCCCACCTTTGTCAGAGCTGAGGGGCAATATCCTGCATCTATTATTGCATTATAGCAACTTTCAAGAAATATACGCTGTTGAGGATCCAAAAGCGTAGCTTCTCTTAGAGAAATATTGAAAAAGCTATAATCGAATGAATCGTAATCATTTATAAGTCCGCCAAAATATTTTCGATCTTTCCACCGACGAATCGGAACAATATTATTCTTATGCCCTATTAAATTCTTCCAATACTCATCTAAATTATCAGAATTAGGCATTTTCCCATTAGCCCCAATAATAGCTATTCGTTTATCTTCCAACACAATCTTGTTGCTGCTGCCGGAGTTATTATGTTTCTCTGTTTTTTTATGTAATTTCTCATTTAAATAACGGAATAGTTTATTTACAGAGTTATACTTAAATAAAATCAACACAGGTAACGGCACAGAATACTGATCTCCCAGTCTTTGAGCTAACTCCTGCAACATTATAGAATTCAGCCCAATTTCTCCAAAAGAAAGATCGAGATTGATATCCAACTGATTGTTTGTTACTTGGTTAACAGCATAAACAACATCGTCCAGATCTATTTCATGCTCTGGAAATTTTTGCTCCAAAGAATCAGAGTTCTTAGATTCAGGCTTGCTGCTATAATATCCGGCATATTTTAGGAAATCATTTAAAAGCACCTTTCCTGGTAAAGGTACAATTTGATCGATATCCTCTGGCACGTTATTAATTATTAAATCAAATAATTCTAC
Organism: uncultured Holosporaceae bacterium; assembly: GCA_964532905.1. GTDB lineage: Bacteria > Pseudomonadota > Alphaproteobacteria > UBA3830 > UBA3830 > UBA3830. Next base: position 49,769 of record CAZHJM010000002.1, read on the forward strand.
CCCATCGGCCTCGGACAAAATATCTATGCCAAGTGATTCCTTTAAGTAATCCTTCAATGTAGAGTGATCTTTTGCATGGTTGATCCATAGAGGCCAATTGATTGATATTGTATGCCCTTTTCTTTTCTCATCTCGAACCTGCTTATTTCTGGAACGAGCAAAAATATCCAAATAATTGTTTGCAGTAATATAATCAGCCTGTCCTACATTTCCCGTAATCGCTGCTAAAGATGAAAAACATGCGAAAAAATCCAAAGTCATACCTGCTGTACAAATATCCAGATACTCTGCTCCTTTAGCTTTCACTGATATGGTTGATAAAAACTCATTTTCTTTTTTTTCATCGAATAAAGCATCGTGAATTTGACCCGCTGAGTGAATAATACCATTGATTTTTTCAAAACACTGCAGTGACTCATTTATTGCGTTACGAACTTGCTCCAAATGCTCAATATCTGTCGAAATATAATGTATATAATCACCATCATACAGATCACCGAATGATTCTTTTATTAGATCTTCCGAAATTTCGGATCTGCCGAGCAAAACGAGTCTTGCATCATATTTTCTTCTCAAAAATTTGGCCAAAAATAAGCCAATGCTTCCCATTCCCCCGGTAATCAAATAAACACCTTTATTTTTTAAGCGTTGAGCTGTGGAAGATAGTGAAATTTCTTGGAAGCTATATTTCCAACATTCATCATCGCTCATATATAGACACAAAGAATCCTGGTTTTCCCAAAGACGATGATCAAAACTTTTGATTATCTTCAAATTTTCAGGTTTAATGACATCTCTTTCCAGCATTACAACTTTAATGTTCGACTTCTCTAATGAGAGCCCTCTAAACAATCCATAAATGCTATGCTGTATCTTTTCTGTTTCAGTTTTTGGATTTTTAAATGCAACAATTAATATCTCGAAATGAAAACGTTGGGCGCTTATAACTGTCGCTATAGTGTAATATATATGAAGCAGATCTTCATAACTGTAAAACGAGCTATCGACAGGTTCAAAAATGACTACTCGCAATGTTGTCTGTTGGAATTTTTTGAAAACCTTATCCCAATCTTTAGCACTTTTATAATCAATGATGAAAATATTGCTTTTGTTGTCAGAAGGAGCATCTTTACGATCTACTATAAAGTATCCCTCTGAATCAAAGTAAGGGGCATTTATATATAGCGTGTAAAGCTCATTGTGATTGATCAAATTACTGATATCGCCGACATCTAAGTAATGCGGAGCCAACAATGAATATTCGAATTTTTCTTTTTCTTCTGTTCTATCAAAATTCAGCCAGTACGTATTTTCTATAAATGGATATGACGGTAGCCTTTGTATCGATTTTGCAGAAAAAAGAACGGAAAAATCAACTGATTCGTTGTTAACGTACCGGTATATCAAATCATTTTGCGGCTTTTTTTCAACCTTTCTGTTTCTTAGGTTCTCCAGCAATTCATTTTTATTCCTTACAAGATAACATATTCTTTTCTCAAAGTGCTGTCTTGCACAACAAAGCGTATAGGATAACGAATATAAATCATAATCTGTATTTTCAACGAATAACAGAAGATCGCTGATGCGCTTACTAAGAGCTTCGTCCGTTTTGGCCGATAAAGGAATCATATATGAGTCTAAGACATTGTTATCGCAAAAATTTTGTTCGTAACGTTGCATGATAATGTGAGCATTTGAGCCACCAGCTCCAAAAGCGCTTAATCCTGCATATTGTCCATTCCATTCAATAGCTGATTTGGCTAACTTAAATCTGGTTTTGTCCAGCGATAATTCCGGGTTTTCAATACTGGAAAACAAATTAGGATAAATTTTCTTATTCTGAAATTGCAGTATAATTTTCACTAGTCCAGCCAATCCGGCTGCGGATTCTAAATGTCCAATGTTACTCTTAACGGCACCTAGCCAACAAGTACTCTGCTTTGAAACAGAATCCGAACTTCCATATGCTGATTTTATTCCTTCTATTTCAATAGGATCTCCGAGTGAAGTACCAGTTCCGTGAGTTTCAATATATGTAATATCCTCCGGATTTATAGCTGCTTTATTCAAAGCATTGTTTATTACATCTGCTTGAGCTGAAATGGAAGGTACGGTATATCCCGATGAAGTACCGACAGAATTAACGGCAATTCCTTTAATGATTCCGTAAACTTTATTTCCATCTGCTATTGCATTACCCAATTTTTTTATAAAAATAGAAATGATCCCTTCACCGGGAACATACCCATCTGCACCTATTCCAAAGCTTTGACACTTTCCCGTCGGACTCAAAAAACCAGCTTGAGAAAGAGCAATATATTTCCCGGCACGAGGCATGATATTGACTCCACCAACAACAGCTGAGGAGCATTCTCCGAGAGCTATGCTATTAATAGCCAAATTTAATGCTGTTAAAGATCCGGAACACATGCTATCAACACAAACACTCGGACCGTTGAAATTCATAAAAAATGACAGTCTATTAGCTATAGATGCCGGTGAATTACTAATGATAGGTAGGTCAGCATTATCAAAATTTTGGTAATGATTGCACATAGCTGCGACAAAAACTCCAACACGTTTATCAAGGGTTGTAAAATATCCGCCGTCTTCCAGTGCATGATAAGCAACTTGTAAGAATTTCCTTTCTTGTGGATCGATTTTGATAGCTTCAAAAGGAGTAATTTTAAAAAAAGCGTTATCAAATCCTGCCGCATTTTTCATAAAACCACCATGGCGACAATAGCTGCTGTTTTTATTTCTTTTATCTTGAGAGTAGTATCTTTTCCAATCCCACCTGTCCTTCGGGATTACTCTGATCGCACAAATTCCATTGGATAATATTTTCTCAAATTCTGATACATTTACAACTTCAGGAAACTCTCCGGCAATCCCTACAATAGCAATATCTTCATCGTTATAAGTGTTGCTAAACTTCTCCAATATATGTTGTTTATCTATTTCATCATGCAAGCTCCATGCGCCCTCGCCAGAATTATCATATTCTTGCTTTTTCGTATTTTCTCTTAAAGAAATACCGGTTATATACTCCAGCACTTTTGAAGAAAGAGTCTCGAGAAAAAAAGAGGTAATTTTATTGATTGAAAAACATTCAAATAATAGAGCTTTGCTTAATTTATAATCCGGAATATGTTTCCGAATTTCATTTTCAAAAAATACGGTAATGTTTATTAATTCGACTGAGTCCAATCCTAGATCGATAATGGATTGGTCAAAATCAATTTTAGAAAAACCTGAAAACTTTCTTATACATTCACCCAAGCTTGAATTGCTTCTTTAAATGCAAAATTATGCTCATTTCCTTCTTCAATTTTGTTCTTGTGAGTCAAGCGCTGTTCCAATAATGATGGATTTCCATTCCAAATAGCAAACCTACCATTTCTCAGGTTCAATAAGTATTCTAAGGCTCTAAAGCACTCTTCGGCTGACATCAGTTCAACATCCGAAGATTTTACTTGCATCTGCATTCCGTCAGAAGCCCATGCTCCCCAATTGATAGAAAACCAATTAGGATCATTCTTTTCATTTCTAAGATAAGAGCAAAAATCATCCATGTATGCGTTCGCAGCCGAATAAACTGCTTGACCTATATTTCCAATAATCCCGGATATTGATGAAAATAAACAAACAAATCCAAGATCTATTTTTTGAGAAATTTTGAACAGGTTAAGTACGCCATAAATCTTAGGGGATATTACTGCATTGACATCTCTGCTTTCATAATTTCGTAGTAGCTTGTCTTTTATGACACCGGCTAAATGAAAGATACCATCTACATGGCCGTAATAGTCCCTAATGTAACCAATTGATTTTTCCAATTCTTCATAATCAGACACATCAGTCCCAATATAAGCAGATACCCCTATATTTTTTGCTGATTTTTTTTGCTCTTCATTCAGTTCTCGCCGTCCAATTAGTATCACACGAGCCTGATATTTTTCTACAAGCCATTTCGAAATTAGAAAGCCAATTCCTCCGTTACCACCTGTAATGACATAAATGCCGGCATGCTTTAATCTATTCTGCACGAAATCATTTGACTCTTTGATTGGAATGTATTTCTTTACATAAACATTGTCATTTGTAATTAAAAAACTTTTGTACTGTGACAACCAAACCCGGTTCAGCTGTGCAGGAGAAGGAAAAAGTTTGGAAGAGATTTTTAGAGTCTTTGCATGAAGGTTATTGCATTCATACTCACAACTAAATGCTATTCCTTCAAATAGTGGTATAATCGGAGAGTTGAGAGTCCCGATTTGCAGAAAATTTACTCTTTTGTTTGAAATGATTATTCTTCTAAACAGTAAGCAAAAGAAATCTATGTATTTTTGTATAAAATCAGGAGGATCCAGAAAATTTTTGTTAAATCCAATCATGCTGCTAATATATATATCTGAGTCGCTATTTATGTCCTCAGAAATTTTCTCCAATATCTTATTGATGGATTGTAAGGGATCATTAATATCAACGCAGACATCACACAAACGATCATCAAGATCTCCGATACGAAAAGCTCTGCCCTCAGTTAAACTCCCAACCCCTTCTAGTTGTATCCGTTCATATCCTATATCAGCTATATTCATAATGCCTCCTTATAGGTACCTGCCATCTAAAAATTTCATAGCTAAATCGTGATATTCTTCTTTTTCCGAATTTCTTATCATTTCAAAAAAGAACATCTCCTGAGAAATGAGTTCTATGTGTGAATAATCGAATCTATACAATGCCAATTTATGGTCTTTGGCATGTCTGGAACCTACTGAATCGACAAGCAAATACGGCTTTTTACCTAACTTTTGTAAACCAATTGCGGATTGATACAAGCACACGTGAGTTTCAGCGCCGGATAACACAATATTTTCTACATTTAGATGACCTAGATACTTCTTAAATTCCGGCTCTTGAGTACAATCAAAAAATTCTTTGACAAAGATTTTAGATGAACCAAAAACATTTTGTAACCGCTCCGGAAATGTTCCCAATTTTTTGTGTTTAAAAATGACAACCGGTATCCCTAAAATAGAGGAAAAGTCAACAAGCCAAATATTATTGTGCAGAACCCGTACACTATCGGAAAGCAAGGGAATCATCTCATTTTGCATATTAAAAACAAGAACGCACGTGTTGTTTCTATCTAACATTTCAGTTCTCCTTCCTCATATCCCCATTATAAATTTAACAGTATTGAATTGGGCAAGTGCTGCTTTGTTTTCTTTGAATTCGTAAGGAACCCCTAACTTATCAGCCATCACAAAGGCAGAAACTACGGCACCTTCATGACCTGTCACACTAGTATCTGTTCCACAGAACCATATTCCATTTTTTCCCTGAATATCGCGTATTTTTGAACGAAATAATCCATCAACCGGTCTTAGTGTTTGCAGCTTCCATTGTTTCTTACATAAAACTTTATCTTCCTCTATTGTTTCAGTCGGATTAAAAGCAACATTCAGAGGTGTTTTTAATTTTTCATACGGATACAAATTTCTGTTTATCCTAGTTAGAGTGCCGTGAGCATCGCCTTCCTTCTGATAAAATGCAAAGTACTCACCATTTACTTCATATTTATACTCGTGGGTATGCAATATCGCTTCTATCGGAACATATCCAAAACTCTCCAAAAGTCCTTTATAATCCGGATCTGAAAAATTAAGACAATCAGATGCATCTTTTGCAGAAGTCGCAAATACGACTTCATCGAATTCAAATTTCTTTCCATTGTCCAAAAGTACTTCTAATTTTTCTTTTGAATTTTTGGTTACTTTCGTAACAGATGAACTCAAGAATATATCCCCACATATTTGCTCAGATATTTTTTGTATATAACTTCCCATACCACCGGAAATTTTTCTCCAGTAGCCGGGAGTAAAAAATGACAATAAGTTCATGTCAAAAGAAACGGCAACATATAGGATGCTGTATTCTAACGAATGTGCCTTGCACCCATAATAAGAAGTTAATAATGGCACAAGGGCTAAATGAGCAAAATCCGCACTATAGTTATTTGATTTCAAAAAATCGATAACAGTAGTTTTTAAATATTTAGGATCAAAATGTGTAGCAATATGTGTCATATCCCTATGAAATTTATCGAACTCTACAACAAATTTCTCTCTAAGCTCTCCTAAATTTGATGCATTACTCCAACTTGCTAAGTGACCTTTTTGATTTATCAAGACACTCATGGATAACGGAGCGACAAATGTATCAATTTGTAATTTATCTAAAATCATAAAGATGTTTGGACACAATTTTTCGTTTATATGATCAACGCCGACATCTATGGGAACATTTTTATTATCTATATGAGCATTATAAGTAAAAACATGCCCTCCCAGCTGTGCTTCTTTTTCAAATAATGTTACATTATATGTAGGTGATAACAACGAAGCTAACATTACTCCCGAACATCCGCCACCTATAATAGCAATACTTTTCTTATCCATGCATCTTTCCTATTCTTATTCATTCGATAATGTATTTGTTCAGCCTCGTTAATGTTTCTCCTGGACCAAACTCCTTAAACTGCGCATTTGGGGCCCGCTGATGCATCATTGATATTGTCTCGTACCATCTAACAGGTCTTTCCAACTGAAAACTAAGCTCTTCCAGAATAAAATCAGCAGAAATCTTTTCACCATTCATAGCAGAAATAACATCCAGCCTTGGTTCTGCAAAATCAAAATCCATGAGGTATTCGGAAAAATCGATTCTCGCCTTTTGCATTAATCTGGAATGAAAAGCACCACTTACGGGAAGTCTTATAAATTTTAAACTATTTTGCTCGACAATAGGTTGAGCAGCTAAAATACTGGATTCAGGACCGCTGATTACTACCTGTACGTTGCTATTGTAATTTGCCACATCAATGTCAAAGAGTTCATTATCAATCAAAATGGAAGGCAGTACAGACTTCACATTATTTCCGATTATTGCTGCCATAGCTCCACGTGGGGCTTGATCCATCAATTCTGCTCTTTTCTTTACTATGTTTATCCCTTGAATAAAATCAATGGCTTCGGCTGCGAATAAAGCAGAAATAAACCCAAGACTATGACCTACGCATATATCAATATTCATATTCCTATTCTGCAAATAATGCAGACATGAAACTAAAAAAATCGCAGGTTGCGAATAAAGAGTCCTATTAATATCATTTTCGCCAAATGGATGCGCTCCACAACAAAGATCCACCACAGAGTATCCTAAGATGTGAGATGCTTCAGCGACCATACCGGGAAAATCCTCAAACATCTTCTCTCCCATTCCTAAATATTGAGCTCCCTGTCCAGGAAACATTGCAATGATCATATCTATGCCTACCTTTTTATTTAATCGAAATGCAATACATTAAGCTTGTTGTGTCCCTGCTTGGAATCTACATTTTTCTTCATTCTTATAGACTTCACCCCTAAAAACTTGATAATAATTTCGCTTTGAGAATTTACGTAATAAAAGTCACACACGATGGAATATACATTTTCATCAAGACTATTATGCGGAACACAATAGCAATAGACAGCATCATTGTTATCAAATGGCCTTACTATATAGCATTCGTCTATACTAATAGGAACAAAATTGTCCTTAACTCCTATGCTGCTGTTAAACAATAAAATAGCTAACTGTAACCCACCATCCAACAAAGCCGGAGATATAGAATATCCCCAATCCTTGTCCGAGCTTAAAAAACCTTTCGCTAAATTTTTTGATACTTTTGCCCACTGCAGAGATTGCATATCTTTGCCATACACATATCCCATATCTTTGAATGAATCGTATATGGAATTTTTCATGATAAAGCTGTAATGCCCAGAGATTTTCCTATCGAACTTACTCAATTCGATGTTAAACCGGCTGCAATTTGCTTCACACATTAACTCATTTGAATCTTTCGACACAAATTTAAACGCTTTTCCATTTGATATACTCTGTACTTCTATGTTCACGTTATCGAAATTTGAAATAGGTTTTATCCACTTCAAATCTCTTATGAACAATTCCTGATTATGAAAATAATCAAATATCTTTGAGATAATTAAGGCGGCGGGAGCAATGCAGTTTCCATTAATATTGTGACATGAAATAATTTCTGCGTCTTTGGGTAATGGATACTCCATACTATCTATCCGCAAATAATGCTTTTCGAATTCATAACCCGGAATAGAAATCAAAGACCTGTTTCTGTAAATTTCATGCCAATTTATTTTTTCTCCGTGTTCATACTTTTCTGCTATTTCAAGCAAATTTACCGGTAATTCATGCAAATTGCGCTGTGCAAGTTCATCTAAATCGCTTTTCAAGAGTTCCGTAAGTTCATCTTGATTTTTTACCACAAAGAGCCTTCTCCACTTAAAGTGATCTCTTGTACAAGAAAGAGTGTACGCAAGACTATAGATATCTACATAGTTACCGGTTAACCACTCTCTCAAAACTGATATTTGCTTTTGCAAAACACTCGGACTTTTAGCCGAAATAGGAATTAAATAAAATTCTTGTTCTTTACAAGAGGTCGAATTTCCTGTGAATTTACTCAGAATCACGTGCGCATTTGCGCCACCAGCCCCAAATGAACTTACACACGCATTACTTATTTCACTTTCTGAACACTGTTTCAGGGTCTTATTTACGTAAAACGGAGTATTTTCAAAATTTATATGAGGATTTTCTATATCAGCATGGAGAGAGGGGAAAAAACAAAGCTTTTGCATTTGTAATACCACTTTTATCAAACCGCTAATACCTGCAGCCGATTCTAAATGCCCTATGTTAGACTTCACTGAACCTATAGCTATTTTATTTTCTACTCCTGAAAATACCGTAGCCAGTCCTTTTATCTCGATTGGATCACCTAACTCCGTTCCCGTTTCATGCGCTTCTATGTAACCTACTTCATTCCTATTGAGACCAGAAGCTTTCAAAGCATCCTCTACTAAATCAATCTGTGCTTTAACGTTTGGTGCTGTATATCCATTTGATTTTCCGCCGGCGTTCAATGCAGTGCTACGAATAACAGCGTATATCCTATCCTTATCTTTTATTGCATCTTTATATTTTTTGATAAAAACAGTACCTATGCCTTCTCCATCAACAAAACCATCGGCACCATTGCCAAAGGGTTTACAAACTCCTGTTTTTGATAACATGTAAAGTGCGCATAATGCTTTATATTGTTCCGGATGTAATATCAAATTTACGCCACCGACTATGGCTTGCTCACAATCCCCGTTCTTCAAAGCTTGACAAGCAAGATGAAGGGCTGTCAAAGATGAAGAACAAGCCGTATCTATTGCAATACTTGGGCCATGTAAGTCGAATATATACGAAACTCTATTAGCTATAGACCACCTCAAGGAGGTCGGTGAAATAGCTTTTTCGTCCCTTATGGTAAACAAACAATACGGCGAATTCATAACTCCGACATAGACACCGGTTTTACTTTCTTTAAGGTCCTCCAAACTATATCCGGCATCTTGTATTAAGTGAAAAGAGTTTTGTAAAAATAAACGCTCTTGTGGATCCATTTTAGTCGCTTCATTCGGTGTAATGTTAAAAAAAACATTATCGAACGAGTACACGTCATCTATAAACGCTCCTTTAGTCGTGTAGCTTCCCCCATTTAACGGACTATCTGCCTTTAAGAAACCGTCTAGTTTCCACCTATCTGATGGAATGTCCGATGTACAATCCGCACCACGCATTAAATTATCTGCAAATTCTTCAATCGACCTTGCTTGAGGAAAATCACATGCCAGACCAATAATTGCTATGTCGTCTCCTCTAAAATTATAGTCTCGAGCAACATTATCTTGCTGATCTGCCAAAGGAATACTATCGGCATCGAGCGTTGCAATACCTCCTTTAATTTTAGAAAAGTTTTCCTTTAAATAATTCGCCAACGCAGACACGGTCGGATACTCGAACAGCAACGTGGCCGGCAAATATCCATAGACTTCCTTAAGTGGCTTAATTAGCTCCAGAGAAATGATAGAATCTATTCCATATTCTTGAAATGGTACATCATCTTCTATCTCATTTTCATTCATCAACATAACATTAGCTATACTTGACTTGATAAGCTTTTTTACATCAGGGGTTTTATCTGCCTGAACACCTATTCTCACATTTTCATTCGGTAACAATTCCTTCTCTTCTATCGAGGCTTTTTCAAAATTTTTGTCAAGATAATTCGCCAACGCAGACACTGTAGGATACTCAAACAGCAATGTAGCCGGCAAATATCCGTAGACTTCCTTAAGTGGCTTAATTAGCTCCAGAGAAATGATGGAATCTATTCCGTATTCTTGAAACGGTACATCATCTTCTATCTCACTTTCATTCATCAACATAACATTAGCTATAGTTGACTTGATAAGCGATTTTGCGCTTACACGTAACCAATTTCTCACATTTTCATTTTTTGAACCTTTTTTTGTCGCAACCATTACCTGCTGATCATCGTCTCCGTATTTCCCTAAAAAAGACATACCACTATCATTTATCAATGTTTTCCAGTTATCTCCGGCAACCAGTGGACTATTTTCTATACGATACGAATCATTGTAGAGCCACCAACCATCAGTAAGTCCAAAAACAACAGTCGCAAAATTTTGAATACTGGTTATTTCATTTAAAACAAATATCCCACCTTCTTCCAATCTATCATATATATTCTTCAAAGAAACACGTAAATCCGTTGTTGCATGGATCACATTAGTCGCAATTATTATGTCGTATTTTTTTGGAAGCTTTTTATTGTCCTCGGAGGAGACATCAAAGATGCAGTAGTCGATAAACTCATAATTGCCAAACTCTCTTTTTGCCTTATTCAAAAAAGACAAGGAGAGATCTGTGAAATCATAATTAACATTAAAATCTTTTATTTTCGGTAGAACAAATCTTGTTGTTCCTCCGGTCCCAGCCCCAATCTCTAAAATTTTTATCGGCCTATTTGCAGCAGTTATATAGTTTTCGACAATTTTGGCAACGACAGAATTAAAATGATCGGCTATTGGATTTGATGTATACACCTGCGAAACGAGATCAAAAGTTCCATCAGGAAACAGCACCTCCGTCGCTTGAATTTTCCCGGAAAGTACATCTTTGTAACATTCTAAGCAATGTTCTAACAAATTAAGATGTCCCTCGATCTGAGGAAAATGTTCTTTTAAAAATTGTAAACTTTTCCCTTTTTTGCTTGGAATTGATTTTAATGCTCTGACTAATCTAACAAATTTTGGTATAAAATCAGAAACATCGATGTCCGCTACTCGACTGCAAACGTAAGCATCTAACGCTTCAATTGCTACTCTAGCATTCCCTATTTCCGAACCCTTTTCATCATAGCTTGGGATTATATTTTCTAATATCATGTCGATCACCCCTCTATATTCAGTCTTTTTAGTGCCTTATCTGATGCTTTGATTACTGTGATTTGCTTTAGTTTGGTAGACAAAAACCACTCAATTATTTCCAGTCCTTCCTCTTCCCTTATAGATTCAATTTCAAGCCTGCTCATTCTTTTTCGATAAAACTCAGAAGCAACGATTCCAATATCGCCCCAAAAACTCCAATTGATAATTTTGGTATTTACCATATAAAGCTCTCGTAAAACATTTGCTAAAGCATCCTTCGAAACACAGGCCGCAGTATAATTTGCCTGTCCAGGATTCGCGATATATGATTGCACTGATGAAAAAAAGAGAACAAAATCGAGCTGAGAACAATTCATATTTTTTAAAATACGTAATAAATTAAGAGTACCAAATAGTTTTGGAGACAATACACTTTGTAAGTTTTTATCCGACATATTGCGTATTAATGAATCTCTCAATACTAAAGCTGAATGTACAATACCATTAATTCCCGGATGTCGTTCAAAAACAGCTTTTACTTGTTCAAAATCGCTTATATCCGATTGCTCATAAGTTACAGAAGCCACTCCACGCTTTGCTAAGTTATTGAGTTGCTCCTCATCTTTTGAAGACCGCCCAACCAGAATTAAATTTGCTTTGTACAGGCGTGCTAAATATTTAGCCAGCATTCCCCCTAGTCCACCTCTCCCTCCTATAATGAGGTACGTTCCACCAGTACGGAAGCAACTACTCTTACGATAGGATACATTGCGACTATAAGCAGCATTTCTCTTTAAAATCGGAATCAAAAAACAGTCATCCGACACAATAATCGGATAACGACTTGGAAAGATGCCATGTGATACCCAATAAATAGCCTTCTCAGATATACGTTCCAAAACCAATACACGCACCGAAAAGTCTACTTCTTGGGCGAATGTTTGCCCTAATCCAACAAACACACCGTCATGAGGGTGAGTGACTACTCTAAATGCAGAACAAGTAATAGATCTTATGGTAACAATATCAAACTCAGCACATCTAACTTGTTGTATAACTTTTAAAAGAGCCAGAAAACTAAAAATTTCATCACAATTTACATTATATGACCAAGCGGTTTCTGCAACAAAAACGATTCTATCAAAATTCTTTAATCTAGATGCCAACCATTCTGGACTAGTGGAGTCAGGCAGAAAACACACCCGAGAACCCTCTATGAAGTTCTCTACTTGCGAGGCAAGAAAACGCTGACTCTCAAAGAAAAGCCACACACATCCTTCTGATTGAAACTCAGCTTCTCGAAATTGACATTTCCTCCAACCGGGATAAAAGACCATATTTCCCAGTACATTCACGGCTCCCCTCCACTCTCTACTTAACGCATATGCTCATCCATTTTCAACAACCCCTTCATTCTTTATCACATTTGCTTTTAATGTTTGTGTCAATACTTTTCTTTTTTGAAAAAAAAAGATAAAAATAATATATAAATTACGCAAAAATATAATAAAAATGCAGTCAAAAACGAATTAAAAATTTCCTTGCTATGTAGGTTCTGTTAGCAAAAAATAGACAATCTTGATAAAGTTGTATAAACTCATAACATATTGAAAAATAAAGCTTATACAACGATGAATTATAACATATCAGATAAAACATTTCAAAAAATTTACGAATTTTTGCGAACGATTCTAGGAATTCACGTCAAGAATGAACACAAAACCAGAATTTTTCTCGAAGCGGTGTTTTATCTTTGTCGCACAGGATGTCAAGTTCGTATGTTACCAAAAGAATGTGGCAATTGTTTTGCAATTTATCAAAAATTTTCAAGATGGAAAAAGAAAGGAATTTGGCAGGCTCTATTCTTTCATTTTCAAGACATTGATAGCAAGTGGTTCATCATAGATGGGTCGATCATTCGCGTCAATCAATGTGCTGCTGGGTATAAAAAAGACTCAAATGAGAATCCAGGGACGCAGTTGTGGTGGATTTTCGACTAAAATTCACGCCATGACAGATGCACTCGGGAATCCCGTAAAATTCGTCATAAGCCCTGGAAATGAGCATGATATAAACCACGCAGAAGAGCTCGTGAAAGACCTACGAAACACAAAAGTGCTTGCAGATAAAGGTTATGATTCGAAAAAATTTGTTGCATTTTTGAAGGAACGCAACTGCGAAGCTCTGATTCCTTCTCGCTCAAATTCCAAAGAAAAGCGCATAATAGATAAACATGTGTTTAAAGAACGACATTTAGTCGAAAAATTTTTTAGCAAAATTAAACACTTTCGAAGAATATGTTCCAGATTTTGTAAAACATCTTCGTCGTTTTTGTCTTTTCTTTACTTCACGGGAGCACTTCTATGGCTCCGATAATTTCGCTAACAGAACCTAGTTTTCATGCCATTTATTTGCAATATGCAATTATGAAGGATCTATAAAAAAACCTCTAGTTACTAATTGTTGTAAAAAAATCTCGTTTCTTTTAAAACGCTCTTTTAATACGAAAGGTTCACCCATATTGGCTTTTAAAACAAGTTCTGCTAGCTGAACAGTTTCATCAGAAGCTGTAGCTATAGAGATAATATTAGCCAGTTTAGATCTCACAGTTCTTTCTGTGAGAAAATCTGATTTTTCTAGTAAGGATCTCATTTCTTTTATAATCTCAGGTGATATTAAGTGCATCTTTTCTTGACGTAAGCTATACAAATTGTAGCAGTAAGAATATAGTTTTACAGCTTGCTCTAAAAATTGTTTATGTCTCATTCTTCCGATTATTTCCTCGTCGACTTCTTTTTGCTTATCCAAACAGCATCTGTATATAAATAAGTCTTGTATTGGAGCCAAAGGAATACCTACTATGCTTATTTCATGCATAACTTTATTTGCCTGTAAAAACGCAATAGCGGGAAAAATGTTTGTAGGGTTTTCAGAGTTTAGTGCAACTAATTTGAAAGTTTGATCAAATTCTCTATTGGAACACCTCCAACTTTTTTAGTTTCACCAATAAATTGATCCAAGTCCAAAAAGCCATAGAACATACGAGCTATGCTGTCAATATATGAACTTGTTCGAAAACGCTCAACTAATATTTCCATAGAAAAATCTCTTCTCATTCTCAGATAAAATTCAAGAGAAGGGTACAAAGTTAACGCTAACGATTCTGGAACATTTAACCCTCCAGTAATTGCGATCTTTTCTGAATTATACAACTGCCCAATCCAAGCATCTGGGGCATACTCATCTGTAGACTTAAATAACGTATCTTTTTCATCTTTCTCTATGCTCTCTAATTCTACATGCTTAAGAGTATTCCTGAATATCAATGTGTTATGTTTACATATACTGGATCGCCAGCAGGAGCGACTTTGATAGATCCAAAAGTCTCATCAGATTCTAATACCAGGTCATCTGGATAAACAAATAACTCTACATCTGTTCGTACTCCAAATAAAATATTGAGAACTTTTACTATATCCGGCATCAATGAAAAAATTTGTCGCTATCCTCATTTATTCTTGAAATAACGTCCTCTGCGCAACTTTTTTTTCTTATAAACCGCTTCATTTTCCCAAGGAAGTCTTATCGCTTTGTATCCTTTGAAAAGCAAAGCAATCATCTTTATAGCATTTTTCCATCCACCGAGTATATCGTACTGTTTTCTCATATGAGAGTACAATATTCCATCTTTTCTATGTCCGCCTATAATTTTTGCCCAAGCATTCCTAGTAAGCGCTGAACCATCACTTGCCGTTACTCTAGCATTTAATCTTCCATCCACAAAAAATTTGTACAAATCAGAAGTCACAGGAAGGCCTGTTAACTCTATTCCTAAGCCATCAATTGCCGTAGTTGTAATTGGCGCATGAAGTTCAGAAGCCTTATTTTCAGCCCGTTTGGTGCTACATAATAACGTTACAACCAACTGCCTAATCGTAGTTTCTACGCAGTCTGGAAATATGTGCTTATCATTATAGGTAGCAAATGAATAAATACCTAATAACTTGTTCTCCAGGGCGAAAAGGCATAACAGATCTATAAGAAATCATATCTTTATAAATAATTTCAGTAAGTCGACTTTCATATTTGTCTTTACAACCAAGAGCCTCTGCTAATTGGGGAAGCTCATTTGGATCTAATATACTCCACACATATGCACTTAGCATATAGTTAGTAAAAAAGGCAGGATATTCATTTGTCTTGTGAGTTCTATCCCTTTCTTGATGAAGGTTTCACTTTTGCGATGTTTTAGATTCACAATTGGACTTCTTGTTTTTCTCAAATTTTAACATATTTCGGCTTTGTATTTTTCACACAAAACATTAACAAAGTGAAACCTTCTTCTTGATAGATTGCTTGAGAAATATTACTCACCAATCTAAAATAACTCTGTATTATAGTTTCATCTATCGTTTTTCCTGCAAAAATCTCAGTGAATATACCCGATAAAAATTTTTCTTTTTCTACAATATCTTGATGTTTCAACTTCTGAATTAGTTCAACTAACTCTTTATCACCACTTCTTACAGCATTTGCTATATTTAACATTCCTACAATTCGAGAAATTTTATTCTCCCTAAAACTTCCTCTTCCATTTGCATTAAATACTGGTCCAGCTGAAGGAAAAAGTTGAATCAAAAGATCTGTCATATGATCTTCTGAAGTATCAAAGCAACTGCAAGTTCCTCCCTCATACCTAGACTCTCTTTGAGCATGACTAATTGGTCCAAAAAATCTGTACAATTCTAATATCTTATTATCCAACAAAAATTTTCCATAAATTAAGTCGTTGTATCGACCAAATCTGCCAGAAAAAGAAGCGTACTGCTCTATAAGCATAGCTGTACTATGCTGAACAACTAACAACATACACAGTGCTAAAAACGTCATAATTACTTTGTTTCTCAAAATGCTAACTCCCTACTCCATAGCGACTAGCAAATAGGTTAAATCATGTAATATTGCAAGTAAATAACAATAGGCCTATTGCGAAACGAAAAAATGTCTTCCGCGAAGCTCTGATTCTCAGAGGGGCGTAAGTGTTTAAAAATCGTTTCGCAACGGCCCTAATATAAAATTCAACGAAACTCCACTTTTGCTTTAATAGTATTTTGAACTAAGTAATGCTAGGCGCAATATACGCCATAGCAGCTTATAAGCTAATTTTTACTTAACTCAAAATGCTAAAGTAAAATTAGTTGAAAGAGTAGAGATTCCAAAAGGCATTGGTAACGTTTTGTGAACTTAACTACTAAAGCGATATATCTACTCACCCAACTGATAGCACATATAGTATTGATAGAGTTAATATTATTCTTTTTGTTTGTGAATACTCAACTTTTCAATTCCGAAAACTGCAAGTAATGTTTCTATAACAACATCTATATGATTTGGGGTAAAAAACATGATAATTGCAGCAATAATAGCAATTGCACCTTTTACTTTTTCGTTTGTTATGACTGACCTTAAGTTTTCCATTTCTGTTTCCTCCTAACTGATTTTTCTATACGCACGATTCAGCCAACCGTTAAGAAATTGTTTAAGATTGGGCTTTTGAACCGCAAGAATTCTGTAGTATCCGGCTGCTTCCGACTTAATCGCCGCCAGTAAAACCGATGGTTCAGAAAAAATCGTCGCAGAAAGCGTCTGAGAGCCCAGTAAACCGTCTTCTTGAACTTTCTACCCGCTGCACGTAATGCCCTCTGTAAAACGATTGTAGCGGGTCGAATCCCTAAATTCACTGATAAATCAAATACTTGCGTTGCAATATTTTTGTCCGGAATTTGCTCAAATTTCCCCTTTAGCCAATAGTCACAATAGTAAATTTTTTTAGCCTCATCCACGCTCAAAGCCCTGATATTCAGGCGCGGATAGCTTCTTTTCGAGATTCCCCATTTCGTTTCACCCCCGGGATCATTTTTGTCAAAAACATAACCTCCTTCATTCGCCAAAACATAATCAACAGCTTTTTTGAATTTTTCGCTGTAAACGACTGACATCAATTACCTCCAACACAATCAATGCTTGTTACAAAACCATTTGAACTTAACGAATGTTCGACTCCTGAAATAATCCAGTTCGTTGGAATTTTTTGTCCGAAACCTTGCAAAACTAGCGGGCTTTCCGCAAACAGATCCGGACAACCGGCGCAACTAAAGCTGAAAGTTATGTTAGATTTTGAAACTCTCTTGAATTTTGCTTGGCATGCCGCAAGTGCAGATTTTTCGTCTTTAAAGATTTCGTTCAATTCCGTTTCGGGATCTCCTGAGCCAATGTGAACCAAATGATATTCGCCGGAATTTTTATCGTACCAATTCGCATAAACAGTTCCCGAGCCTCCACCGGATTCTGTTTCCTTGAACGAACAAGAATAACTTGCGACATCCGTTGCATCAATGTACTTTGTCGGAAGTTGTTGCCCCGAAATTGATTTCCCGGATGCATCGTCCGCCATAATCAAGTGCCCATCCGAGGGTTTCACCACAGCACCGATTTTTTGAGAGATCCTGGTTAAATAACTTATGTCGCTTTCCGCAAATTGCGGAGTGTCGCTCAAATCTACTTCAAAAAAATTATCTGCAATCGCCGAATTAAATTCTAATTCTTCGGAACTGGCTTGGAGAAATTCACCTAAACTTCCCTCATTGGTTTTTGTCTTTTGAGATCGCATAGCTTTTGATGCGGCGTTGGCTTTTATCCTTACAGATCTCCTCGCTCCATCCACAAAAATTTCTTTTACAAAATAAGTTCCGATTTTTGTTAATCCCGTTTCTTTGTAACCAAGAAAAACTTCAACCTTCGCTTCTGTGTTCGGGAAGGACAGTGCGTCATCAAAATCATCGAATTCAAATTCGCAGGAGTCAGAAATTATCCCCGCCTCGTCATGAGTTTTGATGGAAGTAATTCGCTCCTTCGGAATATCTTCCGAGTCATTGATCAAAATTGAAAAATCGGGCGTCAGTTCCATAACCGAATCTCTTTATTTTGTTTCGCTGCGATGTAAGGTAATTTGATTTCAATTCCCGCTTTCAATTTTTCGTCGGTAACAGTTGGATTTGCTTTCATCACTTCTTCCAAAACATCAGTTGTTCCATAATGCTTCCAAACAATCCAGTCGAGAACATCTCCTTCTTTCGTTGTATAAATCACCATTTGAGATAGCTCCTTGCTAAATTAGTGAGAGCATTCACGATGGAATTGGAGTTGCCGGTAATCACCGATTCCGTCATTTCCGGAGTTCTTTTCAGAATCAATGCGAATTCGATTTTCTGAGGCTGTCCGTCTTTATCAAAATAACTTTGCGTCTCTTTTATGGACACAATTACAAATTTTCCGAGAATCTCACCGTTATCGCTGATTAGATTGTTTGCTACCTTGCACAGACTTGAATTGCGAATGTCATCGATATTTTTATAACCAGTTGAAGAATTAAACAGATTGTTTACTCCAAGCTCATTAGTCACGAAATTCTGTATCTGATTTTGAGCCGTGCCTTTCGCCAATTTTTCAATAGAGTTATATTGCGTTGTTGCGTTCATCTTCGGATAAAACACGCCTTCAATCTCAATTTGATCTTTTGAAATTCCGAGATTTTGTAAATTTGCTAAATCGCCGATACGTTCTGCATCCGGCCAATTATATTCCGTTGTCCGAGTTAAAGAGTTCGGGCTCAATCCCTTTATAGAAAACTGAAAGTCACCTAAAATCATATCGTTGTTCCCACTTCATCAAACAAAAATGTCTTGCTGTAATCTTGAACACGATTCATTACTTTGTTTGCGATTGAGTCCGCATTGTCGTTTTTCGCTGCATTAATTGTGATTGAGAAATTGTTACTCTGATTGCGCGTTACATTTGAGTTTGCTGGCTTTTTTTAGTCAATTCTATTTTAGAACCAACCGCTTTTGAGTCGGAACTAAACAAATTTCCTATTTTTTGCAGACCTTGCTTTGCGCCACTCCAGAGGTTTTTTAAAGGCGATGTAATTTTATCGATAATCGGGGAAAGATAATCAAAAATTCCCTTGAAAAAGCTCTTGAGAGATTCCCATTTTTGTTTGATGGTATCGATAACTCCAAATTCTTGTAATTTTGTGGTGAATAAATTCCAACTTTGGATTGCTCCATCCCAAATATTCGAAAAAAGTTCTTTTATCGGAGTCCAAGCTTTCGTTATAAAATCCGTTACACCAAGCTCATCCATTTTGTTTTTGAAAGAATCCCAATATGGTTTGATTGGTTCCCAAATTCGTCCCAGAAATTTCTGAACAGATTCCCAGTTCTCATAAATCAACCAGCCGGCCGTTGCAAATGCCCCGATCCAACCGAGAGACACTTTGAAAGCAGCTCCGAGAAGCGACAATCCCAGGCGAAGTCCTTTGAAAACTATAATCAACTTATTCAAGCCACCAAACAAAAAGGTCGCAGCATATCCAATAGCAAAAGTTGCCAACCTGAATGCTCCCAGCCCAGCTACCGCCGTCGTGGTTGTCCGAGTCAATTCCGGATTTGCGTTGATCCAATTTGTAATTCCCTTAAGTGCATTTCCTATTGCGGATATTGTGCCATTCACCACCGGCAAAAGAGAATCCCCAAGCGCAATCGATAGTTCCGAAATTCCATTTTTCAAAAGTTGAAACGAATTTTCTGTTGTCGCAGCTATGGTTATAAATTCCTTTTCCATCGACCCGGCGTATTTTTTCGGATCGGAAATTAAGTTCAACTGGTCTTTATATTTATCCAGTGAACCAACTAATGTGGCAACCGTACTTGAATAGTTTTTCCCGAAAATATCGACCAATACGCCAGCACGATCTTGTCCCTGAATTTTCGAAACGTCATCGAAAAATTTCACCAAAGCCCCCTGGGCATCATCACTTATCATTTTCCCAAAAACTTTCGCCGAGATTCCGATTTTTCTAAAAGCTTTTTCTGCCTTTGGACCGAGCTTATCAGCCAACTGTAAACGTTGTAGAATTGCCACCGTTGCAGTACCTGCTTCTTCAGGAGCACGCCCCATCGCAATCAAAGTACCGACCAATGCGGAAGTTTGCTCTGCCGTGATTCCAAATTGCCGTGCAGCTCCTCCCGCTTTCGCCAACGCTGGAACTATTCCACGGGCTGCAGCAGCGCTGTTGTTACTGATGTGATTTATGGCATCTCCGAGCGCGGTCAATTTTGTTATTGGAATATTGAAAACGTTCGAAAGTGTTGCCATGGATTTACCAGCTTCATCCGGCAACATATCGAAAGCTGTAGACATTTTCGCAACATTTGTTGTGAAGGCCACAAGATCTTTTCTTTCACACCCAATTGTCCACCGGCAGCGGTAATTTGCGCCAGCCCTTCAACCGAAAGCGGAATCGTTCGAGATAATTCTTTCAGAGAATCGCCCATTTTCTGAAAACCATCGGCAGTTGAAAAATCAACGACTTTTCTGACATCCGCCATCGCTGATTCAAACTTCATGGCTGAATTTATCGGAGCGACAAGAGATGCACCTAGGACAATCATGTCCATTATTTGTGATCGATAAAAACTGCGCTTCGAAATAATCGCCTGCTGTCTGTTCATTGAGCCAAGCAAAGAGTTGTAATGAGTCTTTAACTTATCAATTGATGCTGCACTTAGAGCCGACTGTTTCTCCAAATCTTTTATAACAGATCCAATCGATTTGATTTTCGAGCTGCTGCCAGAAATAACAGAATTAAATCCCGAACTCAACGTAGCTCCGATTGTCACTAACAACTGATGTTTATTTTCTGCCATTTTTATTCAACTCTTTCAGCGCATCCAACCACAAAACAAATTCATCACAATTCATTTCGTACCACTCGCTAATTCCGCCTTTAGCATAAGAAGCGGCAATCAATACCGCTTTTCTCAGTTCGCTTGGCTCGGCGATAAAAAATCCTTCAGCCATTTTTGGATTTTCATGTAGTCGCACAAATCCAGCTCTTGAATCGCCTCAGGAGATACTTCAGCAAGGTTGGCAATCAAATTAATCTCTAGCTCCGATTCTGAAATATTCTTTTTGTCCGAAACCAGCAGATCTCGAACCTTTGGTCGGCGCAAAGAAATTTCATGAACTTCGACCCCGTCAATTTTTATTGGGTTTTCTAATTTTATCTTTTGCATTTTCTTCTTCCTTTCATCCTAGATTTGTAAAGCCTGACGAATAGCCGACAATTGATCCGTGCCGTTTACGTTTCGAACCATATTGACCGGATCAATTTCAACCAACTCGACCCCATCAAGACTCAGTTTGTAATAATTGCATGCTACGGAACATTTTAAAGTAGCCTTTTCAGCTGGCTTCCATGAATCAAAATCCATTTCTTTGAAATATCCTCGAGCATTAATGACCACCGGAGTTGTTTCGCTGCGACCTTCAAGCGCCCCTCGAATTGTAAAGGCGATTTCAGATCCGTTAGTCAAACCAAACAGTTTAAAAAGCTCCGGATCGTATTCAGAAAATGTCAAATCCATCTCGAGTTTTTCCATTCCGAGATCGATCTCAACCGGAGCGGACATTCCTCCTGCTTGAAACTCTTCCGTTTTGATTGTTAACTTCGGTAATGTGATTTCCTCAACTCGACCTGCGTAGCCGCGCCCATCAACATACACATTAAAGTTTTTCAAAATCTTTGGTAGCATCGTCCTTCCTCCCTAATTCGCTAGATTTTCCATTAAAATTGTTTCGATATCGTCCGTGTTGAGGTAAGCTCTAAACGTCACTTGCTCAACCGGATATGCCGGAGTAAATTCAAAATCAAAATAAACTTTTCCTTCGGTGATATTTTCAGCTGTGTTTAGCTCTTTATTCGGCACACATTTCCCGGCAAGAATTGCTCCCTGCGATTTCAGATTCGCAAGAAATGCATTCACGTTTTCCGAGACATCTGTCAGATAATTTTTCACGATATTCCGATCAACAGCCCACAGATGCGACTGCAAAATAGAATCTCCGATAATGTCCGCAATACGCCTTACACATAAAAATTGATACGCACCTTCGCTTGCTGTTGTTCTGTTACCCCAGAGCTTGTATCCGTTCTGATTTATGATTGTGGCAATGCATTGCTCATTCAAATAGTTCGCACGGCATGATGAATCACCAAGCGAAAAATCAACCGGCTTGCTAAGCCCGACTATTCCGTTAATCGTTTTATTCGAAGGCGAGCACCAGAACCCATTTTCATTGTCAGTTCTTGCGATGACCCCAGCTACATAAGGACTTGCTGCGACGGTTTCATTTTTCGTGTTTATAACTTTTGGATATACAACATAAACTAGATTGTTTGCACAGCCTTTTACAAACTCGGTTAAGTTCTCGTTTGTGTCCTCCGGAGCATCCGCCACGATGACAGCACGCAGGCGACCGGCAATGGAGATCATCTCTGTGATTACCTCTTTAACCGAAAATCCCGGAGCGCATAAAATTCTTGGAGAGATGCCAAGTTTGCTTTTTGCAGCCAAGAAGGAATATACGCCTGTGTATATCCCATCTGGTTTCACGGTCCCGACAACATTCTGAATTGTGTTCTCAGCCTGATCACCTTCTTCGATGCGAACCACAACGATCATCGCGCTTGTTTGCGCTAAAATACCGCTCACTGCGGTCGGAAGAGTTCCTTCATCACCGAGCTTCGCGGTCTCTGTCAATGAACCCGAAATTAAAACCGGAGTGTTCAACGGAAACGCATCGCCGGCTTTCGGCGCTGTTCCGATTACCCCAATTACAGACGATGAAGTCGTTCGAACAGAACTAATACCTTCATTAATTTCAATAACGTTTACGCCATGCAAAAATTCAGCCATGCTTTTTCTCCTTTCTTTTTCCCTCAACCTTAATTTCCAAAATTTTATCCGCCAATGACGCTCCTTCCGGAATATCTACTCCCTTCGAGATAATCGCCCTGCGCATCCGCTCTTTTATCTCTTGGAATTTTTCAATTTTTTCCGCAATGCTCATGCTCCCTCCTTAATATTCTTTGATAAGCCCTTGAAAAACCAAATCCCAACGAGCAAAGAGCACACTCGAATCAGGATTTGATATGTTTAATCTATAGAATTTATATGCCGCAGTATGTGTTAATTCATGAATGCGCAATTCACTGCCTGAAAAGGTATTGCTGTTTGAGATTGAAAACAATGTCGTCCAGACTGCTCCGTCGTTTGATCCAAGCAAGGTATAATTCCGTGGAGCGGCTACACACCAACTGTCGTTTCTTGCACCTATGCCCAAAATATTTATCAACTTTGCCGTTGGAAGCTCCACCTGAATCCAGCCGGATGTTTCGCCATTTAGCTCAAATCTTGTCCCGAAATCTTTATCAAATAAGTAGTATCTTTTGTGAGATGAATGCTCTGAACTGGATGATAGCCGATATGTGCCTTCTTTGGTTGTGAACTCGCTGGAGTTCATTGCGGGAACAATATAGTCATATTTATGCAATTCTCTCTTATAGTCATGTTTAATATAACCTAGGCCAAATTCAGATATACAGTGATTCCCACCTCCGGGATTTGCGATCATGTACAATCTGTAATATTGATAAGCCGTATCGCTCTCAAATTCAAACATCTGCGTTTCACCACCCGTTGTCCAGGTCAGATTTTCTTGCGCAGAGAGGGTATCCTAAACATCGCCATCGTGACTTCCTTGCAGTTCGAATTTCGTTGGGGTTTGATTTAAATAACCATCTGTTCTCGACGATACCTTAAAAACAGAACATGCCGTTGCTGTCGGTAATTTAATCTGAATCCATTGCTCGCCGCCACCGCTCGATGCCCATTTGGTATCAAGATTTTCATCAAAAACGTATACCGGTGCATGGCTGTTATTGTATTGTGAACTCGCCGAGACTTCATATCCATCTTGATTCGCTGAAGATAACGAAGGAATAATAGAATAAAAATTTGTTTTTCCACTACTTCTGTTGAATAGCCGGAATCCATCTAAAAGCCAAATTTCATTCGAATCGTTTGTTGATATACAGGTCAGTTTATAAAATTTATAAGCTATTTTGTTATTCAGAGCATAGAACAACATGTTATAATTTTTGAAAACTTCTGCATCTCGATATTGTCTTTCTAAAAGAAGATCCCAGTTTTCATCATCGTTTGAGCCTTCCAATTTGAACCAATTGCTCTGGCGATTGGAGTTACTTCTTCCTATCAAAATTTGCAAAACACTTGCTACATCCGGAGTCGTCAGTTCATATTTAACCCAGCGCTCTTCATCGTCATCTGCTTTTACATTGAGATAATCATTGAACGCGTCATTTGTTATATTCGCGGCGGATCCGGATGTGATATTACTTGCCGTAAGCTTTGCGAATGCGGTTTCGTTTGAACTCATATAAGGAGTAAGGCACTTGATTTCGCTCACATTATTATCGATCTGAGTTCCCCATAGAGTGACACCTGCAGGCATGTTGTTACCGGATGTGTATCCGATTTTTAAATCGTAGTATCTGAAACAGCCTTTGCGATCGGTATAAATTGTGCCATAAATAATTTCATCCTTACGATATAAAAGAGTCGTCCAATTTTTCCCGTCGCTTGATCCACGCAATATAAATTCTGTCATTGCGGTATCGCTATAGCGACTCCAGTATTTTACATAGTCGACACAAACAAGCGTTTCGAACTCAAATCTCAGTTGGGAACATTCGCAGTAACCGTCATAATAATCCCTTAGCAGATCCTTCGGATGCCAGGTTGATCCCTCCGGAGCATAAACCAGGAAATTCGAATTAATTGCTCCGTTAGCGGGAGTCAGATTAACGGGTGTCGGCGCATCCAGCAGTGAAACTTCCGCATCATAATATGGCGCGCCCAATTTTTTCGAAACATTGATTCTCGTAGTGCCTCTATTTACAGGCAACAAAGGCATTGCCGGATGCAATAATTCGTTGAATGATACGAGATGCGTTCCATCAGATACAAGCTCCAGCACAAACGCGTAATCGTCCTGGGGATCAAAATCGAGTTTGAATTGTACTACAACATCGTCTGTAATGAACACTCGATAAACGAGTGTTTCTTCTTCAAGTTCAATGATCCCATAATTACAGATTTTCACATTACCCAAATTATAAATTGTGCCGGAGTTCGATATGTTTCCAATCTCCATCTCTTCGTTTGTATTGATTCGTAGACTGCTTCCAAGCCTCACTACACCAAAATTTGAAAAGGTCGCAGGCTTGATTTCATCCCTTGAGATTGTACCTTCATCGTTGTGTACTCCATCACCGATTTTTACAAGCCCGAACTCATTCTTTGTCGCTTCCGAATATACCGGAGCGGAAAGCTTGCCATCATCAATCGAAAAACCGTCACCGATTTTTACCAAGCCAAGATTTTGATTCGTGGCCACCTGAATTTCATCGGCAACCGGCTCAATGTCATCACGCAGCATGATTGACTCGTTGGTTTCGATATCAAAATCTGTCTCGGTTTGCTGGTTGGTAAGTTCTACTCTCGGCAGTTGCGTTCCTGTTACCTCGATTTCATCAACGAAAATGTGAGTTTGATTGCCTTCGCTATCTTCAGAATTTTCTTGAACCGTCATTCCGTTTTTTGAAACTTCTGTTAGGTCTCCCCAGGCAGTATCAAAATTTTCGTCTGTCCTTTTTATAGAACTTTGTCCTGTTTTTCCTCCCAGATCTCCTCCGCCATCAAGACATTCAAAACCATCGCCTTCGGAATTAACTACAAGATATCTATTGGCGGCAATGCTTTGTATCTCAGGATTTTCCAACTCAAAGTCCGTATGAACCGTTTTGTTTTTGAGCGTCGTTACGGTATTTAAAATTCCATCAATCTCATTTTGAGTCGTGCAGATATTGCTATCGATCTCCGCAAAAGTCGTGCGTAAATTGTTGATGTCCTCGACAACGTCATGGCTTTTATGCGGCAAAGGGTAGCGGGAAGTCGTCATTCAAGCATCCCTTCAATCGAGGATTCAAGTTCTGAAATGCGCTCTTCAAGCTCTTTGATTTTTGAATATAAACATGTTCCTTCTAATACCCACGTGTGGGAATTTTTCGCCGTTACGCATTTGAATGTATAAACGGTGTTTTTCTCTGTGATGCTTGTAACAGGAGTCATTCCGTCGGCGTTGCCACTGTAGATTTGATCCGGAAAAACCAATACCAAAGTTTTCCCTGCTTCTGAGTTGCCGACAATCTCGATTGGCAGTTTTGAATCCGATATCGATAGAATTTCGATTCTGTCTCCAACCCGCGGTGCCTTTGGAAACGTAAACTTAGTTGCCATAATCAATACTCCCTTGTCGTTGTGCGCTCGATTAGTTGAGTGTCTGAAATCGATACGTAATCCGCTTTAGCATTCACAGCTTCGATTTTGTAAAATTTATATGCGATTTCGTTTTTGAAATCCCACGTCTTTGTTGCGTTATGAGTCCAGGATAAAACGCCCGAGCTCAATAATTCTGTATAGGTTTGTCCGTCGTTTGAGCTATACAAAACAAATGAATCCGGCTCCCACTTCGAAGCAGCACCTGACATTCTCAACATATTCACAACATCTACAGTTGGTAATTCGATCTGAATCCAGCCTTCACCTGAATCGGTAGTCCAACAGCTCGAGTCCGAAATTGTTCCGTTGAAGGCCTCATATGGATTGTAAACTCGTGAGCCGGATGTGTAATTCGCGCTTGATGCCGCCACAAAGCCATCTTGAGAGTTAGCGAGCATAACCGGAGTGACTTTTCGATAGGCGTTCAATTCTTTTTTGTATTCGCGCAAGTTGCTGCCGAAATTGACTTCCGAAAAAGCGACATACCCTCCCTGATCTTGAACGACATGCGCCTGTATTCTGTAATACAAATAAGGCGTTTCATTATAAAACTCAAAAATCTTTTGTTCGCCTTGAGTCAATTCGATATCAGAGAAAATTTTGATTGTTTCGAAGATAATTCCATCAAGTGATCCAAAAATTGTGAAGCTTGTCGGTGCTTGTACAAACCAATTATCATTTCTTGATCTTAAAAACGCATGAGTGCAAACTGTGCCCGTCGGGAACTTAATTTGAATCCAACTGCCGATGGCATCTCCGCTTGCCGATGCCCATTTTGTGGAACTTGAACCATCAAAGGCAAGGTAAGGCCAATGATCGGAACCTGTTGTTGAACTCGCCGTGACTTCATACCCACCGTAGCTGGCGGACGGTAGTTTAGGCACATATCCTCGAGGCTCTCGTCCCTCTGTTTTTTTGTATAATCTGAATCGACTCAGACCAAACGCCGAAACCGGCTGCTCGATCGATACGAACCTGTAATATTTATGCGGCGTTGAGTTGTTGATCCAATATTGTTGTGACGCTCCTTGGTACCATTGGAGCAAAAATGAACGCTCAAGTAAAGTATCCCAATTCTCGTCATCGTTTGAACCTTCAACTCTGAACCAAGTCGACATGCGATTACACTCACTACCACGTCGGGCCGCCAAGTCCATCATATCGACACTACTGGCTTCCGGAAGCTCGTATTTTATCCAGTAGAATCCATCCTGCCGTGTTGAAAAATTGGCGTAGGTATTTGTATCATTCTGCGTGAGGTTATACAGCTGACCATCATCTTTCCCTGACGAAGTGATTTGAAAACCACTCATACTGTCGGTCGTCATTATTGGTACAACACGATTTAATTCGTAAATATCATCATCGATATCGAATCCAAACCAACGAAAATATCGAACCTGGGTATGTCCGCAACGAATGCGGTAATGCTTAAAGAATCCGTGTCGATCCAATGTATAGGTTGTTGGATATACGTTCTCACGGGTTAGTAATCTGACCCAGTTTTTACGAACAACGCTTCCTTCGATATAAAAATATGTCGCCAACCAATTATCAAAACCTTGAATATATTCCAGATATTGAACGCAGGTCGAGCGTATAAAATCAATGTACCAAATGCCATCGGTTGGATCGCTAAATGACATCCAGTTGCTATAGTCATGCGTTCTCATGAAAGTACAAGCGTTCCAGCCGGCACCGTTGTGACCACAAATATAGTCTTCACAAATATCCGCACTACTGTCCGGGGTTAGTAATTTTATGGAATTGATTTCTATGGACTTCAGCTCTCCATAGAATTTCGTCGCGCCCAGTGGTCTTTCAAAATGAATGACTACCTTGCCGATATCCACGCCGTTGCAAGGTAAAGTCCACTCAATTTCAGA
The DNA here is from genome assembly GCA_964532905.1 of uncultured Holosporaceae bacterium. Classification (GTDB taxonomy): domain Bacteria; phylum Pseudomonadota; class Alphaproteobacteria; order UBA3830; family UBA3830; genus UBA3830. The sequence goes on from CAZHJM010000002.1 coordinate 78,356, forward strand.
ACTAAATCCAACTATGAAAATACCGTCAGAAACGATTTCCAAATCAAATGCAATGTCACCCTTTTGATTAAACTCGCTCCAATCGAACGAAAACAATGTATTTGTGTTGATAAAAGCTCTATAGTGCGCACAATTTTGATTCAGCTTGATGATTCCATTTTCAACGATACTTTTGTCGTCGTTTGATAAATAATATCTTCACTACGTTGAGCAAGCTGCAGTGCGCCATTCGAATCAAAGCTGAAATCCGCACTTGGTTTGATAATACCAAAATTTTCGTGATCGGCATGTTGGTACTCTTGAGTCGAGACAGTACCGTTATCGACGTCGAATCCATCCCCGATTTTAACAATACCGAAATCATCTTTTGAAGTAACTCCAATCGTCGGTACCGAGATTGTGCCGTTATCAACATTAACTCCAGATCCGATTTTTACTCGGCCAAGTTTATCTCGTGTCGCGATATCGGAATCATCGTCGGCAGTGTCATCAACTTCATTGCATAGTATATATGAACAGCAGGAATCAAGAACGGCATCGTCCTTTGTTTGCAACTGAACTAACCGATGACGTTGTAGTTCGTCATTATCAATTTCAAATTCGTCTTTCAAAATCACCGTGCCGTTGTTTGGTAAATCGATATCATCAATGGCGTTTTTTATTACCGCGGATTTTTTGAGAATTGATCTCGGATCGAGCCACATTGTGTCAAAATTGGCATTGCTCTTTTTTACCAAAACTTCGCCTTTCTTTCCGCCTTCGCCACCGCCACCTTCGACAGTAGAAAATCCCGTGCCATCGTTATTAACAACAACGTATTGTCGTGGCTGTAGGTCTTTCAATTCAGTATCCATTTTGCCGATTAATTCGGATGGAATTTGAAGAGCCTGTGTCTTCAGATTTTGAACAGTTGAAACAACCGAATTGGCAGTATCAGAACACTCTTGAATATCCGCATCAATCATTGTGATCGCGGTTGCAATTCTTTCTACGTCCTGGCTAGCAATGTTTTCAGGATGCGGAAGCGGATATTTTTTGTTCGGACTTTTTTCGTCTATCATACTGTTATCACTCGCAAATTTTTTACATACGGTCTGTACTGCACCGAGCCCTCAAGTACGAGTTTTATGCGAACAGTCGCCTGGTTATATGCACTTAAAATATGAGTACGCTCTTCAACTCCGTTGCCGATGGCCGCTCCGGAAGACAGCGGAATCAATGTCCAGGTCGTATCCGGCTGTTGATAATACACTTTCACCGACGAAGTCCCAGGCGTGTAGCTGTCAAACGTCACTTTCACCGTGGAATTTACGCCTGCCGTGATCGCTCTTGTAACGTAATCCGCCGTAGTGCGCTGTTTCCCGAGCATAAGTTGCACGCCTTGATACAAAACAGGCGAGTTTTTCGCTCCGCCTTTCAATCTCGCTTTGAATGATATTTCACCGTCAAGTTCGGATTGCAGTGCAACTCCCATATCTTCAGACACAACATTTTCGTTGCCGTTTTTATCGGTCAGAACAAACTCGACATCGGTCTCGGAAGACGTTCGCTCCACATTGGCCATGACGAGAAGATCTGTGTTTTTTGCCGCCTCGGCTTTACCAAAATCAACTTCGTATTGCTTTTCAGTGAACCTGCAGGCGTATAATTTGAATGCCAAATCCATTGTCTGATGAGCCGTCCAGGTGCTTGCGTTCGAGGAAGAAAGCAAAACTCCCGTTTGATAGGCCTGTTTTGTGACATAGGTTCCATGGACAGCGTCATATTGCCCGACTTCGCAAACTGCAACCGCCGTTTCAGCATCATCCGTGAGGACAACCAACGCGTATTCAACATTGGCGTCCAGCCAAATCGGACAAAACTTAATCCGTGTCGGTGTCCCGTCAATTTTGATATCATACGGTTTTAAAGTCGCCTGCGCGATAACATTTTTCGAAGGATATCCAACCAGCGTATCTCGAATTTGAACCTTAACACGCGAATTTCCCTTCGCCGTAAACCACAGATCGACAGCCGCGATGTGCCGTCCTTCAGTCAGCGTGAAAGTCTGTGCCAACGGATCATAATTATGCGTAACAGTTATGACAGTGCGTCTCTGCTCGGTGGTTATCGTACCACTTGAAGTATATGTCGTGGTTCCATAGCTGCCTTGATCGCCAATAACTTCTACAGAAACTGTGCCGGACGGAACGCCCGCCGGAATAATCAATGCGCCTTTAATTACGCCCTCTGAATTTGCAACTAAATCAGCCATTTTTATTCTCCATCTATCGCAAGCGGCGTGATATCAATTCCGCCAAATGTAAACCTGTAAATTCGTTCGCCAACCTTAAATCCATCGATCGTGAACTTTTGAGTGATCTGTCTCATGAACTCAACCACCTCCGTCGTGCTGCCAACCAACTGCGTTGACGAACTGACTCGTGTCGACTCGTCGCCCCACCAATTGTACTTCCAGTAGGTTTGCGTTATCGCACTCAGCCACTGCGTTTCAACTTCTGTCCAATTATCAATACTCAGATTCACATTGAAATCCGCAGGAATCGGATCGAACGCCATATAAGGATTGACCTTCATATAACCTGTTCGCATCTCCTGCGTCACAACCGGCTCAAGATCGTACGGAAGCATGTACACTTCCTCATCCTTTGCGTAGTCTGAAATTTCAACATCGATGGGAAGCATCAAACGGCCATTAACGATGGCTCCGGTTTGTTCGATTCCTTGGTCGCGCATATCGTCGTCATAAAATGGATCAACAAAAATGCCCTTTTTCGTGGAAGGATCACTAGCGTTGGCATCGTTTTTCAATTCCAGCTGAGCAATCATGTAATACAAATCGGCGATCATGTTTCGCATGCCTTCGATATCCGCCATTTGCACAACACGAATCGCATTGTTCGAAACCTCCGGCTTTGTGTCCGTTTTCCATGTTTGATGAACCTCTGCCAAAACCAATTGACCTGTCGGAGCTTTCGGCACTGCCGGACTCCACGGATGCGCAAGACCTTTTACACGTCTGATAATTCCGTCTCCATCGATCGTGATCAGATCGTAGCGTGGCATTTTCCATTTGTATGAAACCAAAACTGTTGAGCCGGTCACCGCTCCGCTGATTGTGAAGCCTTCATCGGTTACGTCCTTTGGTTCAAGCTGAGTACGATAACGATAGGTAATTTCGTAGGTGCTGCCAGGAGAAGGTTCGTTGCCGGAGAGGCTCCAATCGACTTGCCCCGCAGTGAGTTTGTAATCCGTTCCGTTTACGTAAACCGTTGAACCTTGCTTAATCTGCACGATTGATTCAACTGAGCTGTTCGGAATCGGATCCAATGCGCCGGCATAGCTTCCATGGGTTAAATTGGTTGTTTTCTGCGCGGAAATATCCACGGACATCAGCTCTGCCAACGGCTGATAATTCAACGCGATTTTCATGTTGCCCATCGCATCCGGATCAAAAACATACGGATCAGACAGAATTGTTTGCGTATCAAAATCGTCATCAAAACGACTGCGAACGGAATACTGCAACTCAACTTCGTAGCCGTTGATGTGAGCTTTTCCCTCGTTGATCGAAAACATTTGATACCCGTTGCCTGCGCTGAGGCATGTCACATGCAGTCCCTTTACGACATATGATCCATTGCTCTCATTATCATATCTTGCAAGTGCGGTGTTTACGGATTCCATCTGAGGCGCCAAAGCTTTCTGAACCAAAACGCCGTTCTCCACATTATATATAGTGTAGAACTCACCGAGGTCGGAAGAAGAGTCGGTCACACCGGTTACCTGATAGCCCAAGATGAGTTGATACTGCAGTCGTGCAGCTCCGATTTCCCGATAATTTCTTGTTCCGACAGCGGGATCTCGAATCTCCGGATCTTCCAATTCGGTTATCGTTTGCTCTTTAAAATAAACGCCGACACGAACGGACATGTTAGTCGGAATCGTAAAACTTCCTTCATGGACTTCTCGAACCAAGCCTTGAAGGTAGATTTTTCCCGCTTCAATTGTCGTTGCTCCACTCAATGAATCAACAACGCAGGTGCATCCGGCGATAACATCTCCATCGGCAAAAATCGCGTCACCGATTCCGCGAATGGCGTTGTTTGCGTATTCCTGAATTTCGTTCAATTCCGCTGATTGCAAACCGCAGCCAGCTCGAAACATCGATTTCGTGTATTTCTTTTGTGCATTAAATCTGTTGTAGTAATTTGCAAGCGTCATTTTTCCCTCCTACAGCGACAGAACGAAAGAACATTTATAGCGAGTGTCTCCCGTGCGAATAATCGGTACGGAATTTTCGAGCATGAGTAGCTCTCCCGGATCTTCGATTTCAGTCGGCAAAAAGTAATTCTGACCGATTGGAAGCTCATTTTTGGTCACGCAATTTAAAAACAATCCAAATTCGCGAATCGTGTAGCCGTTGCCATAGGCAAAATCAAATTCTGTCGTGATATACAAATTATTCGTCGGATTTTCTGAAATATTCCATCGCCCTGTCGGAGTAACCAAATCTCCCTGATCGTCTCCGGTAACAAATTGAACATCATCGACGGTTCGCCTGCCGACTTCCCTGAAAAGTTCCGTTCGTGTCGGATCTTCAATTTGTTTTTCGTCGCCCGTCCATGCTTCATCGCCTCGCCCCCAGGCTATAAAAAGAGTACTATTCTTTAAACTCCTTGCTATGCCTGCTCGTCCCGGTATCGTAATTATTGCCATGTCCTTCCCCTAATTCATAACGCTGAAAAAATTTTGCTTGTTCCATGCCACATTAAAATGTCTATGGTCATGCCACGTGTTATTGCCTCGATATTTCACCGCCACGTATTGTTGCGCCGTATCGTTTCTGATAATTTTCGGTTTCAAAGAACTTTCAAAAACTCCGTGACCTTTGTGATCGGTTTTTTCTATCGCAAGCTGCAGATCACATTCGCCGTCTGCTGTTTTTTCTTCAAACAAACGTTTATCGATAATGACATTGCACGGATTACATGGCGTTTCGGACAAATAGCTGAAGTCGAGCAAAAAGGTTTCGTCGTTTGCCTCTTCATAATTTCCCGAAAAACAAGATTGTCCGTCTTCCAAAACGGATTCCGACAGAACAATCATCGCCCGTGAAAATGTTCTCAATTTTATCAACTGATCCGGAATTTTATCTCCGACTCGATCGGTGTTTTGCGTTTGTTTCTTTGCTAAATAAAAATTCTTTTCCGTTGGCTCTCCGAATTTCGTATCATCGAGGCGACCGAAATCCAGTTTGAAAATGTCCTCAAATTTTGCAAATGTTACCCGTGTTGTTTGCTTGCAAGCGAGCGTATTATAAGTGTCCAACTTTGCGTCACAGAACATTTTTCGACCGAATGAAAGTTTTGGGCTGTCCTCATATATTTGAGTTCCGGAATGATCGGACAGCAAATCGCCCCAATCGGAGCTGTCGAGAATGAATCGTCGAATGTCATAGTCTTCGTTATACATTCTCGTCAGACGTGATCGCAGTGGCTTGGCCATTTCCGCCACGTTTATAATTGTGTTGATCGCAAAGCCATCGGGAATTTCTTTGAAGCCAACCTGGAATTCCGCAAAATGCTCTCCGGGTTCTTCTTCCTCGATGGTTATGTCTTTCAAATTGTACCACGATAACACCTGGCGAAGAGAATACGGAGTGCCGGCGAGCCTATGAAATTTCAGACCCTCTGTAATTTTGGTTTTTAAATCATCGATGTTTACTTGCGCCAGAGAATATTCCCAAATCAGGCTCAGTCTCAAATTTCCATAGTCGCTGAACTTAAAACCGGCAAGTCCTCCGGCATCAATTTCGTACTTGATTGCGCTTTCAACATCTCGTTCAAATTTCGTTGCGTTGTAAGGAAGCAGTGTGCCACTGACGCAAAAACTTCGCTGCGCTAGCTTATTCATATAACCTCCACACTTAACAGCCTTGCACACGATGTCTCCGGCACATCAACATCCGCAATCGGACTCAACAGTTGAACATCTTGCACGCCATCTAAAAACAAATTTGAGATAATCCATGACCTCGAAACACTTACCCCCATGTTAGCCAGATTATTGAACGCCTTTTTGAATGATGATTTTATCGTGTTTAAAAATTCTGCAGGAGTTGATGACATGAGTGTGATTTTCGCTTTCATTTCAACGTCAATCAAATCGCAGGGAACTACCACAACGGTGTCCGTCAACATTCGGATGTCTTCTCGTTGCATATAAGAATTTACAGATTCCAGCAAATCATCCGAAACAACGCCATTATCTTCCTTCGATAAAATCGAAATACGAACCAAGCCGGGTTCGGGCGAATCGGCGTTAGCTTCTTTCACTCTAACATCTGAATTTAACGCATGAAATTTATATGCCTCACGACTTCCTGCCGTCGACCAACCTTCAATTCTTGCTTGGATTCGTTTTCTGTATTCCTCATCGGCTTCATTTTCTTTTCTTTCGACACCGTAAAATGCTCCGAGGTTATCGAGATCAGATCCGGTGGCGAACGCCAATAAATTCGCCTTGGCTGCTTGATTGATTCTCTGTCTCAAAAGCAATTCACGATATGCTGCTACTTCAAGCAACTTCACAAGTGGATCGCTTTCCAAATACGCATTGTATTCTTTATCGATTTCAATCAACTTCGCCTTCATCTGAGACAGAATCTCATTGATGCTGAGTTCCTCGATAATTTGCGGAGTTTCCAGGTCAGAAAGATTCATATCACTAAATCCTCCAAAGCAATCTTTTGCTGAGTAACGAGATATCGGCCGATGAGTGACAATATAATATGTCCTTCCCTTATCGAATCGATGGTTATCTTCTCGACTTTAAAACGTGGTTCCCATTTACCGATGGCGTCTGCAACAGCTGCGTAAATCTTCTGGAACAAATCCCGGTTAATTGGATAATCCGTGAGCTGAAACAAAGTTGAGCCATAGTCTCGACAAATGACACGAGAGCCAATCGGTGTCGTAAGAATATCAACAATCGATTGCTTTAGATGCTTCAAATCGTTCAAGTATTCGCCGTGTTGATTACTCATTCCAATCATTAAAACCCTCCCCAACTTGAAGCTGGACACATTTTCTTCGCTCCGCTAGGTGTTTTCATCATAGACCTCCTGAACAAATACAAACTGGAGGATTAGTCGATATGTTGCTTCCACTTATATCAACCGATCCGGACAAGCCTATCGAAGCTCCGCCGCCTGACAGTGAAACACTATTACCGTTGATTGAAATGCTGCTTCCCACAGATAATGAACCTTCACCGGCACTTATTGAAATCCTGTTATCAGATATCGAAATCGAGCTATCACCTTTTTTATCGAAATTGAGTTTTTTGATAAATTGAGAGTAGCAGACCCCACTTTGATAGAAAAATCTTCGGCAAATTCACCACTTAATCCATTCTGAGAGTTAATTTTTACTAAATTGGCTGTATTTAAACAAATATCCTGAGAATTTTCCGGCATTTTGTAGCTATTATAGTGAATCGAACGCAACACAAATCCCAGCGCCGTCTCACCATACGGAAAGAAAACCGCCACCTGTTCATCTTTCGAAATGGGATTCCAAATTATCGTCTCTCCGGCAGTGGAAATTATCGGTAGCCAACCTGTTACGACTTTTCCGATTTTCACTTTTACATTTGCGCCGTCGATTTCCGCAATTTTCCCGATGCGAATCATGTTCGCAAGTTTTCTCACCACTTCGGAAAAGGCAAAGCCATCAATCATGAACCACCTCTTTATTTGCAAAAATTATGTGTGGCGGTATGCCTGTTTCTTCCCAAATTGAATCGCCAACATGAAACTCGTGACTCCATTCAACGAGCCAACAAATGTAGGGATCAAAATCCGGTTTGAATGAATCTCTCGAAATTCCTGAAATCTTTGCCGGCGAAACTTTACAGCCAAATGAATTAGGATACGCAACGTTTGCGATCTGACAGGCTAAATTTTGGCACACTAATTCCGCGTTTTCCGAGATGGAATCGACAACAACTCTTGCTTCGATGTTCACAATTAATGACAGTTCTCCAGTTGCCGGATCATCGCCAGTGCTATAACTTGCAACTTCCAAAAACACGGCCGGAGCTACAATCTCTCCACGAGTGTCCGAATAAATCAGACATGATTGAATCTCTTTGTTTTTTAGGATTTCGGATTTGATATTCGTCAGGAGTTTCTCGATCATAAATTACTCCTCATACATTAGCTCAGGGTATTCATACTTCCAAACGTCTATATGGTAGGCGTTTACCTTCGTTAAATTTGGATCAAATACTTTTTTTATTTCTTTTTCCATCGCATGGCTCGTGTTAATCAAATTTCTCCAACTAATCCTTCTCCAGGAAATTTTGTTTATGCTTGCTACTCTTTTTATCGTGTAGTATTTCTTGTTTTCATCAAGCTCAATTTTTAAATCATCATTTTCAAGCAATAATTTTTCTTTGGCTCTTTCCGATTCGATTAACGCCTCTAAAGCTTGAATGTATGTTTGAGGGGTTTGTATGTATGCCCCTGTTTTTCGAATAGATGGTAGTACTTCATGCGTTATCCATTTTTTGAATTTCCTAGCTTCGGGCTTTCTGGAAAGTAGAATTACACTATACAATCCGCTTTCATTGATTATTGTTGTATTTGGATTCCCTCTATTTCCGTCCATAATACAGACAGTATTCTTCTCTTCCTCATCAAGGCGCTCTTGGACATTCCTGGAATTATTAATCTCTAATACGTCGCAAACGTCCTTCAATACAAACCAAGGTTCTCCATCTTTGATAACTGTCCTTACTTTATTTAAGCCATAATTAAAAATGGTCAGTTCATTTTTTATACTTATACCTTCCATCATATTGCTCCTGTTGCTCGTTTAATTTCGTGGAAAAATCTCTTTTCAAAAACCTGTCTTGCCTCTGTTCCAATCAGTTCTTCAATTCTTTTCGTGGCATCATCAAAAATATCGACCGTAACCGACTTCACTGGGAATCGCTTTTTAGTCGTTCTTCGATACACTCCGGATTTCCCGCCTTTTTTCAGAGTAGCAATAAACGCGTGTGGATACATTTTTCCACCTGCCATTACTCCAATCGGCGTTTGTCTCACGCTCGACAGATCTTTCACATACACACTCCGAAAATTGCATGACAAACTCGCCTGCGTATTTCGTTTGTTTGCCCTTTGCATAACAATCCGATCTCGAATGATTTTTAATTTGATGCGTTGCTTGGCGGAAATATCTTTCACGATTTGTCCTTTCATCCACTCCGCCATTCGATTCAAAGCGAATATCGACGCTTGCTGTACATGCTCCGGCATGGCGTTCAGATCCGTGATGATTTTGTTTATTTGGCTGTCGACAGAAATTTGCATCAGAGATCTTCTCCCAAATAATCTGCCCATGCTGCAAGAGGAAACTCATCTTCAGAATCGATGGATGACGCTTTTTTGATTTTCCTTCCTTTTTTTGCGCATTCTTCAGGAGACCATCCCCTACGAAAAACCAAATTGAATTTTTGTGGGCTGTAATACTTCGTCACTTGTTCTATCGAGTATTCCAAACACTCATTTTCGTAGACCAATTCATTAATTAGTCTGAGTATTTCTTTATCGGATTTGTGTTTGATTTTTAAAAAGCGTTTTACATATATATTCATCTCTATTCCTCAATCAAAGCTGCAAAAAACTTCCAAATCAGCGTCGAGGCATCGAGTAGCGGTTCTTCGTAAATTTTGTATTTTTTCGAATCGACCTCGATAATATCCCCGACTCTTGGTGTAGCATCCGCCGACTTTATACTTATCTCCGCGACCTGTCTCACAATCTGATTGTCCCCAAGTTCATACGAATTCTCCGGCTGTTTTATGACCGCAATCAAAGTGCATGATTTTCCTCCTTGAGGCTTGAAAACTATCTCTAGCCCAAGATGTTCAAACATGTCATTAATCGCGTTCATTAAAGCTTCCTTGAACATTAGCCTGCCGTCACTTTCACCAAAACGGATGGACGCAGGCACAAAGGAAGTGGATTCGACTGCGTGTGCAGATCCGTTCCTCGATCGAATTTTCTCGGCTCCTGTTTGGCATAAATCGGAAGACCCAGCGTGTTTACGGTTTCATTGAAATCCGCCGGAGCAAAATACGTCACGAAAGTTTGAGATGTGCCGATCGGGAAGCAATGTCCTTCACCTGAAGCGATGAATTTTCTGACATTCCCGTCCGGATCGGTTGCCTGTCCTCGATACTCTTCGAAAGTAATTCCGCCAAACGTAAATCCGGCACGCATATCGTCTCTCAGAGCAGCGCCTTCCTGCCATCTTTCATAGGCTTCTTTTACTTTTGAATGGCTAGTTAAGGCATCGAAAAATTCCGGAGAAACCAAACAGTGAACTCCGGTCATAAATTCCCCGCAAAGATTATCTTCGATATGTCGGATTACTTCGAGACATTTCTTTTTTACATCTGTTCCTGCTGTTCCGAGCGCGAAACTAACGACCTTTGGAGTAATTTCAAATTCATCGTACAAATTATATAGAGTACTGCCATCCGCATCTAAAATATTGCCCTTCAGTGCACCCATTCTTAAATGTTCGAGAGTAATCGCATGCTTGTTACGCATGTTTTGCAGATGATCGGTAATTACATTTGCCATTGCTTGTAATTCGGTTTCAGATCCGAATGCTCGAATACCCTGAACCTCCTCCGGCAGCACAACATCGTCATGAGGAATGTGAGGAATTGTAAAAGATCTCATTTTTCTTTTGTCTCGAGTTCCTACCGTCGCATTGCCTCCCGGAATTTGTGTCGGTAGCAAATTCAAAACACCATTCATTTCCTCAACCGCGATATTTCTTGTTCGAACGGATTTCTGCGGAAACAAATTCATCGCCTGCAGCCTTCCGTAATTGTTTGGAAGAATATTTATCGACTCCGTCAGCGACGTCATGCTAAAAGCGTCATTTTCAAATGGATTGGTCATCATCTTTTTTCTCCTATGCTGATTTACGAATTACAATTCCGCGCTTTTCTAAATCGTTGGTGATTTTCTTCTTTTGATCTGTCGAAGCACCTGTTGGGAACACGATATAATCACTTGCGACAATCGCGTCACGCGCAACAACCAAAGCTTTTTTATCTCCGGACGTGGCATCGGCATCTCCCAGCAAAATTCCGAACGCGGTATCGCTACCATCTGATTCCTCGGGTGAAATAGACACGATTTTCGCTTTGTCGCTTTCTGTGATTATTCCAATAACGGTTCCCATTTTTAAATTTTGTCCTTCTGCTAACATCATTACTTCACGACAATAATTTTTATCGGCTTCATATTTCAGAAGGTCTCCAAGTCTGTTGTTTTCCTCGATACTAATGTTTTTTGCTCCCTATTTAATTCTTGCTTTTGCGGCTGCCACAACCGGATTTTCTTTCTGCTCATTTTTTTGGTAAATCGCGCTTACGATTTCTTTTGATTCCGATTGCGCTTGCATGGCTAATAACTGCTCTTTCACTTGATTAGGATTTAATCCAGCCATGATAAAGTTTGCGATTTTATTTTCAGCTTTAGCCAGTTTACAAAGCTTCGAAATCTCCAAAACTTCGGTTTTATGTTTTTCCCTTGCTTCTTGAATCCTGGCTTCAATTTCCTGTGGTTCGATGTCTTCCGTCATGTTTCCTCCTGTTATTATCGATAGACAACTGTGAAAATCCGTAAGTTCGTCTGCGAGTCCGGCTGCAATCGCATTTCTTCCGAAATAAATTCCCGCCTCCGTGGATCGAATGGTTTCTGATATCGTGTTTCTATTTCTCGCAACCGTTTCGATAAAAATTTCGTACAGACGATTAACTTCGATTTGCAAATCACTCATTGCGTTTTCTGAAAGGCGATAAATCATTTTTCTTTTCGCCAGCAAAAATTGTCGTGTATCTTATTCCTTCTTTTTTATCGGCTTCGCTGACATCGACATGAGTTGCGATGACTCCGATGCTTCCGACTCCGGATACTCGATTCACAAATATTTTCGATGCGGTAGAAGCTATCGCATAGGCTGCCGAAAAAGCATGATCGTTTGCGAAGGCGTAAATTGGTTTTTGAATCCTGGCGTTATAAATGAAATCGACCAGATCAAATAATCCGCCAACCTCTCCGCCCGGGCTATCGATATCCAGCAGAATTTTTTCAACTTTTTCGTCGGTCAACGCAGATGATATCGCTTCAAAAATTTCTTCATAGGAAGTCGTTCCGAAAATCGATGAAAATAATTCTCGCCTTTTGGTCAGTAATCCATGGATCGGAATGATCGCGACGCCACCATACATATTGTATGTAAAATCCGGAGCAGCATCCGCCGAAAGCCAATCGATATTAGAGACGACTTCAAGAAATTGCGGATTTAAATGGACTATTCATCAATTTTTGGATCATTCTTTTCTCCAGTTTGTTCTTTGATTGTTCGTGAATCTGAATCAAATTGTAAATTCAAAGCGTCTGCTCGTGCGTTGTCAGCGGCAATTTCCGCATCAATTTCTTCCACATCGTATCCAAGCTCAGATACGACTTCCGAACGTGACTTAAATCCGCATCTCACCGCTTCCATTTGAGCCTTTTGCTCTTTTTGTGGATCGACCCACGAAAATCCTTGCGGAATCCATTTCACCAAAGGAAATGTCGGATCATTCGGAACATCAATCGCTCCGGAAAGCACTGCAAGTTCGATAAATTTATTCCAAATTGGTCGGCAAAACTGAAACACCATTAGATTATGTTGAAGAGCTGTACATCTCCTACGAAATTCAAGCAAGCCCGCTCTAATCGAAGAATAATTTACGCCACTTAAGTCGCCTGTTAGCTGTTCGTAGGTTATTCCTAAGCCAATAGAAATTGCCCGAAGCTGCTGTTTGATGAAGGCTTCATATGTTCCACCAACATCTGCCGGACTCGAAAATTTTACATCTTCTCCAGGATCCAAAAATTGCATCGTTCCGGGCTCTAGTCCCGCAAAGGCAACTCCCTGATCGTTTGTATCTTTTTCTCCGAACATTTCCGAGTCAGGATCAAGCCGTGTTACGAATCCAGCGAACATGGCGGCGGTTTTCTTGCGTACCAATTCTGCGTCTTCGTATTGATCCAATTCATGAAGCTTCAAAAGCACATTGCTCAACCAAGGCTCACCACGAATTTGCCCCGGTCTCAATGGTCTGTAAATATACAGAATTTCATGGGCGGGAAGTCGGATGCTTTCCGAAGCTGAAAAATAAGAATCTCCCGGATGTTCTTTATATAAATAGTATGCGACTCTCTTCCCCGCTTTGTTGAACTCAATTCCGGAGCGGATGATGCTTCCGTTTGCAAGCGTGTTATCTTTTGATGAATCTAAATGTTCGGCTTCTAAAATTTGTAGTCTCAATGGAACGGTGGCATTTCGTTTGTCGATTTTTATCCGTACGAAACATTCGCCGCCTTCAATAACACTTCTGAGAATAAGAGCTTGCAAACCATAAAAATCACAAACCTCCGTGGCGTCGGATTCATCTGTCCACCTTAGCCATAGCTCTTGGATTTTCTTTCTGAATTCCGCGTTTTCTGCTTTTGATTGTGGCTTGATTCCCGTGCCGATGCAATTGGAAACGATCGTCCCGATGGCGTTCAATGCGTATGGATTCTTTCGAACGATATCGTGAGATCGGGTCCTCAGAGTCGCGAGATTCGAAGCCAACAAGAAATTGATCGACGAATTCGACGGATACCAATTTCCAAGACGTTTCCCGTGTCCGGCTCCATCGTAGGCTGCTGTCGATTTCTTCTTCAAAAAATTTGCAATCGAACGGAAGATGTTCATCGCTCCTCCGTAAAAAATATCGCTTTGATTTGCTCCGCGATCGCCCTGATTACCGGTACGCAAACACTGTTACCAAGTTGTTTGTAAATCTGCGATTGTGAAACTTTATTTATAATGAAGGAATCGGGAAATCCTTGTAATTTTGCACATTCTTTTTCTGTAAGCATTCTCGGATTTCCTTTTGGCATTTCCACCAAAATTCTTGAACAATGATTTTTATACGTAGCTAAAAGAGTGCAAGTGTAAGCTTCTTCCCCTGAATAAATATTGTATTTCCCGAAACTTCCGATTTTTTTTCTTGCTCGATTTTTGAAATAATTCCATTGATGATCAGAAATGATATAAGAATCATCCGCATCTTTTTCTAAAATATCGGTAACTGAGGTTGGAATATTCTGAACTTCCGGAAATTGAAAATCCTTGCTTTGATCTAAACTGCCGACAATATATAAACGCCGTCTGTTTTGCGGTACCCCGAAATCTTTACCACTTAAAATTTCGTAACGAGCTTTGTATCCAATTCCTTCCAGTTTATTCAGCATGAAACGGAAAATTTCTCCGCCATCAATATTTTTTAAATTCGGAACATTTTCCAATAGAAAAACCGCCGGTCTTTTGGCTTTTAAAATTCTTTCAATTTCAAAGAAAGCATGACCTCGTTCGTCATTAAAACCTTTCTTTAGTCCCGCAATCGAAAATGATTGACATGGAAAGCCCGCCAACAAAATATCATGATCAGGAATTTGTTCCGTGGAAATCTCTCGTATGTCTCCGTGAATGTTGTCATCACCAAAATTAGCGATGTATGTCGTAACCGCATGCTTATCTATTTCGCTTGTAAAAACACAATCAACATTTTCTTTTCCGAAAACCTGTTCAAAGCCAAGTCTGATACCTCCGATGCCGGCATATAAATCAATGATCCTGATCATCGTATCCCTTTCGAGGTTGAAAAAATTACCTGACGTTTTTTACTATTCGAGTCGTCCTCCAAATTCGATTTGATCTGACTACGCAAATTGATTAAGTCTGCTAGGTTAATCGAGGCGTATTGAACATGAGTATCCCCGTACGAAACCGAAGTTACTCGCTTCCCCGATTGCAAATCCAATATCGCTTTTTCTACCGCTTCCAGGTATTCACGTGTGTACATACGTCCCTCCTTTATACTTATTCAGTTTTTCGAGAAAAAACGTTCAGACTTTTTTCAATTTTTTTAAAAAAATTTTAGAATTCATGGATAATGGCATCCGACGGCTTATAATTTTACTGAATTTAGCTTGGACAAACGCCGATTTTCCCGTACATGAAGAACTCTACTAAATCCACCTGCTTTTGATGATCCTTGAACGTGCTTTTTTTGCGGGTAATGTGTTTTCTGTTTTTTCGGATTTTGCTCCAGAAATCTGTTCCCATTTAGCATCTGTCCAGCGGTCGATTCCGAGAGCGATTGCGGCAGCTCTCGCGTAAATTCGGCAATCGAGGGCTTTGTTTCGATCTCTGGTTTTCTGCCATTCTCGTTTTGGATATCCTTTCACAATCCTTGTTACGAGCTGTTCGGCTGTAAGTTGCTTGAAATACTCCGTATTGTATTCAGGAAAGTGGCAACGAGGCGTTGCAGCCGTTATTTGCCCTCCCGGCGGGGATTCTCTCAGAGGTTCTGCTTTCAACCACCCGTAAAGTTCTCCTTTTAAAATTGAAACTCCGATTTTCCAGAGTCGCACACCGTTTGTAATTTTTCTTCCTCTAATATTCACGTCGACTTTCGTCGGAGCGTTCAGAGGTACAAGCGAATTATCGACTCCCTTTATCGCCATGACATTTTGCGGAGATTGCGTGCGAACCCATGCATAAACTTCCTGTGTTGAGAATCCCGAATCGATCGCAAGCATATTTATTTTCCTCGAGACTCCGTCTTTGCTTTCAAAATTTTCGTTCAGAATTTCGGATAATTTTTTCCAGACGTCAGATGAAGTTGGACTTCCGTAAATCGTTCGATAATCTACAGACCAGCTTTCACGATTTTTTCCCCATGCAACGATTTCGAGTTCGAGACGATCATTTTGAACATCGACGCCGGCGGTCAGAACGTATCCGCCTTTTGGAATAACTCCGATTTTATATTTTTCTCGGCGATCGAACAGAACTCCCCAATCCGGGGCGTCGCCTTTCTCTTCCCAAGTTAATCCGAGAGTCGTGTTTGTCCAAGCTTTTAGAAGTTGCTCGTCATCTTTCGCCATTTCATAATTTTGCAAACAAGTGTCCTAGCTCAGCCAGCCAACAGGTGAATAAAGCGAATTCAAATGAAACCCGATTACTTTTTCCGAGACTTTTTCTTCGTTGGTTGCTCGCCATTCTCCTTTTGAGAGCATTTCGGTTTTATGATGTTCTTCAATATTTCCTTTACAGTGTTCGCAAACATAAAAAGATTTAGAATGATCTTTATCATGATGTAAATTCTCCCATTTCAAAGTTTGAAAATGTCCGCAAATCGGACAGGGCACGAAAAAATATCGTTAATCGGTTTCTTCAAATTCTTTTTTGATTCGTGACAGACCTTTTATGGTCGGAGTGGATACAATGAAAATCTTTCGACGAGTAAATGTTGATGTCCTTTGAATAGCCAAGGTTAAAGGATCGCCTTCGGAATCGGCATCGAGTGGATAAGCATCAACTTCATCAAGGAAAAGATATCGAACGGGCATGGAACGTAAACCGACAGCAGAATTCGCTCCGGTGATAACAACAATTCCTCCGGGAAATTCTTTAGATTGCACTGTATTTCCTGAATCTCGACTTCGTGGATCTTTGACTTTCTCACGTAAACATAGAGTATCTTCAATCAAAGGAGCTAATCGCCCTTTTGACCACCGTTTTCCCATTTCTACCGTCGGCTGAACAACCAACATAGGTCCGGGAGCTTGGTCGATCATGTATCCGACCCAATTATTTCCTGCTTCGGTTCCGCCGATTTGCGCGCCTTTCATGAAAATAACTTTTTCGTAACTTGATGACGGTGATAAAGCATCCATAATGTCTTTTAAATATGGAGTGCGTGATGTCCGAAATCTTCCAGGCTCAGACGAGGCTGTTTGCGAAAGTACACGATTTGCGTCTGCCCAGTCCGATACAGAAATAATTGAGTCGGGTTTTATTCCGCTGTTAAAAGTGTTTGATAAAATTTTAGCAGATGTCATGGTGCGATAATTCCTCAAGCACCTGTCGTAGTTCTTTTGATAAAATTTTGTGAATTTCAACCGGATCATTTACACTAGCCAGCAAAGCCGAAATTCGATCGGGGACATTTAAAATTCCATCACGAACTGCTTTGGCTTTTGCGTAAAAAACCCTGTTTACCTCAACCATCGAAATCAGTTCACCGAGTTTTTCCTTAACTTCCGCTTCGATCAATTTTCCTTTTTCGATTTCGTTTTTGAGTTTGGTTTTTACAAGAAGATCATGCATATCATCCCGCACGAAATAGCTGCCGTGACCTTTTCGTTGCCGAGGTAAATCAACATTCCGTTGCATTTCAAGTTCAGCGTTGGCTGTGTATTCGTCGATCATTCCATCGGTCAGATGAATCTTTCCTTGTTTGATTAGCTTGGCTGCGTATTGTTTGGAGAATCCCTGTCTGCGCGCCCATTCGGATTGTGAAATTAATGCCATGATTATCCTTCGATTTCATCAAACGTTTTTCCGGTGGATTCCAGAACCGCCAATTTCCCGGTATGTTTCTGCCAACGACGAATGATTGTGTCGCAGTATTTTGGTTCCAGTTCCATCATGCAGCATTTGCGTTCTGTTTCTTCACTGGCAATCATCGTAGTTCCCGATCCGCCGAACAAATCCAAAATCGTTTCTCCGTGATTCGAGCAATCCAAAATAGCATCTGCTACCAATCGAACCGGCTTTACCGTTGGATGCATCGCAAGTAGTTCATCTCGTTCAGGACTAAAGGTAGCCATTCCCGCATAGTCCCAAACGTTCGTTCGATATTTTCCGGTTTCTCCAAGTCCAAAATTATTGGTGTGTGTCGCCGTTCCGTTTTTAAATACGAATATCAGCTCGTGCTTGTTTCTGTAAAACGTTCCCATCCCGCCACTGTTTTTGTTCCAAACACACAGTTGTTTGAACTCAGTATATTCGTTGCGCCCGGCTGAAATAATTTCAAAAATATGTTTCCAATCCATGCAGATGTAGTGGATGCTTCCATCTTTCGATACCAACACCAAGTTTTTGAAAACCTTTGAAAGAAAATCAATGAATTCCTGCTCCGACATTTCTCCTGAAGCCATCGCAAATTCTGCATGCTTATGTTTTTTGTTTATTCCGGAAATCGTGGAGACTTTTACATTATAAGGCGGATCCGTGAAAATCATGTCAGCTTTTTCGCAATTCATAAGTCTTTCGACATCTTCAATTTTTGTTGAGTCTCCACACAATAAACGATGCTCTCCTATGATCCATAAATCGCCCGGCTTGGTGACAAGAGCTAAATTTTCGTCGACTTCTGTTTCATCAAAATCATCTTCTTCAACATTTTCATTGCGCAAATATCTTTCCACTTCACTGAGATCAAAGCCAGTAAGATCAAGATCGAAATCCATCTCTTTTAAATCGAGCAATTCCAAACGCAAAAATTCTTCGTTCCACTCTGCCCAGTTTGCCGATTGATTAGCCACAAGACGAAAGGCTTTTATCTGCGCTTCGGAAAGATCGTCCGCAATAACCACCGGCACTTCCTCGAGCCCCAATTTTCTTGACGCTTTTAATCTGAGATGCCCATCGACAACCGTACCGTCACTTTTCGCAACGATCGGAATGCGAAAGCCAAACTCTTTGATGCAGGAAACCATTTTGTCAACCACAGCGTCGTTGTTACGGGGATTTCTTGCGTACTCGATGAGATCATCAGTTTTTGTTGTTTTGAAAATCAGTTTTGATTCGCTTTTTTGAAAGTTTTCGGTCATAAAATTATCCATCAATTAACGCCCAAATTATTGTTGAAATTCAGCATGTTAATAGCTGAAACAGCGGTCATCCATTGAAAAAGTTCTGACGCTAGCGAAGGCATGGGGTGCTGGCGCCCGCTCTCTACCAGGGCTTGGAAGGACACAGAGTCGCTTTCGTGTGGCACATTTTTATTCTTTAAAGTCAAATTGTTTAAGGCAAGAAGCATTATGGCGATAGCGTCGGCCTCATCATCTGTTTGCGGATTAAATCCTCTTGCCTTCGCTGCAGCGATCATCTCCTCCTTATTGGCGTTGCCCTTTCCAGTCATAAATTTCTTGATTGTTTGGACCGTAAAACCCATGCACGGGATGTTTTTCTCAAGACATACGGTTGCGAGAGTGTACATAAATCCGCCGTAGCAATGAGCGGCTTCAGTTCCCAGATGCCCAAACACTCTTTCGAAATAGATCTCTCGTATGTCATGGACCGCAATCATTTGCAGAAGCCAATTACGAAACTCAAGAAAGCGTCTGCCGAACTTCCTTTTATCGATTTGTAATTTCTTCGTTCCGCTGATGATCTCACCGTTTTTGAAAACAGCGAATCCACAATGCGACCCCAGATCTAAAGCAAGCAATGCCATAAAGTCCTCCCCATATATACTTATTCAGTTTTTCTCCAAAAAACGTTCAGACTTTTTTTAATTTTTTTTCGATTTTAGACCGAACTGATCTTCAGCTCTGTGAAGCATGGGTTCGTTAATATTTTATTAACATTTATGATAAAGTTACCTCAATTTGTTTTAGTAAATGGAGTTGGTTATGTTTAAAAAAAATTCATGTTGAAATAAATATTCTGCAGTTTTTGAAAAGATGCTTGCAAAAAATATGTGGATTAATTGATTCTTATGAAGAAACAAGAAAAAAGCAAAGGTTGAAAGATAATCTTCTTTTTGTTGTGTTTCAGAATGATGGAGTTTATTTAAGCAATGTAAAGGTCATAGATCAAAAATCTAAGCTTCAAATTGCCGTTTTTAAGGCATTGTTGAGACAGCATATTATCGGACATATTGATTCAGTATCTGTCGGAATCAATATCGTTCAAATGGCGAGCATGCTCAGGAAGAAAGGGTTCTCATCTTTAGAATTGGAGAAGCAAGTACGTCAGGCCGTATATCTAATCAAGAAGAGTGTATCTGAAAAATATGGAAGAGAGATTGGAGATAATTTCATAGTGTCATCCAAAATTTCAGGACAATACAAATTAGGGAAAAAAGTCACTCTTATTTGCACCTAAAAATAGCAGAAAAGACGTGGACTCATGCAAAAAAGACATGGATTCAAAAAAATCCTTATTTTTCAATGGGTATTTTGGCTCTCAAGAGACATGAAATTTTTTGAAAAGGTGGAGGCTCGATGTAATTTCTCTCATACTAATCACGTTTTTTAGGGTTAGGCGCGTGAACAGGTACGAGGGAATAGATAAGAGAATCGTTTCGAACGTAAAAATGTATGCGAGAAATCTCAAGAGCAATAGCATGTTCCGTTTCATGGATGTAGAAGACTTGGAACAGGAACTAATGTGCGAGATTTTTGCATGCATTGATAGGTTTGATAAAAGTCGCGGGGATCTGGAACATTTTGTAAGAAAAGTGCTGAATCGTCGCTGTGCAACTCTAATCGAGCTTTACACACGTAAGAAACGTGATTCTGTTATTAAATTTTCGGACTATAACGATGATCTGCGTAATAAGAATATGGACGACTGTTTTAAACAAGAACGCATCATATTCGCAAAACGCCGGGAGGTTCAGCGACTTGTGGATGAAATGCCGATCAAATATCGGTTGATCTGTATTTTATCGAAAGGTCACAATCTTGCGGAAATTGCTCGGATCATTGGGCTATCGCGCGCCACGGTGCATAGAGACTTGAAATCAATCTGTTTGCTATTTCGTCACTGCGAAAATTCTAAAGACAATTTTTTGTGTTTAGTCAGAAGAGGAGCAGAAAAAATGAGCAAAAACTTATCCGTAATCGAGACCATGGACGTGAAGGAGCTGAGTCAGTTGAGAACATATGACTTGGCTGATCTACACGAGCAGATTTCGAAACTAATGAGCCATGCAAAGAAGCTGAAAGAAAAATTTGAAGACGCTCTGGAATTGCGATTTTCAGAAACAATAAAAAACAACTTGCGGAGCGAAAATCGAGATACCGGTACGACCAAATTTTTGGAAAATGGCTTCCAAATTACCGCTGAAGTTCCGAAAAAGGTTACCTGGGATTCGGAAAAAATCGGAGAAATTATCAAAACGATTTCAGAAGAAAAGTGCAAAGCGATTATCAAAACAACCCATGTTATCGATGAACGAAAATATGCGCAATTATCACCTGAAGATAAAGAGCTTTTCGCTGATGCTCGAACCGTTACACCGGGAAAAATCAAGTTTCAAATTTCTATACCAGAGGAGTTGCAAGCATGAAAATAATTTCCGCTGAAGAAAGATTAAAACAACATACCGGAGTAAAAATGGCAATCTTCGGAGGCTTTGGAATTGGGAAAACGTCACTTCTCAAGACTCTGAATGAATCAACCCTATGTCTGGACTTTGAAGCCGGATTGCTGGCCGTCCAAGATTGGAATGGAGACTCAATTTCTGTTCGGACATGGGAAGACGCTCGTGATCTTGCCTGTTTAATTGGCGGTGTTAATCCGGCATCAAAATCGGTTTATGGACAAAGGCATTACGATGCAGCCAAAGAAAAATATAAGAACTGTGACTTCATGAAGTATAAGTGTATTTTCATTGATTCGATTACAATCGCGTCTAAAATCTGTTTAGCTTGGTGCAAGAATCAGCCTGAAGCATTTTCGGAAAAATCCGGGAAACCCGATACCCGAGCAGCCTATGGATTGCTGGCTTCCGAAATGTCAGCTTGGTTGAATCAATTCCAGCATATTCCAAACAAAGACATTATCTTCGTGGGCTTGTTAGATCAGAAAGTTGATGACTTCAATCGCTCCTCATGGCAGCTACAAATTGAGGGAGCAAAAACCGCGGTAGAGCTTCCGGGAATACTCGATGAGGTCATTTCAATGATAGCCATGAAAAATGATGCGGGAGAATTAGAACGAAAGTTCATTTGTATGACTTTGAACCGTGGAGGATATCCGGCGAAAGATCGTTCGGGCTGTCTTGATGAAATCGAAGAGGCACATTTGGGAAAACTTTTGAACAAAATTAAATCATCAACAAGAAAAGGAGCATAATCATGATGAATTTCAATGACGCGGAACCGCAAAATAGTTTTGATCTGATTCCGGCAAACACAATTGCGAAAGCCAGATTGGCTTTGAAGGCGGGAAATGATCCGACTGATCCATTCATTACTCGAAGTAAAAACGGCGATACCGCTTATCTGAACTGCGAGTGGATAATTCTTGAAGGTAAGCACGCCAAACGAAAAATCTTCGACAAAATCGGTCTCGAAGGTAATGATAAATGGGTCAATATGGGGAAAGCTCGTATTCGAGCAATCCTTGAATCCGCAAAGGGAATAAATCCTAAAAACATGAACGAAATCGCGGTTCGCGCCCGGCAAATCAATTCCTTTGATGAGCTGAACAATCTGGATGCCGTAATTAAAATCGGAATCGAACACGATCCGAGTGGTCAGTATCAAGATAAAAATCGGGTGCTTTCAATCATAACTCCGGGGCATTTTTCCTATCAGGAATTTATGAACGGGCAAGATATTCCTTGGAGCAACATGTGATGTCGGAGGTTGCTTTGTGGAACGCGGTTATCATCAAGGCCATTGAGGATTTGTTCACGGGTTCACATCAAGAAAGGCGAGAGGCATTTCGATGGATCTTTGAAACGAATCCTGATTTCCGGAAAGTCTGCGATTACGCGGGCGTTGATCCGATGTATGTACGGAGAAATGTTTTTGGGAAAATTATAAATGGGTGAAGAAATGTTGATTAAGTTGATTCCGCCATAAGGTCTAAACAACCGCAAGAAAAACAATTGATTAAGCTTAAACACGCGTTTGGGTTCATAACGTGACAGGAGAGCTTTGTCTTTAAACAGTATTATTTGGGAGATTTTATTATGAGTGAATTGAAAATTTTTAATTATGAAAACAATCAGGTAAGGACGACCATCAAGAATGGAGAAATATACTGGGTGCTAAAAGATGTTTGCGAAATTTTAGGGCTGAGTAATTCACGAAAAGTTGCTGAGCGTTTAGATGAAGATGAAAAGTCTAATGTAACTCTGAGTGACATTAAGGATGCCTCGTTTGATATACCAAATCGCGGTTTAACTTTAATCAACGAAGCTGGTCTATATAAGGTGATCTTCCGTTCCGATAAACCCGAAGCCAAGAAATTCATGCATTGGGTAACTAGAGAGGTTCTTCCTAGTATTCGCAAGCACGGCGCATATATCACCTCCGATAAAATGGAAGAACTGATGAGAGATCCTGATACGTGGATCAAGCTTATTAGAACGCTGCAGCAAGAGCGCAGAGAGAAAGCGCTTCTGAAAAGTCAGATCAAGAAAGATAAGCCAAAAATTGTTTTCGCAGATGCCGTTTCTTCTTCTGACTCGGGGATATTTTGATCGGTGAATTAGCCAAAATTCTCAAGGGAAATAACATCGAAATAGGGCAGAATCGTCTCTTCGAAAGATTACGCCAAGATGGTTTTCTGATTCGCAGAGAAGGTTCTGACTACAACTCACCAACTCAGCGAGCGATGAATCTCGGATTATTCAAAATCAAAGAGACAGCAGTTACTCATTCTGATGGCCATGTTACCATAAGCAAGACTGTTAAGGTCACCGGAAAAGGGCAGCAATACCTTGTGAATTACTTCCTGAATAAACCTTGTTTGAACCCGACCAAGAAAAAGGAGGGCAGCCATGAGTAAGGAAATCATAAAGGCGGTTGCTCTGTTCAATTGGATGAGTTCAAGACGAATGAACGACAAAAAAATCGGCGAACTTTCGATGTCAGACATTCTCGAAATGGTGAAGTTTCTAAGCGAAGGAGGCTCAGATGCAGCGTATTAACGAGATTCTGGATGCGAAGATGTTGGAACACCACGAAGGTCAAGAAAAAAGGAAGTATTTGGGAGCCTCGATGCTTGGTGACGAGTGCATGCGTAAGGTTCAGCTGAAATATCTTGGGAATCAAGCGAAGGTTTCGGCACAGACTTTGAGAACTTTTGATATCGGACATTGTTTGGAAGATTTGGTCGCTCAATGGCTTCGAATTGCAGGCTTCGATTTGAAGACTCGAAACGAAAACGGCGAGCAATTTGGATTCTCTGTGGCTGATGGTAAGTTGCAGGGGCATGCTGATGGAATTATCACTGATGTTTCAGAGGATTTGAAAGACATCAGTTTTAAATGTCCGACTCTCTGGGAGTGTAAAACTCTGAATAACAGGAGTTGGAGCGATACCGCGAAACGTGGGTTGCTTGTAACGAAGCCTTTGTATTATTCGCAAATCCAGCTTTACATGGCTTATCTTAATTTGGAGAGATGTCTGTTCACAGCTTTAAACAAAGATTCATCAGAGCTGTATTTTGAGCTTGTTCCGTTTGATTCCGAGGCTGCACAGAGGTATTCCGATCGTGCCGTACAGATCATAAAAGCCAGTGAGAATAGGGAACTAATGCCCAGTATTTCAAGCGATCCGGCGTTTTATCTCTGCAAAATGTGCGCCTTCAGAGACGTGTGCAGAAAAGGCAATTAACATCAAAAAAACACTGAGAGATGAGGGTTTTCCTTGTCTCTCGAAGGGAGGAGGTTCTTATGAAAATAGCACCAAATAGGTTTGAAAAGGTATATAAAGCTATGAGTTTTGACTATTTTAGTATTACATTATTTATTCATATTTCAGTATATTATATATATTATTATACTTATTTATATCTATATATCTTATCTAACTATACTATTTATATTCTATATAAAATTGTAAACGTAATATACAAGAACATTACATATTGCGTATTCTCAATAAAATTTAATGTAAATAATACATATAATATATTTTTTTCAAATTTTGAGCTATTTGGGATATTAGCCCCTTCTAAGCACTCTCACTGCAGCATTTGTGACTCAACCAAAACTAATTACAAATGGATAAAAACAGTGAGATTTTCGAAATTAATCAAGGAGAATACATCATGCTAAAACTAATTGAAACCCTAACAAATGCTCAAATTCCAGTGCCTAATAGAAATACAGAAACTTTCCGTATGGTTCGCTGGGGAAAGAACAATCGCTATTGGCTTAAGAAATTTGAGGGTGGGTACGTTTTCGGAGACTTTGTAACAGGTATCAGTGAGCATATTTTTGATAAAACTTACAGAGGAGAACAGCTCAAAGCAGTGAAAATCAGGATGAATCAAGCTCTTGCGGAGGGCAGAAAAGATCAGGAATTAATGCATAAAAACGCCTCCAAACGAGCCCTCGATATTTGGAATAAAGCATTACCGGTGACAGATCATCCGTATCTTTCGAAAAAGCAGGTTCAATCTTACGGATTAAAACAATATCAAGATACTCTGGTCATTCCTTTGGTTGATATTTCTGGGAATATTTGGAGCTTGCAATTCATTGATAATGAGGGGAATAAACGCTTTCTAAGCAATGGCAAGAAAAAAGGTATCTCACTATTGGCTCTCTTGAAAATGCGGAAAAAGTCTTCATTTGTGAGGGATACGCGACGGGCGCAACGGTTTATGAATGCACTGAAATCCCAGTTATTGTGGCTTTTGATGCCGGTAATTTGAAAGCGGTGATTGAAAGCATTTGTGCAAAATATCCTCAACTAAAGATAATCGTCTGCGCAGATAACGACGCCTATGGAAACGTCAATACAGGAATTATAAAGGCAAAAGAAGCCTCTCGAAGGCATAGAGCCAAAGTCATAGCACCAAAATTTCGCGATACATCTACGCATCCGACTGATTTCAATGACTTATTGCTACTGGAAGGTGCGGAAGCGTCAAGTCTGCTCTGAGCGAAGTGTTGAACATAAAGGCTAAAGAAGATTATTCAGAGGCAGATTCTTTCGATGACTTCGTTCTTTCTGATGATGGCCTGTTTTGTACGGATCCTCGAACGAAAACTCCAATCAGAATTTCGAATTACATCAAAGCAATCGCATTCACCAACAGTGATGAAGGAGTTTCCAGGCTCATTGAGTTTCGAGATTATAAAAACGAACTGCAACAGATGATAATTAAGCCGAAAATGTTTTTCAGAGACGGAGAACAAATACGTATTCAACTTATGCAGAGAGGCTTCATTCTAACGGGAACCTTACTCTCCAAAAGGAAGTTGTTTGAATATCTTTCCAGTTCAGTGCCTCAGAGAGAGATAATGTTGGCCACCAAAACGGGATTCGTTAACGATGTATATGTAAGACCTGACTGTGTCATTGGGAAACCTGAAAACGAAATTATTTTCGATACTTCAATTAAAGACGATTCCTACGGAACATCAGGGACTCTGCAACAATGGAATGATCTGGTCGCGAGATGGTGTGTAGGCAACTCACGTCTCATTTTTGCTATCAGTGCGGCCTTCGCAAGTCTTCTTTTGAGCATTTGTGACCTACCGAATTTCGGCTTCCATTTCGTGGGAAATAGTTCTTCGGGGAAGACGACTTGTCTCAACCTTGCAGCCTCTGTTTTCGGAAATCCAAAATACGTAGTCACCTGGAAAGCCACAGATAATGCCATGGAAAATATTGCTTTCAGGCGGAATGATTCTTTGTTAATCCTCGATGAACTTTCTGAAATTTCACCGTCGAAGGCGGGCGATGTCGCTTACATGCTCGCGAACGGTCAGGGGAAAAAGCGTCTTGATAAGGATTGCAATGCTCGGGAAACGCTGTCCTGGCGACTAATTTTTCTGTCCAGCAGTGAAGTCGACCTAAATTCTCACATGGCCGAGGACAGCAAAACATCCAAAGCCGGACAAAAGGTAAGATTGCTGAACATTTCCGCAAAGCCATCCAAGGAAAGCAATGGTATTTTCGATAATCTCATGGGCTTTCAGGATGGAGCGGAGTTTTCGGATTATCTGCGAGAAAAAGCCTCAAAATATTACGGAACGGCATCGATCGAATTCATCAAACAGATACTTGAACATCAATCCCTAATTAAAGACCAATACAGAGAGGAATTCCAGAAACTCAAATCAAAGTATCTTCCGGAAAAAGCAGAAGGACAGGATTTCCGAGCATTTGAGCATTTCATGTTTGTTGGGTTCGCGGGCGAACTGGCGATAAAATACGGTGTTGTCTGCTGGAAACCCGGAACGGCATATTCGGCAGCCATCGCATGTTTTAATTCGTGGCTTGAAGACAAAGAAGGCGTCGGAGACGACGAAAATCGACAAATTTTAGCTCAGACTAAAGCATTTTTCGAATTACACGCTCGTAGTCGTTTCTTCGATTTGGATGGATCCAGCGATCAGAAAATCAGCAACATGGCGGGGTACAAATCAATTTTCAGAGATGCGGTGACATTTTTTGTCTCGCCATCGGTTTTTCAAAATAAAATTTGCAAGGGATTCCAACGCAAAACAGTCATCCATCTTTTGATAGACAACGGATTTTTGCTCAAAGATCACAACGGAGATTATCGACAACAGAAATGGACTCCGGACGGAAACAAAAAGGTATACGTGATCTCAGGCAGAATTTTATTGGGGTAAGGAGGAAGAATTATGACAAATAAAGAAAAATTTCGGAGACCTCCTGAAGAATTGGCGGACATTTTTTACAGGGCCATCAAACGTTATGTAAAGTATAAAAACGCTGTAAAAAGAGAGGAGATTCGTCCATTTCTACTTGATTTAGAGAGCGAACAGAGCGTTAATTACGCATGCTATGAAATTGACAAAAAGGAACAGTAACATGAAAAATCAGACGGATCTGACGGTGATCAAGCAAATTGTCGCTCTTCAAAATCAGAGTACAAAACAGCTGGAAGAACTTTGGTACAAGCTATTTGATTGTCCGCCCGCAGTGTACAGCAAGCCTCACATGATCGGAAAATTGGCTTATAAAATTCAGGAATTGGCGTATGGAGGTCTGGATGAGCGGACAGAGGCTAAAATTCGAGCTGCTGAGCGAGATGTGAGTCGTCCTAAGAAGACTTTGAAAAAGAAATACATGCCCATGGTCGGAACGAAAATAGTGAAAAATTACAGGGATAAAACTCACGAAATACTAGTTGTGGATGATGGCTTCGCCTATGAAGGAGTGGTGTACAGCTCGTTTTCGGCGATCGCTCAGATAATTACAGGCACCAAATGGAACGGGTTAAAGTTCTTCAATATCAAGGAGTAATTTATGGAACAGAAGTTTATTCGATGCGCAATTTATACGAGAAAGTCGTGTGAAGATGGTCTGGAGCAGGAATTTAATTCGCTTGATGCTCAACGTCTTGCCGGCGAAAATTATATCGCAAGCCAGGTTCACGAAAATTGGCGATTGATATCGAAGCGTTACGATGATGGTGGATTTTCAGGCGGAAATATGAATCGGCCTGCTCTAAAAGAACTTTTCGAAGATATCGAAGCAGGAAAAATTGATATGGTTGTGGTTTATAAAATCGACAGACTTTCACGATCCTTGTTTGATTTTTCAAAGATCGTAGAATTGTTTGATAAATATGGAGTGAGCTTTGTTTCCGTAACTCAGTCGTTCAATACATCAAACTCTTCTGGGAAACTGATGCTGAATATTCTGCTGAGTTTTGCTCAGTTTGAGCGGGAATTATCGGGCGAAAGGATTCGAGATAAATTCGCAGCATCTCTTAAAAAAGGCATGTGGATGGGGGGAAATGTCCCTCTCGGATACGAGGTTAAAGATCGAAAGCTCGTGATAAATGAAAAAGAAAGCCAAACGATTAAGCTTATTTATGAGAAGTTTTTACAGTGCAAGTCCTGCTCTGAGGTAACCTATTTTATCAACAGGTCGGGACACAGAACGAAGCGACGGAAATTGCGAAATGATGGTGGCACCAGCGGAGGACAGATGTTCGATCGAAACGCTGTTGAGAGAATCTTGAAAAGCCCGTATTACAAAGGCTACGTAAGGCATAAAGGGCAAGCCTACCCAGGGGAACATAAAGCCATAATTGATGAAGAAACATGGAATGAAGTTCAGGAGATTTTCAGAAAATCCACGGAGGCGACTCCGTTGAGAAGACGTTTTACCCCAACGACAGCAAGTTTCTTGCAGGGCGTGTTAAAATGCTCCTGTGGCGCGCCGATGAAAAA
Source organism: uncultured Holosporaceae bacterium (assembly GCA_964532905.1). Lineage (GTDB taxonomy): Bacteria > Pseudomonadota > Alphaproteobacteria > UBA3830 > UBA3830 > UBA3830. The sequence goes on from CAZHJM010000002.1 coordinate 107,474, forward strand.
TACCTATTGCTGCAATCATGGACTGAGATACCGCTATTACACCTGCTACAACCATCACAGATTTAAGAACTGTACGTCGCCCTACAAAAATATTCCGGCTGAGTCTGTTGAAAGAACGGTGCGGGATGAGATTCTAAAAATCATTCGATCTCCGGAGGTCGTGGCAAACATCAATAGACTCGCGGAAAAGACCAAGGAGGTGAGCAAAAGTGACCTCATGCTGGCGTTGAAAAATTTGAATGAGGTCTGGGACTATTTATATCAGGCTGAACAGCGAAAAATCGTGAAAATGCTACTCGGAAGCGTGGAATTGAAGGATCGAGGAATCAAAATTACCTTGAATCTCGAGGGATTCGACAGTTTGTTTGTTCAGCTGGGATCGTAAGGGAGGAAATCATGACGGAAGTGTTGAAAAAAGAGATTTTTATTCCGATTCACATTGATACGAAAATTGGTCGACGGGCTCATATAATTAAACCCGATGATTACTACGCGGATATTCCGCTTGCCCGTCTGCTGGCCAAGGCGAGAATTCTTGAACGAGAGCTGCTGCGCAATGTCGAGATGCCGTATAACAATCAGTGTGAAAAGCTTGGAATTTCACCGAGATACATGCGAAGTTTGCTATCCCTAAACATCCTCAGTCCAAAAATCAAAAGGGCGATCATGGAAGGCTACATGTTTAAACATCTGAATGTGATGAAAATAACGAACTGCAAGTTCCCTCTGCTATGGAGCGAACAGGAACGTCGGTTCTTTGGGGAGTAGCTTCCCCGCAGGGCAATTTTTCGTTTTTTGCAATTTTATGGATCACTTCGTAAAACTTCCTCTTTATCAGGATTAATCGTGGCAAAAACATAACAGAGAGCCTCCCTTTTTAAAAGTACGATAGATGGGAGTTCGTAAATTCTCTATAATTTATCAATATGTTAAAAAATAACCGCCAGAGCGGTTGAATCTCTCGAACCTCAAAATCGTCCAATGTGACAACACGCCTCAAAGCACTGATAGAGAGAGCCTGCAAGGGGATGCGGCAAAATTCTCCAACACCCCTTATTTAGAGAAAAATCGGAGAATCAGAGAGAAATTCTACATCTTGGAGAAAACGCAACACTGATCAAATTTATCTACAATACAATCAAATACCTCTGGAAAGCCTCTGCGACAGCGATTCTCTTTTGAAATTATATGTATAGGCAAAATTACAAAAACCAAAAATTGCCTATAAGTCTGGTGGAGCCAAGGGGGGTCGAACCCCTGACCTCTACAATGCCATTGTAGCGCTCTACCAACTGAGCTATGACCCCTTCTCTATCTATATTGCATTTTTCTATTAAAATTTCAATACTTAAATAATAACTTTATAAAAAATAGTTGAAACTCAGGTGTATTTATATTATCATAAGATGTATTTAGCCTGGAGGGGAAATGGCTCGTATAACTGTCGAAGATTGCGAAAAGGTCGTACCAAATAAATTTGATTTAGTAGTATTAGCTGCTCAGCGTACACGTCAAATATTAGCAGGAGATCAACTCACAATTGATGGTAAAGATGAAAAAAAACCTGTTATAGCTTTGAGAGAAATAGCAGAAAAAACTGTTTCAATAGATGATCTAAAAACTGGAGTAATTAACAGTTTTCGTTCGTTCATTCCTGCTGAAGAAGAAGAGGAAGATTTTGATGATATTACTGAAGAAGATAACTATAACCCTTATTCAAGCATAGAAATGAAAGCTTTAGAAAAAGAAGATATTAATGTTGTTTCTGATACAGATATAGAGGAAAATCTATAATTCCTAATTGTAAATATTACAGATTACACTATATATTATTATAAGGTTTTTTTAATAATAGAGTTATTTGCATAAATATTTTAATATGAAAAAAATTGAAGAAGAATTTTTGCCTGAAAGTTTATCATTATTTAAAGCTATTAAATTTGGGCATTATAAATTTTCTGATTTAATTGTTGATATTAAAGCAGGTATTTTATTGTCCGTTCTATGTTTCCCATTAGTTATGGCATATGCTTCAGCTTCCGGTTTAAATCCTGAAATTGGGCTAACTACAGCAATTATAACTGGAATTATTTCATTTTTATTAGGTGGAGGTAGATTCCATGTTATTTGTCCAACTGGAGCTTTCATAGTTATAATTAACGATATAATGACACATCATAATTACGAATTTCTTATTCATTCAACCGTATTATCCGGATTAATATTATTTTTATGTGCGTATTTTAGACTTGGTAGGTTTTCTAAGTATATTCCTGTAGCTGTATTGAAAGGCTTTTTAACAGGCATAGGTGTAATACTAGTAGTTCAGCAAATTGGTAATGTATTAGGTATCAATTGTAGAGGTAATTTATTCCAAAGACTATATTTCTACATTATAAATTATGATAATTGCAATATAGCTTCTATAACTTTAGGTATATTTTTGATATCTATATTTTTTATAATTAAAAAGTTCTGGTTTAAAGCTCCTACATACTTTATTATATTATCATTAGGAATATTTTATTCATTATTATTTCCAGATACACTAGAAACTATTAATACCAGATTTCATTTAAGTACTTGTGAACTAAAAATGTCATCTGTTACCTTAAATTATAATTGGAATAATATATGGCAATTTCTTCCATATTCAATTATGATTGCTTTCCTAGCTGGAACAGAAGCATTGTTAGGAGCCATTATGGTAGAAAATAATACGGGGTTAAAACATAAAACAAATGTTGAATTGATAAATGTTGGTATGACAAATTTTATAACGTTTGTTTTTAATATGATGCCGTCTTCATGTGCTATTTCTATGACTTCAGCAAATACTGAAAATGCCAAATCTAGCATTTCCTTGTTAGTAAATGTTATATCTATATTTTTATTAATGACAGTATTATCGAAATATATATCCAAAGTTTCTATGTGTTGTTTCGCTTCTATAGTTATTCCATTTGGTTTAGGAATGATAGACTATAAAAGTTTTAGAAAATTCGGAAGAAAAGATAAAATGACTTTTATTATTACAACATTAGTAACTATAATATACAATGTTATTTATGCTGTGATTGCAGGATTATTATATAATTATATTAGTGATATTTTTAACCGTAAAATATCAACTAAACAATATAAAAAAGAATCTTTAGCTTAGATAAATATAATATCTTTATA
>CAZHJM010000002.1:110756-152092 GCA_964532905.1 uncultured Holosporaceae bacterium
TTATACTGTAAATATTTACATTAAATGATATAATCTATTAAGCATTTTTTTCAATTGTCTTTTATTTGATTTTATATAAAAAGCTCCTATTACATTTTTTGTAATACAGGTGTATTAAGCATATAAAGTTCAAAACTTGCAGAGCAGAAAAGACAACGTTTCCAACTGAGCCAATTGAATCTCATCAACAAGCTTACAGAAAAGCAAAAAATATCTCAAAAAACAATCTTATACTAGCATTGAATAATCTGAACGATATTTTGAAATTATAATCAAGCTGAGCAACAAAAAATCACAAGCTGATAAATCGAGTTGAAATCCATGAGTATGGTATCAAGCTTGATATGAATCTAGAAGGGCTTCGATGACCTTTTATTGCAACCAGTAGCGTAGGTGAAATTATGAAAAAATATGTATTTATTCCGTTAAACATGAATCTGAAAAAAGTTAAAAGAGCTTACTACAACAAACCAAACTATAATATTAAAATAACTTCACTTGTATGTTTGCTTACTATAGCTTACATCTACGGACAGCAACTAAAAGAAAACCACGACATGTCCCAAAGAGAATTCTGCAAACTAAATAATATTTTTCTGAGATATCTCAGAGGTATTTTACAGTCAAATTTCCTCTCACCGACCATCAAACGAAAAATCATAGACATATGGATGCCAAAACAAACCGGCACACTGCTTAGAAAAGAGCATTATATTACAAGACAAGATAGGAATATAGGCAAAAAATGAATAATATCAATAAGTTAAACGAAAACAATAAGCTCTTTATAGAGAAGTTTGAGAATGCGGAAGCTTCCGGTAAAACGTTGCAAAAGCTTGGAATTAATCGCGATGTTTACTGGGACTACAAAAGTAGCACAGAGGTTGGCAATGAGCTTATCAATTTCTACGATATGATTGACGAGGAAGATGCTGAAGATATAATTAAATGCTGTCGCGAAAATGGCGTTAAGGAGTTCACGATTTCGAGCAATTTTACTGGCATGATTCGTGTTGTAGTCATGGCTCTGGAATCTCACGGATACCATCTGAACGACACGGCAATGATTAATCGAGATCATCTCCGCATCGATGCAAAACAAATTCCAGCGATAAAAATGGAAATATTATATATCAATTTTGATTTAAGATTATGCCATTAAAAATCAAAAGACTCTATATACAAACTGCCCTCTATTTTGAATTGTGCAATACAATTATGAAATATATATAATAGAAAAAATGCTCGACTAATTAGCTATTGCTTCTAACAATTGGGAAACGGTATCTACTTCAAATTCCTTTTGCAGAACAGCAGTAATCACTTCTTGCATTTTACCAGCATATGGCGCTATACCGATAAAATACCGACATATTTCTTGAACATGAGCCTTAGTTTCTTGTTTGATTGGTGGATTTTTAGATCTATCTTTACATTTCGTAATCAGGTAATCCAGCATTTCAATTATTTGTAAGTTCCTTTTTAATCTAAGTGATGCTAATACAGCATCATCGCCAGAAATTTTTTTCAATTCTTGTATTGCTGCGTTAGCTTGTTTTTTAAAAGTATCCTTTTCAGAGCGAAAATTTTCACTTAACACAGACAAGGAAGGCTGAGAAATCTTCGTCTCTAAGGCAACACCGTTACTACAATAAATAAAGTCTAAAACCATAGTCGTAAAAAATAAACTAAATAATCTCATTTTTTTCATTGTACTCATTCTCCAACCTTCTTTCTGCTCGTAGTATACAATAAGTTACATTTATAATCAACATGTACTAATTAACTGCTTTACCTACTTCAAGAGTTCAATCTTCATCTACATCAGTAATATTTTTATAACAATGTCTTGCGACCAAATTAGGAAGCATAATTCTATATTTATGTAATCGACAATCATCCACTGTGAAATTATCTTTATCTGGATTTGTTATATGAACTGATTTTATAGCATCAACATGTCCAAATCTCATTCTAACAGGAGGCTTCACTTTATGGCGAGATAGTCTATACGCATTCTCAGATAAGTCATCTCCATTCAAAAATTTTCCTGATGAATTTATGTATCTTTTATTGTGGTCTATTTCAATATATATTGACATATCTTGTGAATTTGCAATAAAAACATTAGGAGGAAACATCTTAAGCTCATCTCCATTTTCATAATTTGGTGTTCCTAATATGGTTCTTATCTCTTCATCTTTGTATTCAATACTTGTCTAGGCAAATAACTCATTGTAATCGTTATATAATTCTCGGAGTTTGTCATTTCCATAATAACACATCATCAAATGACAATATAATCCATCGAAGCTACGGTCTTTATTGTATCGGTCATAATCTCTTAGATAATGAAACCAGTGTAACATTTCATGAAACAATCCTATATCCGCTGTACGCTTAACTTCTTCTGTTTTTATGCTATTACCTTCTATCTTTAAAACAGAAGTTGTTATATCTTCAGCATCGCTAAAATTTATACATTGTTCAGATAAAGAAAAAGAATTACCGTCAGATTTATTTATTGTAATTGATCTGCAATTGTTTCTTGTGCCCAAAGAATATAAACCAAATGCGATATTAATATCTTCTTTTTTTTCGATAGCTCCAGTAGACGACTCTACAATAACTGACGGTTCGTATATTAAAAAATTGTATATAAATTCTGTACTAAAACATCTTCTAATTTCTATAATCAACCTATACAAAAGAACACGTCCGACAGGATCTGAAGCTATAACTCTAAAAGTTTTCCAAAATGATTTCTTGAAAACATCATCATCTCCATTTACGGTTATTATGTGTTCTGCACAATTCTGCGACTTTAATATTTTTTTTCCTTTTGGATAATCCCTTGATGATTCATAGGTTTCTATCATTTGTTTACTTGTTAATTTTTTAGCTCCTAATTTTTGCACTGTATATGGTGGTTTCTTAGGAATTTCATTTTTTGAATACTCTAATGCCTCATCACCCCCGAAAGCTCTGATATACCAATCTGTTATATTGTCATCAGCTATATTTGCACAAGAATATATTCCTGCTTCTTTTGTAGTAGGCTGATGCCCATCTTGCGGAAAGTAGACATTACACTCATTTTTAGGGTCTGGATCTACTATTGTTGCGTTCTGAAATGGAGTATTGGCATTATTTGGATTGCCATTATTCATAACTGTAAAATACACGCAAGCTCTATCCGGAGCGCCTATGATTGGATTACGATACAATTTCGGTTGCAAGGAGGCAAAAACTTGTGAACCTATAGTAGAGATAGTGTTAAAATCTAAAATAGGATTTCCAGACGCTTGAGGAGCAAATGGAACAACAGGCGCTGGAGGTAATGCATTAATAATGCCATTGGCTACAATCATTTCTTCAGCATTCCCTATTGATATCATAACAATCACAACTAACAACATTTTTCTTAGAAAACCCATATTATACCTATTATCGTTGTTATGCTTATATCTTAATGTAAATATGTTAAAAATTCGTTACATTTACTGAAATTTTATATATATAGAACAAGATAAATTATTTTTCTTGATATTTTATCGATGTATCAATTCCGAGAGTACGAAAACTAACTGTCTTATGTTTTCTATAAAAAACAAAGAGCTCATCATTTTGGAATAGTCACGGAATGGAGTTGAACTCACAACCTTTTCACTAAATTTATATTCGCCGATGAATTAATGCTCAGGTATTTCAGCCTTTGCACTGGTTCGACCCAATATAGCACTGCTCTTCGTATGGGAGTTGAACTTCTAACCTAGTTATTAAAGCTTTATGCATTAAAGCTTAAAGACCTTTTCTAACGATTCTCCGTTTTGTGTACTCTAAAAGTCACGTTTCTTAAAAACGCTTGTGTATCAATGGTTTTTCGTAGTACTATCCTGTATAGTGGAAAAATGTAAAGAACGCAAAAATTGATAAAATTTTTGAAAATGGCTCTAAGCGCTGGTAGACAGGGGAAAGTTACACTTTTTTAACCATTTGGTGCGGAAAAACTAGAGGTGCAGAGAGATAAAATCGGTTCGTTTTTGTTACAAAATAGATATCCGGAAATGTAAAAATTTAAGTAAACTGTAATGATATTTAGAAATATTATAATGCTGAAAAGCTTTTCATCCAAGGGCTCTGGTGGACATTGCAGGATTCGAACCTGCGACCCCCACCGTGTGAAGGTGATGCTCTACCTCTGAGCTAAATGTCCTAAAATCATTTTTCATATTTAAGCTGATACCATTAATAAAACGTTGCTAGCTCACTTTTTTTAAATTAATTTTATAAAATAACATCTCTTAAAATCTATCAGCATTTACTAGACATACTCCTATTTTTATATACTATTTCATATTATATAATGGTGGAGTTAAGGGGAATCGAACCCCTGACCTTGACGATGCGAACGTCACGCTCTACCAACTGAGCTACAACCCCTTAATATTCCATAAATTTTATAGTAATAAAATAAAAGGTTAATAACCTTCACGTTCCATACGTTTACGAAGTAGTTTTCTAGATCTACGGATAGCTTCAGACATCTCTCTTACCCTTCTTTCCGAAGGTTTTTCAAAATGCCTACGTAATTTTATTTCACGAAAAATACCTTCGCGCTGCATTTTCTTTTTTAACGCTCTTAAAGCTTGATCTACATTATTGTCACGGACAAAAACAAGCACTGTTCCTCCAAAATTAAATATTTTACATCTTTTCTAATTATACTGTAACATAATAATTATTAAAAGTCTTATAATTTGAAAAATTAAGTTCTTTTTTTCTGAAAAAAGTTTTTCATTAAGTTTTTACATTCACTTTCTAGAATACCACCTATAATATTAGGAACATAAAGAGCTGTTTGGAAAATATGTGCACCGTTTAAAATAGCTCCATATTTTGTGTCATAAGCTCCAAAATATAGATTTTTAAAGTGAGCAAATGATATAGCCTGAGCACACATTGCACATGGTTCTAAAGTAACATATATAGAACATTCTGATAAATATTTTTGTTTTAAAATTTTAGAAGCTTTTTGTATAGCAAGGATTTCTGCATGAGATACTATACTATGATTTTTTTCTACTTTATTACTTTCAGAAGCTATAATATTTCCATTAAGTTCTATTACTGCTCCTACTGGGACAGAGTCACGCAATAACGCTTTCTCTGCTTCTTTTAAAGCAATTTCCATAAAATTTATATTAAAAGGAAGTTTAAACAAAATAAATCTCAATCGTGGCTGGGGTGGTAGGATTCGAACCCACGCAATGGCGGGATCAAAACCCGCTGCCTTACCACTTGGCTACACCCCAATCAAACGTTATTAATATATAACAGCATTTACATATAATCAAGTAAAATATATTGATTTCATAATTTTATATAAAATCACTAATTTAAATTAGAATTTTTACTTTTTTGTAACTTTTTTGTGTTTAATTGTATTAAGTATATAGTATACGGAGAAAATAGTGAGTGACGAGATTTTTACCAGTAATAATCCTTTGAAAAATACAAGTATACTAAAGAATAACAAATTAATATCTTTTTGTGTTTTATTCTCGTGTCTGTTGTTTCTTGCAATAATTTTTACAGAAAAAACTAAAATTTTATTGAATTTAGTTCCCACAATGCGAGGAGAAGTGACTTTATCTGACGGCTTCGTTATTACTTCCATTAAAGGTCAATATCCATTAATTATAAAAAAAGACGATCCATTTGTTGGTGATCAATTGCGTTATACAGGAGGGGTAAAATCTGTTTTTTCTGAAATAGCTATGAACTTATGTAAAAAGAAAGACATTGTCGTAGAAATAGGATCTCACTTTGGATATAATGTAATTAATTTAGGTAATTATTTAAAAGGTAATGGAGAATATTACGCTTTAGAACCTAATACTAAAATATTTTCTTGTTTAAACAAAAATATTGTCATAAATGATTTGGATTCAACTGTACATACTATTAATAAAGCTGTTTCTGATCATTGTGGAACATGCGTTATTGATGATGTTTTATCTTATCAAAAGATGGAGGATAGTACATATAACACACCAAATACTATAGCAGTTGAATGCTCAACTTTAGATAGAGAAATTACAGATAAAAATCTTTCATTATTATTAATAGATGTTCCTGGAGTTGAATTTTCAATTATTAGAGGAGCACAAAACATTTTGGAACGTTCTAAAAAAATAATATTATTAGTAAATGTTGATTGCGAAGCTTCGTCTAAAAAAGCTGATGTATTGAGTGAATTAACAAAATTAGAAAAAAATGGATTTAAATTTTTTGAAACTGAGGCGCCTAATGATTTTAAAGAAATTCAAATAAACGAGATTTTAGAAAAGAAAAAACTTTTATTAATTATTACTAGAGATAAAATTTAAAGAGAGGAAGAAATGAAAAAAATATTAACTATGATTTCAAATACAATATTAGCAGTTGTAGTTATAAATATTTTAGATATAACAACTGAAGTAATTTCAATGACAGAGAATTCTAATCAGGAAACAAGAGAACAAAATAACAATGCTTTAGAAAATTTAGAATTGGAGCCTGAAACACTTAATGAGTTTTTAAGCTCTTTACAAACCCATATTAAATTACAGGATTTACAATTTGTTCAAGATAATATTGAACAATTTTCTCACGAAAATAAAATAAATTTAAAACATATTGTTAATTCAACAGATTCAACGCAGTTTTTTAGGATATTAAACTCTATTTCGATGGATATTGAAAAACTTATTAAAGCGCGAAGAAATTTGAAAAGTGAAGAAATATTTGAGCAACTGAATGAATTAGGATTTAGTAGTCCTTTATATAGATTATATACATTTTCATCATATATATCCGATAAAAAATTACAAAATGCAATTGATGTTGTAAGAAATAGTAGAATGATTAGTTCTGAAAAAAGTAAATATATTAATTTCTTTGAATTAATTTCTTCATTAAAAATTAACTTGGAGAAATTAACAAGCTTGAATCCTATATTGGTTTTTCAATTAGAACAAACTCCTCATATAGATGAAGCATATACAATATCAAATAGAAGAACTATGGAATTAGAAAGTGAATTATTAAGAAAGTACAATCAAAATTCTCAAGATAATCAAGATGAAGATGATGAACCCAATAATTCATATTTGTCTACCAGAAAAGAAAATAATTTAATTCAAAATCAAAATGATGATGAGCAATCAACTAATCGTAATAGTTATAATCAAACAAATAATACATTGTCTAAAAATTCTGATGATGAGTTAGAACAGAAGAATAATTCATCATATCAGAATCCTATTAATGAATCAGAAGAAAATGATAAAAAAGAATTAGAAAATAATAACTCTATATCATTAAGTGATGAAACAAGTCAAAATGATTTTGGTATAGTAGATAACAGTTCTGAAATATCATTCGACACAGAGCAAAAAGAAAATATTGATTCTATAAGTAAAGATGAACAGAAAGAAAATCTAAATTCTTCAAATGAAGATAAACAATCAGAAAATGAATCTAAAGAAGACAGTGATTCTGTCAGCTTATCAAATGGTAATGCATCTGATAATAATCAAAGCAACTCAGATAATAATGAAAATCAAAATGAGTCTCAAGGTATTACTAAAATAGAAAAAAATACCATTATTAATCAAAATTCATTGAATGATAGTACCGATTCTCAAACTCAAATGAATCAAAATGAAACAAACAATGCAACCCCTGAAGACTTATTGAATATATTTTCATTATTTGATGAAGAATCTACAACTAATTCAGAAAATAATAATGATAGTCATATAGTAAATCAAAGTAATGCTAATAATCCAAATAAAGTAAATATAACTCAAAATGATAAGAATAACGAAATTAATCAAGTTGCTACAGATTTTACATCAGTTGTTAATACTGAAGAACTAATAAAAGTTGCGAAATCATTAAATAATGCAGTAGATTCCAACAAATTATCTCCAAAACAGGAAAATGCTGTAAAGACTGTATCTCATTGGATATTGGAATTGGATAAATCTAATGATATAGGTAAAAAATATGAATATTTTTCCAAATTTTGCTCTGCCTGGAATAAGCTAGTAGCATCTAGAGTAATGATTTCTAATAAATCTTTACCGAATATATCAAAACAAACCCAATTAAAGATAAATTATTCATTTTATATCGAGTACCTAGAAAGTTTACAAAATATTTTAATCAATTTATATAATGAAACAAAATTTGTAGAATTTAAAGACGAATTTAAAAAATTAATAGAGCAAATTCGGATGAGCAAAGATACATTAGGAAAAAATATAAATGAAATCATTCAAGCACCTTCGAACAATATGTTTAATGTAAAAAAAGTGCAAGAAAATACTATGTGGATTTCTTTAAATGATATTCACAATACTTGTAAAGTGTTAGTGAATAAGATATCGAATAAAGTTCCAAGGCTTACAATTGGTGAAAGAAATTTATTACAAAAATTACAAGATATACCTACATTTATTAATAAATTAATTCATAATTAGTATTATATTTTCCTAAAAAAACAAAAGAGTCATAACAAATAAGCTATGACTCTTAAGTTTTAAAAAGGAAAAAACAAAAACATTAATAAAATAATATTAATGATAATTATGATATCTAATAAAATACATATTAATAAGTATCTCTTCTAATTATATAAAACTTTTTTTAATATGTCTATATCATAACTAACTTAAATCTATCTAAATTTGCAAGGATATTTATAAATTTTTCTATTATTATTTAATTTTAAGAGATTATTTCTTTTTAATAAATCTTTTGCTAACTTCAGTATATAACTATATTATTTACGAAAACTTAAAATATCTATAATATTTATATCAACATTCCTCACGACTTCTCAATTGGTTTTCAACTCAAATTTATCACTATTTTATGATAAAAATTCTTTAATTTCATTAACAATATTGACTATTTAGAGATAAATTGTTCGATATATTTTAAAAACGTATAATTTTACATGAAATACTTTTATTTCTAAAAAGTTTGGTTTAAATTCACTTAAAGAATAAATCTTTTCTATAGGAAAATTTATAACTTTGTTGTAGAGTGAAACAGACTCAATTAAAACATCAATATTTTTTATTTAGTTTATTATGAAATCAAACAGGGGTTATCAACATAAATTTCTCTATATCATAGAAGCTATTGTAAAAATATGCATGTACTATATGGAGAACAGCATGATGAATGGTAAAATAAAAGTTTCAGAAATATTTGATTTTTTATATAATTTCTGATATCATAAACTAATTGATTTGAAAGTACAATAATATTAGAGGTATATCATAGTTATGAGAAATATAATTTTTGGATTTATGACTCTTGGATATGTAACATCATATGGGATGATAATAGACTCAGCAAAAGAGTATGTAACAAAATATGATTTGGAGTTAAGAAATTCCAATGGTTCAAGTATTGATGTAAAAGTCGATTACGACAAAACGGCTTCTAGTAATAAACAAGTGCTTCATTATAATGATCAGTGGAGTTCAGATGATGAGATAAATGTAATTGAAGCCATACAATCTAAATTGGATCCCCTATCCCATGATGCTGAAATATTATCTGCAATGGAGAACTATGTAGAAAAAGATCAGAACAATATAAATGCTTTAAAATTCAATAACAATTGGAATGAAATGCTACTTAGCATACTAAACAATAAGATTGTTGTTTCAGATGAAGCATATTTAAAAGAATTAGAATTATGGTGTGAAATTACGAATAATGCGATTTGTAATTATGATTTATTCGTATTCCCGAAGGGATATTGCCGAACACTATATGATCAATTAAAACAAGCAGTAGATATATTAATAGGAATTAAAAATGATAAAATTAGAAAATTAGGTGATTTTTTGTTATGGAGTGTTTCAATGCTTTGTTCTCTTGATTAGGATTATTGATTTATCTATGATGAAATATGATGTTTTTAAATGATAATATGGCTGTTTGTATAAAAATATAAGATAGGTTATTTTTGAATATTAAGATTTTTTTGTATATTTTCCAAGTTGGATTAGCGTGATTTATAGTTAACTTTATCCAATATATACATGCGTAATACGCTTACCATCTGAACTTAAAGTGACAAATAAACTAGCTTCAGTAGTGATTTTTTCTGTTGTAGGATTATAACAATAGAAAGGTAGTTTGTGCTTTGTGTTATTAGATTCAATTCTATATTCTCCATTAGAACGCTTAGTTATTGTAATAAAATGTATTACATTTGTATTTGCAATAGTTTTAATCATTGATATCATTTTTTCCTTACATGCTAATATTACCTGTTCTTCAGATGCATTATGCTTAATATAAACAAGTAACTTCAATTCATTTTTGTGACTTTGATTAAGATTTTTTAAATTAAGAAACGGCTTTCCTATATGTTTGCCAACACCGCAACAATAGTGATTATTCCAACCACTTCCTTCCGGGATATTCACGTTTTCAGCGACTATAGTCTGCAATTGCTGTATGATATTATTTCTTTCTGCAGCAGTGACTTCTATCCACTGATTCATAGTATGCACATAATAAGTTGAATTAAACATGATCAAAAGCGAAGCTATATTTCTAAACATTTTTTTCATAAGAGTTTCCTTGATTGAAATAATTTGATAATATCAAGCTGAAATTAATAAAAAGTTTAAAACCATTTAAACAACATATTCTTCTGATATTCGATTAAAAATATTAAGTAAATCCTTCGTTGAATTAGAATGTATATCTATTAATTGAGAAATTTCCTCTGCAATTGTAAGTAAATTATAATTATTTGAAAAATCACTAAATCTTAAAGAATGAAAACCGCTTTGCTCTTTCCCTAAAATATCCCCTGCTCCTCTTAGTTTTAAATCTTCTTCACTAAGAATAAATCCATCATTTGTACTCTTCATAAGTTGCAAACGTTGTTTTCCTATTTCTGTAATGTGATTGTGATAAACTAATATACAATATGCTTTTTGGTTTCCTCTTCCTACTCTACCTCTTAATTGATGTAATTGGGCCAAACCAAATCTTTCAGCATGCTCTATAACAATAACATTTGCATTATGAATATCTACCCCAACCTCAATAACAGTTGTACATACAAGTACTTTAAATTTACCATGATTAAACTCATGCATAATAAAGTCTTTGTCAATAGTTTTCATTTTACCATGGAGTACTTTGACATTGTCCTCAGAAAATACTTTACATAAATAATCACACCTTGTATTAACATCTATTAAATCTTCAGATTCCTTTATTACTGGACAAACCCAAAAAATCTGTGTATTCATTTTTTTCAAACGTGTAACTAACTCATCAATTTTAGATATATTAATTACGGCGGTTTCTACAGGGATCCGACCTGCTGGTTTATTTTTAATCACAGAAACATCTAAATCACCATAACATCCTAAAACCATGGTTCTTGGAATAGGAGTTGCTGACATTGCTAATATATTTGGATATTTACACTTTTTTATAAGAGAAATCCTCTGCATAACTCCGAATCTATGTTGTTCATCTATAACAACTAAACCTAAATTCATAAATTCAATATTTTCCTCTAAAATAGCATGGGTACCTATCAAAATTTGAGTTATTCCGTTTTGTAAGTCTTGAATTTGTTTCTTTCTAGCTTTTCTATTACTGCTAACCATAATATCTATATCAATATTTAGACTTTTAGATAATTTTTTTATAGTTTCAAAATGTTGCCAAGCTAAGATCTCTGTTGGAGCAAGAAATGCCGTTTGAAATCCATTTTCTATAATTATCAACATATTTATGAAAGCAACGACTGTTTTTCCTGAGCCCACATCTCCTTGTATTAATCTATTCATAGCGTGTCCAGAACATAAATCCCGCTCTATTTCTTTAATACATTGCTTTTGATCATCCGTTAATTCAAATGGTAGATTTAATTTATTTAACAAAGTACCTCTTTTTTCGAATTTTGGTAAAATATGTTCAAATATATTTTCACGTAATTGTCTTAATCTTATTTGATTTGCTAATAACTCATCGAGAGCTATTCTTTTACGAAAAATAGAGTTATTCATTAGGTCTCTTTCCTCTTTTGGATGATGAATATAGACTAATGAATCAAAAAAATTTGGAAGTTGGTATTTTTCTTTTATTTCAGGAGAAAGGTAGTCAAAATCTTTAGGAATAATTTTCAAAATTGAATTAATTACATATAAAATAGCTTTATTTGTTAAATTACCTACTAAAGGATATACAGGTTCAACTCCAATATAATATTTTAACATGGAAGGTGAAGCTACAACATCCGGATGGAAAATTTTTATCCCATCATAATTACGTTCAGCTTTACCGCTGATAGTATATCTTTCATTTATTAAAAAAAATTTTTTTAAATAAGAAATCCTATAGTTAAAATAAATAATTGTTACTAAATCTCCATTATCTGTTTGACCAATAATTTTATATGGACTTCCTTTTCTATTAGGAACAACATGATTAATGATTTTCAAAACAACCGTTAGTTTTTCTTGTGGTTTAAAATTATTAATATCCCCTGAACGCTTAATAATACTTATCGGAAAGTGAAAAAGTAAATCTATAACTCTATCACCATTACAACATTTTTTTATTAATTTATAAGTATAGTCTGATAATTTAATAAAATGTCTAATTGGTTGTTGAAATACACTCATGTTTTTTTACTTTTGTAAATTAGAATAACTCCTAAAGATATTATCAATAGACACATATATTGGTTTAAATTAAATCCTGTTTGAAAATATAGCTTCCAGCTGAATAATGAATCTGGTTCACGAAAAATTTCCCCTATAAAACGACAAATGCCATACCCTATGCAAAATATTCCAGATAATCTACCCTGAAATACATCTTGCCGTTTATAATAAGAAAATAACATTATAATGAATAAAACAGCACCTTCTAAAATTGCTTCATATATTTGAGAAGGATGTCTTGAAACTCCATCTTTAAAAACTACATTCCATGGGATCAAATGTGATGGTTTCCCTAATAACTCTCCGTTTATAAAATTAGCTATTCTTCCAAAGAATAGTCCTATTGGAACACTTATGGACCAGATATCAATAAATTTCATAAACTGAATCTTTCTTTTTCGACAAAATAAAAAGGTCGATATTACTACACCAATAAATCCTCCGAAAAAAGACATTCCACCTTTCCAAATTTTTATAATTTCAATTGGGTGATTCCAGTAAAAATCAAAATCATAAAACAAAACATGTCCTAACCTACCCCCTAAAATAATACCTATTACAATACTTCCAATAAAATCATCTAAATATTTTAATTCATATAAGTTATTGGATTTTTTCATAAAAAAAGCAGTAAGTTTTAAAGCAATAATAATTCCAAAAATATATGCTAATGAATACCAATAAATTGGCAAACCAAATATATAAAAAGCAACATTAGAAAAATCACAAATCATAATAATAGTTCCTAAATTACGATATTCTAAATCAAACCAATTTCTAAATGAAGACTTTTGTGTTAAGCTTTAGATATAATAAGGAATGTTAACATGAGTAATATCTTAGATATAGCTGAAGAAGTTTTAAAAGCTAAAGATTTAAATTTTAGTCGTATTGATGAAAATGAAATGCTAGTTACATTGTCTGAAAACTATCATCTTTCAATTTTATCAAGACCTGAATATGAATTGCTGCATTTTTCGAATGATTTAAATCTAGTTTGTCCAGATGATAAAATAGCAGCTATTGAAGACTCTATTATTAAAGCTAATGAAAGAATTTGGGTGGGTCATTTTGATTTACTTTCAAATGGAAATAAAATTATCTATAGCTTTACTATTCCTTTTATTTTTTCATTTTTTTTCGATGAAAATAATTTCGAATCGCTAATTGATTTAGTTTACGATGAATCTGAAAGATTTTACCATTATTTTAAAATGATTATTTCAGATAAAAATATTCCAAATTTTTCATTAAGTTCTTTGTTTCAAGATTCTATAGGAGAAGCTTAAAATGATATTAATCACGGGAGGTGCTGGATATATAGGTAGTCATGTTGCTTTAAAATTACTAGAAAGCGATGAGGATATTATAATTTTTGATAATTTGGAAAATAGTAGTCTAGAGACAATTAATACATTAAAAAGCATTAAAAATTTTGAATTTGTCAAAGGTGATTTGAAAAATATAAAAGATGTTGAATATTTATTTAATAATTACAGAATAGATACGGTTATGCATTTTGCTGCTTATATTAGAGTAGAAGAATCAGTAAAAAATCCCAAAAAGTATTACTATAATAATTTGTTTAGTACTTTAAACTTAATCAATATGATGATAGAGCATAAAGTAAATAAAATAATTTTTTCTTCTACTGCTGCTATTTATGGAAAGCCAAAATATATTCCTATAGATGAAAATCATCCTAAAAATCCTATAAACCCATATGGTAAATCTAAGTTAATGATAGAAGAAATTTTAGATGATTATGAAATAGCATATGGATTAAAAAGTATAAAGTTAAGATATTTCAATGTAGCAGGAGCAGACAAACAAAATCGTATTGGAGAATCTCATATTCCAGAAACTCATTTAATACCAAATATTTTGAAATCTATAGCAAATCCAGAACAAATATTTTATTTATTCGGAAATGACTATAACACTCGTGATGGTACTTGTGTTCGGGATTATGTTAACATCGAAGACTTGGCAGATGCCCATTTATCAGCTTTGTATTATATTAAATTAAATAATAAATCTAATAATTTTAATATAGGTACAGAAAATGGAAGTAGCGTAAGCGAAATTTTCAAAACTTGTGAACAAATAACAAATACAAAAATTAAAGTAAAAATCAGTCCTCGCCGAAAAGGTGATTCTGGAATATTAATAGCATCAAATGAAAAAGCATCAAAATTACTTAATTGGAAACCTCAAAGGTCTTTACAAGACAGTATAATTACGGCTTTTAACTGGATAAAAAAGTGCACAAAAAATTCTTATTTCTCTAATAAATTTTAACTTTTTATTTATAATTAAATATTAATTTTATTAGAGAGTATATGGAAATGCATATGAATATTCTAATAACAATCTGCAGAAAATTATTTGACAATATGGGGGGTAAATCGATTTTTAGTCAAAACACGCGGTGCAATACTTATCGAATTCGCATTTTGTATTCCCGTATTATTCTTGCTTATCCTTTACATTCATGATCTTTATCAGGTCTCATATATAAAATCTAAAACACAATTCTGTAATTTATGTTTTGTTAATATGTTACAAAATGTATCGCGAGGAAAAGCTATAACTACTGATCAAATAAAACAAGCTTTCGGTGCTGCAATTTTACCTTACTATAGGAATTTTTCTGTCAGGATAGAAAGTGATAACTTTTTTACCCATGCATGGATTTATTATATTAAAGGACTAGATAATAGTAATGCTAGTGTTATAAAAATATGGTGTCCATATATTAGAGATAAGAAAGGTGTTACTTTAGCAACGCAGAATTATAAACATGATGGAAGTTCTATTAACTTTAAGCAAAATGTAAACCCAAAAGAAATTTATAAAAATTTAACAATAAAACCTGGTGAGGTAAAAATCATATGCGAATACACAAATAATTAATTATTTGAGAAATGGAACATCTATGAATTATAGTACAACTAGAGAAATGGGATTTTTCTTATGCTGTCCTAGTAAATCTGTATCACCCAATAAACAAAATTATTTTAATTCTGTGATTATTTTTTCTCCAAAACCTGGAATATTTAATGAGAATATATAGTTTATATATATTCTATATAAAAAAAATTATAGCAAAAAATTGTAATACCACAGTAAAAATGTTATAAGAAAAATTGACATAATAAAATAAATTCATTCCAAGTTATATCTGATAATAAATTTATTCAAAATATAGACAAATAGAGCATATTACTATTATTATGAATTTTGTTGTTAGATTCATTATTTATTCTATTTTTGTGTTAACTTAGATGTAGTCAATTAAAAAATAATATCGTTAGATTTTTTTAAATTATAAAAAAATAAATATGCTATTTTAAAATAATATAATAAATAGCGTGTTATTTTAAGATTATATGCTATGAATAATAAAATGAAAAGAGTATGCTATTTGCTAGTAGTAATTTTTTCTTTTTGTAATTGTAATGCTGTTAATAATATTAATGATTATAGAACAAGATTTGATTCATATTTTTCTGAAATAGATGGGTTTTATAATTGGGCGTCTGATGCTAATTATTTTTCAAAATCTGAATTTTTAAATAAATTATATTTAGATAATAATGAATGCCAATTTTTTGATTTTTTCATAACAAATACTAATGCTACTAATGCTTTTATTGAATTTTGGAATGATAAAGAATTAAAAACTGCTATTCAAATAGCAAAATTATTAAGAGATTCATATTGTTCTCACATCTCTAATATAGATGATCGTTCTCATAGATTAGATATAATGGTATCTTTATTTGAATATCCTTCTGATAATGATTAATCAAATTTTGGAAATTTACCACCAAAATGATTAAGTTCTTTTGTTTTGGCATCATGTTTTGTAATCATTATTGATTTAGTTATAGTTTTTTTAATTTAACAGGAATAGATTTACTAAAAGAAGGTGTTGGTTCGTGTATTATTCCCATTCTTGTCTTTTGAGTTTTGGGTTTTTATCATCATATTTATAGCCACCTATACGTTTCATACTTATTATTTTTCCAGTTTTCTCTAAACTTTCGACAGCATATCCTGAAACATTACTAACATCCGTTCGCTTTTCAGCTCTTTGTTCTAAATCACATATAGATTCACCATCTTTTGCTATATGGCCACTATTTTGTTCATGTTTTTCAAAGTTTTTATATGCTACATCTTTAGAAAATTTATTTGGAAATTTAACTCCATTTTGTTCTAATTCATAAAAAATTTGTTCTGATTTCGATTTTTTAGATGGAGATGATGATGCCATCCCTTGAATAATCCAACTTCCATTAAATATACAAATAATTATTAAAATGAAAGACATTCTTTCAAAATACATTATAGTAGACTCTTATTTGTATTTATTGTAGATAAAAAAGGTTTAAACTTTATTAAAAATTAATTTATATAACAAATACTATATTAACTGCTGGATTTAATATCCATAAAAAATATTATTAATAAATATTGATGCTAACGTAAAAATAAGATTTTAAAACATATAACATTAAAATGGCGGGAGTGACGAGACTTGAACTCGCGACCTTCGGCGTGACAAGCCGACGCTCTAACCAACTGAGCTACACCCCCATAAAACAGAAGCAAAATATAAGCTTCCAATCAGAAACTCTATATTCTTATAATCTATGAGTTAATTAAAGTCAATATCTACAATATAATTTTATAAATACTTCTTATTAAACTCTAACAGCGTATTTTATACTTTTTTCGATATCTTTAATGCAAGTTGGATTAATCACTGAATCCAAATCTTTTCCATTATAGCTTATTACTCCCTTACTTTCTCCAATCGCCCTTAAAATATTCCTTTTAATTTTTCCTGAACGTGTTTTAGGTAATTCATGAATAAAAACAACTCTATCTGGCTTAGCTATTGCTCCAATATCCTGTCTGATACGAGACGAAATCTCTTCTGTAACACTTTTCTTTTGTTCATCTGTTAAATCAGTAGTAGTTGTTACAAAAATACATAAAACTTGCCCTTTTATTCTGTGAGGAATACCTATAGCCGCACTTTCTTCAATTTCTCCAAGAGTATTAACAACACTTTCTACTTCTGATGTACCTAAACGATGTCCACATATATTTACTACATCATCTATACGTCCCAAAATGCGAAAATCACCGTCATTATCTATCATGGCTTTATCACCAGTATGATATATTTTCCCGTCATTTTTAGAAAAATTTGAGGATAATCCTGGCCAATTCTTATTTTTTATAATTAATTCGTCATTTTCAATTCCAGGAACAATTCCGAAAAAAGGTTTCGATGCAAAACAAGGCTTTTGGTATTCAATATTATGTAATGGAGCCAGTATAATACCCCCTGTTTCTGTTTGCCACCACGTATCCATAATAGGACATCTTTTTTTCCCAATATTTTCAAAATACCATTGCCAAGCAGACTCATTCATTGGCTCTCCAACACATCCCAAAACTCTCAAACTTGATAAATTATATTTACTTAATTGGTCATCTCCTAATGAAGCTAAACATCTGATCGCTGTTGGAGCAGAATATAAAATTGTAACTTTTTCATCATCTATTATTTCCCAATAGCGTCCTCCACTAGGATACATTGGTGTACCTGAAAAAATTACTAATTTTAATCCGAAAAATAATGGAGCATATGTAATATAACTATGTCCGGTAATCCAACCTATATCTGAAGTGCAAAAATGAACATCATCTTCTTTTATATCGAAAATATATTTGAATGTCATAGCCGCATAAAGTTGATATCCTCCACAGGTATGGAAAATTCTTTTAGGCTCTTTTGTTGAACCAGATGTATATAGCGTAAACATAGTATCATTATACTTCACATCCACACAATCAATAGCTCTTTCATCTAAAGAAAAATCATCGACATGATCTACTAAAAGAACATCTGCTTCCATGTCATTTATAGCTGCCAATACATTTTTCAATAATGGTATGATCTTACCCCCTCTACTGCTAGTCGTAACTGTGATTACTACTTTAGATGATGATCTAAAAATTCTTTCACTTAAAGCTGTTGAAGAAAATCCTGAAAATACTACATTATGTATAGCACCTATACGACAACAAGCTAACATTGCAGCTATGCTCTCTGGAATCATAGGCATACAAATAGTAACACTATCTCCTTTCCTAACACCTCTTCGAACAAGTTCAGAAGCAATTTTTTTAGTCATTTCTAATAACTTTATATAAGTTATTTCTCTCCTTTCACAATATTCATCGCCATACCAAACTATTGCTGTTTTATTTGGATTCTTTTTCACATTTCTATCCAAACAATTAAAAGATGCATTAAAAATTTGTTCAGGAAATAATTTACTACAGTGATATTCCCAAAACTTCTCAGGTGCAGCTATAGAATTTGTATAAATCTCCCGATAAATTGAAAGATCTTTCCAAGCTAACTCATGATCGAAGAGCATTTTCATTCCTTTCAGCTGTTATTCAACTAATGGAATTTATGTTATCAATCAAAAGAAAATAATCTGTTAATTTTTCAAATAAATTTTGGAATATATATTAAATATTACTCTGAAAAATCATCTATGTTATTAATAATATTAAATATTTTATTATTATTATTATATATTGCGTTTAACAATATTTGATATTCAAATCTTTCTTGATCAGATAGATTGTTATCTCTTTGAATATTATTACTTAAATCTTCTAAATTATTTTCCATATTCATTAAATAATTAATTGCCAAAGTTATATAAATGTCTTTGAAATGAGTTTTAGTTTTATTATTACAATAAGCTATTTCACTAAACAGAAAAATTAACAATATTATTATTTTAAATTTTTTCATAAATTATCCCCCCCCCTCTCATAATTTAAAAATCTCCAGCAGAAAGATAATAGGATTCTTCCCCTTCCCTTGTTATATCTTCATTAGATTGTGCTGATTGAAGCGAATTCCAGCTATCATAATCATCTGTATAAATTATATTTTCTTCATTATTATCGGTATTATTATCTAAAAAATTTTCATAATTATTTTCTTCAACTAAATTGTCATCAATTCCGTTATGGTCAATTTTTGATGAAATATTTGTATTTTGAATCACTTTATGTTTATTATTTTTATTTATACTGTTATTTTTTGTACTGACAATATTATGTTTGTCTTGATTAATGGATAAAGGCTCTTTTATTTCTTCATCAGTAACTTCTTGAAAAATATCCTCATTATTAGATTCTAAAGAGCTCATCTCATCTTGATGAGAATTATCTTTTATTTCATTATCATTTGTAATATTTGAATTTTCCTCTAAATTTAATTCATTATTATCAACATCTTGTGTTTTATTTTCATTTTCTTCAAAAGAATTTATTTCCTCACTATCATTAAAATTATCCTGATTATTACTAATATCATCCTTCAAAGATTCTTCTAATTGATTATTATTTGAGCTCGGTTGAGACATTTCATCTGTATTATTGTATATTTCATCATTAACATCTTGAATAGGATTACTCATATCCTGATTTTGATTATCCATTATAAGTCCATTTTCGTTATACAAGTCATCATTTATTCCTGTTTCATTCATATTAGATTCAATATAGTCATTGTTATTAGTAGGAACATCATAACTATCATTAATAACTCCGCCATTTCCATCAAAATTAGAAGAATTATTCAAATATGAGGTATCATCTTGATTAAATCCACTATTAAATTGATTTATATCATCATTAAACACATTCTTCATATCTTGCATTTGTTGTAAAGATAAACTATCAGAATCGTCATTATTAAAAATATTATTTTCATCATTCATAGGAAAAAGATTCTGGTTATCATTCAAAGTTCCATAAATATCTTGATTATTTTCGGCTATCATATTTTCAACATTATTCTCAACTAAATTTTGCTCTTCTTCCTCTGTATTATTTTCTACTTCCTGTTCTTCATTAGTTTCACCCTCATTCTCTTCAATTACCTCTTCATTTTCTCCATTCTCTATAATTTCATCATTAGTTTCATTATTATCTTCTATTGGCTCTTCTTCTGTTGTTTCTTTTATAGTAGATTCAGTATCTTCTGATTTATCAATAGTATCATTTTTATTTGTAACTAAAAAAATACTATTATATTGATCATTATTGTGCATATTTTGAATAGATTCGATAATTAACGTATTCAAATAAAAAATATAGTCCAAATATGCTTTTGGTAATAAATGATTATTAGTAATCTCTTTTAATATAGCGCCTAAAATACCATTTTGGGAACTTAAATCTTCGATTATTGATTTTACTTCACTTTGTCTCTCGTCTGAATATCGAGAATATAGCTCTGCTTTCAAAGATAAAAAAGATAAACTTTGCAATGATAAACAAATTATAAAAATAATTAATCTCATTTTCTCTATATCTCTACTTATATCAAATTAAAAACTATATTATCAACATATAGAATAAAACAAATTAATTAATATTATATTAATTTATCAAATATAAAAAATTAAATTATATATTATAAGCTATAAAATATTTAAAATCAATTATCAGAAATAACTGTATTTTCTTTATTAAATCTACTCTTTTCAGTGATTCGTGCTGCCTTACCTAAGCGTCCACGTAGATAATATAATTTAGAACGTTTAACTACACCTTGACGAACTATTTCGAATTTAAAATTAGGAGAATACAAAGGGAAAACCCTTTCTACACCTTCACCAAAAGAGATTTTCCGGACAGTTACAGATGAACCCATTCCTCTATTTCGACGAGCAATACAGATACCTTCAAATGACTGAATACGTTCTTTTTCACCATCTATAACCTTTATCGAAACCTTTAAAGTATCGCCAGGAGCAAACTTAGGAATGATATTACCTTTCAATAAGTTATCTTGCTGCTTTTTTTCAAGTTCTTCTAAGATATCCATTTTAATACTCCTAACGTAATTGTTATGTTTTTAACATAATTAATTATTAAGTTCAAATAAAAAATATATTAAATAGACTTTTTATTTATCAAAAGCAATTAAAATAATTATAATACATAATTGACAATAACTCTACTAATTGTTAGTTTTAGCAAGAAAGTTAAGTAATTAAAAGGAAAAGGTATGTTTGCAGTATTTAAAACAGGAGGGAAACAATACAAAGTAAAAGAAGGAGATATAATCTCTATCGAGAAGTTACCTCTTGAAGAAGGAGCTAAAGTAGAATTCTCAGAAATATTAGTCTTAGAAAATAATGATAACATTAAAGTTGGAACTCCTACTATATCCGGAGCATCTATAACAGCAACTTTATTGAAACAAAAAAAACAAGCTACAATTTATGTATTTAAGAAAAGTCGACGCAAAAATTATCGTCGTAAAAATGGACATCGTCAAATAGTTAGTATACTTAAAATCGAAAGTATAAAAGGGTAAGGAGTTTATATATGTCAACAAAAAAAGCAGGTGGAAGTTCTAAAAATGGACGTGATTCTGAAAGTAAAAGATTAGGTGTGAAAATTTTTGGTGGACAAATTGTAAATGCGGGAAATATTATTGTACGTCAGCGAGGTACAAAAATGAGAGCTGGGAACAATGTTGGATTAGGACGTGATCATACAATTTTTGCAAAATCAAGTGGTATAGTAAAATTTACCAAAAATTCTTGTGGACATTGTATTGTTTCAGTAGTTACTGCAAATTAATTGCTTACTTTCTATATTTTAAGCCTCATTATTTATTAATGAGGCTTATTTTTTTGATGAATCGTTAGTATAACTTTTAATGCATTACGGGAAATGAGAAAAAGCATTTCAAACCGAATTTATTAATACATTTCAAAAGTCATAGCTACTCCTTTCCCACCTCCAACACATAAAGTAGCTAATCCTTTTTTTGCCTTCTTAATTTTCATAGCGTTTAACAAAGTAACAATAATACGGGCACCACTTGCTCCTAATGGATGTCCTAATGCGCATGCCCCACCTAAAATATTGACTTTATCTGGATCTATATTCCAATCCTTTATTGTTGCCATAGCAACAACAGCAAAAGCTTCATTTATTTCAAAAACATCTACGTCATTTAATGACCAATTAGATTTTCTTAATACTTGTTTTATTGCACCTATAGGAGCAGTAGTAAATTTATTAGGTTCTTGAGAATAACTACCTTGAGCTACAATACGTGCTATAGGAGTTAAATTTAAATGTTTAGCTTTTGACTCCTGCATTATTAACATTGCAGCAGCTCCATCTGCAATTGAACTAGCAGAGGCAGCAGTAATAGTTCCTCCTTCTTTAAATGCTGCACGTAATTTAGGCATTTTTTCTAAATCAACAGAAAATGGAATTTCATCTGTATCAACTATGCTATTTTGTCTATCCTTAATTGTGACTGAAGCAATTTCATTAATAAAAGTTCCGTCATTTATTGCTTTTCTAGCTTTTAAAAATGAATTTTTAGCAAAATTATCTTGCTCTTCTCGAGAAAAACCATATTCTTGGGCTGTCTCTTCCGCATAAACCCCCATAACACATTGACCATAAGCATCAAGTAAACCATCTCTCACCATATGATCAATAATTTTACCATCACCATATCTATAACCAAAACGAGCTTTTTCTAACAAATATGGAGACATTGTCATATTTTCCATACCGCCAGCAACAACAACTTCATTTTCTCCCGCAAGGATAGCATTTTTGGCAAACATTATGGCAGCCATTCCGGAACCACAAATTTTGTTAATATTTACACAATTTACGGCTTTATCAATTCCAGCTTTAATTGAAGCTTGACGAGCTGGTGATTGTCCTAATCCAGCAGGTAAAACACATCCCATATAAACACTGTCTATTTTTGTATCTATATTTTCTATTACTTTTTTTATTGCTACTGCTCCAAGCTCCACTGCTGAAGTAGATTTAAATTTCCCATTAAAAGCCCCCAATGGAGTTCTTGCAGCTGCAACTATAGTTATAGGATCCATATTTTTCTCCAATAAAATTTTAATTAATTAATTAATAAAAATTAGTAAATAATTAGTTAACATAATGGACAGCTTAAGAATTTTTTTATAACTGTTTATATTTTTTACGATACAATATTAAGACTTTACTTTAATAAATTTTTATATGAGGTATTTCTTTATTTGAGTATAAAATAAAAAAAATAGAGATATATAAATTTAGTAAGAGAAACTAACAGATTAATAGATAAACTCTCAATAAATAAAACTTTCTGATATCAAAATCAGACTGAACCGTCTGCAGGTCGAAAACGCAATGATAAAGTATAAAATCGAAAAACAAGAAAATCACGACCGAAAGGTATGAAACAGAACATTAATTCAAATAGGAGAATTACTCTTTATGCCCATACTCGATCTTTGTAAAATCCAGCTTTGCAACGATTCACAAGGTGAACATCAATCAAAAGCAACTTTGCTTAGAATTTTCGCAAAGTATTCTAAATTTTTCCTTGAAAACTCTAGGAAGACGAAAAGCAAGAATTAGAAACTATTGGTCTAACTTTACTTGCGAAGAAAAAAACTCTACACTTAAAAAGTGCAGACATCTTGACAACGCTATAATACATAATATAGTATTAAAGTTAATTGCATTAAGGAGATTACTATGAAGAAGGTATTAGTACTATATGCTCTAAGTTTTATAATAACAATGTTAGAGTCAGGGAATGCTATGAAATTAGGAAATGATTTTGTACAATCGTTACAAGACAAAAATGTATGGATATACCAAGGTAATTTAGATTCTTCAGGATTGAAAAAAGTGGAAGAAGTACTGTTAAAAAATGAAGATGCCTTCAATGAAATTGATGGTTACATCACTCTTCCAAATGACAAGCATCTAACTTTTCCAGAAAGAGCAAATTTGATAAGTTGGGCGCAAGATAAACAACAAGAAATGGGTGTTAACAAGATATTATATAGGTTCATATGGATGTCTCTTGTTATGCTTAAAGATGCAATGAGCAGTATGTCTTCCGGCTTGATGTCAGACTGGATAAATGGACATCAAAATTTTTTCTTTAGGAGATAAAAAATTGCTTTTAAGAAATCTAATATTACTTCTCTTTAGTATCCTTTATTTTAATATACTCTTTTGTATGCAAACCGTTGTTCCTTATATCGAAAGAACAGTCGTATGGACTCCTTCTTCTATAAGTCCTTCGTTGTGCAAACAAATAGAATCGTATACGAATGATTTTTATAAACTTTCTAAAGCTGTAAGACCTGATGCGACTCCTGTAATAAAGACGCCATTAGCTCAAAAAGTAAATGTAGCACAGTTGGTAATTCATATAGTTTTTGAAGATGGTTCTGTAGTTTCAGTGCCTATTTTATCAAAAAGTACAAATGGAGCCAAAAAAACGGAGTGTTTTACAGGAATATTTTATCTTAGCGGAAGTGAAGGAATACAAATAGGCTTAAGACCAAAGCAATTGTTTGCAGGAAATTTTTCCAGCCATTGCAGGGAAATTATTAACAATGATAAAACAATACTGTTTATACAAAGAGAGCAACCAGAATATGAACGCTTAATGCATCGATTTGCAAGGCTGTCCAATTTAGAAAACTCATTTTGTCCTTTTGGAAGCCTTACCCAAGAGTTGCTAAAAATAAGAGACATTGCTATGAATTGTCAATCACAAGTGAAGATTATCTATGAAAGAGCTGACATATGCTCAATTGAAATGCAAAGAAAATTAAAAAGCTTGCAACAATCAATACCAGAACCCATTTCTATGGTATCAAATAATGGTCAACAAGCCCTTACTTTGCCATTTCCAGATTTTTCTTTGATATCTTCCAATATCGGAATATTAGAAAAAATGATTGAATGTTTACAAGCGAAAGATTTTTCCTTTATTTTGCTACCTAAAGAATATTTGTTTACATATAAGGATCTGATAGATAAGACATCGATTAATCTATATAGAGGAGCTAATCCTAAAACAATCTTTAATCCAAGGGATTGTAATTTTTATTGTAGCGAACAGTTATTGTTGGATGAAGAATTTGGAAATGAGACTAGGTTAGTAGAACTTAGCAAATTAGTACGGCAGGAAGTATCAAAAACACAAAAAAAAATTAAGGGACTTTCTGTTCAGATAGATTCAACAAAATTTCCATGTAAAGTGTGCACTATTGATATATTGCAAAACACCATTTTAAATCATGGTTATATTTACAAGTTTTTTCAGTTGTTTCCAGAAATTCATGATGATAATAAAATTGTTACTATAAGCTATCATGAACCTTATAGAAAATAAGGGATTTCATATTGCAAAAGATATAGAAGAATATAGCAGAGTATTTACTAAGAAATCTCCTAAGGTTTTTATTATGGAAGTAAAATAATCTTTGCAAGACTATACAGAAAAACACATTTTAAAGTTACTGATTAGAATATATTCTTTAAAGCAAAAATAAAGGCCAAGCATATTGAGGCTTGGCGAGCAGGC
This sequence comes from uncultured Holosporaceae bacterium, assembly GCA_964532905.1. Taxonomy (GTDB): domain Bacteria; phylum Pseudomonadota; class Alphaproteobacteria; order UBA3830; family UBA3830; genus UBA3830. The sequence continues at coordinate 137,019 of CAZHJM010000002.1, forward strand.
GATTGTCCTAACCCAGCAGGTAAAACACATCCCATATAAACACTGTCTATTTTTGTATCTATATTTTCTATTATCTTTTTTATTGCTACTGCTCCAAGTTCTACCGCTGAAGTAGATTTAAACTTTCCATTAAAAGCCCCCAATAGAGTTCTTGTGGCTGCAACTATAGTTATAGGATCCATATTTTTCTCCGATAAAATTTTAATTAATTAATTAATAAAAATTAGTAAATAATTAGTTAAGATAATGGGTAACTTAAGAATATTTTTATAATTGTTTATATTTTTTACGATACAATATTAAGACTTTACTTTAATAAATTTCTATATGAGATATTTTTCGTTGTAATTTATGATAGATGGGGAAAAATAAACACAAACTATTTTACCCAATAAATAAAGAAACCAGAAAAACAAAAATATTCAAAACAACATTATTCTAACTTTAAAATCCAAAATATGAAAATACATATATAGTTTCACAGATATCTATTCATCAGGTAATGCTTCTATAGCGGTATTCACAGAGTTTATAAGGGTTTCTCTTTCGTTAATATCAAAAAATTCAGCTAATTTTTCTTCTGGAGCATTACACAACCCTTGATATATACAAAACAAGGCGATTTTATAGAAACAACTATAAGTAGTGACAAGATTTTGCATAACGTACATTCCTAACTTAAATGATGCCAAATACCCTTCTCTATAATCTTTAAAGATATATCCATCACTATAATCTATATAATTTCTATAAACTTGAGCCCCTAAATTTTCAAAAGCTTCTACATCACCATTCTGAATCCTACTAAATTCTTCCGCAAGTTTCCATTTAGCATTTTCATTAATATTTTCAGCTGTAAAATTAGGCTTTTCCACCTTCTTAACATCTGGAAACTGCAACATAGAAAAACAAGAAAAAAACATAACTACAGATGACAAAATAATTGTTTTTTTTATCATATTGACCTCCTAATAACTAAATTCTTATGATAGTATAATATAGTATTAGAAAAAAGAAAAGATAAACCATGATAACTATATTTTTTAGAAAAGTTTTTTTAGCTTTATCAGTATTAATTGTTATTAATATCTATTCAATGGATTTTGAGCGTGAAGTAGCAAATAATCTTGCCATTTCATGTATGATGCAATTTTTAAAACAAAACAAGAATATACCTATCGTAAATAATTATAAAGCCTACTTCAGTGAACAGGAGTTATTAAATTCACCAAAAAATTGTTGTGCCATGGCTGTAATTGATCGTACAGCTAGAATAGTTAATTATTTTTCTTACGAAATGCTTACTAATAGTATTAAGAATTGCCATTCTGCATGTATTGCAGGTAAAGATCAATGTGCTGTTTTTATAAGCAATTTTGACAATAGACAACTAAAAGACAATATATTAAGGCTGTACAAACAATACTTTCGATCTATAACGGATACTACAGTGTTAGAGACTATTCCAGATATAATGTCGAATGTAAGAAAATCCGACTCGGAACAGCTAATGCTTTTAGCACTCGAACCTCAAGGAGTTAGAAATAATTTATTTCGCGACATGAATATAGATAACGATATTCGTCTTATCGTCTACTCTCTTAGAAATAGTTGTCAACATTGTCATTTTATGCTGAGTGGATTTCTAAAGGAGATGTTGGAAACTCAAAAGCTACGCTCAATAGATTTCTTTTTTTCTTTTTCAGCTGGTACTAATTATGGAATTAAAACAATGGAAATAAGGAAAAATACTAGTCTATGTTTGATACTTCCCTTATTTTGTAATATTCCTTTTACAAATGAAGAAAGTATAAGAAGTTTATTATTAGCAGATTGCTTAATCAGTGATTTTAACAATAGCATACTATTTCCAGGTAAAGTGAACAATCCTATAATGAAAAGGCTTATTTTTCAGCAAGCAGGTATTGTGTTCCAAAATAACCTAAGTAAACAAGAATTCGCTACTAGATTCGTGGAACTAATTCCTACAATGGACCAAGATGCCTTTCAACTTATTGCTAAGAATATTTTAATGGAATTATGGAATAGAATAACAACTGATGCTAATCCTTTAAACCAAGACGAAAAATTATTGTTAATTAAATTGTTATCTAAAATCGAAGAAATAAAAGCTTATGGGATGTTAAATTCATTAGACAAGATTCATATAGTAAAGCAAGATCAGCAACTTGTCGATATTTGTGGAAAGCTAGGATTGCTAAAGGGATAAATAAGTTTTATCTTTATAAAGTTTTTATATTTTTTAATGTATATAATCTCTTAGTATGAGAATATTCATTAAGGTTCATTATCGATAGAAGGGTTGAACAATATTCGGAATCTATTTTCTTAATAATTTTCAACCCTTTCTTACGTTTTAGAAGTTTATAATTAATAAAATTCTTAATTATAAACTAAATTAAAAGCAAGAGCTTCTACAGGTGAAACAATTTTCATTTCAGAAAGTAACTGTATTTTTTTATTATCAATATCATACAAAAACGGAATTACGTCCAAATTATGGATTTGATAAATAATCTTATAATCTTCTGTTGCCCATTTCATAAACCAATTCATTGCACATTGACATGTACATATACCTATTGTTTTCCCAGGACTTGATATAGTATCTATAGCATATAAGAATCTGTTAATGACATCGATTCCGGCTTCTACATATGGAATTCTATAATTTGGATCTGATGTCATTTTTTGAAATTCTTTATCTTGTATAACATCTTTTTTGGATTTTCCTTCAAATCGACCCAAATTCTGTTCATTAAATAACCACGTATTTTCAATTTTAAAACAATCCGTTGTAATTAAATCTACTGTAGACTTAGTCCGCATATAATCATTAGTATATATCTTATCAAATCTTATTTGACTCAAATATTCTATATTTTCTACATCTTCATTTGAAGTTAAACATACATTTGAATCAATAGAGTTGCCTTGTACTAAATCTTGTTGATTTAAAATTGTTTTAGCATGTCTAAACATATAAAAATAAGTTATATTACTACTCTTTATATTTATATTATTTGTTATTTTTATTCTCTGAGTACTATCTCCTGATCGTAGATATCTACCTAAGTCATTCACATCCATACTAAAAACAGTATAACTAAGTATAACAATGTATAATTCATAAATATATTTCATATTTAAATTCCTTTTTTGTTCTTTAAAAAGTTATACGTTTAATTTCCTAATTTTATATTAAGGTTTATAAGAAAATTAAGATAAAAGTTTATTTTAACAATACTTATTAATGAACTGGACTTATTTATTGCTCTGTTATATATTTGTGGAAATAATTTGTATAATTAATTATGCACAAAATTTTTAGAGGTGACTATGGAACATGTAAAAGTTATTTTGTTAAGAAAAGTAGCAAAACTTGGAGTGATTGGAGATTTAGTAAATGTAAAACCTGGTTTTGCTAGAAATTATTTATTGCCAAAAAAAATTGCTTTAAGAGCTACTAAAGAAAATTTAAAATATTTTGAGGAACAAAAGGTCCAAATAGAAAAAGAAAACGAAGCAACTAAAATAGAAGCTAAAAAATTAGCTGATAAAATGAATGGATTAGTCATTGCGTTGGCTCGTCAAGCTAGTGAAAAAGGTCAACTTTACGGTTCTGTAACAAGTCGTGATATTGCAAATGCAATTAAAGAGCAAGGCTATAAAGTAACTGCAGGTCAAATTAATTTAAATACACCTATTAAGTCTATTGGTATTTACGAATTAAATGTTGAATTACATCCAGAGGTATCAATAATAGTAAAACTTAGTATTGCAAAATCAGAAGAAGAAGCAAAACTTCAAATAAAAGAAGAACATATTGAAAAGCTTTAATTTATGAAGTTAATGTTAACTCCTGAGGATTTAAATCTTCTTGAAAAGCGTTTAGAGAATATAACTCCAGCGCCATGGAGCGTTGTTGAAAAGAATGGAGTTGATACGGTATGGGTTTCTCCAAATTTAAATGGAAATCCGATTGCTTTATTTGATTATCGTAGCGGCAATGAAAATAGAGCTAACGCATATTTTGTTACCGCTTCTAGAGAGTATATGGATATCCTAATTAAAGAGATCAAAGATCTTCGCAATAGGGTTTTGGAGCTCATACAGGCTAATAATATTGAACTTCAAAAACGTATGGATTTACAAACTGAATTAAAAGAACTAAAAAAATTATTAAATGAAAATAAGTAATTTCATTTTTGGAGATCCATTAAAAACAGAAAGTTTAGCTTCAGAACGTCTGACTAAAATAAAAGCTTTAGCAATTTTTGCTTCAGATGTTCTATCCTCTGTCTCATATGCGACAGAAGCAATTTTAATTTCATTAGGTATTGTATTATCTGTAACTTACACAATTCCAATTGCATTAACGATTGTAGGACTACTTTTTCTAATAATTTGTTCTTATTGGCAGACACTAAAAGCTTATCCAAAAGGCGGTGGAGCTTTTGCTGTAGCTAAAAATAATTTAGGAGAATTTTTTGGACTAATTACGGCTGCAGCATTATTTATTGATTATACATTAACAGTTGCTGTTAGTCTTTCTGCGGGTGCGTCAGCAATAGCTTCTGCTTTTCCGAACTTATCAAATCATATAGTAGCAATATGTCTAATGGTTTTAATATTTATCTCAATAATGAATCTCAGAGGAACACAAGAATCTGCAGGAATATTAGTAATACCAGCATATTGTTTTATTGGAATAATATTTTTATTGATAGTTTGTGGATTATTTATAGAACCTGGTATTCCTAAATTTGTTATTTCTGAAGAACAACAAATAATGATGTCGCAAACTGCTATTACTTTTTTAGTTTTGAAAGCATTCTCTTCTGGTTGTTCAGCTTTAACTGGAATAGAGGCTATCGCTAGTGGAGTTACAGCTTTTAAACCTCCACAATATAAAAATGCACGTATCACATTAATAGCGATGGGAATTATACTTGCGTCTCTCTTTTTTGGAATAACGTATTTAGCAGATAAATTCCATATTGTTCCTAACTATTCAGAAACAGTGCTATCACAAATTGCCAAAATAGTGTTTGGTAATAATTTATTATATTACATTACACAATTTTTGACAGCTTGTATTTTATTTTTAGCTGTAAATACTTCTTTCGCAGGATTTCCGAGATTAGCAAGTGTATTGGCCAAAGAAAAATATATTCCTTCTCGTTTTGCAAATCTAGGGGATAGATTAGCTTATTCTAACGGAATTATTGCTCTATCAATAGTAGCATGCTTTTTAATAATAATATTTCATGGACAAACACAATTATTATTACCTTTATATGCATTAGGAGTTTTTATATCTTTTACTACGTCACAAATTGGTATGGTTAAATTTTTGTGTAGAAAAAAAGATAAACATTGGTATCTAAAAGCACTTCTTAGCGGATTAGGGGCAACTGCTAGCTTTATTACTTTATTGATAATCATTGAAAGCAAATTTATTTATGGAGCTTGGATTATATTAATATTAATTTTTGTTCTTTTTTTTATGTTTAAAAAAATTCATAAAGGATACGCTGAAACAGATAATGAGCTCGATTTGAAAAGTGGAGGATTAAATGAATTTCTTATGAAATCTAAAAATTATCAACCTAAGGTAGTAGTTCCAGTTTCTAAATTACATAAAGGGACTTTAAACGCTCTGAATTTTGCAAAATCTTTATCATATGATGTCACTGCAGTTATAATTAATATTAATAATGAAGAAACAGAAAGATTAAAATTAGTCTGGAGAGCAATGAATTTTTCTATGCCACTAGTTATATTAAATTCACCCTATAGATCTATAGTTAATCCATTCTTAGAATTTTTATTTGAACAAGATGACAGAAATCCAGAAAAAGGAAAAGCAATTGTAGTAATGTCTAGCTTTGTTCCTGGGAAATTCTGGCAAAATATATTACATAATCAAACAGCAGCAATTTTTAAAACTGCTTTATTATATAGAAAACACGATAGCGAACAGATAAGAGTAATTGTTGAAATACCATATCAGATGAAATTAGATAAATAATTACTTTTAATAAACTATAAATCTTTTTTTCTTATTATTTTTTATAAATGTTCAAGTAATGGTGAATAACTGTGAATAATATAACCTCTTCAACACCTTTATCTGATTATTTACAAAACGAACAACAAGAAGCTAAATATCATGGGCATAGACAACGTCTTAAGCAAAAATTTTCATTGAGCAGTAAGGGTATTTTAGATTATGAAATCTTAGAATTACTTTTATTTTATATTTTCCCAAGAAAAGATACAAAACCTATTGCTAAAAAATTGTTACAAAAATTCGGCTCATTAAAAAGTGTTCTATTTGCTAATAATAATGCTATAAAAAATATTGAAGGATGTGGAGAATCTTCTGTTTTTTTTATTAATTTATTAAAAGAAATTTTTTGCAGAATATCATTAGAATCAGTAAAAAGTGAGCAAATTATTTCATCAAATTTACATGTTATTGAATATTATCAAAATATATTATCTCAAGAAAAAAAAGAACAATTTAGAGTTATGTTTATAAACAATAAAAATAAATTAATAGCTGAAGAAGAATTACAGCATGGAACCATAGATCAAACTGCTATTTATCCTCGTGAAGTTATTCAAAAGACGTTAGAATATGGAGCTAGCGCTATTATATTAGTTCATAATCATCCAAGTGGTGATTTTCAACCATCTCAAGATGATATAATAATTACTAACAAACTAAAAGAAATAGCAAATCAATTAGATATTAAGTTGCTTGATCATATTATTATAGGGAAAAAGGGTTGTTTTTCTTTTGCGAATCACAAATTAATTTAAAAATCTAATTCTTGGTAATAAGATACAGGAATAATATTAGCAACTCGATCATTTAGTAAATCTCTAAATGATGGTCTAGATTTAATTCTAACATACCAGTCTTTTACTATAGGATAATTATCCCATTCTACTGAACCTAAATAATCAATACAAGAAATATGAGAAGCAGCTGAAATATCTGCTAAAGAGAATTCATTCCCGGCTAACCAATTCCTTCTATCAATTAACCAACTTATATAATCAAAATATTTTTTTATATTATTATTGCCCTTTCTAATAATTGAAGAATCAGGAGATGAACGTTCTAAATATTTTTTTATTACTTTTTCAAATAAAATACGATGCGTAACTTCTGCAAAAAAATATGTGTTAAATAAAAATGCTAAACGTTTAGATTCAATTTTACTTTTCTCATTATTTCCCCATAACGATACAATTCTAGGAAATTGTTCAAAATGCTCTACTATAACAGGTGCACTTTCCCATATTATTCTATTAGATTCAACTAAAGCAGGTAAATCAGAAAACATATGATATTCAGCAAATATTTTTTTTCTTTTCCAAGGTGTTTCTTCTACTGATTGAAATTCAATTTTTTTCTCTTTTAAATAGACACGAACTATTCTTCCAAAAGGATCTAAAGGATAATGGTACAATTCTAACATGACTTACTCATATTTCTTTTATGTTACATAAATATTCAAAAAGTGCAATATTAACTAATAATAATTTATGTTTTATTTAATTACTTTGAATAAATTTAGGACACAACTTATTTATAACACATATTTCACAATTAGGTTTCCTAGCTTTACAAACATATCTACCATGTAATACCAGATAGTTACTAATATATTTTTTATATTTATCTGGAACTAGTTTTTCTAAATCTTTTTCTACCATAATAGGATTATTACTATTAGAAATTCCTAAAATATTACATAATCTGAGAACATGAGTATCAACCGCAATAGTAGGTTGATTAAAAAGTTCATTCATTACAACATTAGCTGTCTTTCGACCTACCCCTGGGAGACTTTCTAAATCTTCTCTAGACGTAGGGACATTGCCATTAAATTTACCTTTTAAAATTTCAAGCAATTTTATAATGTTCTTTGCTTTATTTTTATAAAGTCCTATAGATGAAATCTCTTTTGCTAATTTTTCTTCTCCTAAAGTTAAAAAATCATCAATAGTCTTATATTTTTGAAACAATTTAGATGTAACTTTATTAACCTGAATGTCTGTAGTTTGTGCAGACATAACGACAGCCATTAAAAATGAAAAATCCGAACAACTTTGCAACTCACTTTTTGGTTCTTCTATATTTTTTTCAAAGATTCTACAAATTTGTAACATCTTATCTTTTGTCATGGATATAATCTCCTAAATTATAAAAACCTTCTGATTTATTAACTAACCATTTTGCACATTTTATCGCACTAGAAGCAAATACACGACGATTAAATGAACGATGAGCAATAATGACTTCTTCATCATTACTAGTGAAACTACAAATATGGTCTCCTGGTATTCCACCTATTCTTAATGATACAATTTGAGGACTTTTATTAAGTTGTGATGCCAAGAATAAAGCTGTACCTGATGGTGCATCTTTTTTCTTATTATGATGCCTATCAATAATTGAAATATCAAATCCATCTAAAACTTTTTCACTTTCTTTTAATAGATTAGCAACTTGATATATCCCTATACTAAAATTACTTGCATACAATAAAGCTATCTTATTTGAATATGATTTAAATTTATCAAATTCTCTTTCTGAAAAACCTGTTGTTCCTGAAACTATTGGAATTTTATATAGAGCACAAATGTCTATAATGTTAAGAATATTACTTACTGACGAAAAATCTATCACTATTTCACTATTTCTTATAATGTTCTCTATTTCCATAGGAGTACTACTACTAGTAATACCTCCCGATATTTCGTAATATTTCAGTAAATTTTTCACTTCAGTTCCCATACGCCCTGAAATACCACTAATACACACTTTCATTATTATAACTTTCATAGTTTCTTACTATAATACTAATATTTTGTTTTTTATGAAAGATTTTATGTAATATAATAAATACTAAACTTGATGTTCTGATATCCATATGATAGCTTTAGAAAAATTAGAAAGAAAAATAGAATGCTTGAAAATATGTTTAATACAGTTTCTATATTGGATCTACTTGGTTGGGGGACTGCTTTTGTATCGTTAACGGGAGCTTTCCTTAATGCCCGTCAGAAATGGTATAGTTTTCTTGTTTGGATGATGGCAAACATATCATGGGTTATATATGATATATATAAAGGTTGTTATCCTCAAGCAGCGTTATTTTGTGCATATTTATCTATGAATATTTATGGTCTTTACTGTTGGAAATTTAAATCAAAAAATAAATAACTTAAGATATATTCAATAATCTATATATTCGAGATTAATTATTCACTTGTTATGTAGTTATTTAAAGTATATCATATAAAGTTGAGGTCAATATGATTATTTTAGATTTCGAAAAACCAATTTTTGAACTAGATGCAAAAATTCAGGAATTGAAAAAAATTAATACTGGTGATTTAAGTATAGTCGAAGAAATCAAACGCTTAGAAAACAAGCAAAAAAAAATGTTAAAGCAAATATACTCTGAATTAACACCATGGCAAAAAGTTCAGGTAGCACGACATCCAGAACGTCCTAAAGCAGAGGATTATATTAACAATCTTATAGATGATTTTATTCCTTTATCTGGTGATCGTGTATTTGGAGATGATTTGGCTATTACAGCCGGTATAGGGAAATTTAAGGGAATGTCTGTTGCAGTTTTGGGTCAAGAAAAGGGAAAAAACACTGAAGACAGAATAAAACACAATTTTGGAATGCCACATCCCGAGGGATATCGTAAAGCCTATCGAATCATGGATCTTGCCGACAAATTTAAGTTGCCATTGATAACATTTATTGATACCGCAGGAGCATATCCTGGTATAGGAGCAGAAGAAAGAGGACAAGCAGAAGCTATTGCAAAAAGTATCGAAAGATCTCTACAATTTCAATGTCCAATTATTGCTATTATTATTGGTGAAGGTGGTTCGGGAGGAGCTATAGCACTTGCTGTTGCGAATTATGTTCTTATGTTAGAAAACTCTATTTATTCTGTTATTTCTCCGGAAGGATGTGCTTCTATTCTGTATAGAAATTCTGAAAAAGCACCTGAAGCTGCCAATGCGTTAAAACTGACAGCACAAGATTTATTTAAATTCAATATAATCGATAAAATCATTGATGAACCATTGGGAGGCGCTCACAGAGATTTTGAATTTACAATAAAACAAGTCAGTGAAAACATAAAAACATATCTTATTAATGCCCAAAATATAGACAACTTAAAAGAACATAGATGTAATAAATTCTTGGATTTTGGTAGAGTAAAATAAAATGTTTAAAATCAATAATTCCAAGTACGAATCCATTATAGGGGCATTAGGTAATATAATAGAGTGGTATAATTTTTCTTTAGTTATGCCTTTAATAATTATTTTACGTCAACAATTTTGTCCTGAAAATTTTAATATAGAGGGATTAATTATTGCAATGGGATTATTTTCTAGACCTTTTGGAGCTATTGTCTTTGGCCCTATTGGTGATAAATTTGGACGTCAAATTTCTATTTCAATTTCTGTTCTACTAATGGCAATACCTACAGTAATAATAGGATTATTACCAAGTTATAATACAATAGGTATAGCTGCTCCTATTATTTTAATTATTTGTAGAATTTTACAAGGAATATCTATGGGTGGAGAATATACAACTATAATGATACATGTTGTAGAAAAAGCACCTGCTCATAGAAGAGGATTTTATGGTAGTTGGACAGATGCAGGAAATCAATTAGGACTTGTTCTGGCAAATTTTATAGCAATATGGATTTTTTCATGTATTAATATAGAGGAAGAAATTTCATATATATGGCGTATCCCTTTTTTATTGGGAATTCTGTTAGTGCCTTTTGCATTTTTAATACCGCATCAAGAACCAAAACATAAATCGAAAGATTCTACTGCATCTTTATTAATAAAATATAAAAAAGAAGTTTTTCGTACAATTTCAATTACGTCATTTAGTGCAGTAGCATTTTATACAATGTGGTCTTTTATTCCATATTACTTAGTTTATTGGCATTTATTAAGCTTAAAAGAATCTACATTCTGTGCTACATCTGCTGCTTTAATCTCTATTATATCAATTTTAGGCGGTGGCTATTTGTCTGATACTTTCAAAAGAAAACCATTTTTAATCATAGGAATAATTGGTGTCGTATTTGTAGAAATAGTGATGTTCACATTTCAGATAAAATCGTTTTACTTTTGGTTATCTTTAGAGTTATTTTATGGATTTTTCATAGGGCTATATTATTCAAGTAGAGCAGCATTTTTTGCTGAAGCTTTTCCACCTCATATACGATGTACAGCAGTTTCTTTATCGTTAAGCATTGCACAAGCTATATTTGGTGGATTAACTCCTATAATGATGATTTATTTAAACAGATTTTATAATGATTATTTAATAGTACCTATTTTAATAGTATCTGCTGCTGCATTAATAGCATTACATCTTTTAAAAGACAAAGCTGAAGGAAAACTCTCTAAATTTTAATAAAAAGGTCTTTATTATGTTCGAAGAAAAAAAGAGAAGGCATTCAGAATTAGTAAAATTATTATCAAAATACTCAAAACAATATTATATCTTCGATACTCCTACTGTCTCAGATGCTGAATATGATAAACTTTACAACGAATTATTAACAATCGAAGCAGAATATCCTCAATTAATAACTAAAAATAGTCCTTCTCAAAAAGTAGGTGCAAAAACAACCATAAATTTTAAAAAGGTTACTCATCAAGATAAAATGCTATCTTTAGAAAATGCATATAATGAACAAGATATTTCTGATTTTATAAACAGAATAAAAAAATTGTGTAATAAAGAACAAATAGACTTCATGTTAGAACCAAAATTGGATGGTTTATCTGCCTCGATTATTTATAAAAATGAAATACTTGTTCAGGCTTCGACAAGAGGAGATGGAAGTATTGGAGAAGATATTACTCAAAATATACTAACTATTAATAATGTACCAAAAAAAATTCCAATAAATAATGAAATCGAAATCCGAGGCGAAGTTGTAATGTTAAAAAAAGATTTCGAATTGTTAAATAAATTAAGGGAAAAAAATGGAGAAAAACTTTTTGCAAATCCACGTAATGCAGCAGCAGGCTCATTGAGACAATTAGATGCTTCTATTACAGCTTCTCGGAAACTATCCTTCTTTGCTTACGCAATTCTAGGAGAAGATTTACTATATCAAGAAGAAGTATTAAAAAAATTAGAAAATTATGGTTTTACAGTATCTAAAGAAGTAAAATTATGTCATTCGCAAAAAGAAGCTTTACAGTTCTATAAAAAACTAGAATCTCTTCGTTCCGATTTGGAATATGATATAGATGGTGTTGTCTATAAAACTAATGATTTATCATTACAAAAATTAATGGGAAATGCTACAAAATATCCTCGACATTCTATTGCTTATAAATTCCCTGCACAACAAGCTGAAACAACAATATTAAATATAGCCCTACAAGTTGGTAGAACAGGAAATATAACGCCTGTTGCAGAGTTAAAACCTGTTAATGTTGGAGGAGTTATAGTTTCTCGTGCCACTCTACATAATAAAGACGAAATAGAGAAAAAAGATATTCGTATAGGAGATAGGATAATTATTCAAAGGGCAGGAGATGTCATTCCGCAAGTTCTTTATCCTTTATTGAATAGACGTTCTAAAGATTCAACTCCTTTTATTTTTCCTAAAAATTGTCCTTGTTGCGGTTCTGAATTATTTAAAGAGCAAGAAGAAGTTGCTATTAAATGCATAAATTCAGACTGCCCTGCTCAATTAGTAGAAAAATTAAAACATTTCGTGTCTCGACAAGCTTTTAACATAGCAGGATTAGGGGAACAAAATATAAAATTTCTTTTTGATAAAGGAATTATAAAAAGTTTTGTTGATATTTTTTATTTAGAAGAAAAAAATGAAATATTTCATCTAGAAAATGAAGAAGGTTGGGGAAAACAGTCTGTTGATAATCTTTTTAAATCTATAAATAAAGCTAGAACCATCTCTTTAGATAGATTTATTTATTCTCTAGGTATCCCTCAATTCGGTAAAACTACATCTAGATTAACAGCACTATTTTTTGGTAATTATCATAGATTCTTAAACAGCATTAAAAATAATAACTTATCAGAGCTTATTACTGTAAATGGAATTGGAGGATCTATGATAAAAGATATTCAGAGCTTTTTTGAAATTAAGAATAACTTAGATACATTGATAAATCTAGCTGGAGACGAAAATAAAACTGGTCAAGTTTATATTACTGAGATGGAAAACACTCATTATGATAATAGTTTGGCAAATTTATCTATAGTTTTTACAGGAACTTTAAAAAATATTCCAAGAGAACAAGCCAAAATATTAGCTGAAAATCATGGGGCAAAAGTTACATCAGCTATATCTACAAAAACCTCATTGGTAGTAGTCGGAGATAATGCAGGGCAAAAATTACAACAAGCGCAAAATTTAGGAATTAAAATTATAAATGAAGAAGAATTTTTGAAATTAATTGAACAAACATAATAATTCTTATCTGATTAAGTAAAAAATAATAAAAATTACTTAACATGTTGACTTGTTTTTTATTTTCTTATATAAGGAGACTGTAAATTGGATAGAGGTTTAAAAATGGCTAGAGTTTGCCCATTAACAGGAAAAAAGGTTTTATATGGTAATAGAGTTAGCCACGCTAATAATAAAACAAAGCATAGATTCTTACCTAATTTACAAAATATTTCATTTTTAAGTGATACTTTAGGAATTAAAATAAGAGCTAGATTGTCTACACATGCAATACGTTCTATTGAAAAAAAAGGAGGTATTGATAAATATTTATTAAATACATGTAATTGTGTTTTATCCTTGCGCTTTAGAAAAATGAAAAAATTATTGCAAAGTAAAGTATTATCTGATTAGTGTTTGTATAAATTACTGTTTCTAAAATTTTAGTCTTTATTATTTTATATAAAGTGAGTTTAATGTTATTTTTAATTGCAATAATAAAGTAGTATTTTTCAGAGTTTTTTTATTGCTTTTATATTCTTCATATTTTTTCTCTATCATTTTCTTAAAAAAATAAACAAATAGGTATCCAGATATCGTTTCTTCTTTTATGGATACATTAGGTATACTTGTAGTATTATGTTTAAATACACAAAGTGAAATATATCTGTCTTCGTCACTACCGTCCCAGAATGTATCGGCTCTTTTTTTATACTTCTATAAATAGACTTTGTATTTTCTTCGAATATAGGAATTTCAGAAAGATATTTTTCTATATTTCTATTTATTTCCATTCCTATATCTAATTTTTCATCGTCTTGTAATAAAAAATCCCATAATGCTGTCGGCATTTCTAACATTTTATTTTCATAGTCATAACCTTTGCTTTTAATGATAGAATATAAACTTTCAGCTTTATCGTATATATTGTTCATTTCTAATGCTTCAGCCTATAATTCCCTTAGACCGCTCTAAATTTTTATAATTAATCATTGCAAAAATATTCAATGTAAATATATTTATTATTGTTATTATTAATAAATTGAATTTCAAAATGTCCTTCTCCTATTTTTATTTAAATACAATAAAATAAAAATATAAATAATTTATTAATTTTGACAAAATTTATAATATATAAATTAATTAAAGAGTTATATGAAATGATAATTTTTATAATTACAAGTAATCTAGAATTATTATGAACAGCTTTTATAGTTATCAAACTATAGAGATTTCCGTCAATCCTGCTATTGCCTGGTAAATTGATATATTTCAACCCAGTTTAGAGTAGCTTTTCAATACCTTAGCATCATTACAACGTTTTCGTTAATAAGATAAACGAAGAGATATGTACTCTATTGATTCTCACGCTCGCTACTCTCGCTAAGAATGACGATAAATATATGTATTTTACGTGTAAGGATACACGCTACTTAGAATGACGCAAAAGGTGAAAAATTACTTAAAATGATAAAAAATACAGAAAAACATCAAGTAATATCCAAGAGCATCTCTCCTATTAGTGTATATTGC
>CAZHJM010000003.1:0-37885 GCA_964532905.1 uncultured Holosporaceae bacterium
AATTTTTGTAAAAAATGAAATATCTGAATTTTGTTTATCGTTGTATAATACTCCATTATAAGTAAAAAGTGTGGATTGTCACGCCACTCCATTCTTCATAATGACGATAGGATGGATGTCATACATAGTAAACTCCCTTTCCCATTGGCGTCATTCTGAACGAACGCAGTAAGTGTGAGAATCTATTTCCTTACTTTTATTATATTACCAATTGCATTATTATATAGATTACCACGTCACTTCGTTCCTCGTAATGACAAAAAGTGGAAGAGGCAGAAACTGTCTCCGTATTCTGAGTAAACGTGAGAATTTACCAATATTTTATTTACAGCAAATAAAATATTATTTTTTAACCGCTTGTTAAACAATATTTTATATGATAATATAAAAATAAGGTTTTTAAATAGGTATAAAATGAAATCGTCTCGTCTCGTCTCGTCTCGTTAGCATTTGCTTTATCTTTAACAGCAAATGCAGATAGTGTAGATAGAACAAAATTAAATGGATTCAATATAGGTATCGACTTAGCCCAAAGCTGGACAGTTGCTCGTAATTATAGTGATTACGGATATATTACCGTAATGGGTGTTACTGCTGTTGATAACAGATGTTTTTCTAATAAAGCAAAACGTTCTATGTTAGATCCTGTAATTAGTGTCGGGTATTCCCATATATTTAATAATAATTTTTATTTGGGATTGTCTTTAGAAGCATCATTAGGGAAAAATAGTAAGAAGACCATTTATATTATGGATGGAGGACCCGGTTTTAATGAAAATTCTAAAATTGATGGTATTTCTTATTCATTAAATTTTAAATACGGATATTATTTAGACAAATATAACACAACAATTTATGGTATTGCCGGAATAAAATGGTTAAAAGTTGATTTTCAATGGATGGTTCTTGAAAATATGGAAAAAGCAAAGTTAAAAACTATGCCAGTAGTTGGAGCAGGTTTTGAAAAGAGAGTCTGTAATAAACTATCATTTGTAACGGAGTATGAGCATTTTTGGAGAAAATCTACACGTGATTGTGGAGTTTCTAATCCAGGAGCAACTATAGGTATTGTTACTGATATGAGACAGACGTTTAAGCCAAGTGTGCATGGTAATTCTATAAGAATTGGATTTAAATATTATCCTTGGTAAGAGGTAGCGTGATTTTAAGTTGTTTAAAATTGATTAGGAGTGAGGCATTGGATTCTAACACTCACTACGTTCGTTCAGAATGACGCCAATGGAAAAGGGAGTTCTACTTGCTCAGAATATAGAGACAGTCTCCGCTTTTTCCACTTTTTGTCATTACGAGGAACGAAGTGACGTGGTAATCTATTTAGGAGATAGAAAGGCTTATCAGAGGTATTTAAATATAGGAGGAAGAGATGAAAACAATAATAAAAGTAAGTTATTATTCTGCTGTGTTAATTTATTTTGTTCAATCTGCGGAAGGAAGAGGTAGTTTGTATCCATTACATAGTCAGGTTCAGGCAGAGCAACAGTCAACGTCAGCGCCAACAGGGTCGGTGAATCCAGCATTGCCAGGACCAACGCCACAATCACAAAAACAACCAAGTGAAGCAGATATTATTGCTATTATAGAATCAAAATTTTTAAGTGGATTGCAACAGAAAACTTTAAATAATATGCAAGATGCTCATAATCTACTTGCTGGATATGGTTATATTAAAGTTTTGGGAGACGATTATGCTATAATAACTGCTATTATGGGGAAATCTAAGGAGGATTTTGCTCAATCATATAGGGATGGAATAAATTTAATAAAACCAATACAGGACAATTTATCTAAAAACGATAAGTCAAGTCTTAATTTAGCAAAACAGGATATAGCTAAGTTGAAGCAGATAGTTTTAGACTTAAATAAATATATGAATGATTGGAAAAATCAGTTAAAAATATCAACAGCTAGTCAGGCAATAAAAAATGCTTTGGATAATAAACTGAGTGTAAGACAATCTAGGCAAATAGATATATTAGAACAGAATTTAACTAATTTAGAGCAACACGCTGTTAAATTAGAGCAAAGTATTAATGCTCAAAATGGTAATTCAGGTCAACAAATTGATTATTTCTCTCTTACGCTTGATGTTGCACAAAATCTTACTCAGAAACAATGTGAAGAGGCAATAAAAGCTGGTATTATTAATAAGGAATTTTTCTCTTTGGGAATAAATTCTAGTGATGGAGATTTGACAACAGCTGCAAATAATATTATTAATGCTGTTGTGGAAAGAAATAAGGATAAAAATGCAAATATAGTAAAAAAATTTGAAAGTAAGGGTTATATTGTATTGTTGAGAATTCTAATAACTCAAAATAGTGATTTATTTAAAGATTTAGATTTTATAAGAGCTATTAAAAATGATTTAATGTCTTTTAAAACCCAATATGAAGAAGATTTCTATAATCTTGCATTGAAAAAATACGAAAGAGACATATCCGATAAATTATCAAATTCTTTTGCAGCGGTGAGCTCTAAAGTTTTAGATATATATGGGATTGACATGAATAATGCAATATTAAATAAATTAATAAAAAATGAAGATCCAAATTTTGGAGAACAAGCATTATTAAAAGTTTATAATAAATATTTACCATTAATACAACAAGAGATACCTAAAATGCAACATACATTTGTCAAATTTAAGGTAATTGAAAAATTATAATTTTAGATTCTTGCGCTCACTACGTTCGTTCAGAATGACGTCAATGGGAAAGGGAGTTCTACTTGTTCAGAATACGGAGATAGTTTCCACCTATTCCACTTTTCGTCATTACGAGGAGCGGAGTGACGTGGTAATCTATACAATAATGCGATTGGTAACATGATAAAAGTACGGAAATAGATTCTTACGCTCACTATGTTCGCTCAAAATGACGCAAATGAAAGAATGTTTTTACTCAGAATGATAAAAGGAAGAGTAAGAGACCCGTTCAGAATAATGCAAATGAGAGCAAGAATAATCACTCAGAATGATGAGAAAAGTGGTTAATAAAATATTTTACGCTTGTTCTACTTGCTTAGAATGACGAAAGGAGTGGTTATCGCTCAAAGTAACGAAAAGGAAGATTGAAAAAGCATATAAATTCTCGCAGTTGTTACTATTTGCTCAAAATGATGCTAAGTAGAGGAAAATGAGAACCTGCACAATACGTAGTCACCTGATTTTATCATTTACAGGAAGCCTCTCTTTTATTGCATCATTGCGGAGGGCAGTTCCATTTATTATTGTGAGGAACGTTTTCCTTTTTATCATTGCGAAGAGTATATTTAAAGCATTATTATAGAAGTATCTTTTCTTGGTGTTATTACGAGGAGTTTTTTCCTTTTCCTCATCATCATGAGAAGTGAAACGAGGTGATGATTCATTATGCTTACTCCGTATCGTCATTGCGAGGAGCAGAGCGACGTGGCAATCTATTGTAACATTAAAATACAGGCAGAGACATTAAGTAATGAATAGATTCTCACGCTCACTATGTTCGCTCAGAATGACGCAAATGAAAAAAACGTTTTTACTCAGAATGACAAAAGGAAGAGTAAGAAACTCACTTAAAATAACACAAGGGAAAATAAGAGTATGTAAATTTGTATTTTTTCATTTATTCAAGATAATATAAAAAGAGATGTAATGCTCAAAATAATAAAAACATTTTTACATCATAGCGAAAAATGAAGAAGTATTTATTCAATAAAGTAAAAAAGTTTATTCAGAGTGATATAATTTTTATTCTCAAGAATCTTTGTTTCAAAAAGTTATTTTAAGGCCAATCTGTTCCGCCTGAATTGAATGGATTACAACGAATAATACGATATATTGATTTCATTATACCCTTTAAACATCCGTATTTTTGTAAAGCTAATATCGTATATTCAGAACAAGTAGGATAGAATTTACATTGAGTTTTTAAATGAGGAGAAATTACTTTTTTATAAAATAAAATGAGAACTATCAATAATTTTTTCAATTTATTAATTTACTATTCAATATTTGTATAGAATGAGTTGCTTTTTGAATTAAATCACCCCATTTAGCATAATATAATCGATTTTTAGCAATAAATATATAATCTATACCATTTAATCCTAATGTCGCTAACAGAAAATCAGCCATAGCCCTCATACGACGCTTACATCTATTTCTAACGACAGCATTACCAACCCTTTTAGAGGCAGTAAAACCAACTCTATAGTGATTTAATGAATTTTTATTAATTTGTATGATAAAAAAATCCGTATGAATGCAAACCCCGTCTAATGAAGCATTTACAAAATCTTTTCTCTTACGAATTCTAAAATTCTTTTTCAATTAAATACTTTATGCTGATAAACGAGCACGTCCTTTTGCTCTTCTAGCTTTTAAAACATGTCCCCCAGCAAGTGTTCTTGCTCTAAAACCATGTCTACGTTTCCTTATAATTTTACTTGGATTATATGTAGGTTTAGCCATAACTTCTCCGTATAATAATTTTTCTACAGTCTAATAAATAATAGATAAAAGTCAAGCTTAAATTATTTTTATATTTACTATATAAGACGAGTTTATTTTTTATTCCATTTTACAAATCCGTAGAATGGAACACTTATTAGAAATATAATAAAACAGATGAATATCATTTCTTGCCCAGCACTAATGATTGCTATAAAGCTATAGAGTAGAGCGATAAGTCCTATAACAGAGAAGAAGATTTTTTCTAATAATGAAAGTTGTTTCTTTTTGGTAACTGATAAATATATATAGGCTACAACTGAATAAAAATAAGGTAATAGCATGGCTAGAACAGATACATCAATTAGAAGCTTTAAATGTTGAGTTATACTTTTCTGATAGCTTAGGATAAACACTATTCCCATTAATATACTACTAATAATGACTCCAATAGGTACATTGTTTTTATTTACTTTTAAAAATATTTTAGGAAATAACCCTTCTTTGGCTGCTGAATATGGTACTTGCCCTTGAATCATAATCCAGCCGTTAAGTGATCCAATTAGCCCAGCAATACCTGTTACTATCATAAATATCTCGCCGTAATTCCCGGCAATTTTTCTAGCTGCATCTACGTATGGGGCAGGGGATGAAACCAACTCACTTTCAGATAATATTCCAAAAATAGCAATAGTACCAAAAATATAAACAACTGCAGTGATAAGTACCCCGGTTATAGTTGATGTCGGAATGGTTCTTTCTGGATTATTTACATTATCAGATGGAATTGTAGCGGATTCTAAACCGATAAATGACCATAATAGAATACATGACATATTGTTTAAAGATGATAATTTTATGTTTTGAAAAGAAAAGATATCAAAATTTCTTATAAAAAAAACTCCAACAAATGCAATTAATAAAAGAGGAATAAGCTTTATTAATAAAATAATTATGCTTACTGATGTTGATTCCTTTATTCCTTTTATATTTATATAAGTAAATAGTAGAATTACACCTAATCCAAATATTATGGAATATAATGGATTGTTTGCAAAACTAGGATAGAATATTGATATATACTGTAATGTCCCGATTAATAATGATATGCTACCACACCAAGAGCTTATCCAATATCCCCACGCCATTTGAAAACCCAAGAAATTACCGAATACATTTCTAACATATGTGTAAGGCCCACCTGAATTCGGAATCCAATTTGCTAATTGAGAAAATATCAAAGCTAACGAAAGTGCTCCTATTGTGGTTATAATCCAGCCAATAATTGTTGTTGTGTATCCATATGGAGCTAATAAAGCAGGAGCTAACAATACTCCTGAGCCAATCATATTACTTGCAACTAATGCTGTAGCTCTAAAAGTACCTATTTTAAAGTTATCCATAATATTTACCGATGAAAACGAATTAGAACACGAATAATATGTTAAGTCAAGGATTATACTATTTATTAATTTAGACCGATAATTACTCCATCATTTGTCATATTAATATCATTAGCCCTAGGATTTTTTGGTAATCCAGGCATAGTCATAATATCTCCTGCATAAGCAACTATCATTTCAGCTCCTGCCATTAATTTTAAATCGTTAATTGTTATTTTAAAATTAGTTGGACGTCCTAATAACGATTTATTGTCGCTAAGAGATTTTTCTGTTTTAGCTATACAGACAGGATAACTACAATTTTTCATTTTTTGTATAAATTCTTTACTTCGTGTTGAATAAACTACTCCATTAGCTCCATAAATAATATTGGCTATTTTTTCTATTTTTGCATCAATTGAATCCGTAGCATTATATAAAGGATGAAAACTATCATGTTTACTATTAGCCAACGTTACCACAGTCTGAGCCAACTCAATAGCTCCTTTTCCTCCAGAACTCCAAACTTTGGATAATTCAACTTTGACTCCTAAGTGTTCACATTTTTCTTTAAGTAATTTTATTTCATTATCTGTATCATTTTCAAATACATTAAGTGCAACAACTACTGGTAAATTGTATCGTTTGATATTTTGAATATGTTTCTCTAGATTTTTAAAACCATCTTCCAATGCATAAAGGTTTTCTTCATTTAATTTATCTTTTGTTACATATCCATGCATTTTTAAAGCTCTAATTGTTGTTACTATAACCACAACATCGGGATATTTCCCTAATAATGGGCATTTGATATCCAAAAATTTTTCTGCTCCTAAATCTGAACCAAATCCGGATTCGGTTACAGTATATTCAGCTAATTTCAAAGAATGTTTTGTTGCAATAAGGCTACTACAACCGTGAGCAATGTTAGCAAAAGGACCTCCATGTATAAATGCTGGAGTTCCATCTATGGTTTGTACTAAATTTGGTTTTATGGCATCTTTCAAAAGGGTAATTATTGCCCCTGTTGCATTTAACATTCCACATGTAATGGCTTTCCCATCCTTATTATAACCCAATATAATTTTATCGAGGCGTTGTCTTAGATCTTGAATATCTTTAGATAAACATATAATTGCCATAATTTCTGAAGATACTGTAATATCATATCCTGATTCTCTAACTACACCATCTGTGTGTTTACCCATTCCTATAACAATGTGACGTAATGCTCTATCATTTATGTCAACTACTCGACGCCAGGTTATATTTTTGAGATTAAATTCTAATTTATTTCCCTGATATATATGATTATCAATTAATGCAGCCAATAAATTATGCGCACATGTGATAGCATGTAAATCTCCGGTAAAATGCAAATTAATATCTTCCATGGGAATAACTTGAGAGTATCCCCCTCCAGTGGCGGCGCCTTTTGAGCCAAAACAAGGACCTAAAGATGGTTCCCTTAAAGCTACACATGTTTTGTGACCAATTAAATTTAAGGCATCGCTTAAACCGATACTCGTAGTAGTTTTACCTTCTCCAGCTGCCGTAGGATTTATAGAAGTTACTAATACTAGTTTCCCATTTTTATTTTTTTCAATGGTTTTCCAAAACTTATAAGAAATTTTTGCTTTATAATGTCCAAAGCATTCTAAATCAGACTCATTAATTGATATTTTTTTTGCTATTTCTCTAATATCTTTAATTTTAGCGTTTTGGGAAATTTCAATATCTGTTTGCATAATTAATTAACCATTTATTTAAAAATAGATTTTATATATTTTAACGTAATAATCAACTATTAATAGAAAAATATAAATAAATTTAATAAAAATAAATATAAATTTTCTTGAAATTTTCAATATATTACACAATAATAGTTATAAATATTACAGAGCGGTTATATGAAGACTTGGTCAATAACGGATCTGATAGGGATTGTTTTTGTTTTACTTGGGATTTGTTGTGTAGTTTTTTCAAATTCTCAGTTTTTTACAATTGTTACACTTTTTATTGCATCGATAACTCTATCATATAGTTTATATGAAGCTAGATTCGATGCTGCAAAATACAGAGATATTTTATGCCATTATCAAGCAGTATTATCCGCTTCTTCTGATGGATGGATTGCTTGGACAAGAGATCATAAATTCATCAATGCCTCAAAAAAGTTTAAGGAAAATTTTGGATTTAAAGGTCATTCTGATATCTTTTTTTCCAATATATTATCTCTTATTGATGGAAAAGATAATGAGGAATTTGTATCTTTATTTAATAAATTACAAAAAACAGGACAACCGTTTCAAAAAAAATTATTAACAGTTGATAAAAAGAATCTTAAAATTTCGGGAGCAAAAATTATAATTAGCGGTCTAGAAACAATTGTTTTATGGGTTCGAGATATTACAGACACTAATAATTTAATGAATACAGTTGAAGAAGAACTTTCTCAGGCTAAAATAAAAATAGATTCTCTTTATGAAATTTTAAACAGTATTCCAATTCAAGTTTGGAGGAGAAATAGTGATTTAGATATAATTTATTGCAATAAAGCTTATGCAGATTCCCTAGATACAAGTGTAGATCAAGTTATATTTGACAATATTCCTTTAATTCCTGGAGTGATTTTTGGTCAAGGACATTCTCTTGCTGAAAACGTAAAAAAATGTGGAAAAGCTTTAACAGTTTCGCAATTTGCAGTGATTAATGGAGTACGCAAAAAATTATCAATTAGAGAGCAACCTGCATTAAATAGTGAATATATTGGATATGCGTTAGATATTACGGAAGAAGAAAATCTTAATAATAATTTAAGTAAGGTAATAAAAGCAAATTGCGAAGTATTAGAAAATATTTCTACTGCTATAGCTATATTTGGAGAAGATACACGATTACAGTTTTTTAATAACGCTTATCAACAATTAATGAAATTGGATTTGTCATGGTTACGTTCGAGTCCGAGTTATGGAGAAATTTTAGAGGAAAGGCGTAATAATCGCTAAATTCCAGAACATGCAGATTTTCAAGCATTTAAAAAACAGCAATTAGAGTTATTTACATCAATTACCGCACCATTTCAAGATTTATTACATTTACCAAATGGAAAGTCTCTAAGAATGGTTGTCGCGCCATATCCTCTTGGAGGATTGTTGTTTATATATGAAGATGTGACTGATTCTTTGGCTTTACAAAGGGAAAATAATACATTATTAGCCGTACAGAAAGAAACACTGAACCATCTTTATGAAGGAATTATGGTTTATGGTAGTGATAATCGTTTAAAAATTATTAATAGCGCTTTGTTAAAAATTTGGCAAGTTAATGAATCGATTAACGACTTAAAAGGTATGCATCTATCTGAAATGCTAGATAAAATTAAAGATAAATTGGATTTTGGTTCTGATTGGGAAGGCTTTAGAGAGCATACCATTAGTAATTTAACAGATCGTATTACTAAAACAGGTAAACTGACAAAGAAGGATAATTCTACTATACTGTTTACCTATACTCCACTTCCTGATGGAGCACATATGCATAGCTTTTTAGATATTACAGATACTTGCATGGTTGAAAAAGCAATTATTGAAAAAAATCAAGCGTTAAAAATGGCTCAAAAATTGCGTTTTGAATTCGTAAATAGCATATCAACAGAATTGAAAGAACCACTTAATGTTTTAATAGGTTTTGCTGAGTTATTGATTCATCAATATTATGGAGAATTAAATTCCAAACAGTTAGAATATTCTAAATTTATTTTAAGTTCTGCTAATCAGTTAAATGAATTAATAGAAAATCTTTTAGAAATGGTTTCTATAGATATAGAATCGGTAAAGTTAACGGTTTCTTCTTTTTCATTAAAAGATACTTTAGAAGAAATTGTTAAAAATTTAGATAAAAGAATACAAGAAAAGAACATTGATGTTGTTAGAAATTATTCTGATGAAGATCTAATATTTAATGGAGATAAAATTAGAATAAGACAAGCTATGTTCAATATATTAATTAATGCGATACAATTTACCCCTCCAAATGGAAAAATAGAACTTAGGTTGCTGAAAGATGGGCAAAATGTAAAAATTATTGTAAAAGATGGAAGCAATTCAAATTCCGATACTAAATGTAAAGCTGTATTTAAACGTTCTAGTAGTAAAATGATTAATTTTTTGAGTGCCGATTCTAATGGGGTTAGTATGCCTCTTGTTAGATCTTTAATTGAGTTGCACGGTGGAAGTTTGCATGCTTTTTCAGATCCTAAAGATGGAAGTGGTGTTATGTGTATATTACCAATAAAAAAATTAGAAAAGTTTACATCTAGTGATGAAAATGAAAAAAAATCTATGGATTATATGGGAGAAGTGGTAAACTCATAATATGGATAAGAAAGACTATTTAGTAAAATTTATCAATTGTGGTTTAGAATTTACTGTCCCTATAGTTATTAGTATAATGATAGGGATTTGGTTGGATAAAAAATTTAATATTTTTCCTTTATTCTTAGTGATATTCCTAATTCTGGGATGTATTTCTGGATGCTTTAATATGAAACGTTATATAGATAAAAACTAAAAAAGGCTTGTTTTATGCTGTTAAAGTATCTAAATTAATATGGAAAATCGGAGTGGTTAAATGTTTAATTTATTAACATATATGTTTTTTACAGTGTTATGTTCTATATGTGAATATTCTTTTTGTATAGATGATCCAAATAATACACAAGATATTTCTCAAATAGAAGCGCAAGATGAGTTTCCCGCTCCTAATTATGATGCTCTATTACCAATAAAACAATGGAATCGTCAAACTGGTGATTCTGCAAAAACAGTAGGAGAGTGGAAAAGGTGGTGGACATATCTTAGATTAAAAAAACCAGTAGTTATGAAATGGATTGATGGTTTAAAATTACGTATTTATCCTGGTAATGAAGTCTTTAGAGCTTTGTTTGTTCGAGGTATATATGATCCAAATGTTGTCGTTGCTATTAATGCACTACTTCCTAAAGATGGAGTATTTATAGATGTAGGGGCGAATATGGGATATTGTTCTTTATTAGCTGATAGAATAGTTGGAGAAGATGGAAAAATTTTCGCTATTGAGCCTAGTGAGAGAGATTTTTTACGTTTATTAGATAATGTTAGTATTAATAAATTGAGAAATATTAATTCTTATCGCTTAGTAATTTCTGATAAAGAAGGAGAAGCTTTGGTTTCAATTGCACCAGAAGAGCGTAGCGCATTAAATACAGTAGCTACAGAGTTTAATTATAAAGGTATTGAAAAAATAAAAACAGAAAAAGTTCCATCTACAACAATTGATATTTTTGTGGATAAAGAGGGGTTGGATAAAATCGATGTTATAAAAATGGATATAGAAAGTAGTGAGTTATCTGCTTTGAAAGGAGCAAAAAATTCTATTGAAAAATATCGCCCTGCTATTATTTTAGGTTTTAACAAAAATGCATTTAAAACCAATCATATTTCATGTGAAGAAATAGAAAAGATTTTATCAGAACACAGATACATTATTTATTCATTAGTTGAAGAACCTACTTTTGCTTTTAAAGAAATAAAAGATCTAAGCAATTATAATGGTAAAATAATATTTTGTTTACATGAAAGTTTAGTACCTCCAACTCTTCCTCAGCCGATTGAAAAAGATTGGTCCACAATTGCTTGGGAATTTTTTATGAGGTAGTTCTTGAAAGAGTGGATTTTAAGTAAGCTGCCCATATTAAAAACAAAAATGAAAAATGAGAAAGTTGAAGCGTTTATTGCCAGGCTGTTGTCATTTTTTATGAAATTTTCATATTATACAACTTATTGGACGGTTGTCGGAAAGGATATTCCTGATAAATATCATAAAAATAATAAGCCTTTTTTAGTCAGTCTTTGGCATGATAGATTAATGACAGCACCTTGTGTATGGCATTGGAAAAAGCCTTTACATGTATTGGCTTCGAATCATAGTGATGGAAAACTTATTGCAAAAGTTGTTGAAAATTTTCACATGCCAGCTATATTCGGTTCAACAGGAAAAGGAATAGCAGCAGTAAAGGAAATAGTAAAACTTATTCGTGATGGTAAATATGTTGCAATTATTCCAGATGGACCTAGAGGTCCTAGACACAAATTAGCTCCAGGAGTTGTGGCTATTTCTCGTTTTACAAAAGCAGATATATTACCATTTAGTTGTTGTGTGAGACGATTTTATAGATTTGATTCTTGGGATAAATTTATTCTTGCTTGGCCTTTTAATCGAGGGGTTATGGTATGGGGAGAACCTATACATTGGGAAGATTTAAAAAATTTATCAGAAACTGAGGCTATTACTTATGTTGAAAATAAAATAAATGACTGTTCTCAAAAAGCATACAGGTTATTAATTGATTAATTTATATAGGGTTTTATCATATTTAGCGATTCCTTTTTTAAAGCTGTATTTTTATATACGTTGTTGCTATGGAAAAGATAGATGGAAAGATGTAGGTAACCATTTTGGGATTCCCACAAAAAAAAGACCAAATGGTAGCTTAATCTGGATTCATGCTGCTAGTATTGGTGAATCTATGACTGCATTGACATATATTACTCATTTAAAAAAGGATAATCCTGATTTGAATATTTTGTTAACGACAATTACAGTTACATCCGCGGATATTATGAGAGAAAAATTACGTAATTTAAAAGGATGTTTACATCAGTTTGTTGTTGCAGATTCTCCTTTTTGGGTAAAAAAATTTATTAATTATTGGAAGCCAGAACAAGTATTTTTTTTAGAGTCAGAAATTTGGCCTAACATCATAGATGAATTATATCGATGTAAAATTCCAATATTTTTATTAAATGCAAGACTATCTTTGCGTTCTTTTAAAAAGTGGAAACATTTTCATTCATATTTTTCAAAAATTCTAATGAAATTTACAAAAATTTTAGCTCAGTCAGATATAGATATGAAGAGATATTCATTATTTTCTCCTGAAAATACATGTCAAATAGATAATTTAAAGTATGCGAATGCTTTACTTCCTTGTAACAATCGACTTTTTTCTCAAATAAAAGATATTATAAATGGTCGGCATGTATTAGTAGCTGCAAGTACACACCCTGGAGAAGAAGAGGTTATTATTAATGCCCATATTGAATTAAAAAAATATTTTGAAATAGTAACTATCATTATTCCTAGACATATTAATAGAATTAATGAAGTTACTTCTCTTTTGAAGAAATATAATTTAAATTATATTCTTCGTTCACGCATAGATTCTAACTTTTATTCTGTTGATGTAGTTTGTGTGGATACTTTTGGTGAATTAGGTACTTGTTACAGATTAGCTGATGTTACATTTGTGGGCGGGTCTTTAGTTCCAATAGGAGGGCATAATATTTATGAACCTGTATCTTTAGGAAAAGTTGTTTTGTTTGGTCCATTTATGGATAATACAGCTGAAGTTAAAGATTTTTTATTAGAAAATAAAGTAGCGTTTGAAGTAAAAAATTCTGATGATATTGTAGAATATTGCAAGCGTTTCTTTTCTAGCAATGTTGATTTATTAAATATTAAATGTAAAGCTCAAAGACTAACAAAAAATAATTCTCTTCAACAAATTGATATGATTGTAAAAACAAGTTTATTAAATAATAAATATTAATAAGCAGTTAATAAAGAAAAATATTTATATTAGATTGACATTTTGGTTAAAGCTCTTATATATTATTTATAATTAGCAGAGAGAAAAAACGATGTTGAATAAAGAAAGGGTTTTAGTTTCCAGAACTATTGCAGTTCCTGCGGATACAAATCCTTGGGGTGATATTTTCGGTGGTTGGATTATGTCTTTAATGGATATTGCTGCCGGAAGTATTGCGGCTCGTTTAGCTCGTGGAAGTATTGCGACTAAGGCAATTAATAATGTAACTTTTGATGCACCTATTTTTGTTGGAGATGAAGTATCTGTTTATGCTGAGTTGGATAAAATAGGTAATACATCTATGACATTGAATGTATATGTAACTATTAGAAGAAAGGGCTGTAGTGAAGAACTTCATGCGGTGAAAGGAACTTTTATCATGGTCGCGCTAGATGAAAATAGAAGACCTCGACCTGTTAAAGCATTATGGAGTGATTTTGAAAAAAATAATTCGTAAGGATTATTAAATAATTGTTATACTTCTGATTAATTTTACCTAAAAAAATTTATTAATCGAATTTTGAAAGTGCTATTTTATGACCATGATTCTTTTTTCCATAACTTAGCGCTTTTTTTATTAACGAGAAATAACATTATTGAAGTAATACATGTAAAAACTAAAATTGCAAGCGCTAACATGCAAATAAAGAAAATCCATTTGAAAGAACTTTCTCCTAAATCAATGGTCCAATATTTTTGAACACAATAATTCAGGCATAAGTAAGTAACAATAAAGGCAATTAGTTGGGAGAAAATCTTATAACAAAAAACTTTTGAAATATTTATCTTTAAATTTTTATCAGTAAATATTACAAGTAACACAGCATTACATATAGCAGATAATGAAGTACACAAAGCTAATCCAAAATATTTAGAAAAAGGAACAATTGTAATTAAAAATATAGTATTTAATATTACTGAAATTATTGCAAATATTACAGGTGTTCTTGTATCACCGAGCGAGAAATATACGGAAGAATATATCTTTGACAATACATATGCAGGTAGTCCAATAGCAAAACCTAGTAGAGCACTTGAGGTAATCTGAACATGTTGTTCATCGAATAATCCTCTTTGAAAAGCGACAGATACAACTACATCATTTAGTGAAAAAATAAATGTAGTTGCAAAAAAAGTAAAAAAACAAGCAAATAACAGCCCTCTTTCCAATTCTTTTCTTGCACTTGTAAAATTTTTATCAGCTACATATTTAGAAAGCATAGGTAATAATGCTGTACTTAAAGCTATACCTAGAGTTCCTAAAGGGAATTGATTCAATCTATCAGCTAAATTCACACAAGTAATAGTTCCTGTAGGAAGATATGAGGATATAGTAGTATCTACTAACATGTTTAATTGCCATACTCCAGCACCAATGATGCCGGGTATCATATTTTTCATAATATCTTTAACTTTTTCCGACCAAAAATGTAAATTAAATTTAATAAAAAATCCTTCTTGTTTTATCGCTAAAAAAAGCCAGTATGATTGAACAATTCCGGATAGTAAAACACAGTATGCCATTATATTTACAGAAACATATTTTGAAAAATCAAGATAGTAACTAATTAATAATCCTATACCTGTAAATACACTTAAAAGTGAATATAATGCTGATGGTAAAGCAAATTTATTTATAGTATTTAAAACTCCACTTAATAATGAACTAATAGATATTAATATGAGATAAGGAAAACATATTCTTCCTAAGTGCACAGTTAATCCAAATTTTTCACTTAATTCATCAAATCCAGAAACAAGTACTTTCAGAACTGAAGGAAAAAATATTATTACGATGATAGAAAATATTATTAACCATATTAATAAAAAACTAAATATATCAGATAAAACTTTATTAGCTGATGTTTGTCCTTCATTATTTAATACTTTAGAGAATCTTGGCAAAAATGCAGAATTAAAAGCTCCTTCGGCAAAAATGCGTCGAAATGTATTAGCTATTTTTAAGGCAACCAATAAAGCATCAGAGCACATACATGCTCCTAAGCAGGCGGCCATTATGCATTCTCTAATATATCCGACTATTCTACTAAATAAAGTAAATATACCTACAGTGAAAGCAGCTTTTATAACACTCATTTTATACTATTTAATTTTTGAATGAACATATCCAACTGAGAAAAATCTTTAAATGACATTTCTAAAATACCACCATTACCTTTTAATTTCATATCTACATGTAATCCAGTCAACTCTGATAATTGATTAATTAAATTAAAAATTTCTGGATCTTTATGGGGGCTTCTTTTTTTGTATGATTGAACCAAATTTTCAGATTCACGAACATTTAATTTATCATTTATAATTTTTTCTGCAATTTTTGATGCATTAGCCGTTCCAATTAATGTACGAGCGTGTCCAAATGAAAGTTTACCTTGTTTTACCATTAATTTGACATCTTCAGGTAAATTTAACAATCGAATAATATTAGCGATATGACTACGGCTTTTCCCTATAATATCGGATAACTCTTCTTGTGTATGATTAAATTCCGTTATTAATTTATGATAACTTTCAGCTTCTTCGATAGGATTTAAATTTTCTCTTTGAACATTTTCTAAGATTGCAACTTCTAACTGCTCTTCTTTTTCAAGATTCGTTAATATAGCTGGGATTGTATTTAATCCAGCTAATTTTGAAGCTTTTAATCGACGTTCTCCTGCTATTAATTGATAAACATTATCATCAATTTGCTGAACTATGATAGGTTGCAATACACCTCTTTTTTTTATAGATAAAGCTAGAGAGTTTAATTGTTCCTCATCAAAATTTTGTCTTGGTTGATAAGGATTTGGTATTATTTTATCTATATCAATTTTTAATATTTCATCATTTTCATTAACTTGGTTACTTAAAAATGCTGATAGACCTCGTCCTAAGGTTTTATTATTCATTATCTTCTCTACCTAAAAATTCTCTTGCAAGTTCTATATATGCCAAAGCACCACTAGATCGTACATCATATAAAATAACAGGTTTTCCAAAAGAAGATGCTTCGCTGATGCGCACATTCCTAGGAATAACTGTTTCAAATACTAATTTACCAAAATGGGATCTTACATCATTTGAAACCATTCTACTTAGACTATTTCTACGGTCATACATTGTTAGAAGTATGCCAGACACAACAAGATTTTTATTTATTGTACTTCTTACGCTCTGAATAGTGTTAAATAGTTGTGTTAAACCCTCTAATGCATAAAATTCACATTGTAATGGAATTATAATTTTATTTGCTGCATTTAACGCATTTATATTTATAAGCCCAAATCCTGGTGGACAATCAATAAAAATATAATCAAATTCTAGTAAAGATATTGCATTTTTTAAATGACTATCTCTATCATTTTGTTGATATAGTTCAACTTCTGCAGCGGACAAATCTATAGTGGAAGAAATTACAGATAATCCTTTAATATATGTTTCTTGAATAACATCCTGCGGCTTTACAATGCCTAACAAAACACCATAACTACTTTGTATTCCTCTACTTTTAGGAATACCGAGCCCTGTTGAGGCATTTCCTTGTGGATCTAGGTCTAAGATTAGTATTTTTTTATCAACAGCAGCAAGAGCAGTAGCTAAATTTATAGCTGTCGTAGTTTTCCCGACTCCACCTTTTTGATTTATAACCGCTATAACATTCATTTCCATTTGTTTTAACATTGTCGAAATTATACGTCTTCCTCTAAAATATGACAACTGTAGATTTTTTTATAGATTAATAGATGGTTTAAAATATTAGAAAAATATAAATCTTCTCATTGTTACGAAAAATCATGCTGCAATTTTCGTTATTCTGAGTAGTACATATCCTTATACTTTAGCGTCATTCTGAGTGGCTGGAACAAGCGTGAGAATCCATTATTCTTTTTACTTACCTTTATTACAAGCATTTTAGAGTCACTATAGATTAAACGTCGCTTCTCGCAATGATGTTAAAATGAGGATAAGTATTATTACCATGCAGGCATTTCATTTATGACATTAGAGGGCAAACTCATATAATAATAAAATATGAAGATATCTTATATAATTCTATGTAATAATTTCTAATAGGAAAAAACTACTAA
Organism: uncultured Holosporaceae bacterium; assembly: GCA_964532905.1. GTDB lineage: Bacteria > Pseudomonadota > Alphaproteobacteria > UBA3830 > UBA3830 > UBA3830. Next base: position 17,614 of record CAZHJM010000003.1, read on the forward strand.
TAGTAACTAAAAAATAGAAAGAATAAAATCTATGTTATAATAAAAACTAATATTCCTTATTTTTTAAACTTCTTTCATAAAAAAACATATATTGTTGTACAATACCTCCTATGTCCTCTAACCCTAACTGCTTTAAAGAAAATTTTCCCTCATAGCGCTTATCTATAATTCTTTTTATCCAAGTGTCTAATTCTATGTTGACAATATCTTAATACTCCTATATCCTAGAACTAGTAGATGTGTTTAGTAAGAAATGTTCAGACTTTTATTCGTATTTTTTATATTGTTATTTGTAAATTTAAGAGATATATATAGTCTATCTCCTAATCAGCGCTTAAATAACTTAAAAAATGAACTAAATAGAGAGTTTGGGTTGTCTATAGACTCTGATATTATTGTAATCACCGTAACTAGAACACCTATTAATGCAGGTCCTTCAGCTTTAATCTCTCATCTTGAATTTGAGCATGTGCTTGCATTATTATATGCTTCATGTGTTTATTCTGGTAATTTTTTTATACGTTGGTGGAAAGGAAGTAAATTTGCTGAAGCTCCAAGGTACTCAAACAACAATATCTCTCTTAATACAGTTATCAATAATAGCCGATCGTTGTCAGCTATAGAATTGGATTCTATAAAATCTATTCAGCAACGAATGGGAGAGTATTTTTTATCTAATAATGCCAACGAGAAAAGCAAATTAATAATATTTAATGAGATGTTTTTTTCTCAGGTAATGCCACTTAATGTTAATCAAAAAGATTTTATAAAAAATTGTTTATGTAATTTATCTATTCATTCTCCATATACTATTCTTTATCCCAATTTCTTATATACTGAACAAAGAAGTATAACGGGAACAGATATTGCTTTTGTGTTTACAAATATGGAAAATGCTAAAAATTCTGGGAAAATGAATATATCTGATAATGATTTTAGCAGATGTCGTTCTATAATTTCTACAATTCCTAATAATGGAATCATTCATAATAAAAATTTTTTAATAAATGAAACATATTCTATCAATGGAGGACGGGTTCTAACCAGATATAAGAAAGTTGGATATTTTCATGAGAATGACCAATGTATTAGTTCAGGAATGTTATATGATTCTGGTCCGGGTTATGATGAAGCTTTTGGTACATTTTCTCAATTACAACAAATATTATTGCGTAATATTTCTACAGATATATGTTTAGATTTAAATATTGGTATTAGAAGAAATAATCCATTATTATGGAGAAATCCAATTGTAGGAGCATTACCTCAAGATTCTAATTTACATATAGTTCAATCTAATTCGATTGATCCTTTTTATACTCCTCAAAATGTTATGAATTTACCAAGAATGAGAGGAATTATACATGCAGATAAATTTCCATATCCTTCATGGAATTCTCCATCTACTAATAGGCCTCAAGATATTTTTCTTCCGTATTATAATGGAACCGTAATCCTTGATGATATTATTGGTTGTAAAGAGGAATTTCATTTAAGATTTGTTGGTAACGATTATAGATTTACTTTTATTAAAATTTAACTAATGAGGAGAAGCACATGAAAAAAATGTTATTTTTAGTTTTAATTATAAGTCTTAATGTATTTTGTATGGAAATGGAAAAAACAGTTTATTTTAATATGATACATGAAAATAACCCATCTATTATTGCTAAAGTTTCTGAAGACGGCATAAAACTTATTGACAGTTCTTGGAATGAAGTAAATTCATTAGCTATACCATTATCAGAAGAAGAAGATGGATTCGAAGTTGTCCTAAAACAGAATTCAACATATGGAATTATTTCTATTTATAATGAAAATAATCTAGATAATGCTTTATTAAAATTTTCTATAGAAAAGATAAGTTGTTATAATCCTGCTACAGTAAAATTCTTAGAAATAGAACAAGATAAAAAAGCTGTTTTATATCGTCCAAGTATGGGAGGTGGAGATAGTTTTATATTAGTAATTGGAGATAATGATTCAGATTTTTCAATGTCTAGAATACAGAAATTAATGCCATTTGGAGAGATACAATTTTATACACCTGTTTGTAAAATATAAGTATATAAAATTACTTATTTATAACTTCGTATAGCGACATCGTCATTATGCTTTTAGTCATTCTGAACGAACATGGTGAATGTGAGAGTCCATAGTTTTTTCTTAATTACTTTTTTACGAACACTTTAGAGTCACTATAGATTGCTACGTCGCTTCGCTCCTCGCAATGACGCTAGTTAAAGCAGTTATCACTAAAACAAATAACTATTTCATCATCCATAATGAACCCTTACTCCTCGTCATTCTGAGCGAGTATAACGAGCATGAGAATCCATATGTTCTTTTAATCATGTCTACTACTTTAATAAAAACAATAGATTAAATCAATACAAACTTCTTTCATAAAAAAACATATATTGTTGTACAATACCTCCAATATCTTCTAATCCTAACTGCTTTAAAGAAAAATTTCCATTATAGCGCTTATCTATAATTCTTTTTATCCAAGTGTCTATAGGGAAAGCTTCTATTCTATGCAATCCGAATAGCAAAATACAATTAGCAACTTTGTCTCCTACTCCTGTTAAAGATTTTAGATATTTTAAGGCACTGATATAATCCATAGATTTTAATAATTTTAAGTCAAATTTCCCTTCATAAATTAACTTGGATATAGTTAATAGATAGTCTTTTCTATAACCTAGTTTAAAACTTTCTAATTGATTTTCTGAAAAATTGAGGAAATCTAAAGGAGAAGGAAATTTACTATTATTTGTAGAACATATTCTATAAATACAATTAGTTATTCTAGAAATATTATTTTGTTGAGAAATAACATAAGAAAATATCATTTCCCATAAATTTTGCTTTAAAATTCTGAGTCCTGAACCAAACTTAACCGCTTTTACTAAATAATTATCTCCGGAATTTAAAATACGGTTTATAATCTGTCCATAATCTATCTCTAAATCAAAATATTTATACCAAAATTCATAAAACTTATCTTGTGAACAGTAAAATACATGATTATTACTCTCTTTTTGAACGAGCAAACACTCATTCAGAGCACAAACTTCCCATTTATTATCATCTATTTTATAAATACGAAAGCATTGCCCTGAATTTGCAATCTGTTCTATATCAAAATTTCTAAGTTCTAATTTCAATTTGTCCATTTTGATATGTCACTGTGGCTTTTGAGCCTTCTTGTAAGTCTCCTGCAATAATTTTTTTTGCAATTAAATCATACAAGCTTTTTTGCAAAACTCTTTTAAGAGGTCTAGCGCCATAATTTTCATCATAACCTTCTGTACATAACCATTGTTTAAATGAATCTTCAACAACTAAAGAAATATGCTTATCCTCCAGACGCTTATACAATTCTTGTAATTGAATATTTACTATACCCATCATATTTTCTTTAGATAATTTGTTGAAGACTAAAATTTCATCTAATCTGTTAATAAGCTCTGGTCTAAAATTCATTTTTACAACATTCAAAACTTTTTCTTTTACCTGTTGTTTATTACTAATTTCAGAAAAATACTCAGAACCTAAATTAGAAGTCAAAATAATGATAGTATTCTTAAAATTTACATTTCTTCCGAGACCATCTGTTAAGTGCCCTTCGTCTAAGACCTGTAAAAGGATATTAAACACATCATTATGTGCCTTTTCTACCTCGTCAAATAGTATAACAGAATAAGGACGTCTTTTTACTGCTTCAGTTAATTCTCCTCCTTGCTCATATCCAACATATCCCGGAGGCGCACCTATTAGCCTCGATACAGAATGTTTTTCCATATATTCGGACATATCTATACGTATCATATTGTTTTTATCATCGAATAAGAATTGGGCAAGCGCTTTTGATAATTCTGTCTTTCCCACTCCTGTCGGACCTAAAAAGAGAAAAGATCCTAAAGGTCTATTTGGATCTGAAATGCCTGCCCTAGATCTTCTAATACAATCAGATACTGCATTTACAGCTTCATCTTGCCCAACAACAGACTCTTTTAATTTGGATTCAATATTGAGCAATTTCTCTTTTTCACCCATTAGCATTTTTTCTACAGGAATGCCTGTCCAGCGAGAAACAACAATAGCAATGTCATTTTCTGTTACTTCATTACGCTTTTCAGAAGCCAACTTCTGGCATTCTGCCAATCTTTTTTCCATTGCTGGAATTTTACTATATAAAAGTTCTCCAGCTTTTGCAAAATCAGCATTTCTTTGAGCAGCTTCAGCCAAATTTTTTGCTTCATCAATCTGACTTTTTAAACTTTTAATCTCATCTATATTCTTTTTCTCTTGATTCCATTTTGCATTTAAATCTGCAGACTTTTTTTCATATTCTAATAATTCTTCTTCTAATTTTGCTAATCTTTCTTTTGAAGCTTCATCTTTTTCTTTTTTGAGAACCTCTTTTTCTATTTTCAGTTGCATAACCTTACGATCGATTTCATCTATTTCTTCAGGTTTAGAATCTAGTACCATTTTTAATCTACTAGCCGCCTCATCCATTAAATCAATTGCTTTATCTGGTAAAAACCTATCACTTATATATCTATTAGAATAATTACAAGCGGCAATAATAGCGGCGTCACTAATTCTAACACCATGATGTAATTCATATTTTTCTTTTAATCCTCTTAAAATAGAAATTGAATCCAAAACGGAAGGTTCATTAACAAACACTGGTTGAAATCTACGAGCAAAAGCAGAATCCTTCTCTATATACTTTCTATATTCATCCAATGTAGTTGAACCAATACAACGTAATTCGCCTCTAGCTAGAGCAGGCTTTAGCATATTAGAAGCATCCATTGCTCCATCTTGACCAGCTCCCATCAAAGTATGAATTTCATCAATAAATAATATGATATTATCATTTGCTGATACTTCTTTAAGGACAGCCTTTAATCTTTCTTCAAATTCTCCTCTAAATTTTGCTCCAGCAATTAATTGCCCAATATCCAAGGACATGATTTTTTTATTTTTTACTGAATCAGGAACATCATTATTTATAATGCGATTTGCTAATCCTTCAACTATTGCTGTTTTACCTACGCCAGGTTCTCCTATCAAAATAGGATTATTCTTCGTACGTCTAGACAAAACTTGTAATGTCCGACGGATTTCTTCGTCTCTGCCTATGACAGGATCTAATTTTCCTTGATTTGCTAATTCTGTAATATCTTTAGCATAACGATTCAATGCATCAAATTCCGATTCTGCATTTTCTGTATTTACATTTTTATCCATTCTAACCTCTTTTATTATTTTTTCAATTTCATTTAAATTTCCTCCACACTGGACTAATAATGGTTTTATAGAGTCCGATTGTAGTAAACAAAACAACAAATTATCAAATCCAATAAATTTATCTTTTAATTCTTTTGAACGTTCGTCCATTTTTTGAAAGATTTTATATAATTCACTGGAAACAGAAAGCTGTTCACTACCAAAAACTTGCGGAATTTTTTTTATTTCATCATTACATAGACTACGTAAACGAATTTTATCTACATTGCGAAGTATCTTAGAAGTCAAATAATCTTCTTTATCCAAAATAGCATTTAAAATATGAAAAGGTGTTACAAATTGATGATGATTTTTTTGAGCATCTTCTTGAGCAGCTTGTAATAATAAAACAACTGTCTGAGTCATATTCTGATTCATACATATCTCCAAACTTTACGATGTAATTATATCATTTTTAAATAATCATATACATAATTTATTAATAAAAAGAATTGGGAAATTATAAAGAAATCGATATTCGGATATTTTCTCTAACACTATTTTCGTTGATAAAACAGCTAAGTACAGAAATTTATAAATAAATTTATAGAAGTTAAGGAGATATGTGTTGAAAAGATGTGAGATATTAGATAAGTTAAAAAAAGGTTAAAATATTTAAGTAGTAATAAGTATTTTGACATTAAGAGCTATAGGAATTTGTTTTTCTTAATGATGAAGGGAGAATTTGAGATAGGTTTCATCATTTTGTAGACTGAAAGAGGTGAGGGAATTCAAGAGATTGGTAGAGGAAGGTTTTTATATTACTTGAGCAAAAGAGGTTGAGTAATGATTATTTGATTTATTAACAAAAAAGAGATGGAGGATTTAATGTTTTACAAAGTTTTTATTCAAGTAATGATTTTATTAGTTTCGAACGAAGCGATAGGAGGGAATGAAGTATCGAAAGTACTAACAGGGGCAGCGATAGGGATAGCGACAGGAGGGGTAGGATTAGCAGTAGGAGCGCCATTAGCGACGGCAGCCACAGCAGGAGCAGTTGCAGCAGGAGGATATATAGCAGGAGGAGAGACGCGAGTAGGCGTTCAAGTAGATGGTAATGGGAATCATCCAGCAGTAAATGTCACAGTTAATCATCATGGACAAACCTTTGCAAATGTAACAGCGGGACCAAATCCTCCAGAAGGAGTGCCGGCAGAAACAGAAGAAACGTTGAGAAGGCGAATACAACAAGAGGAGGAAGCCCGAAGAGAAGAAGCGAGGCAAGCAGAGCAAAGAGAAGCGAGGACACGACGAGCGAAAAGTTCTTTTGAGAAACGGGACGAAAATGCATCTTATGAGATTCGAGAAGTTGAAGGACGAGAGTATCATGTAGCGAAATCACCGGGGAATGAGTTTTGGAGTTTAGGAATAGGAAGAGGTTGGCAAAAAGGACAAAGGAAAGCCATAGGATATACGACATTTCCGAATCAGCCCTCGAACTTCACATTTGAAATCACGGAAGAGAGGTGGTATTTTGATATAAAGGTGATTGACGGGAGGAGGTATAACCACGCATGGACGGATACGTTGTTGGATATTATAATTCCAGAAGGAGAAAGGCACGAAATTTTGGCAGAAGATTGGTATATAAATCACTATAGATATCAGGCGGAGAAGGCAGAGGCTGAAAAAGCATCGATGAGAGAGCAAATTCTGCGCGCAGAGATCGATATGCTGAATAATGCCGAAGTAAATTACTCCAGAGGGCAGATAGAAGAGGCTAATTGGGGTGTTATCAATATTTTGCGAGACATCAATGAAAATCGTTTTGATGTTTTGGGAAACAGAGCGGAAACGGTTAGAAGCTTCTACGAGAGAGCATTGGAAGGCTTAAACAGGATAGGGGTAGCAGTTGAAGATACGCTGAAAGATATGGCGATACCCGGTGGAATAGACAATTTGCGTCGATTTCAAGAAGGGGTAATGAGTCCGGAAGAGTATCGGGAAGAAGTGATGAGAGAGATAGCGGAAGATGCAGTTGCCTCTTCCATTGCTTCTGTAATAGGCGGAGCTGGAGGCGCTGCGGGCGGAACTATAGCCGGAGGTCCTGTGGGAGCAGCGATAGGAGCAGACCTCGGAGCAGCAAAAGGAGCAATATACGGATACGTAGCTTCCAGAGCTACTCGAGCTATCACTCGAACCTTCATAAATTACCGAAATCGCTCCGGAGGGGAACACCACTCTAACCCTCAAACCCAGGAAGTTAAGGCGGAGAGAAAAGCTTCTTCTAAACAACATGCAGATAGTTATTTAGAAGGACTTCAAAACCAAAAGGTTTTAAGCCAAAAAGGAATAACTAAAGATGGGCATGATTTCTTTAAATTTGAGAAAAAATGCGAATATAAAGGAATTAAATTTAAGAAAGGTGATTATATAAGTCGTGATGAATTGCATCATGAATGGGAGTGGTTTAGAGGTAAAGATGATCATCGCGGTGCTATCGATCCGGTAACGGGAGTTTTAAATGAAACTAAACGATGTTCTGAAAGAACTTTAAAGTTACCATAAATATTAGGAGATATTAATGGAATTTTGTTGTGATACTATGCGAAGATATGTAATGGAGCATAATTTGTTTTATGATCCATCCATTCGTGAAATTACGTTTTATATAAAGAGTAATGATGAAACAGGATATCAATCTGAATATTATAGATCTCCTTGTATTTATTGTCCTTATTGTGGAGCAAAACAACCAAAGTCTTTATTGTTTGAAAAAGACGATGCGCTAGAAGAGGCATTAGGCAAAGAATTTTGTGATATAAAACCAGAAGAAATTCCAGAAGAATTCAAAACCGATGAATGGTGGAAGAAGAGAGGGTTGTGAGCCCTCTTTTTTTTATCATTAGAAGGAATGTTTTTCTTTTCGTCATTACACGAAGCTATATAGGTTCCGCCTTTTCTGCAATTCGTCATTGCGAGGAGCGGAGCGACGTGGCAATCTATTGCGATATCAAAGTGTAGACAGAGGTGTTAAATGCGAAAATAGATTCTCACGCTCACTTCGTTCACTCAGAATGACGAGAATAGCATATTTTCATGCAAAATACGGGAACTCCTATCTCTTTTGTTTTAGTATAAGGTAAAGGGCTCATGTAAATCATAATGATGAGGAAGGGAGATATTTACCTTTATTTAGGTGGTGTGGAGATATCAAAAATTCCGGCCTTAGGCGAAAATATTACATGAGTATTAAAATATGTATCACCTAGCCCTTTAAGACTCGGTAATTTTAAAAGCTTAGTTTCCAATAATTCTTCTATATTTTTTGTTCTTCCTGTATGGTTATTATAAAATGATATCTCTAGAATTGCTTTTATTTCTCCTTTTTTAATATGTAAATCATGGAATAATGTAGTAGAAATTATTTCTTGATTTATTTTTGCTGTACATCCATACCTATAATTTAAGACACTAGCCCATGTGCCTGTAATATCAGTGTTAGCATTATTATTTGATACATATTTTGTTATTTGTCCTTCGTTAAAATCGGTAAATATAGACCATTTTACTTTACACTTATCATTAGTTATTCCTTCAATTAAAGTCATAGTTGTAATTATATATAACTGAGACTTATATTTATTTTGAATCATTGCTTGGGAAATCGGTAAACTTAAAATTAATGTCCGAGAAAGATTAATAAAATCATTCTTTGTTAGTTTTTTATTCGTTCTATTTTGAGAAATATTTTGTATTATATTCACTCCATAGTATGTCGCTGTCTTTATACAATTTTTTATATAAGAAAATTTATTAATGTCATAAATGTATAAAATTATTACTAATAAAAGTGGTATAGTAAAAGCAAATTCTATAAGAATTGCTCCTTTATTATTTATATTAATTACTATTTGTATAAATGATTTTAAATGAATTATATAACTATTTGATTTACAAAGAGATTTACCCCCCCCTATAGTTTTTCTATTTGACAGCAAATTCCTAAACAAAATTAACTCCTGTAATTTTAAATTATTACTCTTTTATCATTTAAAAATTAACGATTCCTTATCAAGAGCTATATCTAATAATATTAAATTATCCTTTATTTAAAATAATTAACTATTTATTTACTCTCAGTTGATATAATAAAACGAATATTGAGATTAAAGAGGATGATATGAAGAAAATATTGCTATTAAGTGCCTTATATGTTTTTACCAATTTTACAGTAAATGCAGTGAATAATGTGATAGAAACCTCATCCATTACAAATGAAGAGGATGTAAATGTTGACTCAGTTATGGATACACAGAATTTAATAATAAATCAACTTACTAATCAAGTATCTCTATTATCAACAAAAGTAACACAACAAACAAAGTTACTAAATAATCAAAAAAAAGTTACACAGGAACAACAAAATAAAATCAATTCACAAATACAAGAAATAGAAAAATTAAATCAAGACAAAGAAAAAATGATGTTAGAATATCAACAGAACTTACAAAATAAGGAGAATGAATTAAATCAAAGACATCAAAAAGAAATGCAAGAAAAAGAAAGGGAATTACGACAAAAATCAGAAGAAGAGAAACTTCAAGCTATACAAGAATTAAATTCAAAACATGCTTTAGAAAAACAAACTGAAATTGATAAAATAAATAGTGCACATCAAGAAGAAATGCGAAAAAAAGAAGATGAAACTCAATCTTTAATTTCTAAACTAAATGACACAATTACTGAAAAAAATAAAGCTGAGACGCAAATTGTTGAAATTCAAGAGGAACTTAATCAAGAAAAAATAGCTTTATTTGAATATAAAACAAAGTTAAAAGAAAACCAGAAACAATTAAATAAGTTACAAACAGAAAATCAAAAACAATCTGCTGCAATTACACAGTTAATAACGATAAACAATGGATTAATTCAAAAAATCCAAGCACAAAATGGAGAAATTGATGCTTTAGAAGTACAAATTGAACAAATTAATAAACAACATGATGAAGAAATCAAGAATTTACAAAATAAGTTAGAACAATTTAAATTAGAAGCGACTAAAAAAGAAGAATCTATGCAACAAGAGATTTCTAATCTTACAGAACAAGCTTCTAATCTTTCTAAAGAAAAAATTTCTTTATTACAGCAAAAACAAGATCTGGAGAAGCAATTATCTTCTCAGAGAAATAATAATGCTGAATTGCAAAAATCAATTAGTTTGCTCAATCAAAAAATTACAGAAACAGAAACTGCTTATAATGATATATTAGGGCAAAAAGAGCAGATGGCTAAGCAGATTCAGCAGAATAATGAGCAAATTCAAGCAATCAATAAGACTAATAATACTCTTAAACAACAATTAGAAGAAAAAGAAGCACAATTACAGCAAATAACTAAAGAACATAATATTGCAATGACAATTGCAACCGCTAAACAGAAGATTCATGATGAGGGTTCTAAACAAATGCTTGAACTCACAGAAGAATACCGTAAAGCAATGTCGGAAAGAGCCGAAGAGTTTAAAAAACAGGCAAAAAGATTTGCACAAAGCTTTAATGATAGATTAAAAAATCTAGAAACAATAATAAATCATATGGATACTACTTCTAATACTTTTGAACAGAAATTTGCGCAGATTCAGCAAATTCAAAGTAATACAGAGAAAGAGGCTGATTTATTAATGCAATCTAAAGAAAATACTGAAGCTATTAATGAAAAATTGCAACAGCAAAACTCTTCTTTTCAAGCTGCTATGAAAGAACAAAAATCATCTTTTATAAATAATAATACAAATAACATTAAGAAAAGACAGAATAGAAATAGAAAAGCTACACAGCCAATAAAGTCTGTAAAAACATTAACAAAAAATATACCAATTTCTACAATGTCAAACTAATATTACAAAAACCTTGTGGCTCTAGGATTAATATCCAAAGAGTCGCAGGATTAAACTAATTCCATTTTAAATTATACATAATAAAATACTATAGTTGTTTTTTAAGGATTGTAATATTCAGTAATATATTTCTAAATTTTCTATATAAAAAACATAATAATTATAAATTATTTCTTTTGCTACAACCATTACTCTAGATAACTAGATAAAATAAAAGCAGAAACCGATTATTTATTTATCATAAATAAAAACACGGCAACTAACATACTATAATCGATATACAATATTATCGCGTCCAGGAATTTGAAAAATAGCGATACATCGATTAGTATTAGCAAAATTCTGCACCCAATCATGACATCTTTGACCCGGATTAAATTCAGTTATAGTTTGCCCTTTTGCATTATTATATGTTCCTAAAAAAGGGGTTTTACACGGAGGATATGGCTGAGAAATTATAATAGTATAATTATTCAAAGTTCTAACATTTCTTATAGCTGTAAGTAAAAAAATCTCCACATGACAACGCGGTAACTGTTGTGTAATTGGTTGTATTTGCTGTGAAACAAATGCCCTCTCTGCCATATTTCTTGCATTACCATGTGTTCCATAACAAATAGACGGTATATCATAAGCATTACTATTTCTTTGCATATTTCCAAAAATATTCTTAACACTTTCCCCTGTACTATCTAATATATCAACTAAAATACTAGTCATACAAAACACATGTTGAGAAAAAACAAAAAATAAAATTATATATAAGTAATACTTTTTCATTAATTTTCCTGCTAGTTTAAATAATTAAATTAATTCAAATCCTTCTAAATAGCTCTCCGGTATCATATCAACCATTACTTTATATATAGATTGCGATATCTTATTTGTCTTTTCTTCAGAAAGTATATTAATAGCTCTAAACAAAAGATAATCATTTGTAGGTACTAAACATTTTTCCTTATTAACTTGTAATATAAAAGTAAAAAGAGAACTGCGTTGAGAAAACGAAAGCTGATCAAGAACAACAAAAGGAAACAGACTTTTTAATAATGTAATATCAACACATTTAGACATCTCATTGACAACTTCTTCCTCCATAGAAATTACGAAATTCAAGATTAACTTAAATATATGTTCACTTACAATTTTTGAATCTAACAATTCTCCTGGTGACGACATATTATTAACATTAGATGACGTTGAGTTAGAAAAAATACTTGCAATTTCTTTTAAACAGTTATTAAAAAATCCAAAATCTGTATCTATTTTTCGTTCTGTTTTTGGTAAATTTGAATTAAGCCACTCTGCTGTTTGAATATTTTGTTCTAATCTACATATTTTTTCCATTTTATTAAGTAATTCTTGTGAATTCATAGCAAAAATATCCTCTATTGTTCCAATATAAAGGCCGATAGTAATAATAGCTATATTTAAAAAAGCATTCATAATACCCTCCGATGTACTACTTTTATTATATAACATTATATTATGATTTCAAATATTATCTATTATCTTTAATAATTATAATTAATTGTTCTCAAACTCATAATTTTTTATTTTATGAAAGCTTTTGAATGGAATAATTTATATAAATTTCGTAAATAATAATACAAATAACACTAAGAAAAAACAGAATAGAAATGTGAGAAACATACAATCAATAAAATCCGTGAAAGCATCAACAGCACACATGCCAACTTCTAAAATGGTAAACTAATAACCAAAAAACCTTGCGACTCTAGGATTGGTATCCAAAAGAGTCGCAGGATTTTTTAATTTTTAAATGCTTTTTCATAAAATAATTCTAATCCTTCCATATAAATTTTGAACTCCATAATATTTTCTATTCCTCTGAATTGCTTAGACCTGTTTTCGTTTATTTCTTGAACTATCGGAGTAATGTATTTATCAATATCAAAATTAATACTATTTTTTGCTAGCAATAACTTTATAGGAGACATAAGATTTGTCTCTACATTATCATACATATTTTGTATTTCCCTGTCCTTTAATATATCAAAAAATTGATCTCTTTTGGAAAGCAAATATTCTATTTTTCGTTTTCTATCTTCATTAGATAGCACTGCTGTAACTAATTCATTCTTTTTATCTATAAGTTCTTTGATAAAGGATATATCTTTATTTGTAATTTCTTTTACTTTGGTTTCAACCTCTTTCAATGTTTGCTCCAATTGTATTTTTAGTACAGAAATTAGTTTATTTGTTTTTATATTCTCCAAATTAACAACTAAGGTATGATATCTTGTTTTGTCTTGAAAGAATTGATTAATGAATTTTGATTTATCTTCTTGTACTAAGCAATGAAGACTATCAATTTCATTGATTAACTGTTCAAGTTCTGTTTCTAATACTTTATAATTGTTTTTCTTTAGCTGTTCTAAAAGATTAAAGAAATTAGATAAGTTAACTAAAAATAATTTATTATCTTCTTGTAAATTTGAAAAATATTTCTCGGGAATATTATTAAAATTCTCTTTCAATTTTTCGATTATGAATGGCTTTAATTGAGCTTTTAATTGTTCATTTTCTTGCTTTAATAATAGAAAGCTATTTTCTGGAATGACCATTTTACGAAAATCAACAGGTATTTGTACCTTATTATGGAAACTAACAGCACCTTCTAATATAGAATAAGATAAAGACATAGGATTGACGGCTTTCGATTTCAAATATTCTATACTCTTATAAATTGAACTATCTTTATTCAGACATTCTTTAATATATTCATCATTATAATATGTCCAAAAATCGAATTTACCTTCCAAATATGAATTAAGTGCATAAAATGCAACTCCAAAATAGTTTTTGTCCATAATTTCTAAAATATCCAGTCCTTTATATAGTGGCAAGTATTCATCACCTATATTTACATCCGGATAAGCCGTTGCAAATAGTCTGCGTTCTTTATTACGTCTAAAACCCTCAATATCTATAGGAATTCTTATAGAATTTACTAAATAGTAATTAAAGTTATTATCGATCTGAGATTTTTCGGAATAAAGAAGAGAAAAAGGATGTTCTGGACAGAAAATAGGAACATCCTCTTCCTTCAATTTTATGAAAAAACTTATCTTATTAGAGCTTTCATTGAATATATAATACTCTGCATTGTGAAAAATAAAATCCAAAGTGTACCTTACAATTGTATGTGCTTTGTCGGTATTTTCAAAAAATACAAAATAACTTTTTTGCGGATCCATTAAGTTTATGTCAAACATTGCATAGTGATTAAGGGTTGAGATATCTGTATTCTGAGAAAAACTTTCGCAAATATGTGTGACAAGTTTGTTTTTTCATTATCAAAATCGAAAAACAACTCATCTTTTAAAATACTTATTACTTTTGTAAATTCATTAAAATCCAATTTCTTATCTTTATAATCGCTTAATTTTATACAAAAGGATTCCAGAAATGTCAAAATAAATAACAATACAACATAAGTTAACACTTTTTTACATTTAAAAAACATCATTACCCCCTGATGAACTGTTTTCAGATAATAAAATATCAATAGAATAATCCGCTAACATTTCAATTAAATCAGTTAATTCATCTGAAAACTCACCTCTATACTCACCATAGAGATATTCTATTCGCATTTCTTCATATAATTTACATACTCTTAATCGTTCATTTTCTGCCAATTCATTAAAGTTAATTTCTTGCTTATTGCTAGCCCATTGTTGCATATTACTTAACCATTGAGATTCAGGAATAGGAACATAATGTCCATTTTCATTTGTTAAAAGCGGAAGATCTGGAACAGCATAAATACAACTAAAACTAAATACAATACTATTTAATATTTTTAAAAATTTTCTTAACATATTAACTACCTATTATACTTCATATTTGTAGTATATAAATATCTTTAACAAAAGTAAATATTAATTATGATTTAATGTCTATTTAGATTAATATAAGAATAATAATATAAGAATAAATTACTCATCTTCATTATTTTCAGGAGTAATATTGAAATCATTTTCTCCAAATGTAATTTTTATTCTTGCATGCTCTTTAGGAATTAAACTTCTACCTACTCCTCCATTATTATAATTTGCAAAAACAAGAGCACCTACTGGTTTCATATGATTATTCGGATATTCTAAACGAATCCAAGGAGAAATGGTTTTCTTTGCAACCAATTGCCATTCAAATATTTTGATTTCATTAGGATGATCTTTTACTAATTGCTCAATATTTGAAAAATATTCACTAGATGATGATCTCATTAATTCAGAAAATACTTCTTTATTGTATAAAATTACAATATGAACCTTTAATGCTCCATGATTATTAGTATTTTCATCAGCGATAAGCATAACCTCTTCTAATAAGAAATCATCTGCTGATGATAGCCATGAGAATAAACCTTTATCTTTATCTTTTATTAATGATTCTGCGGAAGATACTGCTGTCATACTAACAACTGCTCCAACAAGTGATGAATCACAAAATACAATATATGAGTAAATACAATAACAAAAACATAATAAGGTTTTCATACAACGTCTCCTTATATAAAAAATATCAATTACTATTTAATAAAATGTAAACAAATCTATTTCTTGATTTTTTATGAAAAATATTTAAGAATTAACTAGCATTAAAGAAAGTAACGGTATGAATAATAAAAAAAGTAATTATTTAGCATTAGCAATTTGGTTAATTTTAGTTTCTTTTTATTTTTATCAATTTATTGGGCGTTCATCATTCATTACTGTATTAACAAATGAACTTATGAGTTATTTCCATGTTGATGCAGCAGGTATGGGAATATTAGGTAGCTGTTATTATCTAATCTATACATTAATGCAAATTCCTGCTGGAATTATAGTAGATAGGCATAGTTTACGTAACACTGCAACGTTAGCTGTACTTATATGTACAGTTGGTCTGTATTTATTAGTTGCTACTGATAATTTTTATATTGCAGCTTTTGCTGAGATGTTATTGGGATTTGGTTCTGCATTTTCGTTTCTTCTAGCAATAAAATCTATCACTTCATGGTTTCCTGCAAATAAAATTACTATTATGACTTCATACACTATGTCTGTCGGATGTTTGGGTCCTGTGATAGGAGGTCCAGGCGTTGCTTACATTGTAAAATACTTTCAATGGCAGGATGTAATAAAATCTTACTGTTTATTTGGATTATTATTAACTGTTTTAGTATGGATAATAGTAAAAGATAAAAAAGAAGAGAAAATAGAACACTCTGATGATGAATTAAATTTACTACACTCATTAAAAACAATAATTTCTTCTAAACAGGCATGGGTGCTGGCTTTAATGACTATGGCGCTTTATTCTCCATTAAGCGCATTAGGAGATTTATGGGGTGTATCATTTATAAAAGTTGCATATGGCTTAAATGCAGAAATGTCAGCTTTAGTTAATAATATGTTATATTTAGGAGTAGTTATAGGTTCGCCTTTAGTAGCTTATATTGCGACTATTTGTAATAGCTATAAAAAACCAATCTTAACAGCTATGATAACTGCGTTTATTTCTTTATCATTTATTGTATATGGAAGCGCATATTTAAATGTCCCTATGCTATTTATATTATTTTTCTTAACCGGTGTTTCTTGTGGTGCAATGTTGTCATATCCTTTAGCTCTTTCTTTATTCCCAAAATCTATAGGAGCAACTGTGACAGGTTTTATTAACATGATGAGTATGGTCAGTGGAATTATTTTAATGCCAACAATTGGATTAATAATAAAACACGTGTGGGATGGAAAGATTGTAGATGGAATAGAAATTTATCAATTGAGCGACTATCAATATGGTCTTTTATCTGTAATTTTATTTTTAGCATTTGGAATAATAATATCTCTTTTCATAAAAGACAGATCACCCAAAGGAGAATAAAATAATAAATCTTTACGAAAAAGTAACTTATATTCCGTAATATTATTTGCATCTAGTTGGAGTTTGGGTGCAAAATGTTTAAGAAGTTTTTGAATATATTAAAATCTACAGCAATTTTATGGATTTGTATATTATTTCCTGTTGTAATTGCTTTTAGTTATATTAAATCTTCATCTGAGTCTAATATAAAAAAATATATGGATTCATATATAGACTCGGAAGCGACATGTCTTGCAAAATATATAGGATTACAACTTAAAAACACCGAAGAACAAATTTTAGGCATTTCGAATGATATTATATTATCAATGAATCCTAATTACTCCAATAAAAAATTAAAAGAATTATCAGAGTCTGATAACAATATTGTGGCTCTTAATTTATATGATAAACAGGGTAAAGCTATATTTAGATCTAATGATAATGAAGAAGAATTAATAGATGTAAAAAAACAAGCTATTTATGATTTAAAAGATCGTGATTGTACTTTTGCTTTAAAACAATTAGAAGACGGAAGTGTTGGAATTGAATACATAATGCGGCGAGATATCGGCGATGAAGGAAATAGCTTTCTTCTAGATATAACAATGAAATGGTCACAATATGAAAATTTTCTAGATAGATTACAAGAGGGATCATTCCCTAGAAAATTTTTCATTATTTCTCCTGATTGTAAAAGATATTTATCATTAAATTCTTTACCACATGGGGCAGAAAGTGATAGAAATCTTATTGCGTTAGGATTACATCTTGCTAGTAAAATAAACTCTATTAAGCTAGGTAGTTCTGATATTGAATTAGAAGATTTTACATATCGTGTTTTTAAAAGTGAAATTAAATTGCCACATAATCTTGATGGAAGTCAATTGTTTATTATTTCTATAATAGATGATGATGCCATTCAAATAATATCCAAAGGAATATTAAGCGGATTACCTCTAATCGTTTTCATTTTATTATTTATATGGTTATGTATTAGTATATTTGTATCGAAATCTTCTGCGGATAAACAAGGAGAAATAGATATTGCAAATACAATTACAGATTTTACGCCATCTGCGGTAGTTGTTTTCCAACAAGAATCGGGGAAAATAAAGAAAATTAATCGTTCTGGAATGACCTTATTAAGATTAATGAAGGAACAAATTCCAAATGTTAATATTTGGGATATATTTATATCTAAAAAAGATAAAGATTATATTAATAACGCTGTAAAATCTAATGTCAGTGTTTTAAACTACGAAATTTTAGTTCAAAGTTTTGGTGGAGGATCTTTTTGGTCGATTTGCTCTATTTGTCCAATAATTATTAATCAACAAACTTATATTGTTTTATCTATTTTGGATATTAATAGGAGAAAAGAAATTGAAAAGAAATTAGCAAATAATGCTGAATTGTTAGAAAAACAAGTAGAAGCAAGAACTCGTGATTTAGAACAAAAAGCAAAAGAATCTCAAGAACTTGTTCGAAAATTAGAAATTGCAACAAAGGAAGCAAATGTAGCAAATGCTGCAAAAAGTAAATTCCTTACTTGCATGAGTAATGAATTAAAAACACCGATTGATGCTATTATTGGTTACAGTGAAATTTTAAAAGAGGAAGCTACTGATAGAAAAGATAATGTATCTGCAGATGATCTTTCAAAAATAATAGGTTCGGCTAAGCACCTATTATCTTTAATCAATGAAATTCTAGATTTGTCATCAATAGAGGCAGGGAAAACTCAACTGTTTTTTGAAAATATACATATTAATGAAGTATTAAAAGAAATAGAAGGAGTTTCTATGCCTTTGACCATTAAAAATGAAAACTCATTACTTATTGAGTCTCCAAAAAATATCGGAGATATGTATATAGATCAGACTAAGTTAAGACAGTGCTTATTAAATCTCATAGGAAATGCTGCAAAATTTACAGAATTTGGGAAAATCACATTGCATGTAAACGCTATAGTAAAAGATGGTATTGATTTTATAGAATTTTCAGTAATTGATACTGGATGTGGAATTAGTAAGGATAAATTAGAAGAAATTTTCCAAAGCTTTAACAATGATTCCAATCAAAACTTAGGAACAGGCTTAGGGTTAACTATTACTAAAAAATATGTTGAATGTATGGGAGGAACAATTTCTGTTGAAAGTGATTTAGGTGTAGGTTCAAAATTTACAATAAAACTACCTCGTATTTGTACAGTAGAATCTAGTGATGCAATAGAGATTAAAAATCAAAAAGAAGAAGAAATGTTGGATGAGTTTATAGAAGAAACTGAAGAAGAAATAGAATCTGCAGAAAAAAATGATGAAGCAAATACTTTTTCTAAAATTTCTGAAGAGCCATAAATTTATTTGTATCATTGTTAATTATAAAATTACTGTGTTTATACTTTTAATAGAGAAATATAGGAAATACTTCTAGACATGTTTAACATAAGGGCGAAAAAGGGATTTAGAATTGCTTTCCAATATTTTTATTACAAAATTTTTATTACAAAGAATAATGCTATATGGTAATCTATGCGTTAATGACAAAGATAGCATTATAATAAATGAATCGATACTCTTAATTAAAACAACGTAATTAATATGGTATTAGAGGAAAGTATCGCTCAAAAACAGGAAGCAAAGACATACGCATTAGAATGACAATTTTACAATATGAAATAAGTGTTGTTTCTGTTTGGCATCATTACAAGAAGTAGAGCGACGAGATAACCCGTTGTGACCATTTTTTTTAGCTTTATTGTAGGATAACATAGCGAATACGGAAAAACATTGTCGAATACGCAGGTAATAAGTGGAAAAAGCAGAGCATATATGGCTCTGTATTCTGAGCGAGTGTAACGAGCGTGAGAATATATTCTTGTTCTCTTCTTTTCTGAAATTGCTTTGAAATCATAGTGGATTGCTACGTCGCAAACTCCTCGCAATGACGACGTGTAGCGTAATTTTAGACGTTCCCCTCATTTCGCCATTCTGAGCGGTTGTCTCGCTTTTCGTTATTCTGAGCAATACCTTTTTCTCGTTATTCTGAGCGAACATATTCCTCTATTTCGCCATTCTGAGTGAACGAAGTGAACGTGAGAATCTACTCACTCATACTCAATGCTTCGGTATAACAATAGATTGCCACATCGCAAGCTCCTCGCAATGACGACGTGTAGCGTCATTCTGAGCGAGTGTAACGAGCGTGAGAATCTATTTACTCATACTCCCTCTGCTTGTTTTT
>CAZHJM010000003.1:37895-39053 GCA_964532905.1 uncultured Holosporaceae bacterium
GCTATTATAATGGATTGCCACGTAAGAAATGGAAGAGGCGAAGCCTATATGGCTTCGTGCAATGACATTAGTGTGATGATGAAAGTAAGGTATGCGTTAAAATTCTGAGCTTTATTTTAAAAAACAAACAATTTATCTTGTTGAAAATCATCAAAAATCAGAAATAATTGAAATTTTAGTCTTTTGATGTATTGGCAATATCCAAGATATATAATACCATGAAGTCAGGTTGTAAAAATGAAGTGATTGATATGAAAAATATTTTAAAAACGAGTTTGGCATTAATGTTGGGTATGTCTATTTGTTATAATTCTAATGGTATGTTTGACGCTCATGGAAGTACATCAGCTAATCTCTCCCAAAACGCTAGCGAAATCAATGTAGATGTCAAAGGAACTGTTGATGCTATACTGCAGTGCAATTTTTTAGGAAAACATTTGGATTTTGTACTTATTAAAGATGGTAAATGTCGAGAATGTGAAAAAGATCTGGAATTTACAGTTAATCATAAAGTTAAATTAAAGGTTGAGTCTAATACGGTTGATCGAGCTAACAAATTTGTTTTAAAACATAGTAGTACGGCAGATCAGTTTCACTATAAAGTTGATTTGAAAGTTACTGAAGACTCAACAACTAATCTTGTTGGAACCCCAGAGACTGACATTAGTACAGAAAAAGAGATATTTATTGATGATGTCAGCAAGATCAGAAAATTGGTTATCTCAGCTAAAATAGACGAAGCTGATCAAAACAAGGTTTTTACCGCTGCGACAGGTGAATATAAAGGGGATTTAAAAATTACTATAAGTGCTAACTAGATAATTTCTATGCTTATAATTTAAGGGGAGGATTTGTTCTTCCTCTTTTTTTGTTTTATGATGTCGGTTTCTTATTACTACAGAGAATTATATAGATTCTTTCTCTTTTATTTATAACATTCGAAAACAAGGAAAGATAATTTAAAGGACGTATAGATTCTCACGCTTGTTACACTCGCTCAGAATGACGCTATAAGGTGCAATTGCTGGAGCATCCCTTACTAGCATCATCACATAGAGTCATATAGTCTCCATTTTGTTCGCCTTATGTTATTACAGGAGTTTTCCATCCTATCGTCATTGTGAGGAGCAACGCGACGTGGTGATCTATTTTAATAGC
>CAZHJM010000003.1:39080-44344 GCA_964532905.1 uncultured Holosporaceae bacterium
TCAGAATGACGCTACAAGTCGTCATTGCGAGGAGCTTGCGACGTGGCAATTTATAACGATTCTGAAACATGGGTAGATATTTTGAGTAAATAAGTAATTAGATTCTCACATTCACTTCGTTTATTCAGAATACGAAGTCTGTTTCTTCCTTTTTATAAATTTAAGTTATTTTATTGTATAATAACTTCCATTGTAGTAAAAAGAAGTAATAGTACTGGTAATAAAGTAATGAGTAGTATTTTAAGTTGTTTTTTCCCATCTACTGTTGTATTTGTAGATGATAATGAGTCCTTTTTAAGGGGCATACTTGAGATTGTTAATATAAATAACATATCATATAAAATAATTACAGATTCAAGAAAAGCATTAGATTTTGTCAATAATTCTTTGGATAACAACTTCTTAGATTTAGCGAATTTAACCAATGTTGAAGAAAAAGTAGATTCTAATGATAAATCAGTTTTTATAAATATAAATAAAATACATAATGAAATATATGATGTAAACAGATTTGCTAAAATTTCAGTTATTGTTGCTGATTATTCTATGCCAGGAATTAATGGAGTTGATTTTTTCTCAAAAATAAAAAATTTAAGTGTGCAAAAAATATTATTAACTGGAGTAGCGGATGAAAAAATAGCTATTGATGCTTTTAACAATGGATATATAAATAAATTTATAAAAAAAGGTAGCTTAAATTTCGATGAGGAATTAATAAATGCTATTCAAAAATCTGTTAATCAATATTTCTCAATTTATACAATAGATTTACTTAAACATATGTCATTAATGGATTGTAATCATCTTAGAGATCCAGTATTTGCGAATTTTTTTTATAATACATGTCTTAACAGAAATTATATAGAATATTATATGCTAGATACTTTCGGGAGTTATTTATTTTTAACGGAAAATGGTCAACCTTTCTTATTAAGTGTTACTAATGAAAATGAAATGGATAAATTAATCCAAATTGCAATAGATTCAGGAGACGCACAAGAAGAAGTATTAAACAGTTTAAAGTCTAGAGAATATATGCTTGTTAATTATAATCAATCTGGACAACTGCCTCCCGTTATAGAATGGAAAAAATATTTAAAGCCCGCTCGTCGTCTTGAAGGATATCAAACTTATTTTTTTAATTTTTCTGATAGTTATAATTTAAATATTAATATTGATAAAATTAAAAGTTATCACGATTTTAGATTATTATATTATAATGATATGTGGTAATTCCATATATTCAGAGGAGGAGAATATATGTCTCCGTGCAATGACGACACATAGTGTCATTCTGAGCGAACGAAGTGAGCGTGAGAATCTATTTACCCATACTCAACACCTCTGCTTGTTTTTAGCTATTAAAATAGATTGCCACGTCGCGTTGCTCCTCGTGATGACGCTAGAAGGGAAATTTTTCATAATAACATAAAATGGAATCTGACATTAATTATTATTACAAAGTTCAATAGCTTCTTGCTCAATTTGATTTTTCTTATCCATCATTTCATCATATGAAAAAGTTTTAGTTTCAAAAGAAGGTAATTGAGGTGTTTTAATAGTACATCCACTCAAAAAAATGAATATGCATATATATCTTATAATAAATTCCATTATTACATCATAGACTTAATTCTTGTTAATAATCTTGTTCTTAAAGCTTCAATCCTTGCAGGTAATGGACGTTCTATATAACATTTTTTACAGAATTCTGCCGTCGGATAGATATCATGATTATTTATCAATTCCTTATCTATATAGTGTTTAGAATCTATCACACAATTTGCTCTAAAAGTTTTATTTGTAACTGCTGCAATCACTTTAGGATGAAACAGAAATCGTAAAAATGCATATATATTTTTCTTATGAGGAGCCTGTTTTGGAATTGCAATAACATCTACCCATAAGGCACATCCTTCTTTTGGATAAAAAAATTTAATATTTTTATTATTATTTGATTTTCTAACTTTAAGGATATCTCCAGAAGTCCCTAGTGTTAATACTACATTATTAGAGGATAAATCCTCAAAACCAAAAGAAGTAAATTTATAAATATAAGGTCTAATTTTTTTAAGGTGATCAGCTGCCTTAATTATGTCATTTTCATTTAATGATTCAGGATTTAAACCTAAATAAGCTAATACAACAGGAAATAATTCCTCAGGAGAATCATACAAACAAAACCTCAAAGACGATAACTTCTTAGCATTTTCTGGATTTAAAAATAAACCCAAACTATGTTTATCAATATTCGGTAAAACCTTATTTATAGCCGTTTCATCTATGCCTATTCCAGATATTCCAAATTGATAAGGAATACAATATTGATTGTCTGTATCATATATAGCAAGTTTTTCTAAAATAATAGAATCAAATCTTGAAAAATCGACTTGAGTTTTATCTATCGGTTGATAAATATTTGCAGATAATTGCTTTGCAAAATGTGGCCAAGCTGTGGGAAAAACAATATCATACCTTGATCCCCCTGCTAATAATTTTGCCTCTAAAATTTCGTTAGAATCAAAAATATCTACAATAACTTTTATTCCTGTTAATGCTTCAAATATTTCGAAAAATTCATAGGGCAAATAGTCAATACCTGCAATTACATTTAATTGATGAGCAGAATCTAAATCATTCCAATTTTCTTTAGATAACTCATTGTATAAGTCCATGTGCGAATATGCAGATTTATGACTACTGTCAAACCAATAAAATACAAATGCTATTAAAACAATAACTATTATCAGAAATTTTTTCATCAATTAGTTTCTTGCTTTAATGCTTGTGTATACATATAAGTTCCTGCAGGAATCGATATAATATATATTGTAATCAACACTGATAAAGTCAACCATAATGTAGTAGTTAAACATATGATAATTAGTGCCATCCCTGTAAAGGCTAACCAAGCATTTGTACGATCAATTTCTAACATTTTAGACGAAATAGTCTTTAAAGTACTTACCATTAATAATCCAGATAAAAATAAAGAAACTGACACTACTGGCGGAGTTAAAAAGAAATAGTTTTCAGTTTCGAAAAACAATATCATTGGGAACAAAGCTAAAATTGCTCCAGTTGGTGCAGGAATACCAGTAAAATACTTTTTTTCTAATTCAGAAATTTTTATGTCAGGAGCATGGGAAACATTAAATCTGGCCAATCTCATTGCACAACATATTGTATAAAATAAACATACTGCCCAACCAACTTTACCAACGTAATTCATGGAAATAAGATATAAAATAATTGACGGAGCAACTCCAAAACAAACCAGATCAGATAATGAATCAAGCTGCATGCCAAAAGGAGATGATTGTCTTAGCAATCTTGCCACTTTCCCATCAAACATATCTAATAACGATGATATAAATATACAAAGTACAGCGTACTCCCATTCGCTATTTAAAGCAAATCTAATAGACGATAAACCAAAACAGGTTGCTGTAATTGTCACTGCATTAGGTAAAAATTTAGATATCCGAAAAGACTTTTGTTGTCTATTTTCAGACATTTCATCCCCTAAAACATTCTCCTCAATATTACTTTCAACTTTTTCTTCTAATTTGTTTTCTAAACTTTTATCATTAACTTGATTATTTTCATTATTTTTCATTTTTTTTCTCCTTCTCTACAAAATTTGCCAATATGGTCTCTCCAGCAACTGTTATCTGTCCTTCTTCCACAGAAACTGCAACATCTGTAGGTAAATAAACATCAACTCTGCTGCCAAAACGAATAATACCTATTCTTTGACCTCTTTCTAATCTATCACCTTCATTAATGTCGCAACGAATACGACGAGCAATTAATCCTGCAATCTGTACGAACACTATTTGCTGTCCATTATCCATTTTTACAAAAGTAGCTTGTCGTTCATTATATTCATTTGCCTTATCTAAAGTAACATTAAAAAATTTACCAGGAGTATATATAATTTTTTCAACAATTCCTTCTACTGGTGTTCTATTTACATGTACATTCAGTATACTCATGAAAATACTAATTTTTGTTCTTTTTCCATCAATTCCTAACTCTTCAGGGGGACTAACTTGAGAAATCTTTAATATAATACCATCGGCAGGACTAACTACTACCCCTTTTTTCTTTGGTGGAATCCTTTCAGGATCTCTAAAGAATAGCAAACAAGCAAAACCAAGTAAAAAGCCTATCCACCACATAGATACACTAACGAAACCTAATAAGTATGAAACTGCCCAAATAACAAGAGTAGCTATCCAGCCATCTTTATCAAAATAAGGTAATTTAATAGTCATTAGTTCTCCTAATTTAAACTTTTTAAGTATATACCATTTTACTAATTATTTCAATTTTTGTATGTATTTAGATTATTAGCACTTTTAACCAATACTTAATTAATAATATTTATTATTTAAATTATAAAATAAATGGAGAAGACTTTGAAGAAATTAGTTTTATTAGGGATTTTCATCATTATATTGAATGAAATTCATTGTACTTCTATTACATTACCCAAAAAAGAATTAGTTATAAAACTAAAAGCAGATGATTTATTAAAGTCTATAAAAAGTATCGATAATCCTACTCCTAAAACTATTTATGATTTTTTATCTAATAAAAGTAAAAATCAGAGAAATCAAGATTTCATAAAAATGAATTATGTATTAAAATCTTTTCTAAAATCTTTACCGAATACTATAGGAACAAAAGAAACTCTCAAGAAAACAATTAATTTAATTAATTCATTGGCTACTTTACAAAGTGGATTTAATGATGTTCCACTTAATGAACAAATTACACATATTAAGAGATTATTAAAAAAGGATATTTTTATTCATTTAAGCATTGATCTAATGGATAAAATAATCAATATCTCAGACAAATTAAGTACTAATATGTACCAAACATACATAAATGGAATAGAACCAGAATATAATTCCAATTTTTTTAATGCATATTTTTTAACGGAAGAAATAAAAGAAGCCAAAGATATTTTTAATCAGGTAAATAATATCGATAATCATATTAAAAATTTCGTACAAGATATTAATAAATTATCAAATGATAAGTTATCCGAACGCATACAACAAGCAAATCATTATTTAAATGGATTAAAATTTATAAAAATAAAAACTAATAATAAAGAATTACCAATTTCTCAAAATATTAGAAAATATCTACAAAATATACTAATTTGTAATATAAATAAATTAATTACAAAAATTAATAAATAAGAGATTCACATTGCATCATATTATAGATTGCTACGTCGTTTCTCT
>CAZHJM010000003.1:44444-92626 GCA_964532905.1 uncultured Holosporaceae bacterium
TAATAAATAAGAGATTCACATTGCATCATATTATAGATTGCTACGTCGTTTCTCTACTCATAATGATGCAAATAAGGAAGGCTACAGTGATGTCGCTAGGATAAAAGACCCCTGTAATGACATAGGGCCGAAGAAGCAGAGAATATATTTCTTCATGTGATGATGCTAATAAGGAATGCTTCCGCAATTACACTTCATATGGTCATTGGGAGTGAATGTCTTTCTATATGCTGATTCTTCAAAAATTCAATAATTCGATATCTTATCGAATTATCATAAATTCCTGCTTTTACCAAATTTTTTAATTGTTTTTAAAAATTTTTATCTTGAATATTAACTAATAATCATCCTGAGAGAACTCAGTCATATCAATACACTTATTAGCGTCATCTTGAGCGAATGCAACGAGCGTGAGGATCTATATTCATACTCAACGCTTTTGCCTGCTTCTCGCTATAACAATAGATTGCCACGTTACTTCGTTTCTCGCAATGACGCAGGAAGGGAAGACGCCTAGTGATAATGTTTAAAAGGACAATTCACAATGACATTAAAAGAAAAAAACGGAGACTATATGTCTCTGTATTCTGAGCTAGTAGAACGAATGTAAGAATCTATTTTTTACTTATTTCTTCAAGTATTTTAAATCTATTATAGATTGCCACGTCGCATCGCTCCTCGTAATGACGACGTATAACGTCATTCTGAGTGAACGAAGTGAACGTGAGAATCTATTCACTTACTCAACCTCTTCAACAATAGGTTTAGTCTCTTCATTTTGAATTTTACCATCTTTCACGTAAAATTTGTTTCCAAATACGTCTTTGTATTCTCCTGTGTATAGATCTGCTTTTTTCCCTTCTTTTACATTATAAATAATGTTATTTTCTAGCAATGTCCCGTTATATACATCACCATAATCCAAATCTCCCTGTTTTATAATCTCATTTTTATAAGCGACATTTTTTATTACAGTGCCAGTGCACAAATTATGATTTAGACATTGTCCTACCATTATTTTATTTTCATCCTTATTATACCCAAAACCAAATCCATTGATTAAATTTTCATACTTTTCTCCTAACATAAAATAACTTTTGTTAATGTCTAGTAAATAATTTTCCGTAAAGAACTTATAACTATCTGCAGAAAAACTAAATTTATTTACAGCATTAAAATCAAAATAAGGAACTATTGCTTGAAATCTTCCGATATCATATTTAAAATCCTCAGACTTATTACTTTGTTTACCAAAAAAATAAATAGTTATTCTTTTCCCAAAATCTAATTTCCCATCATCTGTGAAACTGGCTAACATTGAGTATTCGACCCCATCTTCGGTTTTAGCAATAATAGTTCCTTGACCTGAAAACCATTTTTTATCACCTTGAGATTTTAGTATTCCAGAGTAAGTAATAATATCATTTATTATTAAATGAGAAACTTCTTCTTCCCTTATTAAATCACTATCATCTTGTAGAGCTAATGGATTTTGTTGTCCTTGCTGAACACTTAGCATTTTCTCTAATTCGCTAATGCGTTGCTCTTGCTCCGCTATTTTTTGATCTTGCTCTCTTATTTTTCGGACAACTTCAGTATTAAATTGCTGTTGAGCTTTGACAACACTGGATATATCTGGTTGGTTAAGTGATATTTGTTTACCAGGGGATAATACAGGCATAACATAGTTTAAGGATTTTGCTAGTACTAAGGCATTTTGATTTTTTTCTTCTTCAACTTTCTTTAACTGATTCTGAACTTGAGTAAGCTCTTCCTCACTGACAAATCTATTGCCATTCGCTACTTCACTTATAGTACGTCTTCGTTGTTTAATATCATGGTAGTTTATTAAACCGTAATCATAAAGCGCTTGACGTACAGGATCTCCTTTTATTTCATTTTTTAACTTTTTTATCCTATTTTTAGCAGTGTCATGTATCTCTTTATTAGAACTAAGTAAGTTAGTAAAAGTATCTTTACAATCAGCAGCATAATCAGAATCCGATCTTTCTCTGAAATCACATGCTTGTTTCCATGTTCTTTCACCTTTGTGGGCATTTATGATAGTTTGCTCGTAACTCTCATCCCATGGCAAGTGGTTTAAATCGATATTTTGTCTAACAGAATAAAGTAACCTAGCACTATAAGGATTCTCAAGGTATTGTCGTGGTTCATTGGTGGTTTGATGTGCATCCATACCCATGCTTATATTTGCTAAAATAATTGATGATAAAAGTAAAACTTTTTTCATTTAATATACTCTCCTAAATTAATAATTATTCATCCTAAGTTATCACTGAATATAGCCTTAACAAACTGATAATATTACATATTATAATTTTTGACCATTCATAAAGGAAGAAAATTTAAACAAAAATTAAAAAAATTATATTTTTCAACTTATTATATTTAAAAAATTTTAATTATTTCATAATTCTGAATAAATGTGAGTATAAGAACCATTAAACAATATCTTTTGACCTCATTCTAAACTTCCTCATTCTCTTTGTCATTCTATGCCTCTCTTTTCTTACGTCATTCTGAGCGAACGTAGTGAGCGTAAGAATCCATCCATTCAACATCTTTACCCATATTCGGTATTGCTATAGATTATTAACAATGGATCACCACGTCGCTCCGCTCCTTGTGATGACGTTATAAGGAAAGGCTCCTCGCAAGAACGAAAGAAAAGGCTATCACCATAACAAGAGAGGAAACTTGCTATTTTTTATCTTTATTATTAAAATTTTATCAACTTGAATGTAAGAGGGCTAATATGAATAACTTAAAAGGGACAAAAACTGAAAAAAATCTAAAGGAAGCTTTCGCTGGAGAATCACAAGCTCGCAATAAATATACTTACTTTGCAGCTCAGGCTCGTAAGGATGGCTATATACAAATTAGTAATATATTTGAAGAAACCGCAAATAACGAAAAAGAGCATGCTAAGATATGGTATAAATTATTAAATGGTGGAAATGTTTCCTCTACAGAAGAAAATTTACAGGATGCGGCTAATGGAGAACATTACGAATGGATAGAAATGTACGCTCGTTTTGCAAAAGAGGCAGAGGAAGAAAATTTCCCAGAAATCGCTTATTTATTCAGAGCAGTTGCTGAAATTGAAAAAGAGCATGAAGAAAGATATAAAAAATTATTAGAAAATATAAAAAATGATAAAGTATTTAAAAAAGAAAAAAAGACTTTTTGGATTTGTATGAATTGTGGACATGTATATGAAGGGGAGAGTGCTCCTGCTGTTTGTCCTGTTTGTAAACATAAACAATCTTATTTTGCAATGAAATCTGAGAATTATTAATTATTCGGAAGGTTTTTATTGTAACCTTCCGAAATTTTTAACTAATTGATTTCACCTTGAGGGTTGTAAAATCGAATTGCATGCCATTTTGACCGAGTTTGTG
Source organism: uncultured Holosporaceae bacterium (assembly GCA_964532905.1). Lineage (GTDB taxonomy): Bacteria > Pseudomonadota > Alphaproteobacteria > UBA3830 > UBA3830 > UBA3830. Next base: position 47,867 of record CAZHJM010000003.1, read on the forward strand.
CCCTTCTGTATCATAGGCTATGTGAAGATCTTCTAGAGATACATAACAAAACGAAAATAATATCTTATCAGCATCTTGATCATATGTTTTTATTAAACAAGTTTTATAATGCAATTTTTGAATAATAATTATTTCGCCATTTATGTCCATAAGTCTGTAAATACCGATAGTATCTAATTTTGTTCCATCATACATAAATTGTTGAATAATAGGTGCCCAAGAACCATATTTCATAGAAATTATAGGATCTTTACCTGTAATTCTTGTATCTCCGGATAATTTTCCAGATGAGTCAAATTGAGTAATTCTTGATCCTCCTGTTTTAATCCAATCACATGGAGCACAATCTTCCAATCCCTTCATTTCACTGGAAAATATTTTATCGCAACAGATTACATATTTAGGAGTTTTCCCATGTTTAGAGATTTCGGTTTCTCCCTGACCTTCATGTATAGTCCTACTATTAAAACTCATCATATCTGACATACTTTACCTCTTTTCTTTGTATCTCTTCTTATACAAATTCATATTATAAAATCTTATTTAAAATATGGTTAATATTGAAAATAATTATACTTGAAAATTAGTAATGTATATATATAATCCAATTTATATTATTGATAGAGGCAAAATGAACAAGATTATAAACTTTACCATTGTAAGCAGTTTACTTTTATGTTCTTGTGAAAAAGATAACAAAAATAATGAAAATAATACAAAACCAGAAGAGGAAATAGTAAAGATGAATGAGAATGAAATTTCTGCAAAACATATATTAGTGGATTCTGAAAAAGAAGCTAATGACTTATATAATCAAATCACAAAAGGTGAAATTACATTTGAAGAAGCTGCTAAAAAGCACTCTAAATGTCCATCTGGGCGAAATGAAGGAAGTCTTGGATATTTTGGTAAAGGAGTTATGGTTAAAGAATTTGAAGATGCAGCATTTGCTTTGAAAGAGGGAGAGATTTCTAAACCTATAAAAACTCAATTCGGATGGCATTTGATTAAAATTGACAAAAAATAAAACATAATTTTCCAATACAGTAGATGAACAAAATTTTGTGTGTTTTTATCCTGTTGTTGATTAAAAATTTATCAGCTATTGACTCTGATAGAGATTATATTAATAATTCAATTGATCAAATTTATGTAATATCTTTAGATAGAACTCCTGAAAGATTCTTATTTGTGAAAAATCAATTAGAAAAGCTCGGGTTGAAATTTAAAAAATTTTCTGCAATAGATGGAAAATCATTAATTGCAATAGATGAATTAACAGGTCAGATTCTTTATCCTAAAGATATGTGTAGGGAATCTTATTGTAAACTTAAAAAACATTATTTAAAAATCAAAAAATTAGGAGAGAATGCTGAAATTTCATATTTTGTAGATAAAATGATGTTATCACCAGGAGAATTTGGCTGTTTTATGAGCCATATAGCTGTTTGGAAAGATGTTATAGAACATAAATATAAAAAGGTAATTATTTTTGAAGATGATATAAAATTTCAAGAAAATTTTTTAAGTGATTTATCTTTAATTATAAGAAATCTTCCACAAAATTTTGATGTATTTTTTCTTGATATAGGTATGAATAAGCCATTTGCAGAAAAAACTTATTTTGTACCACCTAGTTTTTGGTTAAGTGGCTTTTTTAATACATCATCATATTACTATGCAGGTGTAAAACATAGTATGAGAGTTTGGGGACTCCATGCATACGTTATAACTTGTGACTCTGCACAAAAATTATTAAAGTTAACGAAAATTTCAAATCTTCCAGTAGACAACATGGTTATTCTCTCTAAGTTAAAATTATATGTATCAAAAATAAAATTACTCTCAGGGAACAATTGTGAATCAGAAATTAGTAAATTAAGAAATATCAATTAATGCAAAAAATATTAGTCTTATGTTTATTATTCTTAACAACAGGATGTCAAAACGAATTCTCGAGTATTAGTAATTTAAAAAAATTTAATGAAAAAATATATGTTATTAGTTTGAAACGGACACCTGAAAGATTTCAAAATGTGAAAAAACAATTAGATTTACTTGGAATTAAATGTGAAAGATTTGATGCAATAGATGGTTACGATTTAGAATTCTTAAATGTGAAAACAAAAAAAATCCTGAATAATAATCTGAAAAAAGATTTTTTTCATTATACTTGGAGTATGAAACCTGTAACATATACTGTAATGTTCAATAACAAAAAACTAATGAATATAACAGTAAAAAATGCACATTTTTCTCTTGGAGAAATAGGTTGCGCTTGTAGTCATCGTGAAATCTGGAAAGAAGTTATATCAAAAAATTATTCTAGAGTTATCGTTCTAGAAGACGATGTAATTTTTGAACAAGATTTTAAAAACAAATTAATAAACTATATTAATGACTTACCAATGGATTGGGATATTGCTTTTTTAGGAGTTGGAAGAAGACACAATCATAATGGTTATTTTGTTAATGTAGGAGAAATTTTTAGAGATATAGATGAAGTAAAAAATCATCCTTTTGTAGCTAGAATTCAGCCTTCTAATTTAACATATGGTATGTATGGATATATAATAAATCCCAAAGGAGCAAAAAAACTTTTAAAAATAACGGATAAATCGAATTTTCCTATAGATGATATTGTATTTCAACAAGGAGGTATTAATACCGGATTTGTAAAAGGTTATGTTTATATGTTTAAACTACTTGAACCAAATTTAAATAATTCAGAAATTCGAAAAATGGGAAGAAATTATTAATTGGTTTTTATAAGCGAAATAAATTTATTAACACTTTTTTCTTTAATGTATAAGTAAATAAAACAATTAAGTCATTTTGCAATAGCTTGATAATATCTATTTTAAATAAACATAAGCTACTCTAAAAAATAGCTGTACAATTTATCTATATAATTTTATTATTATCCTTGTATAACTATTAGAATGGAAATGAAGTTTTTATTAGGTTGTTTTATATTAACAGCTTGCTCAATTGTAGATATTCCACAAACATCGCAGCAATCTAATTTAGTTCCATCTAGTTTAAATGATATCACAGAAGCTATTAAAGATTTTGATATAGATGATACGGAAGATAATTATTTTACAGAAGAATTATCTGAAGAACCTGCTATAGATAATCGTTTTTATAAAAAAATATCTATTACAGTTTCTAATAGTATGAAAATTCGTGATGTTTTTATGCAATTAGCAAAATTGGCGGGAGTTAATATATTTATAATTCCAGAAATTGAAGGAGGAGTATCATTTGAAGCAAAAGATCGACCATTTATAGATATTTTAAAAGATATATGTAGCAGTTGCTTCTTAAAATATTCTATTAATGGAAATTCAGTAAAAATAGAAAATGATGCACCTATGACTCAGATATATAATCTACAATTTCTAAATATTCAAAGAGAAACTCAAAGTTCAGTTTCTATTTCCACTGATATTTTTATGAATCAATCAATATTGAATAATGGTACGAACAAATCTGATTCTAATGACAACAGCTTAAATGGTTCAAATAGTGTTATCTCTGGGACTATAAAAAATGATTTTTGGACAGAAGTTGAGCAAAATTTAAAAAATATTGTAGGAGAGGATGGAACAGTATCAATTCATAGACAAGGAGGATTGGTTACTGTACAAGCTCCTCAATTTAAGCAAGAAGAAGTAAGAAAATATATTAATGTATTGAAAGATGCAACGGAATCTCAAGTATTAATAGAAGCAAAGATTTTAGAAGTAAATTTGAAGAAAGAATTTAAAAATGGTATTAATTGGAACATATTAAGAAATGGTGGAGCTACGTTAGTTAAAGATTATTCGGATAGGACAGGGCTAGTTTCTTTTGGTATTAATCGCAATAATTTAAACATTATAGCGGGTTTAATAGAACAATTTGGAGCCGTTAAAACTTTATCTAGTCCAAGAATTACCGTTTTAAATAATCAATCTGCTATTTTAAAAGTAGCTCAAAATGATGTAATTTATATACCAGAATTACAAAGACAATATAGTTCGGTATCTGATAGCAGAGGTTCGGATTTTTTAACTACTACATTACATACTGTACCTATTGGGTTAATTATGTCAGTACAACCGTCTATTGATAAAAAGAATAATACAATATTACTTAATTTGCGTCCGACTATTTCTAGAGTTGCGGGTTATAAAGAAGTACCTTATTTCTATCAACAAACGACAGGAACACCTTCAAATTCTTCAACTACTTTATCATCTGGAGGCACACAGACACAAAGAGTTCCAATTATCGATGTAAGAGAAATGGATTCAGTATTGAAATTAAAATCTGGGCAATTTGTTGTAATGGGTGGTTTAATGCAGGAGATGTCACGGAATAATCGTAACGGTTTACCTGGTTTAAGTGAATTAGATTTTATTGCTGGAGAAAATGATAAGGGTACAGACATTACAGAATTAGTTATTTTCTTAAAAGCAACGATTTTGAAAAATAAAAAGAAGTGTCATCATGAAGCTGATAAACGTCTATATGATAAATTTGCTAATGATCCTAGACCATTGAGGTTTAATCATGAAAAACAAAAATAAGGGGTTTTCTTTAATTGAAGTTGCTATTGCTGTGTTAGTAGTTAGTTTAATAGCGACTTTTTCATTAAAAGGTAAAGAGTTAATTCGTACGGCGCAATTAAGGGCAACTATAGAGCAAATTGAAACTTTTCAAGTTGCAATAAATACTTTTATTGACAGATATAAAGCATTACCTGGTGATTTAGCAAATGCCAAAGATCTTATTGATTCTTCTTTAGAAAATGGCAATGGTTCAGGAAATATTATTTCAGTTAATGATGCAAAACGATTTTGGAGTCACTTAACTAAAGCAGGTTTAATTACTGTGGAAATGCAAAATGGTTTTCCAATAGCTAAAGTAGGAGGTTTTTTTTCAGTATCGTCTAATATTAATGGAAAGCCTGGGAATTGGTTAATTTTATCAAAAGGAACGAGTGATAATATTCAATTTCAAGGGGCACTAACCCCAAGTGATGCTCATTATATTGATAAAAATATTGACACAGGACTTCCCAATGAGGGTGATGTTCAAGTAATGCAGGCAAGCAACGTTCAGTCTAGTTGTATTTTAAGCTCTAATTATAATTTTAAAGATAAGAGTGAAAGTTGTGTTTTGCTTTTTAAATTCTAGAAAAGGGTCTATTTTATTAGAAATTGCTATAGGTATAGCGATATTAGCTGTTATTTCTGGAGCAATGATTAGAAAAATTATCATAACTAAAAAATCAATGAATGAACAAGTAACAAAGGCAAATATAGATACAGTTGTTATTGCATTAGCATCATTTGTTGCTAGTAATAGAAGATTGCCTAGACCAGCATTAGATGAAAATGGAGTAGAAAGTGTTCAGAATTGTAGTATAGGCTTTGTTCCTTATAAAACATTAGGTCTTTCCGAACGTATAGCAAAAGATGGAAGGTTAAATTTTTTAGTATATATAGTTGAGCCATCATTAACTAATAGTTCTCGCATTTATGAAAATGACATTGAAAATAATTCTTTTTGTAATTCAGTTGTGATGCCATATATAAAATTTAATAGCAATTTATCTTCTGATATTATTGCTTTTGTTATTGATATAAAAGAACATAAAAATATCATTCATGAACAATACATTAAAATACAACCATCAGAATATACTATTTGGATTACTAGAAATGTATTGTTAATGAAATACTTGAAAAATTCTCCTTGCGAAAGAGAAAATCCAAATAATGTCACCAATCAAACATTTTTTAATAATTTTTAGTACCAATGCTTTGATAGCATGTTATATTAAATTAAGTTTTTTGCGGTAGGCTTATGTTAACTTCCTCTGAATTAATTCAGACTATACAAAAATATGATCCGAATGTTAATGTAGATTTAGTTCGGAAAGCATATATTTTTTCAATGGAAGCTCATGGTATGCAAAAGAGAGCATCTGGTTCTCCTTATTTTTATCATCCAGCGGAAGTTGCTAGGATTTTAACTGAACAATTACATATGGATTATACTACTGTAATTGTCGGATTGCTTCATGATGTTTTAGAAGATACAAATGTTGGATTTGAGGAATTAGAAGAAATTTTTGGTTCTGAAATTGCATTTTTAGTTGAAGGAGTGACAAAGTTATCACATATAAAATATACATCCTCGCAAGTAAAACAATCTGAAAGTTATCAAAAATTTATAATAGCTGTTACACATGATATACGGGTTTTGATAGTTAAATTAGCTGATAGACTCCAAAATATGAGAACTCTTAGTTATATAAAGTCAGAAGAAAAAAGAAGGCGTATTGCAATAGAAACATTGGATTTATATGCTCCTTTAGCTGAACGTATAGGAATGAATGGAATAAAAGATGAAATAGCGGATATCGCTTTTTTTACACTCCATCCTAATGAATATAGAGCTATTTCAACTAAGCTAGAACATATTCGTAATCAGGACAATAATTTTGTTCAAAATACTATTTTAGAATTGCAAAAGGTATTAAGTAACGAGGGAATTCCATGTTTAATTAACGGTCGTGAAAAAACACCATATTCTATATGGAAAAAAATGCAAAAACGTAATATTGGATTAGATCAGATATATGATATAATTGCGTTTAGAATTATAGTTCAATCTGTTAAAGCATGTTATGCTGCTTTAGGTGTTGTTCATACTAATTTTCGTATTATACCAGGTCGTTTCAAGGATTATATTAGTATTCCCAAATTAAATAATTACAGATCGTTGCATACTACAGTAATTGGAACAGGGAACCAACCAATAGAAATACAAATTAGGACTGAAGATATGCATAGAATGGCGGAAGAGGGAATTGCTGCTCACTGGTCATACAAAAATGGTGATTTAATAGGAAAGATTGGAGAAGCACAAAATTATGCATGGTTAAAAAGATTAATAGCTATAATTAAAAATTCTCCTGATCCATATGAAGTATTAGATAATTCTAAATTAGAAATGTTTGATGATGAAGTTTTTTGTTTTACATCAAAGGGAGATTTAATTACTCTACCTAAAGGTGCTACTGGAGTAGATTTTGCTTATGAAATACATACTGATTTAGGGAATACATGTATTGGAGTACGAATTAATGACAAACTTGTTCCATTAAAAACCGTTTTAAAAAATGGTGATAGAGTCGATATTATAACTTCTCCATATCAGCATCCAGAAGCAACCTGGGAAGATTTTGTTGTTACTGGTAAAGCTCGTTCTTGTATTAGAAAATTTGTTAAATCTCAGGAAAAAGGAGAATTTATATCATTGGGATTTCAGCTTTCGAGATATATATTTGCTGAAATGAATATTCAATTTAGTGAAGATTTAATTTTATATGAGAAATTTTGCTGTGATTCTTTGACTAAATTTTACTATAATATGGGAAAAGGATTAATTCCTTTAAAATTGTTTAGGTCAACTTTACTGAATATAGAAGGTGATAATATTATATTTAATGATAATTCTATATGTTTGATAGATTTTATTCCTGATATAGCTGTACATTTTTCTAAGTGTTGTTGTCCAATTTTAGGTGATAAAATTATAGGTATTCTACAAGCAAATAAAGGACTAATTGTACATCAAACAACTTGTAGATCAATAGAAGAGAGTTATGAAACTTTTATAAGAGTGAAATGGAATCAAGATGATAATATTGAAACTTCATTTATGGCTCGATTACAAATAATAATGTTAAATCATAAAGATAGTTTTGCTGCTATAACTAATATTATTAGTTCTAATAATGCTAATATTTCAAACTTAAAGATAGAACATAGAACAACGGAGTTTTTTAGTTTGTTAGTTGACATTAGTGTTACAGATGTTGCTCATCTCGGAGAAATACAAGCTGCATTAAGAGCGTGTTCAAAGGTAAAATCAGTTAAAAGACTTTAAAATTTTCAAGTATAGTAATATAATATATCTGTCTTATGACTATGATGATAAACGTTATGAGTAATAGGTCTTGTGGACCCGGGGGCGGAGCCCGGCACCTCCACCATTTTATGGGGGTGAATAGATTCGACACAAACTGAAAGGCATAATTTTCATCCGGAATGGTTTACGTTATAGAACCGTTAAATATAAATGCGAACACTAATAATGTTTTAGCATGCAACGATAACTTTGAGGCGGTAGCTATTGCTGCCTAATCATTGTTGAGTAGACGCGGTCGGAAGGCACCGGGCAACAGAAGCCTTCCATAATTATATATTTGATTTAAAATATAAGGTTTTTATGTATAATAAGAATAATGTATTTTTTAAAATAATTAATAAAGAAATTTCTGCAAATATTGTCTATGAAGATGAAACAGTTATGGCTTTTAATGACATAAATCCAAAAAGTAAAATTCATGTTTTAGTAGTTACTAAAGGTTTATATACTGATTTTTCGGATTTTGTGCAAAATGCTTCTGTTAAAGAAATTCAAAAATTTAATCAGTCACTTAATAATATTATTCAACAGCTAAAACTTGATAAAACTGGTTATAGATTAATTTCTAATATGGGTGCAGATGCAAAGCAAGAAGTTTTTCATTTTCATGTTCATATTCTCGGTGGGGAGCCTTTAAATGCAATGTAATAGTATTAGTTCTCTACTTGCATGTGTAAATTGTTTTGAGTATTCTAGGAAAAATATTAAAGGGCGACTAGTTGAAATTAATAGAACAAATTACAAAGGCTGTATCTGCTCCTTTAGAAGATAAGGGATACGATTTAGTTCAAATTAAATTAATAAATAATGGGAAAAGACTAATTGTTAGTATTTTCATTGAGCGGTTAGATAATAAATGCGTTTCTATTGATGATTGTACAATAGTGAGTCGATTAATTTCTGCTATTTTAGATGTTGAAGATTTCATAAAAGGAGCATATACTTTAGAAGTTAGTTCACCAGGCGAGAATCGTCCCCTTTTAAAGGTCAAGGATTTCGAGCGTTTTTACGGGAAGACCGTAAAAATGGAGTTATTTAGTCCTATAAATGGTACTAGAAAAATTATCGGTACTTTAGGTAAATTGATTAATAACTCAGAAACTGTAATTGTAAATTTCTTTAATGGTGATAATGGAATTAAATTAGATGTGCCTTTAAATAATATAAAAAAGGCAAGTATAAAAAGGGATTTTTTAAATTAGGAGCGGAAAATGTCGACAGCTTTATGGACAGATTCTAAATTTTACGGACCTGAATTGTTGCAAATTTCTGATGCTGTAGCGCGTGAAAAAGGATTAAGTAAAGATAAAGTATTAAACGCTATGTCAGAGGCTATCCAGCGGGCCGCAAAATCTAAATATGGTCTAGAAAATGATATACGTGTTGATATTGATAAAAAGACAGGAGAAGTTAATATTTTCCAGTGTCTAACAGTCGTTAATACAGTAGAAAATGAAAATACTGAGATTTCTTTAGATGATGCTAAAAAAAGAGATTCTAATGCACAAATTGGTACGGAATTATTAACAAAATTACCGCCAATTAGCTTTAATAGAATGGCAGCTCAAGCTGGAAGACAGATAATTTCTCAAAAAATTCATGAGGCTGAACGGGAAAAACAATATGAGGAATTTAAAGATAGAGTAGGGGAAATAGTTAGCGGTATTGTTAAACGAGCTGAATTTAATTCTGTTACTTTAGATATTGGACGTACAGAAGCTGTAATAAGAAGAGATCAATTAATTCCTAAGGAAAATTTCCGCGTAGGAGATAGAGTTAGAGCATATATTGTTTCAGTATCAAGAGAAGTTAGAGGACCACAGATAGAGTTATCGAGAACCCATCCTCAGTTTTTAGTAAAATTATTTAAGCAAGAAGTCCCTGAAGTTTATGATGGTATTATTGAAATTAAATCCGTTGCAAGAGATCCAGGCAGTAGAGCCAAAATTGCCGTATACACTAAGGATCCAAATATTGATCCTATAGGTGCTTGCGTTGGAGTTAGAGGGAGTAGGGTTCAGTCTATTATTCAGGAATTGCAAGGTGAAAAAATAGATATTGTGTTATGGTCTGATGATCCTGCTACATTCGCGGTGAATGCTTTGGCTCCGGCTGAAGTATCCAAGGTTGTTATGGATGAAGAAAATAAAAAATTTGAAGTTTTAGCTCCGGATGATCAATTAAGCCTTGCAATTGGACGACGCGGACAAAATGTACGTTTGGCTTCTATATTGATCGGTTGGACAGTTAGCGTTGTTTCTGAAACTGAAGCAATGGAAAAGAAAAATAAAGAATATCATGATCAGTCTAATGATCTTATGGTTGCATTAGATTGTGATGAAGTAATTGCTCACTTGTTAGTTAATGAAGGATTTGCAAATGTAGAAGAGTTAGCAAGCGCAGATATTTCTGAATTAACTAATATTGATGGATTTGATGATGATATAGCAAAAGAGTTAATTAATCGTGCAAATGATTTTATCGAGAAGAAAGAAAATGAAATTGCTGAAAAATTAAAGGAAGCAAATTTTGATACAGCAATTATAGATCTTAATTTTTTCTCAAATAAAGAATTGTTAACTTTATTTGAAAATAATGTAAAAGTTTTGGATGATTTGGCAGATTTAAGCATAGAAGAATTAATGGAAATATTCCCAAATATGGATAGTAGTCGCGCTAGTGATATAATTCTAAAAGCTAGAGAGCATTGGTTCAAGTAAGATATACGGAGATATGAATGGTTGAAATAAAGAAAGGTACTTTGAGCTTATCTCATTCATTAGGAATTAAAAAAAATTTAAATGGTGAATCAAATAAAATACGCCAGAGCTTTTCTCATGGCAAATCTAAAGTTGTGGCTGTGGAGATTAAAAAGAAAAGGGTAGGGAATAAAGTATCTTCATCAAAATCTAACTCTTCTGCTAATGATTTTTCGAATGGTAATTTAACTAATCAGGAAATGCAGACCAGATTACAGGTAGTTAAAGATGCACTAAGAGAAAATCGTGAGCAAGAAGAATTAAGAATTAAACAAGAGAAATTAGAACAAGAAAGATTAGCCATAGAACTTCAAAAAAATGCAGTAAATGAAGATACAAATAATTTAGAAGAAAAAAATAATTCATCAGAACAGAAAACATTGGATAATTCCAATGGTTCTTCTTTGAGTTTCAAAAAAGACAAAAAACCTTCTAAAGGTTTTGTTGAAATTAAAGAAGAACATTCTAAAATACAACAAAAAAGAGATTTTCACTTACATCGTAATGATTTTGATGAAGATGAAGGGGTAATAATTAAATCTCATAATCAAAAAAAAGTACCAGCAATCAAGAAAGATATCAAAGAACTAAAAGGTAAATATAATTCTCCATCATCTGGCAGGATTTCTATATATAATGCTTTAAATGGTGAAGATGATGAGAGAGTTCGTTCTTTATCATCCATACGTCGAGCTAGAAAAAAAATTAAGTTAAATAATGCAAAAAAAACAGAAGAAATAAAGGTTATTAAAGAAGTTATTGTACCAGAAACAATTAATGTGCAAGAATTATCTAATAGAATGGCTACTCGTGTTGGAGAAGTAATAAAGTATTTAATGAAGTTAGGAATGATGGTTACAGCAAACCAAATTCTTGATGCTGATACTGCTGAATTAGTCGTTACTGAGTTTGGTCATAAAATAAAAAGAATTAATGAGAATGATATAGAATTAGATTTGAAAAAAGAAGATGCTGTTGAAGATTTAGTACCGAGACCTCCTGTTGTGACTATTATGGGACATGTTGATCATGGAAAAACTTCATTATTGGATGCATTAAGGAAAACAGATATAGCGTTAAATGAGGCTGGTGGTATTACTCAAGGAATTGGTGCTTATCAAGTTACTTTAAAAGATGGAAGGAAAATAACTTTTATCGATACGCCTGGGCATGCAGCGTTTACTGAAATGCGTTCCCGTGGAGCAAATGTTACAGATGTGGTTGTTTTAGTTGTAGCTGCGGATGATAGTGTCAAAGAACAGACTATAGAAGCAATACATCATGCAAAAGCAGCGGGTGTTCCTATTATAGTAGCTATTAACAAAATTGATAAGCCTGATGCAAATGCGGATAAAGTAAGAAAAGATCTTATGAATTATGAAGTTTTTGTTGAGTCATATGGTGGAGATGTTATAGATGTTGAAATTTCGGCTAAATCTGGATTAAATCTTGACAAATTAGAAGAAGCTATTCTGTTACAAGCAGAGATGTTAGAGTTAAGAGCTAATCCGAATAGACCAGCAGAAGGTGTTGTAATTGAATCTAAAGTTGAAAAAGGATTAGGTTCTGTTGCAACTGTATTGATTAATAGAGGAACTTTAAAAGTAGGCGATATTTTCGTTTCAGGTTGTGTTTTCGGTAAGGTTCGAGCTATTAGAGATGATTGTCATAATCCTTTAGAAAAATTAACTCCAGGAACACCAGGTGAAATTATTGGGTTTAGCGGTCCTACAATTCCAGGTGATGATTTTATTGCGATAGATGATGAATCGAAGGCTAAAGAAATAGCAAATTACAGGGATAGAAAAAAGCGTGAACAATCTTGGGTTGTTACATCTCATACAAGTTTTGAGCAGATGTTTACTAAGTTGAAAGCTGATGAAAAGTTAAAAATACTATCTGTTATTGTAAAAGCTGATGTGCAGGGTTCAGCAGAAGCTATTTGTTCAAGTTTATTAAAACTTTCTAATGAAGAAGTTGCTGTTAAAATTATACATTCTGGTATTGGTGAAATTACAGAAAATGATGTTGCTTTGGCAAAAGCTTCTAATGCGATTCTACTTGGATTTAATGTTCGTTCAAATAATCAAGCAAAAGATCAAATTTCTAGAGATAAATTACAAGTAAAATACTATTCAATTATTTATGATTTAATAGATGATATGAAATCATTGTTATCTGGCATGCTTACACCCGATACAAAAGAGAATATTTTTGGTTCTGCAGAGGTGCGTAAGCTATTTGATATTTCTAAAATTGGTAAGATTGCTGGATGTATGGTTTTAGATGGTGTTATTAAGCGTGGTACGAAAATTAGGTTAATTCGGGATGGAATAGTTGTATATACAGGTAATCTTAAATCTATACACCATGAAAAAGATGCAGTAAAAGAGGCTAGAGCAGGATTTGAGTGTGGTATAGCATTAGAAAATTATAATGATATACATTTGAAAGATATTATTGAATGTTTTGAAATTGAAGAAATTGCTAGACAAATTTGAGTATTATGAAAAATAACAGTCCCAGAGCTAATAGGGTAGCAGTTGAAGTAAAAAGGATTATATCAGAATATTTTATTAATGGAGTTTTGGATGATTTTGGAGATATAAGGTCATCTATGATTGCTGTTACAGATGTTGTAATGAGTTCAGACCTAAGTCACGCTAAAATATTTGTTTCTCCTATTTCAATGCTAATTGATAATGATAATTGTATAAAATTTTTGGAATCTCATTTATCGAAGATACGTTATCATCTTGGGAAAAATATAAGATTAAAGATAGTTCCAGAGTTGAGATTTTTTATAGACGATTCATTTGAATATGCAAAGAAAATGGATAGAATTTTTGATTCATTACATAATAAAAATACAAATTAATTAAAATTGTCTGTTTTTATTAAAAAATATTTTACATAAAGTTTTTCAAAAAATTTGGTGCTATCTGTATGTTTTTAGATAATTTTTCAAAACTTCTTTTATTTTTTTATTGATAAAAATTGCATAATATTGTATAAAAAAGAGCTAGCGAAAGCATAGAATTTTTTATGTTAGTTAAGTTTGGTAAAAAATATGAGATTATATGAAAATATTTTTATAGGTCGTCAAGATCTTTCTCAACAACAAGTTGAGGCATTAGGAGTAAGTTTAGGGCTATTTGTTACCCAAAACGGAGGTGAGGTTGTTCGTAGTGAATATTGTGGCTTAAGAACACTTGCTTATCCTATTAAAAAAAATCACAAGGGGCATTATTATATAATTCAAATGAAAGCTAATTCTTCTGTTGTTTCGGAATTAAACCGTACGATGAAGATAAATGAAGATATTATTCGTCATTTGATTGTAAAAGTTGATGAATTTGATAATAAAGAAAATTTAATTTCTCAAACTAAATCTTATAGCGATGATATATTTTTAAATAAAGATATAGGTTATCGAGCTGCAAATAGTAAAATTGATATAATACAAGAAAATAAAGAAGAAGTTTTAGAAACGACTTCTGAAACTTTTGAAGTTGAGGAGTAATTCTATGAGTAATAAATCTACAGATAAAGATAAAAATAATTTGTGGAAAAGAAATAGTCTTATGTTTAAGAAAAAAAAGTGTCCTTTTGAAAGTGGGGTTATGAAAATAGACTATAAAGATCCACGTACCTTACAGAAGTTTATATCAGAGCGAGGGAAAATAATGCCTTGTAGAATTTCTATGGTGTCGTCTAGAAAACAAAGAGCATTAGCTTTAGCTATAAAAAGAGCTAGGTATTTAGCTTTACTTCCATATGTGGCGGATTAATAAAAATTTATTTCTATCCTATTTAATTAGGATAGAAATAAATTGGAGGTTTCACTTTCATAATGTTTTGCGCTGACAACCGATCGAAAGTTTAAAATTCAGTGCATTACTCTCGGGCGAACCGCCTCAAAAACATTACAAATGTAAAACTTTCAATAAATTTGTTAATTATTGTATAACATAGAAGTTAGATTCTTCCTCTCTTGTAGTAGTTAAGATGTCTCTGTCCGTTTTTGGATGTCTTAATCCTGTTGAGATTGTTGCTAATTTATGAATAATATTGTCTGGGGTAGCTCTTTCTGCTAATGCAGATAAATTTTCTGGAGAAATGTTATCCATTTTACTATATGCAATATCTAAATCTACTTGTGTTCTGCAGTAGATTACAGGTTTGTTATATATTGTACCAGTTGCTTTTAATTGATGTTCAGTCATTACAGCAGTGTTGTTCATTAATATATCAGGTATAGCATATGCCCAAGCTAATAATGAGTTAGGTGTACTACTACTAACACATTTTCCTGTTCCCATTGATAAGATCATATATGCGTCTGCATTCGAATAGAGTCTTATAGCATCTGAAAAAGCACAATTTACTGGATTATTTGCAAAAAGTCCGCCATCAGAAGTAGTTACATGCACATCTCTATTATGTAGGATATTATCAATAGTTCTTATTATTGCTGGTCTAAAATATGTTGGAGCAGCAGTAGTAGCAGCCCAAACATCTTTTAAGTAATAATCTGCTCTTGTTTGATGGATTGAGTTGTTTGCTATATAATTTTTAAAAAATTTTGGCTCAGGTAATGATAAATCATAATAAGGAATTAAAACGTCGTTTAACAGCTCTGATAGTTTAGTATTACCTGCATACCTAGAAAATGTTTCATATGCGGATTCGCTACTATATTTTGCAACACCTAATCCAAACCAATTGAAAAATCTTTTTCGAAAAATATTTTCGCCTTGAGTATAATATATATCCTGTAAATCTTCAGAATTATATAATGCATCTAAAGGATTTTCTGGATTTTTGATATTATAACCAGCGGCAATAATACCTCCAGTTGACGTCCCTGCAAACATATGAAACATTTGATGCATTTTTTGCCCTGTAAAGGATTCTAATGTTTGACACTGTAAAATTGGTATAATGCCTCTAATTCCGCCTCCATCTATTGAACATATTCTAGCCACATTTTGGCCACGCATAACAAAATCTATTCTCTCTTGTGAAGCTGTTTGAGATGTAATAAATGTAGAGCTACTAAAAGTTAAAGGATTAGCGCGCAAATCTCTAGATAATATGATGGGCTCATCAGGGGAAGTTTGTCCTGGTATTTCTGATAAGTTGATTTGCATTGCATTAATGTTAGTTATATTACTTATCATTAATGTTCCATATAATAAAAACATTTTAATTTTCATAATAGTTTTTATATTTTTTGTTATACTGACAATAAAAAGTTAAAATTAAGTTAATTTTTATTATTTTTTTTTGAGATTATGTAAATTTTAATTATTTATTTGCTTTTTACTGTTAGAATTAATCTGATTAAGGTTGCAACGATGAAATTGATATTATTGTTTTTATTTAGTTTTTTTGTACAGAATAATTATTCTAATGCATATTCTGTACCTAAAATTTTACCTAAAAGTAGAGCGTGTAAGCCTATTTATACGCCAGAATTTGATGCAAAAAATAAATTTGTAATTAATGCTCCTATAGGATGGGGTTATAGAACTTTTAATAGTGATAATGGTTTAATAGGAGTTTTATGGCCGAGAGGGACTAGTTTTAGTTCAACAGAAACAGCTGTATTTGTGTTTTTACAAGATACAAATATAGAATTATTTAAGAAAAAACCAAAATATTCTAATATATTTACAGAAAAGTGTCCTAAAGCTGCATTTAGATTTGCAAAAAATGAAGATATGAATGATAAAACTAAATCTATTGAAGAAAAATATTTTTCAGGACGTTGCGGGCGGACAAGAATTTTATTTGAAGAAAAAGTTAAAAATTATAGATTAATTATATTATTAGTTTCAGGACACGATATTCCGGCGAAACTATTTAATGATGTAAGATATACAGTCTCTGCCTACAGAAAAGAAATAGAAAAAAGTTTTGGTTTAGATGAAGATGAAAAAGAAAATACAGAGCAACAAAAAGATTAATTTGTTGGGAGTATTTTATTAAATAAATGCACTGTTTTTGTTATTAAATTTAATCTATTTTGTTTAATTTCCGGATTTTCAGTGTTTACAAGTATCTTTTCAAAAAATATAGATATAAATTTTTCTATTGGTAAAAGGGCGTTTATTTCTTTTTCAAATTTAATCTTAATATCATCTGTACTTAGTTCAATATTTTTAATAGTATTATCCAGTTTGTTTATTTCATTATACAAAGATATTTCTTCTTTTTCAGAAATTAATAATTGATTTATCTGTATATCTTTATTGTGTCCTATAATGTTTTTTGCTCTTTTATAACAAATCATTAATCTTTGACCTATATCTGTTTGTAATACATTATTTAAAAATTCTGCTTTTTGATAAATTAATAATATATTGTCATAGTTATATAATAATGAATTAATAATATCAGAGTCTATATTTTCATTTTTCAATAAAATTTTGAGTCTTTCTTTAATAAAGTTTATAATTTTTTCTGCTATTTCTTTTGAATAATTGTTTATTGGTAATTTTGATAGTGCTTGTTTAATAAATGTTATTAAATCTATTTCAATATTATACTTTTTTATTATTTTTATAATACTAATAGCTGCTCTACGAAGTGCAAATGGATCTTTAGAACCTGTCGGCTCTTTACCTATAGCAAACAAACTAGTAATTATTTCAATTTTATCTATCAATGAAAATAGAGCACTAAATGCACTTGAAAAGTCTTCTCCGTGTTTATATTGTTCTTTTATTGCATTACAAACTAATGGACTTTCTTTTTGAATTTGAGCATAACATGCACCCATAATTCCTTGTAATTCAGTAAATTCACTTACTATATTCGTTGAAAGATCACATTTTGCTAATGTGGCTGTTCTTACTAATAAATCTTTCATTTCAGGTTTGATCCAAGAATTTGATTTTTTTAATTCATTATAAGCGAAAATACAAAAATCAATCATTCTTTGAGTACGTTCATAAAGTGAACCTAAACTTTCATAAAATTCAATTTTTTTCAGTGATTCTAAATGGTGTTCTAATGGCTTTTTTAAATCCATTTCAAAGAAAAAAAGAGCATCTGATAATCTTGCATTAAGTACACGCTCATTTCCTTTTATAATGATTTTTCCATTGTCATGGGTTTTATTATTTGCAACAAACACAAAATATGGAGCTAATTTACCTTCATTATTTCGGACAGGGAAATACCTTTGATGAACTTTCATAGGAGTAATAATAACTTCTTCTGGTAATTTCATAAAATTATCTGGAATTTTACCCATTAAAACTATTGGATATTCAGATAATCCAACTACTTCTTCCATTAAGTCTAAAGGAGTATCTATTTGTAAATTATGTGTTTTTTCAATAGATTTTATTTCATTTTCAATAATATTGCGTCTTTCTTCTCTATCTATAATAACGAAAGCTTTTTTTATTTTATATGTATAATCATCAAAGTTTTTAATATAAATTTTTTCAGGTGATAAAAATCTATGACCCACGGTATAGTTAGAAGACTTTACTCCAATTTCATCTAAACAAAAATCTATAGTTTTTTCATTAAATATGGCAAGAATATTTCTAATTGGTCTGACAAAATACATAGAATAGCTACCCCATCTCATGGATTTTTTCCATGGAATATTTGTTATAGCTTTTTTAATAATATCGACTAATAAATGTGAAGTTTCTTGTGCGCTATGATTGATTTTTGCAAAAAGAAATGTTTTTTTATCTATTGTTTTCTCTACACAGTCATTTCTTGAAATATGATAAGCCAAAAGAAATTTTTCAATTACTTCTATAGGTGCATTTATTTGAGGTCCTTTCTTTTCTTCTTGATAAGCGGTTGATTTTAGTTCTAAATCTGATGAAAATACCATCCGTCTTGGAGAGATGAAACTATTCACATTTCTATATGGTATTTTTAATCTATCGAATTCATTCACAAACAATTTTTCTAATTCTTGAATCGATTCAGCTTGTAATCTTGAAGGAATTTCTTCTACTAATAATTCTAATAAAAAGTTACTCATAATTTTGTATCTGTGCCTCACAACATGCTTTTGCAAGCGCTCTTACTCTTGCTATTCTTTCAACTCTTTCTGCAATACTTAATGCTCCTCTTGAATCCATTAAATTAAACAAATGACTAGCTTTAATACATTGATCATAAGCAGGCAATACTAAACCTGCTTGTGATAATTTTTTGCATTCGTCTTCTGCATCAGCAAAATGTTGTTTTAATTTATCTATATCAGCATATTCAAAAGAATATTTTGAAAATTCTATTTCTTGTTGTC
This sequence comes from uncultured Holosporaceae bacterium, assembly GCA_964532905.1. Classification (GTDB taxonomy): domain Bacteria; phylum Pseudomonadota; class Alphaproteobacteria; order UBA3830; family UBA3830; genus UBA3830. The sequence continues at coordinate 66,905 of CAZHJM010000003.1, forward strand.
TGCAGATATCTCCATAAGAAATTTTCTCTTTGCCTTCTTTACCATTCCAATTTAGATTATATACATTATCTACAGATTGAAGGAACATAGCTAGACGTTCTAATCCGTATGTTAACTCTACTGTCACAGGATTGCACTGAATTCCTCCTACTTGTTGAAAATAGGTAAATTGAGTGATTTCCATTCCGTCACACCAGACTTCCCAACCTAACCCCGCTGCTCCAAGTGTTGGACTTTCCCAATCATCTTCTATAAAACGAATATCATGAAGTTTACTATTAATACCAACTATTTCTAAACTTTTTATATAAATATCCTGTATATCTTTTGGGGATGGCTTTATAACTACTTGAAATTGATGATGTTTTTGTACACGATTCGGATTTTCACCATAACGACCATCAGCAGGTCTTCTAGAAGGTTGTACATATGCTGCTTTCCAACTATTTGCTCCTAAAGCTTTTAAAAGTGTATTTGGGCTAAAAGTACCTGCTCCAACTTCCATATCATATGGTTGAAGAACAGCACATCCATAATTTCCCCAATATTGTTGTAGGGAAAAAATAAGATCTTGAAATCCTTTCATAACAATCACCAAGATTTATACTCTATAAATAACATAAAACAACATTACATAGTAGTATAAATTTCTAATTATAATGCTTTTGATGAAGATTTAAGTAATTCTACATGTCTTAAACCGTCTTTTCCTAATTTTTCTTTTAAAACATAAGAATTGTTGCTAGTAGCTATATCTATTGGAAATATTTGCTTGAATAACTTATTTTTATTTGTATCTAGCATTTTTATAATGACAAAATATTTTTCAAAATCATAGGAATTCATACCTGAAAGATCAGTTATTTTTAGAGAAACTTCTCCACTATCTTTATTTATTTTAAATCCTTGTCCTACTATGCTAAAAAAATCTGTAATATCAATAATTTCTCCATCATTTTTTTTAGCTTTGACTTTTATTTGAAGAGTAGATTTTTTTTGAGAATCATTTTTAACGTGGAAAATCATCTCATCTGATTTGTTGTTATCACCAGACATTACAGTTATTGCATTGGCTGATAAAAATCCAAAAAAAGAGATAATGGCTATACCATATTTAATCATATTTAAACCTTCTAAATAATCTACCATAATATATAATAATATATTAATAAAAATACAAATGAAGTCAACAACTTTTTATGACAAAATTATTGGATTTTTTTGTGTGTTAATACTGAAATAATTTTTGAAATGGTTTCTTTCAAGTCTTTTCTTTCAACAACCATATCAATCATTCCATGTTTCAACAAATATTCTGATTTTTGGAATCCATCTGGTAGTTTCTCATGGATAGTACCTTCAATAACTCTTGGTCCACTGAAAGCTATTAATGCATCTGGTTCGGCAATATGTATATCTCCTAACATCGCAAATGATGCAGACACTCCACCTGTAGTAGGATTTGTTAACAAAACTATGTAAGGAAGAGAAGCATCTTTAATTTTATTTGTTGCTACTACGGTCCTGGGCATTTGTATTAATGAAAAAATACCTTCTTGCATACGGGCACCTCCGGAACATGGCACAACTAAAAAAGAGCATGATTTTTTTAATGCATATTCTGCACCAGCAATAAAACCTTCTCCTACAGAACTTCCCATTGAGCCACCCATAAAATCAAAATTAAAAAATACAGCAACACATTTATTTCCATTAATTCTCCCGAATACAACGGTGACAGCGTCTTCTTCAGATGTTTTTTCTTTTGCATTTTTCAACCTTTCAGTATAACGCTTTGTATCTTTAAATTTCAATGGATCTAATAATTTAGAATGATATTTTATTTTTGTAACATCTCCATTATTATCAAAAAGATTTTTAATCCTCTCATTTACACTAAATCTAAAATGATAATTACATTGGGGGCATACTTGAAGATTGTTTGATAAATCACTATGAAAAATCATCTGTTCACATTTGGGGCATTTTGTCCATAAATTTTCAGGAACATCATTACCGACTAAAGCTCTAATTTTAGGTCTAACAAAATTAGTAAGCCAATTCATATTATTTACCTCTTTTCATTCTATCTCTTCTACTTTCTAATACTACTCTGCCATTTATTAAGTCTTTTAATTTCTTACCGGCTTTAAAAAAAGGTACTTTTTTCGCTGATATTATAACTTTTTCTCCATTTCTTGGATTTCTTCCTATAGATTCCTCTCTGTGTCTAACACAGAATGTACCAAAATCCCGCAATTCAACACGCCCATTATTTTTTAATTGTAAAGCAATAGAATTAAAAATTATGTTTAAAACTCTATCTATATTTTTTGCACTCATATAAGGATATGTCATCGAAATACGGGCAATTATATCTGCTTTAGTCATTAAAAACTCCATAAATATAAATAGATTCTAACAAAAACAGTAAACAATGTATACTTTACAGTTTAATATTATATATTAAAATAATAAAAATATTCAAATTCATAAATATTGAATAAAATTATGAGTGCTGAAATTTTAAATTTATTATCTTTTGTTATATGCGTAATATCTATAATTTTTTTATTGCGTTTTTATGGTAAAGAAGGATTGTTTTTATATACAACTATTATTGTAATTACTTCTAACATCCAAGTATTAAAACTTACACATTATTTTTTTATTGAAAGTCCTGTAGCTTTAGGTACTGTAATTTTTTCTACTACTTTTGCCGTTGACAACATTATTACTGAACTTTTTGGAGCAAGTGAAGCAAAAAAAAATACTTTTTTAAGCTTTTTTTGTTATTTAATATTTATTATTTTAATGAAAATTACAATTTTTTATCCGACTATTATGGATACTGATTGTTATAATTGTCATGAAGAAATTAAAATATTATTTTCTCCATCTTTAGTTATTTTTATTTCGAGTCTAATAGCATATATAATTGGACAATTGTTTGATATTAAGTTATTTACATTTTTAAAAAAGTTAACTAGGAACAAATGGTTAATTTTTCGTTCTTTTATTTCTATGAGTTTATCTACATTTTTAGACAATTTTGTATTTTCGATTTCAGCATGGATGATTCTATCTGATAATCCAATTTCTTGGAGTTCTCTTTGGAAAACTTATATCTTTTCAGGTTATTTATTAAGGTTAATAGTTGTTGTTTTATGTGTTCCTCTTGTAAAATTGGCTAAGAGGTTTTATTTGGATAAGAAATATGTATGAAAATTTTAAATTCGATGTTATCTTTAGGACAGAAAAGGCCAGATTAGGGGAATTGACAACTCCTCATGGGGTTATTAAAACTCCTGCTTTTATCTTTTGTGGTACAAAAGCCAGCGTTAAAGGAATTTCTCCACAACAACTTAAGGAATTAAAATCTCAAATTATTTTATCTAATACTTACCATTTGTTTTCATATCCTGGAGCAGATTATATAAAATCAAGAGGAGGGCTTCATAAATTTATCGGATGGAATAAACCCATGTTTACAGATTCTGGAGGATTTCAGATATTTAGTTTAGGGCATGGTTCAGTTGCAGACGAGATAAAGGGGCGACGTTCTGGTATTTCGACTTTATGCAAAATTACTGAAGAAGGAGCTATATTTAAGTCTTATTGGGATGGTTCAATACAATTGCTAACCCCGGAAAAATCTATACAGACTCAAAAATGTTTGGGAGCAGATTTAATAGTTGCTTTTGATGAATGTACTCCATTCCATAGTAGTAAAAAATATACAGAGCTGTCTATGGAACGTTCTCATAGATGGGAAAAGCGTTCCCTAGATGAGTTCATTAAATTAGATGATGGAAGTCAAGCTATCTATGGTATAATTCAAGGAGGAATATATCCAGATTTGAGAAAAAAAAGTACAGAATTCATTAGTAGTAATAATTTTTTTGCTACCGCCATTGGAGGAACTTTAGGCTCAACCAAAGAACAAATGTACGAAGTAGTGGAAATGGCAATAAAAGATCTAGATATATCTAGACCTATACATTTGCTTGGTATTGGTGGTATTTCTGATATTTTCAGAGGGGTTGATCTAGGAATAGATACTTTTGATTGTGTCCATCCAACTCGTATAGCGAGACACGGTGGAGCTTTAGTTAAAAATAAATATAGAGATTCAAAAGTTAGAGAGCATATAAACTTAAAAAGATCCGAATATGCTAATGATGATAATCCTATTGAATTAGATTGTGATTGTCCGACTTGTTGTTCTTTTTCAAGAGCATATTTACATTATCTTTTGAAAGCAAATGAATTGCTAGCTTTATCAGCTATTACTATACATAATATTAGATTTATGAATAGGTTAATGGAAGAAATACGTCAAGGAATTTTCACTAGTAGTTTGAACGAGGTGAAATTACGGTGGTGTTAAGAATTATACTAATTGTATTAGTTTTTTGTTTTCATAATAGTTATGTATATTGTAAGTTAAGTGATATTAAGAATTTTTATTATGGTATTCATTTAACAATAAATGGAAATGATAGTCTATTAGATAGATTAAAAGAAATAATTTCAGAGTCAGAGTTTAGAGCAGAATTGAAAAAATTAAGAATTTTTGCAATGAAAGATAAACCTGTAAGCAGTATTAATACTCTGACTGATAGATTAAATAATGATATAAAAGCTATTTATAAAAAATTACACTTTGATGGATATTATAATGCTATTGTTTTAGGGAAAATTAAGATAGATGACAATGATAATAAGGCAAATGTTTTTATAAAAATAGATTTAAAAAAACAATTTTCTTTGAAAGTAAATTTAAATTTGTTAGACCAGAATGTACAAACAAATTTGTTTTATTCAAAATTTTTGAATAAAAAAGCACAAAAAAAATACGCTTCGATGGCTGATATAAAAGATATAATCAGTACAATGGAGTTGTATCTTAAAAATAATGGCTTTTATAATCCTCAAATTGCCCGTAAAAGAGTTGTTATTGATTATGAAAATAATAAAGCTGTTTTATATTTAGATATTCTTTGTGGAAATAATGTTGTTTTTGGTAAAACTTATATAGATAAATTTTCTGATATTGATGAAAATTTTATTAGAAATAGATTAGAATGGCTTGAGGGAGAAAAATTTAATTATGATAAGTTAAAATTAAGTGAGGAGAATTTAAAAAATACACAAATTTTTTCTTCTGTAAATATTAATACGGTAGATACAAACTCTAATAATAATTCTATTCCTATGGTTGTAAAAGTAATAGAAGATAAAAAACACATACTTGATTTTGGAATTATGTATTCCGGGGTTAAGAATATGAATTTCGATAAAAAATCTAATGTTAGAAAAGGCTTAAAAGCATTAACAGCGAAATTATCTTGGACACACTTAAATGCATTTGGATATGGTGAAAAATTAATGATTAATACCGAAGGTACACCTATGAAAGTAAATGAAAAAAGAATGGATTATGCATTTGAAGTGTCGTTCACTCAACCGGATATTTTTACGAAAAACGGGGATATGAATTATATAATAGGTAGAAAACAAGAATTAACAAATGTATTTTTTAAAAAGGCGGATAAGATGGGGGTTTACTACAGTTATTCTTGGTTTAATTCTTTATATCCTAGTATTGGATTATTTTTCGAAAATAATTTTATTGACTCTGATCCTATATTTTTTCTTAATAATAAATTATCTAAAAATTATAAGGGATGGGGAATTCCTATAGATTTAACTATTGATCAGACTGATGATATTTTAAATCCTACAGAGGGGTATAAAATACATTCAAATTTTTCATTTTTTAAGCTTAATAGTCATAATATAAATAATTTAAAATCTTATGTCATATCTTATACTTATAATTGTAAATTAATGAATAGTAGAAAAAATGTATTTGCACTTTATTTAGCCAAAAAAGGTATTATTAATAGTAAAATTGATTCTATTCCTTTGGATAAAAGAATTTATGCAGGAGGTATAAATTCTGTTAGAGGATATGCAAATCAAATGGCTTCAGAAAAAATTAAAGGAATAGATACTATTTCTGGTGGGAGATCGTCAATAGAATTTAATACAGAACTAAGACATAAAATCAATAAAGATTGGGGAGGAACAATATTTTTTGATGGAGCTAAAGTTTTTGGAAATCAATCTAAATGTTTTGAAATAGAAAATAAAAGATGGTTTTATTCTATAGGTTTTGGTATTAGATATTTTACAGAAATTGGACCAATTAGATTAGATTTTGCTTTTCCTATAAATAAAAGAAAAGAAGTAGATTCTAAAATGCAATTTATAATGAGTTTGGGACAAGCGTTTTAATGATAAAAAAGAGTATTAAATTATTATTTCAGTTTATACTCATTGTATTGTTATTCATTATTATAATTTCAGGTTTATTTTATAATGATAAAAGTCGACAGTTCATTTTTGATGCTATAACTGGATATTTTTCAAGAAATGGAGTTATTATAAAAGTTGAAGGAGTCAATATTTCAAATATAGATAAAATTGATTTAAAAATACCATCAAATACAAGATTAATATTTAAAAATTGTTCTTTGAGTAGATCATCATTATACATCAACGAATTTTTATTTGAGAGTAGTAATCAAGATACTAGTTCTAATATACAATTTAAAGATTATTTATCTTTTGGGAAAATATTACGTATTTTTATTAAAAATTTGTCGGTTAAAAAAGGTATATTGAATATTAATGGTCAAGTTCATACTTTAAATGATTTCCAATTTCATATAAATGAAAATTCAGATAATTTTTATATCTTAATTGATAAAAATTTATCTGTGAATATCGAATTTTATAGAAATATCTCTCGTTATGAAAAAGGAATTGTTAAATTTGAGAATGTTTTTGGTTATAAAGGGCAGCTAGAGATTTATGAACCAGAAGCAGATATTGCTAGTTATAAATTATTAGCTGGTAATGATGAAATTAATATTATATCAGATGGATTTTTTAAAAGTTTTTTAAAAGAAATAAACATCAATGATATTTTTATTAATTATAAAAATCAAATTGGCTTTAATCTATATGGGAAAATTTTTTTATGTGATTTAAGATCTGATCTGTCTACGAAAATATATTTAGATAAATATTTCTCTCAAGGGAAAATTCCAGATAAAATTTGGAAAAATTTACAATCATTACTTGCAGAAGTAAATATAATAAGTGATTGGAGAAATAATCATAAAATTTTTATAAATTTTGAGAAAAATGGAGTAAAGGTAGGAGATGCGACAGGTAAATTAATAAACCATGCGATTAATTTACAAGCAAATATTCCTTGGATGAATATTTATAATTATCAAATTAAAGCATTAAGTATTGAAACACAAGATTTACAAAATTATTTTTGTTTTTTACACGGGGATAACTTTTCAATCAAAACTAATTTGAATGTAAAGAGAGATATTTTAGTAAAAGATTTTATCTTTACAGCAGAAAATGATTTCATAAGATCTGAAAATCCTTTTATTTTTGATGGTGAAATAAATAATTGTAGATTTAGTTTTCATTTTGATAATTTAGAATTTTTTAGAAATTTATATCCAATAAAGGGTAAGGCTTTTGGCCACTTATTTTTTGAAAAAGGAAATTTATATATTAATTTAGACTCTCCTCATTTACATTTGAATAAGATTAATTTATTTGGGGTTAAAATGAATGGAGGAATGCAAGACTCTAAGATATCATTAAAGCACGTCCGTTATAACGAATTGTTCCTATCTGATTGTATTATAAATAAAAAACTTAATAAGATATTTATTGACACAAAATTAAACGATGTTACTAAGGTTAATCTTAATGGAGTGATAGATAATAATGAGGTGAAATTACAAGGGCAAGCAGTAAATAAAAAAAATGTAATGATTATTCAAAAATGTTTAGTAAATTTATTCGATAAAATTTATAAATTAAAATTGAATATAAAAAATCAAAAGCAACAAGGGGAAGCTTTAATTGATATTGATCGTAATAAATTTGATTTGGATTTCTTTGATTTTTCATTAAAGGTTTTTTCAGCTTTTTTTAATCGAGTGGTTCCACAATGCAAGTTAAAAGGTAGTATTCGTTTGTCATCAAGAGATAAAATATTTATAGGGGATGGTAAATTTCATGTTAATGGATTTGTTTCTAAAAATAATAATGTGGAATTAAATATATCAAATCGATTAAATGGTTTATATTTGGATGGTAATTTAAGAAACGGAAATGAATTAATTTCAATTAAGTCTTTATTTCCGATAGTTGTAAAAAATGATGGAACATTTGCGGAATTACATGATATTCCATTAAATTTATCTTTGGTCGGTAAAGTGAATCTTTCTAATATATTCGATCTTTCAGATGGATATGGATTTAGAGGATATATTAATACAAATTTTAATATTAAAGGTACATTAGAAAAACCTATTCTAAACGGTTTTTTTGATTACAGTGATGCCCTTATTCAAGTTGGTAGTCTTATTCTCAAAAACGGTAAAATCGAGCTAAAAGGAAAAGATAATATTTTATATGTAAAGGATGCTGAGTTTATAGATTCATTTAATAAAAAAGCTAAAGCTTCAGGTAATGGACGTTTGTTTTTTTGTGGAATTTTTCCAAATATAGATACTAATTTAGATTTGGATTTTAATAATTTTAGGTTATTTGATTCTGATACATTAAAAATAAATATAACTGGGAAAGGTACAATGAAAGGAGCATTAGATAATATGAAATTGGAAGGTAATGTTAATGTTCCATATTGTGAATTAAGTTATTTAGACATGACAAACAATAATAATGAATATGATGACATAATAATTGAAAATGATCCATTTTTAATTGAAGACGATAACACAAATAATAAGGACTTTTTTAAATATGATATAAAAATGAATTGTCCTAAAATAGATATTATAGGAAATATTTATAATTTAGAACTTTGTGGAGATTTAATTTTAAGTAATTATCAAGAACAAGCTACGTTATCCGGAATTTTACAATTAAGAAAAGGTAAATTGGATTTATTCAGTCGTAGAATGGTATTTTCTAAAGGTGAAATTAAGTTTTTAAGAGAGTATCCTTTTAATCCTATCATTAATTTAAAATGTACTAAAAACATTAATAACATACTTGCTATTTTAGAAATTCATAATGATCCCAAAAGAGGCGCGAACATAAATTTATACTCCAGACCTCATTATACTAAGGATATAATTTTATCTCAAATGATGTTTGGAAAATCTACTCAAAGTCTATCAATAGGGGAAACTGCTCAGTTAGCTCATGCTGTGTCTAGTTTAGGTCAAAGAGGCTATATATTTTCTTTACTAAATACATTACAGGGAAGCGGACTAGTAGATAACATATCGTTTTCAACAGAAGATAAATCAACTTTATTAAACAAAAATACACAAAGTTCAAATAATCATGTTAATGTTAAGATAGGTAAATATTTAAATGATAATATATTTATTAGTGCAAACAAAAAAGAAGAAAGCACAAGTTTTGATGTAGATATATCTTTGGATAAGAATACCTCTTTAAAAGTTAATACACTAGGTGAAATAGGTATTAACTGGAAGTATAGATATTAATTATTGAATTTCGAGACAATCTTTAATATCGAATATATTAAACCATCTATACAATATTTCTTCATTTTCTAAATATTTTGTGTTACAATAATGCTGTTTTCAATTTCTATCTCATCTTGCATTGCCGATATAGAAGATATACTCACCAATAAAAAAATTATATTGAGTTGACATATATAATGAATCAGCATAGTTCTATTTTTTTCTCCAAATATTTTTTACCATACGGTTATTATAGAAAAAGCGCCATAAGTAATCAAGTAATAAAGGACAATGCTTTTTTGAATAATCATAGGCTTTGTTCATTTGCACCGCATAAATATAATTAATTGGACTTTTCAGTGTTTTTAGCCTTTCTTTTGTCCATTGTGTAAATTTATCCTGCTCTAAAGTTTCATTATAAGATAGTGAAAATAATTGTTGACATATTCCCCAAAGTTTTTTACCTTGAGCACTCACATCAAATTGAAATGGATCAGTTTGTCTGGCTGCTATATATATTAGAAAAACTTTTTGGGAAAGTATACTTTTATTTTCTGTATTTAAGTATTTTAATTGATTTATTGATTCATCAATATAAAATTCTGCGAGATTTGTTCTGTATTTTAACAATGGAGTATTAAAACACGCTCCTGCTTTATATTTTCCAATGAACACTTCCATTAAAAATTTATCAAAAATTCTATCATTAGAAAAAACATCGTTTTTATAATTATTCCAGATTTTATTGGATTTTGTCTCTACTGTTGCTAAGTCTTCAGTTATTCTTTTTGTTAATTCTAATTCATTTTGCTTGACGGGAAATTTTACTTCTTGAGATGTATTCTTTTGTGAGTCCTCTGTTTGCATCCCTAAAGTCACAAAAAATGAACTATAAAATAAATAAAAAAACACAATTAATTTTTCCATAATAATATCTCCTTAAATATACAAGTTATCTCATATTATCAAAAAGTATTTATACTACAAATAATTATTAAAATAGGTAACACTTGAAACAAATTTTTATCTATGTATTATTGAAAATATTATGAGGTGATAATATGAATGTCTATTTAGATTATCAAGCTACAACTCCGTGTGATAAAAGAGTTTTGGAAGCTATGCTGCCATATTTTTCAGAAAAATTTGCTAATCCTCATTCCAACCATGTTTTAGGGGTGGAAGCAATGGATAGAGTTGAAAATGCAAGACATCAAATTGCGAATTTAATTCATGCTCAGGATTCTAGAGAAATTATTTTTACATCAGGTGCTACAGAATCTAATAATTTGGCTATCCATGGTGTAGTGAATTTTTATCAAAATAATAGAAAAAAAATTATAACATCAGTTATTGAACATAAATGTGTATTAGAAGCTTGTAGATCATTGATAAATAGAGGTTATGAAGTTATTTTTGCGCCCGTTTTATCCAGTGGTATAGTTGATCTAGGTTTCTTAGAAAACGAAATAGATGATAATGCCCTTTTAGTATCCATAATGACAGTAAATAATGAAATTGGCACTATTCAGCCTATTAAAGAGATTAGCCAACTATGTCGAAAACATGGAGTGTTATTTCATACGGATGCAGCACAATCAGTAGGTAAAATAGAGATTAATGTATCAGATGTTGATTTAATGAGTATATCTGGTCATAAAATATATGGACCTAAAGGTATTGGTGCATTATATGTTCGTATGAAACCAAGAATTCATTTATCTCCTTTATTCAATGGAGGGGGACAGGAAAGGGGAATGAGATCTGGTACTTTACCTGTCCCTCTGTGTATAGGATTAGGAAAGGCTTGTGAAATTTCGAAAAATGAAATGAAAAAAGATAATGAGCATTTAACTAAATTGAAAAAATATTTTATTCAAAAATTATTTAAAAATCTTCCTAAAATATATTTAAATGGTGATTTAGAGAAAAGAATACCTGGTTGTCTTAATTTTAGTTTTGAGGGAGTAGAAGGAGAAGGGATTATGTTAGGAATGCCTGAAGTGTGTGTTTCTTCTGGTTCTGCATGTACTTCGGCTTCATTGGAACCATCTTATGTTTTAAATGCGATTTCAGTTAGAGAAGATTTAGCTCATTGCTCATTAAGAATAGGTTTAGGTAGATTTACAACCCTTGATGAAGTAGAATACGCTACAGATAAGATAATAGAAGTTGTTAATCATTTGCGTAGTATAAGTCCGTTGTGGTAGGTGAAAATGAAATATTCAGATAAAGTAATGGAATTATATAAAGATCCAAAGAATGTTGGGAGTTTAGATGAGACAGATGAAAATGTTGGAACATCTGTCGTAGGGGCTCCTAGTTGTGGAGATGTAATAAAATTACAAATTAGAGTTGATGATGAAGGTAAAATTGCAGAAGCAAAATTTAAAACTTTTGGTTGCGGTGCTGCTATAGCATCTAGTGCTTTAATTACAGGTTGGGTACAAGGTAAAAGTTTGGAAGAAGCAAAAAAGATTAAAAATAAAGATGTTGCAGATTATTTATCTTTGCCTCCAGTAAAGGCTCATTGTTCAGTTTTAGCAGAAGAAGCAATTGAAAAAGCAATTGAAAATTATTTATCTAAAAAGGATCTTAAAAATGGAAAAAATTGTTAATTTAACTTCCCAGGCTTTAGAGTTTTTAAGAAATTCTATAAAAGAGGAACAATGTCAAGGTATAAGAATTGATATTGTATCTGGTGGGTGTAGTGGAATGACTTATGAATTAAGTTTTGTAAATGAGATTAATCCAACAGATGTGATTTTTGAAGATCAAGAAGTAAAAATATTTATTGCAGCTAAAGCCGTTATGTTTATTTCTGGAATGACTTTAGACTATGTGAAATCTCCGATGGGAGGTAGTTTAGTTTTTCAAAATCCGAATGCTAAATCAAAATGTGGTTGTGGTAAATCTTTTAGTACTGATTCTAGCCCTTGTTGTAGCGGAGATTGTTGTTCATAATGAATTATTTTGAAATTTTTGGTTTGCCTACAAAATATAATTTAGATGAGAATAACTTGTCAGAAAGATATATACAAAAGCAAAAGAGTTTATTTTCAGCAAATAGTAATGATATATCAGTTATAAATGTTGCATATAATGTTTTAAAAGATCCTATTAAAAGAGGTGAATATTACCTTGGATTATATAATAGAGATTATAACAAAATGCCTGAAGAATTAGCTTTTCAGATGTTTAATATGAGGGAGAAGTATGAAAATTTGTTAAGTAAAAAAGCGAAACAAGATTTTCAGATAAAATTGAGACAGAGTTTGGATAATGAGCTAGAAGCGTTGAGTAAACTTTCCGATGATATTGAAAAATTTCAAGAGAAATTTATAAAAATTAAATTTTTAGATTCATTTTTAGGAAAAATAAGAGAAGATGTTTACAATAGGAATTGATTTAGGAACAACAGCCTCTGTTGTATCTTATGTAAAGGATGGAAAACCTCAGGTAATTAAGATGTGTGGAAATACATCAACTCCATCTGTTGTAAATTACTCATCTTCTCTTCCTATTGTTGGGAGAGAAGCAATATATAAAGCTGATAGCATTAATACTGTTTTTTCGATAAAACGGCATATGGGGAGTAATAAAAAGTTTTTAAATCGTACGCCAACTGAGATTTCTGCTGATATTTTATCTTATTTAAAAAGACAAACAGAAGAGTTATTTAAACAAAGTGTTGATGCAGCGGTTATTACAGTTCCAGCTCATTTTTCAGATGTACAGAGAACAGCAACAAAACAAGCTGCTTCTATTGCAGGATTAAAAGTTTTAAGATTAATTAATGAACCTACAGCTGCAGCTTTGGCTTTTGGTATAGAAAAACGTAAAAATGGTATGTTTTTAGTATATGATTTTGGTGGGGGAACTTTTGATTGTTCTTTGTTAAGATTGAAAGATGGAGTATTTCAGGTTCTTGCAACAGGAGGAGACAATCATTTAGGAGGAGATGATATAGATAATGCTATATTGAATAATAATTTTAGCAAAAACGGAATAAGTAATATTACTAATGATGAATATATATTAGGGAAACTAATTGCTAAATATTTGAAAGAAAATTTAAAAGAACAAGACAAAATAGAAAGTGAATTCATTTGCGAAGGAAAAAAATATAATTTTTGTTTAAATAAGCAAGAATTAAAAAAATTTTCTAGTAAATTATTAAATAGAACTTTAGATATATGCCAACAAGTTTTATGTGATGCTAATATAGATAAATCAGAGATAGACAATGTGATATTAGTCGGGGGAATGACAAGGCTAAAATTAATAAAGGATTCCGTATATGAGTTTTTTAAAATTCCATTGTGTGATGATTTGAATCCAGAAGAGGTAGTATCTTTAGGTGCTGCGATACAAGCCCAATCTATTATTGAACAAAATTCTAATATGATTTTAATAGATGTAGTACCTTTAACATTAGGTATTGAAACTTTTGGCGGGGGAGTAGATAGAATTATTTATAGGAACACTCCTATTCCAATTAGTGAACGTAGGGAATACACAACTTATCAGGATAATCAGTATGGTATAAAGTTTCGTGTTGTTCAAGGTGAAAGATTATTGGCAGATGAGTGTCAAACTTTGGCTACTTTTGAGTTAAAAGGCATTCCTTCTATGCCAGCAGGAATGCCTCGTATTATAGTAGATTTTAATATTGATATCAATGGGATTTTAAGTGTAAAAGCTTTTGAAAAGACAACAGGTATTAGTCAAAGTGTTGTCGTTACTGAAACTTCTGTATTATCTGAAAGTGATGTGTTCCGTATTTTACAAAAAGCTTATGAAGAAAAAGAAAATGATAAAATCAAAATTCGTAATATTGATATTTCGATAGAATTAAATAGATTATTGAGGTTCTGGAATTTGATTATAAATGATATTCCTTTTAATGAAAGAGAAATAGTCTCTAAAAAAATAAAAGAGTTAAACAAGCAATTGTCTTCTAAAAATTTTGATGTAGCTATATTGCTGAAAAATGAAATAGAAAGTATTATTGGAAAATTTCTTGATGAAATTATTAGCTTGCGTTTAAGTGGTAGAAAACTAGCTGACATGAGGAGAATATAGCATGGAAATTATTTTTATTTTAAGAAATGGTAAAGAAAAAAAAGTATCATTTAAGGAAGGGCAAACAGTACTAAATGTTGCTGAAGAAAATGATATAAATTTGCATGGTAATTGTGAAGGGTTTGGAGTGTGTGGAGGTTGTCATGTTCAAATAGAAAATTTATTTGACACAATACCGGAAGCTTCATCTCTCGAAGAAGACACTCTAGAAAAAGTTTCAAATCTTAATATGAATTCACGTTTAGCTTGTCAAATTATATTAAATTCATCTTTGGATGGATTAAGAGTAAAATTAGTTTAAATATGTATGAATTACCTATTTGGATTACAGATAAGTTAAGTAAATTAAATGGTAATTTAAAATTAAGTTATTCGGAAATTTCCAGAAATTATCGTCAACAGCAATATAAAGAATTAAATAAAGATCAGGTTTTAGCTTATGCTATAGGCAGAATGCCTGCGACATATAGTGTGATTAATTATGTGATCCAAAAATTTCTTAACAAATATAAATTATTTTCAAATGTATTAGATATTGGTTCTGGTTGTGGTTCTTTAGCCATTGCATTATTAGATAAAAATGTAATTTATACCGCTTTAGAAAAATCAACATCTATGATCAATATGTTTAAAATTTTATTGGGTGAAGATATTAAAGTTTTTCAACAAGATATTTATTCATATAATATTAAAAATCAATATGAAGCTATATTTGCATCTTATTGTGTTAATGAAATGAAAGATAAAGAATTTGTTTTGAAAAAAATTTTTGATTTATCTTCTCGCTATGTTTTTATTATTGAGCCAGGAACACCAATTGGTTATTCAAATATTATTTCTGCCAAAAAAGTTGCAAAAGAAAAAGGCTTTCATTCTATTTTACCATGTTCCATGGATATTTGCCATTTAAAAAATAAAGATTGGTGTCATTTTAGTATCAGAGTACAAAGAAATAAAATTCATACTAATATAAAAAGAGGGAGTTTACCTTATGAGGATGAAAAATTTAGTTACGTAATTTTTTCAAAAAACAGGTTGGATGATATATTACATAACACAATAATAAAAAGACCTATTAGAAAATCAGGACATAGTATTTTTGATGTTTGTACTCAAAATGGTATTAAAAGATTGATATTATCAAATAAAAGTATTAAACAAAAATTATATTGGGGAGATGAAATAAATTTAATAAAATGAAATGCTTAGTAGGAATGTCAGGTGGTGTGGATAGTTCTGTTACTGCTGCCTTAATGAAAAAGAAATATAATAGTGTAATTGGCTGTACTTTTAGAATGATTGATTCAGAAAATACAGAGAATTCAATTTTTGATGCTAAAAAAGTTGCAGATCTTTTGAAAATTCGTCATATAGTTGTTGATTGTAGAGAAAATTTTAAAAATTTAGTTATGGATAATTTTATAAATATGTATAAAAATGGATATACACCGAATCCATGTGTTATATGTAATAAATTTGTAAAATTTCAATTGCTTAATGAATTAAGAGAACAATATAATGTGGACGTGTTAGCAACAGGTCATTATGCAATTTTGAAAAAAATCAATGATAAAATTGAATTACATCAAGCAGATTTTTTGGAAAAAGATCAAAGTTATTTCTTATATAAATTAAATCAAGATATTTTAAAATATTTGGAGTTCCCATTAGGCAGTTTAAATAAGTCTAAAACTAGAGAGATTGCAAGGGATTTTGGTATACATGTATCAGATAAATTAGAGAGTCAAGATATTTGTTTTATTCCAAATGGAAATTATGTTTCTTTTTTAAAAAAGCATTTATCATATGTGAAACATGGTGAAATTACAACAGAAAAAGGAGAAGTATTAGGATTTCATAAGGGAACAATTAATTATACTGTTGGGCAAAGAAAAGGTCTAGGTCTTTCTGGAGGACCATTTTTTGTCAAAAAAATTGATGCTAAGAATAATCGAATAGTTGTTAGTAATATAGATAATTTAAAAAAAGATATTATTAATTTGGTAGATGTTAATTTTATTAATGAAGAGTATATAGGAGAATGCGAAGTTAAAATTCGTTCAGCTAATAGAAAATATAAAGCAGAAATTATAAAAGAGAAAAATGAATTTTATGTACAATTACTTGAACCTATATTTGGTATAGCCAAAGGACAGCATTGCGTATTTTATAATAATACAAAAGTACTAGGTGGTGGTATTATTTGTTAATTTTATGTTTCTCAAAATTATTATATTATCATTATTGTAGAAAGATTTTATTGGGATACGAGATAAATACTATAGTTACTACTAAACTGATTTTTCTAATTTAATTATTTTTTCAAATAACTACAATTACCAATATTTAGTTTCAATAAGTCTATCTTTTTTTTCCTTATTTGCTTCACTTACTAAAATATCAATAATTGAATTTAAATAGTTTTTATTTGTCCATCCTGAATCTTTAGGAAATTTAAATTTATTTAATATAGTTTGTTCTTGTGTTTCATTTGATATATGATAAACACATTGTAAAAATTTTTTTGAAGAGTAGTTTCCCAAAAAACCTTTATCGAAAAAATATATAATTAACGTAATAATTATATTATTGCTCTCTTTATCAATAGTTACATTATCTAAATAATAAATATTATTATTTTGGATAAGATTTTTCAGATAGTTTAATTGATTAATAATAAAAAAATCCTTAGTGGATGGAATAATACTTGAAAACGTTGAAGAACTAGTGACTTCTTCATCGTATGAGTCTTCTTCTTCATTGATATTATCATTTATAGAATTTTGTGAGAATAACATCGTAGAAGTTGCAGAATTAACAGCTGCAAATGACACTGTTCTTCTTAGTCCATTAGATTGAAATGTAATACAAAGTAAAAAAACTAATATTTTCTTCATTTCCATTCTCTTTTCTATTAATAAATCTTTATTATACAATAATTACTTTATAGACTTCAATATAAAAAATACTTAAAAATTATTAATTTTTATTGATAGTGATTCATATTTTTTGTATTATATAAGTATATTATTATTGGATGGTGTATAATGAATAGATTGATAGGTTTTTTTTAATCTGGGGAATTATTTTAATTCATAATAGCAGTTTGTATAGTATGGAAGATAAAGAGTTGTCTTTTGATTTTCAGAAGAATAGTTGTTTTTCAAAAATTACGACTAAAGATATTTTTGAATGTAATAACATTAAATATAACAGTCTTGTACAAGATAATATAGTAATATTTACTGCAGTTATTGATATTAATAAACTTTATGATGAAATTATTGATATTTTATCGGATGAAAGCAAATATTCTCCAGATGTTAATATCTTACTTCAGAACGAAGCCATATTGAAAAATGATAATTTTCCTACTAAATTGGGTCTCATATCGATTTTTTCAAAGTTATTATCTGCTGAAAAGTTAGATTTTATTTGCAATAAAATTTCTCAAATAGAAGATGCTATTAATAATCAATATATTTGGTTAGATACTGAATATAGTGGATTTTTAAAGCCAGAAGAATTAAGTTTAGTTGAAATTTTTTTTGAAAAGCGTTTAAATGCATTAAGGTTTTTCAATAGTTAAATAGATAGGTAATTGATGAAAGTTATTATAAATTGGTTATGTTGTTTTTGCTTATCATTTTAATAAGATATATTTAATTAAATTATTTATGTAGTTTTATCAGTTAAATGAATTTTAGCCTTTTTTAGTTCTTCTATATTTTTAGAACCTGTACAGAACATTGCAGTTTTAAGTTCGAATATCATTTCATTTATGAAGATTTCAGCTTTTTCTTCTGATTTATAAGTTGTTTGTAAGAATTTTAAGGCGTTTCCACATAATGAAGCGCCCATAGCTATAGCTTTTGCAATATCAATTCCATTTTTTATACCTCCACTTGCGATTAATGTAACGTCTTTAAAGTTATTTGATAAAATTTTTAACATTTTTGCAGTGGAATTTCCCCAATTTTTGAAATTTTTAGCTGCCATTTTTATTGAAATATTTTGTTGCCTTTGAGCTTCAATACAACTCCAAGAAATAGAACCGCTTCCAGCAATATCAATTATTTTTACTCCTGCTTGATATAGTCTATTAGCTACATCATAACTAATTCCATATCCTATTTCTTTAACAATGACTGGAACATTTAATTTATTACATATATTTGATATTTTTTTTTGTAGATCATAAAAATTAGTATTTCCTTCAGATTGAAATACTTCTTGTAGTGGATTTAAATGTAAAACTAAAGCATCTGCACCTATCATATCAATGGCTTTTTGGCATTCTTCTATACCATATCCATAATTTAATTGAACAGCTCCTAAATTTGCTAATATCGGTATATCGGGAGCAAATTTTCTTATATCAAAGCTTGAAATAAAATTTTTGTTTTCCAATGCTGATCTTTGGCTGCCTACAGATAACACTATTCCAAATTTTTGTGCTAACTTTGCGAGATTTTGATTTATTTTTATACTTATTTCACTTCCTCCAGTTATTGGCGAAATTAAAAAAGGATATTTTAATCTTTTTTTTAAAAAAATGACTGTAGTATCAATATCAGAATAATTTATTTCTGGTAACGCATTATGTTCAAATTGATAATTATTAAAATCATTAATAAGCTTCGATTGATTATATCTTTTTAAACATAATTTAATATGTTGGGTTTTTCTTTTATTTATAGTATTCACCATTCATTTTATTTCTAATGCTTAATTCTTCATCAAATTTAAATACTCCAATATCTGTAGCTTGCATTTTTCTTAATCGATTTAATAAAAAAGTTATTTCTGATTCGGCTTCACATTGTTCTTTTAAAAAAGCATGTATAAATTGCTGCGTAATATAATCTTTATCTGCCAATGCTGATTCATAAGTAACAGCCACAAGTCCGGATAATTTTTGTTCTTGCCGTGAAGCTTCTTCAAATATATGAAGAGGTGCCCTCCAATCTTGTCTTAAAGCAGGAATAGGTGATAACTTAAATTTCGCGCCTCTCGTTTCTAAATGTTTTAATATTTTTAAAGCTTTTAATCTGTTAATTTCGTATTTATTAAAACACCAGTCAGCACAGCCGTATAGCCCCATATCTCTTAAAACGCACGACATTGCAAGATATGCATAAGCTACTAAAAATTCTTCTTGTAATTGTTTAATTATAGATTCTGATACTCTTTTCCCTATTGCCATTGACATTATAATCATTCTCCTAAATTTTATATTATTATGCCAATAAAAAGTTAATATAATATTTATTTAGATCTAAATGTAATACGCCCTTTGGTAAAATCATATGTAGTCATCTCTACATTGACTTTATCACCAGCAAGAACACGTATTCTATTTTTTTTCATACGTCCTGAAGTATGCGCTAATATAACATGATCATTTTCTAATTTTACACGAAACATCGCATTAGGCAATACTTCAATGACTTCTCCAGAAAATTCAATTAAATCTTCTTTTGCCATAAAATCTCCATAAAAGTGTAGTTATAATATAATAATAATTGAATTATTACAAGCGGATAAGCAAAAGTCTGATGTAAAATTGTGTAAAAATGAATATATGAAAATATGTATGCAAAAATTTATCGATAATAAAACGGAATTACACAAAATATATTTCTTAATAAATTTATATTTCCATGCTTTAATAGTTTGTATTTCGAGCTGTATAAATAAAATAACGATTTTTTATACTTTACAGAGGAGGGAAATTTTTCAAGGTAATTTATATATATTTAGTAAACAAAACAGGTAAACGTATTCAGAGTATAGTAAACTCGTACTGTGATGAGTTTTTGAACTTGTGATTTGATTTTAACTGTTATATTGCATAATTTTATGGTTGGACTTTAAATTTATGCAATGTTATCATAGATAGAGCTACTGAGGATTTTTATACGCAGGTTACGTCTAGCAAATTACATGAATTATTTCAAAAATTTCCAGGTGTGTTTTTAACTGGTCCAAGACAATCGGGGGAAGACTACCTTGGCTAAAATAATATTTCCAAACTTGTCATATATAAATTTTGAAGATATTTTCCGTGAGAAAAGATGTTAGAGCGGATCCCCATGGTTTGTTGAAGAATTATGATTCTGGAGTTATTTTGGATGAAATACAGAATGTCCCTGAAATTTTTTCGTATATTCAATTGTATATGGAACAAAGGCGATCGTTAGGGCAATTTTTGCTTACCGGATCTCAAAATTTTTTATTGAATGAGAAAATTTCACAATCACTTGCCGGACGTGTGGGAATTTTGAATTTGCTACCCCTATCCATATGGTGAGGTTACTGAAAAATATAATGTTTCAATTGATGATTTTATTTTTAATGGAGGATATTCTCGATTATACGAACAACACATATCAACAGAAGATTTTTTTCAGGATATCTGCAGACTTATGTTGAAAGAGATGTTATGCAACTTAAAAATATATCTTCGCTGAGTACATTTCAGAAATTATTGTTTTTGTGCGCAAGAATAGTAGGACAGATATTAAATCTTTCATCTTTAAGCCAATGATTGTGGAATGAGTGTTTCTACAGTAAAAGATTGGATATCAATTTTAGAAAACAGTTATGTCCTTTATGCTATGCATCCATGGAGTTTGAACATTAACAAACAGATGGTGAAATCTCCGAAAATATATTTTTATGATACAGGATTATTGTGCTATTTGTTAAATATTAGAGATATCATTGGGTTAAAACAGCATTTTGCTTTTGGTAGTATATTCGAAAATTTTGTAATCAATGAAATCATAAAGTCACAGTTGAATAGAGAGAAGCGTGCACAAGTTTATTTCTTGAGGGATTCAAGAGGTCACGAGATCGATTGCATAGTTCCATCTAATTCCTCATCGCAAGGGTATTACGAAATAAAATCAGGGGCAACTTTCAGTTCGGATTTTGTGAAAAATATTGAATATTATAAAGCTAAAGGTACGGTGATTTATCGAGGAGAAAATAGTTTTAATTTTAAAAACGCTAGAATTATTTGTTTGGAAGAGTTTTTATCATCTATAGGCGAAATATGAAAATAGGATATGCGCGAGTTTCTGCTAGAGATCAAAAATTAGATTTGCAAATCGATGCTTTAAAAAGTGCTGGTTATGAGTAAATCTTTTCTGACATTATGGCCAAAGAACGTCCGAATTTAAATGCGATGCTGGAGCAATGTCGCGCGGGAGATACTATTGTTATTTATAAACTCGATAGGCTTGGGAGATCGTTGATCCATTTGGTGAATCTAGTTAATAAACTTATGACAGATGGAATTCATTTACAGAGTTTAACTGATAATATTGATACTTCAACTTCACAGGGAAAGTTAATGTTCAATGTTTTCGCATCCTTGGCGTAGTTTGAACGGGATTTAATTCGCGAACGTACTCAGTCGGGACTCTGGGTGGCTCGAGTGCGGGGGAAGAGTAGGAGGTCGACCAAAAGGTTTATCAAAAGAAGCTGAAGCTACTTTCTACGCCGCCACAGCACTGTATTGAGAACAAAAATTAAGCATTCAGCAGATTTGTAATCGTCTCGGAATTTCAAAAATGACTTTATATAAGTATTTGCGGTATAGAGGAGTTGAGATTGGAGGAAATGAGGAGATTATTGGTAAAATCCAAAATTAATTACTGCTTGCACACATTTTTCAAGAAAAAAGACGGATATTATCGTAACGGTAGAACGACTCTTCACAGGTGTAAGTACGAACAAAAATATGGAATGATACTTCCAAGTTTTTGTTGCATCATAAGGATTAGAATAGGTAAAATAATAGGTTAAGTAATTGGGCAATTATTAACTCCATTAGATAATGAGATGGAAGAAAATCTTTTAAAAATAGATAATGTTAGATTTATCTTTGGTCGATAATTAAATATTTATCCAAAATACAGCTTAAAGTATATAAACTTTGGTTAAATTAACATTTACTTTACAAATACAATGTAATTATATTCAGTAATAAAAATCTATAGAGTTTATAAGAAATATCATGTATACTGCTAATATGATATACTTTGGATATGATATACTTTGGAGGGTGTTATGAAATATTTTTTAAGTGGAGTAGTTGTTTTTTTTGGTATTTGTGGAGAAATAGCAGAGGATGTATTTGCTATGCAGAAAGAAAATGGAAATATCGGAAGTGTCAAAGATAAACTTTCAGCAGTTATTTCTTGTATTCATATAAAAGATATAAAACAAGAGTTTGCTTCTAGATATAATGAGGAATTAAGTTCGTTTGATAGATTGATGCAAGTTCCGGAGATTAAATCCAATGTTTTTTTGGTTGATCAGTTTTTATACGCAAAAGAGATCTTGGATAAGGTTTTGGATAAAGTAAATAGTTCGCGAATTTCTGTTGACGATAACGAGTTGCTTAGTGAATTATCTCAGATAACAGATGATGGGTTCTATGCTAGTGTCACTATATTTTCAAGAAATTTAGAAGCAGCAGTACAAAATCAGGTACTTGCATTAAGAGATAGTTTTTGGCAATTGCTTTTTCAAGGAAAGGAATTGGTGGCTTTTGATATGATAAATGCTTGTATGCGTCTTCCTGATTTGAATAGTTCAATTTCGCTTCTAGTCGCATCTTTAAAAGGTATATACAGCTTTATTCCAACTGATAGTAAAAAAAGCTTGCGTGAAGTATTGAGCATCTGCGGGAAAGATGAGGAAGCATTTCAGTTATTGCGTGTTGATGGGTATGAGGCAGAAGGTTCTATTTAAGACAGCGACATAATTTTATCGACTTTTGCTTGTTGATTTTAATAAATATAGTTTGTTTTATATATCATTTACTGAATTACTAGTTTTAATAATAATGTTGGTTCTGAGTCGAAGTTAAGATACTGAATTAAAGAGGGAAAATGCATTTATTTATGATTTTTTCATGGTTTGTTGTGTCTTATTTGGAGGAATCGTATGCATCTTATGCTATGCGACGATCGCAAGATGTCGATCGATCTTACAGTAATCAACAGTATCAACAAGAGTTCGATAAAATAGTGTGGCGAATACTTCCAACTGAAGCAAAAATTGTATTGCCAGAGCAAGAACTTAAGCAAGATTTTTTCATAATTCATGCAGATGCTAAACAAAAAGTTATAGATAATATACAAGGATTAGTCGGTTCATCTAGTTTTGATATTTTCACTAGTGGATCTGATGAATCGGGGAAAGATTGGCGTAGTCTTAAGAGCAATCACCGTCCTGGGAATTTTGCATCTGCTACTGTTCAAATTATTTATGAGGATGGAACAATCATTACCGAAAAAGTTGTACCGACTAAATCAAGTATTGTCGATATATCTATGGGCGTATATACTACGTTAAAGTGTAAGAAAGATGGCAAGCAAGAATATATTACTTATCGTTCTAGAAGCGTTGATGCGTTAAAAAGTGCATTAGGCATTTATAACGGTGCTGATTATATTGACACGGAGTTACAAATATGTGCTGATTTTCTTTTTGTTGATAATCCTCAGCTTGAGCTTTTTATAAGAACTCAAACAAAATCAGATAATGCTAAAAAGAAAATAATTGGAATAATATTACATATATATTCAGAAAGAGATCCTTGTGGACTGTGTGGATCAATGCTCGTGAAATTAGTAAATTTCGTTAATAATCAATTTAAAAAGGCATATTTCCATTTAGTTAGGCAGACATTAAGGGGACAAGGTTCTTCTGTTGTCAATAAACTGCGAAGCATACTAAAACCTCATCCAGAACTTTGGCAGACGATAAACAAAGATATTTATGGAATAGCAGATGTTAAGAAACTGAAGGAAATTTTTTTAGAATCCGATCCGTCATTATACGGACGTCAAAGAGCGCAGTATGCTGAGTTAACAAGGATAGTTGGAACTCCAGGAATGAAGACCTCATAGATGGGGCAAAATTCTGGGTTGTAGTATCATCAGATTATGAGTCATTCTATGAACAAAAAAAGGATCACGAGATATAGGAATTGATTGGTTGTATATGAGTCCATCACTAAATGCGCAGTCTTTTGTATTTAATTTATGCGATAGTCAGCCATTATCTCCATTAGAACATTTTTTGGAGATCCCCGTTGGTACTGTTATTTTTTGTAGCAACGATGGTAAACAAATCGATATAAAAAGGATAGGACATGTGATAAAGGGAATATTACCAACAGGAAAGACGCAAGAGGATCTAAATGCTATATTTGTTAGCTTTTTTACTGATGCGGGCAAAGTATCTGATGTTTCCTCGAAATAAAGCATATTAGTATTGGTCTAGAGAAATGCTAATAAGTTAACCTAATGTTTCAATACAAATAAACGATATTATCTTAGCTGGACCTGAAAATTCTTGAAATTTTTGCACAAATAAATCTTATTTTTTATAAGTTTATAACATGTAAGCACGCTTAGTGATGAATAAACACATTTTATTTTAGCAGATAGTGAAACAGAATATTAGAAGAAAATTTATATCTGAAGTAATATGGTATTAAATATTTTGTTTCAGTAACTTCATATCTATAGTTTTAAATTTATTAAAGTCATCTTCTGATATCTGGTCAGGAAGGCATTAGCATAGTTCTGAGATAATTCCCAGCAAGTCTGCAGCTTTGTCGGGATAATCGAGCTGAAAGTCATCACTAAGATTATGTTGCAAATAGAGAGTATTGAAGCGAGATCAATTAATCCTCTAATTTGAACAATATGTTGTCATCTTTATGTGGTTTTTGAGCTGAGATTTTGCACGTTTAATCAAGCGAAGGAGCAAGGCTAAACGATTAAAAAAGGCAGCAAGCACATTGCTTCAAAAGTTTTACAAAAACGAAAGAAGGCGAGGAAGAAGTTAAAGATTTAGAAGAAGACCAGAGTTTTTTTATGAAATACTTTCATGTTTTTAATTTCAAACAGATTGAGGATGTTCTAGAGTTAGAGTTTAATAAGGGGCATAAAAATTTTAAGGTTATTAATAAAAAAATCTTTACTCAAAATTAAGGATTTGCGATTAAATTTTAAAAGGAATAAGAGGGAACAGTGTTAAT
>CAZHJM010000004.1:0-79171 GCA_964532905.1 uncultured Holosporaceae bacterium
AAAGATTGTGATAGTAAATCTCTCGAGATTTATCCTAGAAAACCTATTATGCTTTTAGAAGCATTTTCAGATTTTAACCAGTTTGGAATGGGTGAAAATGAAACAGAAATGTGTAAAATAAATGTAGAGTATGAAGAGACTTTAGTTGCTACTATATGTTTGATATGTTCAATGTATTCTCCTTGTCCATTTTTTGATTTTAAGAATGTTAGTAATAGATTTGGTGTATTTTTGTATAAAAAGGAGCCTATAGGTGGCGGATTAACTACATTCAAAATAGCTAACTTAAGTAGGAATATACATCCTTAAAATAATTTAATAAATACAATATAATGATAAAGAATTTTGTGATTTTCTTTATAGTTGTTGTATTAGCAATATGTAGAGTTTGTTACATTTATTGTAAGATCATTCATATGATGATAAAAAGGATGTGAATACTGTAGATCTTTACATCCATTTTACTCACTTAGAGCAACATATAGAGAAAAAGATCTCTTAAAATGATAAAAAACCCAGAATAAAATAAAAATAAACACTTTTAAAATCAATCTAAAAACTTATAAACTTAAAAATATCAAATTATCGGAGCTTTACATTTTTCTTGAATTAAATGTAATGCTTCATCTACTGTCAAAGAATCTTGTTTCCCATCACTATATCTAATGGTTAAGCTACGATTTGTTACTTCATTAGCTCCTATAATTGCTATAATTTGAACTTTAGAGACAATATGACTACGTATTTTATATGAAATTTTTTCTGCGCGAGTATCTAATTCAGCACGAATACCTGCCTGCAAAAATTTATTGTAAACTTCCTTAGCATATTCATCAAATTCATTAGTAATAGTAGCAAATACTATTTGAACAGGGCTTAACCATAAAGGCAGACGACCAGCATAATTTTCTAATAAAATACCAATAAATCTTTCTAAAGAACCCAATACTGCGCGATGTAACATGATAGGATGATGCTTTTTGCCATCTTCTCCTACATAATAAGCACCTAATCGCTCCGGCAATTGAAAATCAACTTGTAATGTTCCACATTGCCATTCTCTACCAAGCTTATCTTTTAGAGAGAACTCTAATTTAGGCCCATAAAATGCACCTTCTCCTTTATTTAAAGTATAAGATAGACCCGCTTCAGCTGTGGCTTCCTTTAACAATTTTTCAGAAATATCCCAGATTTCATCAGAACCCGTTCTTTTTTCTGGACGATCTGAAAATTTTACACTAAATGTATCAAATCCTAAATCTTTATAAATTTTTGATAATAGCTTACAGAATTTTTTTGTTTCTGTATTTATCTGATCTGGCGTACAAAAAATATGTGCATCATCTTGTGTAAATCCTCTTACACGCATTGTTCCATATAATGAGCCGGATGGTTCATTGCGATGACAATACCCGAACTCTGCTAGTCTCAAAGGTAAATCACGATAACTTTTAATTCCTTGCTTAAATATTTGTACAGCCCCTGGGCAATTCATAGGTTTTACAGCTAAAATACGATCTTCTGATTCAGCTATAAACATGTTTTCACGATATTTATCCCAATGACCAGATGCTTCCCATAATGTTCTATCTAGCAATTGAGGAGTACATACTTCAAAATAACCATCTTTTAAAATACATTTGTGCACATAACTTTTTAGTATATTATACAATGCCCATCCTTTAGGATGCCAAAAAATACAACCTGGAGATTCTTCTTGCATATGAAACAAATTCATATCCTTAGCAATTTTCCGATGATCTCGTTTTTCTGCTTCTTCTAAATTATGTATATAATTATCTAAGTCTTCTTTAGTTAACCAAGATGTAGCGTATATCCTTTGCAACATTTCTCTTTTAGAATCTCCACGCCAATAAGCACCTGCAACTTTCATAATTTTAAAATAATTTGTTGCATATCCTGTTCTTGGAAGGTGAGGACCTCTGCACAAATCAAAAAATTTATCTTCGTGTTTGTAAATACTAACAGTATCTAAATTGAGATCATTAATTAAGTCTAATTTGAATTTTGCATTAGCAAATATGGATAACGCTTCCGTTTTTGTAATATCCTCTCGAGTAATTTTATAATTAGTCTTTATAATTTCTCTCATTTTCTTTTCTATTTTTTCAAAATCACTTGGGGCAAACTGATGTTCACAAGAAATATCATAATAGAAACCATTTTCTATGACAGGACCAATTGCTAATTGTGTAGATGGCCATAATTCTTTAATTGCCTGAGCCATTATATGAGCTGTAGTATGTCTAAAAATTGCTAAAGCTTTCGGATGATTTTTATTAATAAATTCTACATTGGATTCAAGTGGAATTATAGATGATAAATCCATCTCTTTGTTATCTACTAACATTGCAATAGCCTTTTTTTCTTTTCTTTTTTTAGCTAAATCAAACCCAGAAATCATTTCAGACATAAAACTCTCCTAAAAGCAATGTATTATTATATAGAGATAAAATAAAATTATCTATTGATATTTTACAATTTGTTATTAAAGATTTTTTATGAAGTTTGTATTTTATAATTTTCCTTCTACGATAAAATATAACAAAAATATAATAGAATTAAAAATTAAATTTCATTGTACTTTGTATATATCAAGACAAAAAACAATAGAACTATTTTTCGATAAAACTGATATCTACTAAGGTTATCTCACATTGTAAAAATATGATAATACCAAACTCGGTTTTATAAAATTTCTATTATTATATTGATATTTGAGGAAAGTTTTTGGATGTTTTGGATTATTAAAAACTTCAGGAAACTAAAAAATGGCGTCTCTAATGGACGCCAACATACACCGATAAAACGCCTCAAATTTCAGTATTTTGATTTTTTAAAAAATATAAAAATGGTAACAAAAGATTAATGATATAAAAATTTATAATTATATCACAAAATTATGGAGTATACAAAAATGGACAACTTTAAAATAGATAGATTACTAGATGATATAGAAGAAATAAAATTACATACGGAAATTATTATAAAACTTCAAAACAGAATTAAAGAAACTATTCAGATTATAAATTTAGAACAGAAAAATATTAATAATGAAAATGCCTGCTAAAAGAAAAATGACTATTAATTATACATAAATACAACTATCAACTATTATATATTTTATCTATAATTACTATATTTATAACACATTAGGTTATTATGGATAATGAATCAAAATTTCAAAAACAATTAAAATTTATAGAAATGAGAGCTAATGGATACTCTTATGATGCTATCTCAAAAGAAATAAATGTATCAAAACCAACTTTAATTAATTGGAATGAAAAATATAGATATAAAATAAAATTTTGTAGAGAATCTATATTGAATGACTTATATCATAAATATTCTATTAATCAGGTATCTTATGTCACAGAACTAGGAGAAACGTTAAGAAAAATAAATAAAGAAATAGAATCTTTAGATTTCTCTAATACTAAAGCTGATAAATTAATTGAATTAAAACTAAAGTGTATAGAGTTATTAAGAAAAGAATTTTCTGACTTTAAAGAAAGTTCTATAGTCGCCAAAGATTTAGATGTATTATAAAAGTTGTATTTTGTTTTTTTTATTTTACTTGCTCAATTATTTTTTTTATTTTATCAAAAATTAAGGGGGGGGCAGAGGGGGCAAGGGGGCACCTCTACTGATTGACAGGGTCTATAAGCACTTTTTTTGAATTTTCAAAAAGGGGGCTGCCCCCTTAAAAAAGGGGCAGAATAATAGATATAAATTGCTTATTTATTTGATAATTAACGTTTTTTTAATTAAACAGTTTAAAAATCACATTTTAAAATAAAGCTTATCATTCATCAAATAAGTGGTGAATCTTTATCATTCGTGGTCTAGTTCTGTCTAAATTTGCAGGACATTTAGGATTTTTGCCATCCTTTTCTACTTCTAAGATTTTATGTTCTTTCAATAAATTTTTTGCCGATTTTTGTGTATAACCATATTGTTGACAAAAAATCTTAAAACTTTGCCATATATATAATAATCTGAAAACTCTTTATATCCATATTTCTCGCGACTAGTCCATTGGTTCTCACCTGAAAATTTATCACTATTTTGTGATAAAAATTCTTTAATTTCATCAACAATATTTTGAGTATTAAAGGATAAATTATTCTCAAGCCAACGAGTAAATATCTTGTCAATAT
This sequence comes from uncultured Holosporaceae bacterium, assembly GCA_964532905.1. Classification (GTDB taxonomy): domain Bacteria; phylum Pseudomonadota; class Alphaproteobacteria; order UBA3830; family UBA3830; genus UBA3830. Next base: position 4,185 of record CAZHJM010000004.1, read on the forward strand.
TATTGTTTATTTCATTGGAACTATAAGGCAATGCTCCTATGTTATCTATACTAGCATTAATGCTGGTAGTTTTAACTAAAGCAAACGTATTAATAACTCTTTCAATTTTTCCATCTTTTAAATAATTATTAGCTATTTTTTCTTAAGCTTTCTTTACTTTTTGTATAGTCATCTTTTATTTTGAATTCATCAGGTAAATTATTAACAAATTCTTCTGCTACTAATCCGTAAATTTCATTTGTTTTTGTTTTTAGATGGCAAGATAAATCATTACCGTTTTTAAATTTACCTAAATTTTCAAAAATACCAAAATCTGACATCTTGGCTTCTATATCTATACATCGAACTAATATTCCATCAGGCGTTTTACCTACCATATTTTCTATTTTATCGCTTATACCTATTTCCCCTGAACTTAAGGTTACTAGTCTCCATTCTTTTATTTTTTTAACTCTGTATCAGTAGTTAGGCGAGCTTTACCTTTCCCATTGCCTAGCATATATATTATTTGTTGGATATCCTTATCAGAAGCCTGACTAATTTCATCAAGAATCAATAAACTATCATTATGTGTTGTTGCAATTTCCTCTTGTGCATTTGCTGTAGCTCGCCATTGCATTATGAATTTACAGGGGCTTCCCCAAATTGAAGCTGCAACTTGTAAGGCTGTAGTTTTTCCTATAGAAGATCCCCCTGTCAAATGAAATATAGTTGTATTAATTTCAGGGAAAAAACGCATTAATATAGGGCTTAATGCTACACACTGAACAAATACTAATATTTTATTGCCACTACAATTTTCACCTATATATTTTTTATACTCTTCTAATATGCCTTTTTTTTCATATCCGTAATCATTATTGTTATTTAATATATATTTATTAGTAATATTTTGAAATGAAGGACAGATATAAGTATCTTCATTTATCCATCCAATATTTGGTGCTTCTATTAAACGCTTTCTCGATTTTAATTTACCAAGATATCTCTTAAATACGGATTGTTTTTCTACCCTAGCAAACCCATTGTCATATAACAATTTAATGATTTCAATTGGAGTAGCCATATAATTAGCTGGAATCCTTAAACTTTTCAACTTACCGTCTAAATCTTTAAATTTTAAAAGAAGTTGCCAATTTCCTCCCGATATATCATGTATTTCGCATGATAAAACTAAATAATCACTAATCTTTTCATCATTATAAAATACCCCTGATTCATTAACAGTAAATTCTTGCTTATTTGAATCGATTTTGCTATTGTTATTAGCAAAAGAATATTCTGGTTCTACTTTTTGTAGAACCTTTTCTCTGTTTATCATTTTTTACCTCTTAAAAATGAAAAGAACTTATTTACTGCTTTTTTACCTTCTTCTAAATATAAATCATTAAAATCATAGCCCTCTTTAGATATTTTACCTGTAGACTTAAAAGGTAAAACAAGATTAATACTCTTTCCTATTTCCTGTTTTAGCTCTTCATAAATTGTAATTGTTTCTTGCATATTATGATTTATGCCTGCTTTCTTATGACATAACCATAGCTCCTCAGTAAGATTCATATCATCATTATCACATGCTAGAATAATACGTCCTTCTGGGACAATTTCATTAATTCTAATCCCTACAGGGCGTAAATTATGTTTACTTCCAGCAACAATTACCAAGGTGTTTGGAATATTTATAGATTCGCTGATAGATAGTCCAGTTGCTACTCCTTCACAAATTATAATATTATCCAACTTCTTGTAATTAACCTTTAAATTTGATGGGCAAATATGAAACTTTCCTTTATATGTTGTGTTTTTTGAAAACCTTTTATATCCCTTTTGGTCTATAAATTGTAATGCCGTTGGAACTTTCTCATTAAAATTACTAACAAAGGGAACTAATAAGTCTCCGGTATATTGGTTAATTTTACAGTTCCCTATATTATTTATTCCTTTTTCAGTTAAATATTCATGTGATAAACCATGTCTACTGAAGTCAGGTGAAAGCCATATTCTCTTTACTGCCCGTATATTCTCTCTATCGTCATTGCTTTCTATTTCATACTTTTGTGAGGGAATATTAGTATTGCCAAAAAATGGCTTGGACAAAAACATATCTTCCAAATTTTTTATGGCTTCAGATGTATTGCATGATTTGAGATATTTAAACAAATCAATAACATCACCGCCTTTATCACCTGTAGCAAAATCATGAAATTTACCTGTACCTATGTCTATACGAAAGCTTCCAATATGTTTGTCATTTCTCGTTGGATTTAATGCCACATAATCTTTACCTTCTATATATCCATCAGGTAATAAATATTTTAGCCATGTAACATTATATTCTGATTTTATTCTATCTATTTTACTGGTCATTATGGAAATCTCCTTTATTGTCATTGTTTGTATTTGAAACCATCCAATTGTCGACAGTATCTTCTAACCAAACTGAGGTTCTTGCTCCTAATTTTATAGGCTTAGGAAACTTCCCCTCTCTTATCATTGACCATAATTTAGATTTTCCTATATTTAATTTTTTCGTAAGGTCTTTAACCCGCAAATAATTATAATTATTTTTCATACAATCCTCTATTTATTGAACTTAAAATAAATGAAAATTTTATTTTTCATTTTTAAAAAATTATAAGGAGATTATTGCCTCCTTCTATTTAGTTTTATTAAACATATAACGCCTAATGAAAGTCAATAAAAATTTAAAAATTCTTATTGGAGGAATAATACAAAGATAAAAAAAACAATACAAAATAAGTTGTGTTAATTGAAAATAAATACTTAAATTAAATTTTTCTTTTTTTATTTTGCTTTTGTTTGGAAGTAAATATTAATATTTAGTAAATTTGCTCATATATGAGGGATTTGTTTGTCTTTACTTAATTTATTCTGCCCCTTTTTTAAGGGGGCAGCCCCCTTTTTGAAAATTCAAAAAAAGTGCTTCTAGACCCTGTCAATCAGTAGAGGTGCCCCCTTGCCCCCTCTGCCCCCTTAATTTTTGAAGAAAAATAAAAAAAATTTTTATATATATACTATAAGTTGTATTTATTAAAAATATATCGTGGAAATATCATTAGCCTTCTATAAAAAAATAACGATATTTATTATAGATTGTTGCTTTTTAGTCACATTTTAACTACATTTTAATAAAAATTAATATAACTGTCTATCTAATAACTTTACTAAAATTAGTGTCAATTTTACCAATATTAAAAGCTTGTTTAATTATACTCCTTTTAACTTTTCTATTTCCTCTAGAGACAGACCTGAGATTTCAGAAATATCATCTATATTCATACCTTTTTTTCTCGCTATTTCGATGGCTTTTTATCACCACCGATTTTTTCGCCTTCAGCTCTACCAATATTTTTAGCATCGGAGATGCGGGTTTCGATTTCTTCTTTATGTCTATAGCGCATTTCTTGTAGTTTTTTCGCTATTCGTCCTTTTAGAGTTTCTACTGGCATCATGGTCTTAACTTCTTGATTTCTTCTGCTGTTATACCTGTCGCCTGCATTATTTGGTCATCTTGTAATCCCATTACGATCAAATTTCTCGCTATTTCAAGTTTTTCTTTTTTAATTCCGATTTTTTCGCCTTCAGCTCTACCGATTTTTTCGCCTTCAGCTCTACCGATTTTTTCGCCTTCAGCTCTACCAATATTTTTAGCATCGGAGATACGGGTTTCGATTTCTTCTTCTTTTAGTTCATATCTTGTGTATTCTAATAATTGCTCTGGTGTATATGTCGCTCTTTCTAATACCCTATATGCTTCTCCAAAAATTGTTCCTCCTTTTAAAATCTCTTCTAACCTTTCTGCTTTAATATGCTTCGCTTTCTTTAAAAAATATGCCCATTTATCTATATCATCCTTCAGTTCATTAAAATGTTTATGAAATTTTGATAATTCTAAAAATGAAAATGACATCTCCTTTATATCTCTTTCCCCTGTTACTATATCCCTAAATTGATGATGTGATAAATATTCTTCTTTCTTTGGAAATAATGTTTTCTCCATTATTGCTAAAAATATTACAGGTCTCATTTGCTTATATGAACCTTTATCATTCTTTTCTTTTTTATTTATATTCCTTTGATTAAGATATACTCTACTTGCGTATTCAACAGCTCTTTGAATAAATCCAGTATCTGAAGCCCTTTGCATTTCTACAATAAACTGCCGACCGTCAATCGTTTTACACAATACATCAACAATACTCTGACGCAGAGTAATAATTTCTGTATCTGTTTCTACTTTCAAAAAACTAACATCTTCTATTTCTTCTTCTACATCTCTAAATATTGCATTTAAAAAACTTATTAATATTTTCTTATTTTTCTCTTGACCAAATACTTGCTTAAATGCCCAATCATTTTTCGGATCTAATAACCTGTCCATTCTTACTCCCCTAGTTCTTTATATTATATCATTTTAATCCATGTTTATCTATGTTTATCCATTTATCTACATATTTGCCCCACCATTCCATCATTTCTCTCCTCTCCTTTAAATATTCTGCATGATTATAACTAGCCCTAACACTATTCCTTTCACTATGGGCTAATTGCCTTTCTATAACATCTGCTTTAAATCCATTCTCATTTAATATCGTAGATGCTGTAGCTCTCATCCCATGTGGTGTAGCTTTACCTTTATATCCTTGCATTCTTAATGCCTTAGATAATGTATTATCACTTATCGGTTTATCATCCATTGTTCTACATGGAAATAATAGCCCTTTCTCATTCCTTATCTTCGGTATTTGATTTAATACTTCTATAGTTTTTTCTGATAATGGTACTATATGCTCTTCTCTCATTTTCATTCTTTCTGCTGGTATCCTCCATTCTTTCTTCTCAAAATTAAATTCTTCCCAACGAGTTCCTCTTAATTCTCCACTCCTTACAAAAGTTAATATTAATAACTTTAATGCTAATTTCGTCATTATATTACATTTAAGATTTGAAAATTCTTTTAAAAATAAATGAAATTCTTTTTCACTAAAATAAGGATAATTTTTCTTCTTAGCTGGCTGTAATGCGCCTTTTAAATCTGCTGTAATGTTATGTTCTGCTTTTCCTATAGAAATTGCATACCTAAATATTTGCCCTACTAAATTTAATGTCTTATGTGCTACTACAATTGAACCTCTTTCCTCTATTTTTCTTATAACTGATAATAATTCTTTTGCTGTAATTTCTTTTATTGAAATGCCCCCAATATATGGAAATATATTACTTTCTAATCTGCTTAAATTATAAAATGCTGTTCTCTTTGCCCAAATATCTTGATGTTTATAGTACCATTCCATAGCTATATTTTTAAATTGATTGCTTTCCCTTTCCTTAATTTCTATTTTCTTTTGCTTTTTATATATAGCTGGATCTATACCATTCTTTATCATCCCTCTAAACTCTTCTCTTTTTTCTCTGGCTTGTTTTAAACTTATTTCTGGATATATTCCTAATGCTATACGCTTTTGTTTTCCTCCTATTCTATATGATAATCGCCAATATTTACTACCATTAGATGAAATTTCTAAGTATAAGCCTTTTTCATCTGTTAAAGAGTAAGTTTTTTCTTTTGCTAGTGCATTTTTACAAATTCTATCTTGTAGCATGTTAATTCCATATTACTTTATAAAAAATGGTAACAAAAATGGCAACAAAATTCCATGGCTTGATAAAAATTATTGTGGACATATAAAAAATATCTGATATAATATTATATTGATATTTGAGGAAAGTTTTTGGATGTTTTGGATTATTAAAAACTTCAGGAAACTAAAAAATGGCGTCCCTAACGAGATTCGAACTCGTGTTGCCGCCGTGAAAGGGCGATGTCCTAGGCCTCTAGACGATAGGGACAATGTAAAGATACTAACATTATATATATACTATGTCAATTAACACAGTATAATAAATATAATATATCTGTGTTTGAAATTAATAGTTATTTCTTATTTTATATAGTAACTTGTATATCTAAAGATTTTATAAAAAATATTTCAGAAATTTAAATTATATATTTGGAATAATTTCATTATTATTTTAATTATTTCTAGGATAAGAAAATCTTCTTTGCTGTAAGCATAGGAGATAGTTTAAAATTCTAAATAGAATTATTAATATATTTTAAAATGATGATATAATTATTATATGGGAATTGATAGTTTTAAAGTTAAGATAAGGGAATTGTTCTAGATATTGAGCTAGATTTATTTCCAAAATTTAAATAGTTATAATAATAAATAGAGAGATAAATGATTTATTCGAAATGTTATAAAACTATTTTAGGAGATATTACTTGTACAGCTTCGGATACATTCTTATTAAAGCTACAGTTTGGGAATTTTTCTCAGGGAAAAGCTGGTAATTCATCTATATTAGATGAAACGTGTTATCAATTAAATGAATACCTATTAGGTAAAAGAAAATATTTTAATATTCCTATTCTAATTGAAGGAAGTAATTTCCAAAAAAAGGTTCTAACTGAATTATGCAAAATTCCTTATGGAGTAACATGTAGTTACAAAGAAGTAGCTAAAAGAATTGGTAATGAAAAAGCTTGTAGAGCTGTTGGATTAGCAAATCATAAAAATCCCATAGCTATTATTATACCTTGCCATCGTGTAATAAATCATAATGGAAAATTAGGAGGATATGGTATAGGGGTGTCGACAAAACAGTTTCTTTTAAATTTAGAACAAAGCGTTATGAAAAAATGTTTTTAATAAAACTATCGATAGATATATTTTCATAAACAAATTTATAAATATTTGAAAATATATTTGCATTTATGGTCTTACATATAATTGGAATTATCTTTAAAGCCTCAAGTCCTTCAATAGTACCCCCTGTCCAATTAGAAACTGTTCCTCCTTGCGATAAATGTTTTCCAAAAGACATATTACGAGATTGTAAACTCTTACATGTTAGAATTATATCTCCAATAGCTCCAACTGTATATATAGTATTTGGATTCCCACCATTTATAATTATTATATTTTTCATTTCTTCTATTCCTAAAGAAATAATACTAGCTACAGCGCTATTACCTAAATCTTTTCCGGATAAAATTCCACAACATATCGCTAAAACATTTTTTAATGCTCCAACTAATGACAAACCTATAGGGTCATCTATTGCTAGGACTTTTAATGTATTCGTTGTTATTTTTTCTGCTATTGTTTTAGCTAAATTTAAAGAATTTGCTGCAATATTAACAATAGCCAGTTTATTTTCGGCAATTTCCATAGCAAATGATGGACCAGAAAATACTGCTATTGGATTTTTTAGATTAGTTTCAAATAATCGAAATAATAGCTGATGTTTTTCTAAATCAAATCCTTTTGAACAAATAATTATAGGAACAGTAATTTTAATTTTTCTTAATGAATCCAAAACATAAGAATTAAATTTTGCAGGAACAGCTATAAATACTAATTGAGCATCAGTTATATCACTATAAGAATTACTAGCTAAAATATTATTATTTAACTTTATATCTGGAAGAGAAACTAAATTTTTATGGAATTCATTAATAGATTTTAATATATCAGGATTTGGCTCAATTATTTTAACTGTCTTAGAAACCTGACTAAAACAATTAGCTAATGCTGTCCCATAACATCCGCCACCTATTATAGCAATACTTTCATTTTTCATTTTCCATCCTCCAATAAAACAGAATTATGATAACATAAGAAGTATTTATTAAATAATACGTTTAAACCATTTTTTTTGTTTATACCGATAATAAATTATAGTAACATTTATCAATTGAGAAATGCATATTAGTACATAAATTGGAATGATAGAATTCAATTTATTTGTGAAGAATAATATAAGTGTAGGAATAACAGCGAGCATCCATAAAGAAGATATTTCTAAAAGCATTGGAAATTTCGTATCTCCGCCAGCATTTAATACACCACAAATCAGATAATACATTCCATCCAGCAATAAAGTAAACCATATAAGAACCATCAGAGACGATAACTCACTATGTAAATATGCTGTATTATCATTGACATCTATTACAAAATTCAAAATAAAATCTTGATAAAAAATTAACGGAATAGAAAAAATAATGAATAAACAAATGTTACTTTTTAAAAATAACATTAATAGATTTTCAATTTCCTTTTGTAAACCTTTACCAATCAGATTTGAGCTAAGGGCAGTTAAAGAGCGAGCACATCCTTGTGCACAAAAAATAAAAAACATCCATAATAAAACCCCAATTGATTCACATGTAGCGAGTTCTCTTGAAGTTTTGGAAAAACATATCATCATTAAAAGCCATCCTACTTGAGAAGTAATCATTCCCATAGAGAGTGGGAAGCCTACTTTTATACAATTGCGAAATAGTTTAAACCTAAATTTGTAATCTGTTGTTCCATATTTTTCACGATAATTTTTCTTTAAAAAAATTGTAGCAAAGCTAATAATAAAGAATATTTCTCCCATAATAGTAGCATAAGCAGCTCCTTTTGCTCCCATAGCGGGAATAATATCATTTACTCCAAAGATGAGAATAAAATCCAAGAAACAATTTATTATATTTCCTAAAAAGAATACCAGTATAACTACTGTACTCTTTCCTCTACCTATAAAAAATGCGGCTAATGCAGAAGAAAGAGCAGGAAGCCAACCGAATATTAATAATGGACGAAGATAATTTACTCCTTCATCGAAATATATTTGTGGAAATAAACCTAAACAATCGCAATAATAACCAAGAGGTACAAAAAATATGATTAATATAAGACTAAAATAGATCATTTGCCAAACAGGACGACCTATCTTTAAATATTCTTTTGCTCCATTGTATTGTCCAACAAATATATTAGCTACTTGAGTAATACCTATTCCTAAAAATAATGTAATTGAAGAAAAACTACCCCCAAGAGCAGCTGCATTCATAGAGTCAAGAGAATATTTTGTTAAAAAAAGTCTATCGACAGTAAACATTAAATTCATTACCAATACATTTAAAACCATTGGTATAGTAAATTTAATAATCTCTTTTATAGAATATCCGTATGTCATAATACTTTCAAAAATTTATATTAAATCGAATTATATAATGAATAATGTTTATTATTGTATAATACAATACTTATATTAACAAGTATTTAATATATTTGTATAACTATAAAACATAATTTATCTAATTAGTCATATTGTTTTTTGTATATATTTGTGCTAATAATAAAAATCATATAATATATAGAAACAAATGCAGTCCTAATGGAGCTTATGATGAAATTTTGTAATATTATCAAGAATGTTAATAATTTGTTTTTACTTTGGCTATGCTAATAGTTGGAAGTTTATACTTTACCGACTCTAATCTATTTGCTTTAGAAAAAGTTAAAGATCCTGCATATCTTCAAACTGTATTTCAATTTGACGATGAAAGAAATACTATACGTGCGGTCTTAATTCATACTTATGTGGGGTACAGAGAAGAAAGAGATGAGCCTTATCATGAAGGTTTTGTCGCCTGGAAGAATGATGTGGATTATTTAATAAGTAATGTTTTCTTAGAAAAAAGTCTTTTCCCCGAAAGTTTAGAAGAGTGTAAATCTGATTTTCAATTTTGGGTTGGTGTTAGTCATAATATATTTTTTGAATATGACTGGCCTAGAGAAGATGGAATAATGGCTATTACTTGTTTAGAAGAAATGCAAAGATTTTATAACCAGAAATTGGATAATAATTCATACAATTCTGATTTTATAAGATCAATTCTTTCAGAGCTGAGTATGCTTTACGAAAATAAAAAAAATGATATATTTGGATATAATGAATAGTCGTTTATCTAATATTTTTTTCTACATTCTTATAAAATATGGTTTTGAAATTTATTCTACAGTATGAAGTATAAGAAATATTTCGTACTGTAGCAATTTATTTATTATATAGGATAACACGTAATAATAAATGTAAAATTTTTATCACATATAATTCTAATTCCTGAAATTTTTTGTACATTTGTAGGAATAAAATTGCCATGTGGATTTTCTATTGAAACGAAATAATACTTACTTTTGAATTTCAGCGTTTTTTATCCATAGATGTATTTGCTTCAGTTTGTGGGTCATTAGTAGCTTCTTCAAACAACTTATAAGCAACATTAAATCTTTTCCCCCAATTTCCGGTAATAGCCAAAAAACTTCCAATAGCCTTTCCCCTGCTTGAACTTTCTATTCCTACAGTACCATCAATTTCACCTACTATATGCTTATTCGCCAAGCAAGTCACTGCTTTATATAAATGGTCATAATTTAAAGGTATATGTGACCGATTTAATAAATTAGCTAAATTATTTAATATAATGTCCTGTTGTTTTAGATTTACAGGTGCAACATTGTCAGCATTTATTACGGGATTTGGATCTAATTTTTGAATATCTTCAATAGTAATAGGAGGAAATGTTTGATATTGCTGGACAGCTGCAACATATGTTACTTCAGACGCGAATAAAAATATAATAACAAGAAAATATTTTAAGCGATTAAAGTCATTTAACATTTTAATATATCCAACTAATTCACTTTTATTTATATTTGCAAATACTTAATATAAAGTTAAATTATATAAAATAAATATTTTTTAATGAAGTTATTACAACAAACAAATTGAAAATTTAGAAAAATAAGCATCTCGTTATTCTAAACAATTATCCATTCCTAACGTCATTTTGAGCGAACGTAGTGAGCATGAGAATCTATTATTTATTTCTTTTACATAAGCTTTTTGAAGTTATTATGGATCACTACGTCGCTCCGCTCCTCGTGATGACGACAGAAAAGGATACTTTTCGTAAATGAGGCTGAAGAGAGAAGCGTCCTCGCAATGACGCCAAACGGAAGAGGCGGAGCCTGTATGACTCCGTGTAATGACGCTAAAGGAAAGATTCTTTGTAATAATTATTGCTTAAATCATAATAACACTTTATTTCACTCTGCTTATACAGAACTATTTGTTATCGTTAATAAAAAATCTTTGTAATCTATTTATTTTTTTTTAATAGTTATGTGATGTTATATCTTAAGGAGGTTCCTTAATGGTATATGAACACTTTAATAGTGAAACTACAGTAAAAATTCCAAAAATAGCTGTACTTATACCATGCTATAATGAACATACTACTATAGCTACTGTGGTAAAAAATTTTCGTTATATTTTACCATCTGCTAAAATCTATGTATATGATAACTGTTCTACAGATAATACGTACATAGAAGCAAAAAATGCTGGCGCGATAGTTAAAACAGCAAAAAAAAGGGGGAAGGGTAATGTAGTGAGAAAAATGTTTGCAGATATCGATGCAGATTTATATTTAATAGTTGATGGAGATAATACTTATGATGCAAATGATGCGGTGAAAATGTTGGATATCATTCATTATGAACATGTTGATATGGTGATAGCATCGCGTCAAGATAAATCAGAAAAAGCCTATCCAATAGGGCATAGATTAGGAAATAAGATATTTAATAAAATACTGCATATTTTATTTGCAAGTGAATTCCATGATATTTTTTCTGGTTATAGGGCATTTTCCAGACGTTTTGTAAAAACATTTCCTATAACATCGGATGGATTTGAGATAGAAGCAGAATTGTCTATTCATGCGATTAGCTTAGGATTACCTTGTGCGGAAATAAAATCCAACTATTACGAACGTCCGCCAAATTCTATTAGTAAATTGAATACAATATATGATGGATTTAAGATTTTATTTAGTATTTTCGTTTATTAAAAGAAAATAGACCATTGCTTTTTTTTGGCTGTATATCTTTTTTCTTTTTTCTTATTTCAATTTTTCTTAGCTTTCCAATTTTTCAAACATACATACAAACAGGTTTAGTACCTAGAATACCAACAGCAATACTTTCGCTAGGAACAATGTTAGTTTCACTACTTACTTTAACTTGTGGATTAATTTTAAATAGTCTCACAAAAACAAGATTAGAAATAAAAAAGCTACACTATTTATCTATCGGTTCTGATATAAAATAAGATTTTCAATAAAATTTAATGATTACTATTGCTTTATTGTCTTATATCTTATATCATAAAGCCACTTTGTAAGGGCAATTAGCTCAGTTGGTAGAGCACCTGACTTTTAATCAGGGTGTCGCAGGTTCGAATCCTGCATTGCCCACCACTTGAGTACCAAGGGCTGTTTTTTGTATTTGCGTAATTATGATATTGCTTTTAAAGTTTACTGTAATAGATGGTCTATGAGGTCATCATAATATTGAAATATTTATATTCTCCAAATCGTAAAATCTTTCTCCAAATGCTCTCGAATTCTTCAAATCATGTATACTAGAGAAAATCGCTAGTGTACCTTATAGATGAGGTCTAAATCGGTTTTTGATAAATACAACGAAAATTTTTTCTACGATTTTAAATCGGAGTGGGGAGGTGTAGTTGAAACATGGATTGCAATTTGCTCTGAAATTTGAGGCATTCGAGATGATTTTAGCCAAGAAAAGAAGTCAAGAGAATTATGAAATCATGAAAGTACTCAAATTACAGGCATTTTAAATGCCTATAGAAGTTTGAATCCGATACGTGAGCATTATCGGGATATATTGGATAAAAAAATTTTTAGTAACATTTTATTAATAAATTATTGTTAGACTATATTTCAGATAATTGGAATGAGATATTTTATGAAGTTTGTAAAAATATTGTTTGTCGCAATTTTTGTTTGGTGTATCGGAAATGCTGAGAGCACAGAGCAAAATCAAACGCAAGCCCAGCCACAAACGATATTTGATTTACCGGATAATACGCCGGGCCTGCAGAAAAATAGGAACGGCACATTGAAAACACAGCAAAAAACTGTGTGTGGTCAGCTAGAAGATTGTGTACATGTCATTGTGCCAGGAAGTAATGCAGATAAAAGACGCATGGTTTTTAAACATTCCATAGAGCTTGCTATGCAAGTCAATGGTAACATTTATTTCCCCGCAAATGGCTCGCAACCAACAACGGAAGAAGTTGTAGAATATTCTTGCGCAAATGTAAATGATAATACTATTACTGATTGGTATATCAAAGCCTTTGGTGGAGACCATGCAATAAAATATTCAAAAGGCAAAAATCCTACGGGAACAGATAATGCTCCTAAAATGGGATTTGTTCCAGTAAAAAATAAATTAACTGCTAGACCTTCAGCAAAAACTATCATAACAACGCATCCTAATATGTCAAATGGTACAAGAATAGCAGATTTTTGGACGGATTTTCGAGAAATAGCCTCTAATCGCGAAGGAAGAATACTTCTATATAGATTATTGATAGAAATCAGACGATATAAATCTGGGAAAGCATGTGTTTGTAATGATATTACTGATAGTATATCTAATAATCTTCTTTGGGCCCGCGCAAATTGTAGAAATATAATGATAATTTGGGAAGATTCTGGAAATTCTTTTTCTAAAGCTAATACATCAGTTGCCCCTGACGGTAATGCGCATAATGAATCGACAAAGTTGCCATCTGGAGGATTTGCATTAAGTTCCGATAATATAGTTTATCCATTCGCTATAATAAAATTCAGTAAGCATAATCGTAAATTAACAACAATTTGTCAAGAAAACAATGATAATCAACCAATTTCTCTATTTGAAAGAGAGTCAAGTATAGGATTATTTCATGAAATGGTACATTGGTTTCATGTGTTAAGACATCCTCAAAGACATTCCGAAGAAAGAATAGGTTTTAAGAATGCTGGAGGAGCTATTAGTTTATGTGATACTTCTCAACGAGAAACAATAGGGGCATATTTTTGGGGAAATTTTTCTGACGATAGTGATCATTGGAAAATATCCGCATACCCATGGATTGGGCGATCTATAGATAACACATATGTTAATTTTGAGGAAATTAGAACTATTCTTGGAGCGCCAACGCTTGAACAATACCGAGCTGTAGTGACTGATACCTCACATTTAAATCCATATGTATTTTTAAATGGAGATGATTTATCAGAAAATAAATATAGAGCTTCTTTGAATGCGAAATTACGTTTTGGTCATTCCAATCAACCTTTTTACGAAGACAAAACGGTAATTCGACGAGTTATGACCATATCTAGAGCAACAGAGAGTAATATCATTGATTTAACCTGCTATAATAATTTAGATAATGGATATAAACCTGAATGCAAGATTGGGCTTGGAAATTTTCATGTCGGTGGTTATAATATAGGGAGTATGATACCATGAGAGTTTTTATGAATAATATTTTGATTAAACGTATTCATTTGTTGTACTGTTGTTTATTATCGACATTTGGAATTTGCAATGGAGTGTCAGATAATATTAAGACATTTTACAAGAATGCTTCTAGTGGTAAAGCAGTTGAATTTGAATTATGTCGTAAAGTGGTTGTAGATGTTCTTCAAGATATTTGCGGTTTAATGGACAATAGAAACTCATCAAATATAAATGGATGTATAGTAAATGTTGGAAGTGATGAAGATTGTCCCCTCACTGCTGAGGAAGAAATTGACGGAATGATTTCTGGGAATATAAAAATTTTGCAAAATATTTGTGCTGTTCTAGACAGAGCAAAAAAAGGTTCAAGTAATGATAATACCACCAAATTAAAATCTCAATTGAGTACAATTTTTATAAATTATTCAGAAAATAATTCTAGTAATTTTCAAGCAAGTTGCCAAAATGTATTACAACAATGGAAATAATAAATTTGTTTAATTTATTGAATTTAAATAGTAAATGTAATACTTACTGGAATTGATTCAGTGGAAAAATATGCTTTTGATTATAAGAATTTTTGTTAGTATTTGTCATAGTGAATAGGAATGTTTTTGTATTAGAAAGCATAGTTTATCTCAATTTACTTGATCAACCACTCCTCCTGCTCCATCCACAGCACCGGCACGTTTCCGGCGATGATATTTTCAATTGAGAGGTATTTTGGCATGAATCCATCCATGATCATGCGTTTGAGTTTAGATGAGAGGTTGTTCAGCTGTAAAATCCTGTTCAAATATCGAGGGGTTATATTGTTAAGCTTGCAGAACTCGCAAAATGCCAGATTTGGATTTTGTTTTAAGCATTTGTCCATGATGTATGCTTTTGCAAGTAGTTGAGATAGGGCTATGAATTATAAAATTATAAGAATGCTAAAATTACAGTGTTTCTAAAATCGTGTAAAAGTTTTAATCTGATATGTGAGCATTATCTGGATATATTTGGATGAAAAAATTTTTAGTAACATTTTATTAATAAATTATTGTTAGACTATATTTCAGATAATTGGAATGAGATATTGTATGGAGTTTGTAAAGATATTGTTTGTCACAATTTTTGGCTGGTGTGTTGGAAATACTGAAGGGATGACGGTCGGTAATAATGGCATAATTACGACATTACCTACAGTAGTTGCACAAATGATTGTACCTTCCCACAATCAAGTACAATTAGATTTTAATTCAATATTCACAGTAGGAACGATGATCCCAAGGAAGTTGCAACCGAAATTGCATCATAATCCAACCATAGGCGCTCCGGATAGAGCTTGCGTGTATTTTACAGTTATGAATAACGGCAATCCAAATAATGCCAATGCTCTATTTCAGAACGCAACAGTAGTAAACCCAATTCCTGCAAACGAAGTTAATATTTACTTTCCCACAGATGGCTCACAACCAACAACTCCCGAAGCGGTAGAATATTCTTGCGCAAATATCGATAACAGAGAAAATTCTCCAATTACTGAATGGTATATGATGATGTTTGGGGTGATTCCTTTTCAAAATACAGGGAATTCTGCAAATGATTATGTAAAAGCAGGGTGGAATGCTGGTGCAACAGTCGTTCAGCAAATTATATCATTCGATGCAAGTGTTAATGGTGCAGATATTGTAAAAGATCCAGATTCTGGAGCATTAGTATCAAAAAAAGATTTCTTTGTGCAAAATTTCCGTCGCATTGCTTCAACTTCAGTTGGAAGGGTACTTTTATACAGAATCTTAATAGAAATAAGAAGGCATACTTCAGGAATAAACATTGGATGCTTAGAAAATATTATTCCTCCTCATTCAAATTTATTGATTAGAAATGGACTTAGATCAATAAAAATAATTTGGAATAATTTAGAATTTTACTTTGATTGGCCGCAACAAGAAATAGGAATAAATAACATTACCACAAATCTATCTTCAATTGGAAAAGAAGGAATCTCATCAACTGGAAGTTATGACAGTATTGTTAATCATAAAATATCAGTTGATGTATCGTTATTTCATGAGATGAATCATTGGTTCCATTATATGAGATATCCTGATAGATATGAATATGAATTTAATGCCTATAAAATGGGAATACATATCAATGACACTAATTTCGTTAGCGCAGGGTTGCCTTATGCTGTATCTGCTATTTCAAGTGTTGTGCCAACAACAGTTGGTGCACTTGGAATATATTATTGGGGAGTAATTGGAGGATGGATAAATATTGATATTTCGGAGTCGAAATGGCATGCATTAAAAAGTGATGGTATAAATAACGAATTGAGACCTGATTTTGAAGAAATAAGGAATATATTGGGATTGAAAAATGTAGGTCTACCTCCAGGGTTAGTATTTTACAATGGAGATGATCTTTCCGAAAATTTGTACAGAATGTGTGTTGGATTGCCTTTAAGATTTGGATACGGTGCAGATGAATACTATGAGGATAGTAGAGTAATAGATAAGGTATTATCATGCTGTAATTTTTGGAAAATGTATTACAATTTTTCCCCAAAAAGAGCGAAACACGCTGGCTTTTCTTATGACAATCAAAGTAATTTGCAAGGAATAGGAAGGTGCAAAATTTTGCCTTGATTAAAAGGTTTGTTAATGTTACTATATACATATAATTTGGAATGAGGTGAGGAATGAGATTGTATGCTTTTGGGATGCTTTGTGTCGTTGCACTTGTGAATAGTGGTTTTGCGATGACTTTTCAGCAAAGATCACGTATCGAAATGGAAAGAGTACGTCAACTTACTGAAGAATGTAAAATAGCTGAAACTGTTAAATCTTTAGGCGAACTTGCTAGTTTTAAAATTAAGCCTAAAGGGGGTATGAAAGAAAGGGATCTAGTTTCGCTTATGAAAGACGCAGTAGATAATGTAAAACAATCCATTAGAACTATCGATGAGAAATGTGCTTCTTGGAAAGGAAATAGATCAGCTCTGTTGCCACTGAGCAGTCAGAAGGCTTTCATTTTAAGAAATTTATCTGATTTGTATGTAGAGATAAGAGGCGATTTTGAAGCGATACATACTACAGAAGCCAAGAATGTGAGAGATGAATTGAGAGCTTTGGGGGTCGTTGGTATATAAACTAACATGTTCCTAATTGGTTTTAATAGCACCAGTAAACGAGGGATTTACAGTATTTCTTTGATAACCTTTCGTGAATCAACAGCTTAGTTGGCATGAATCGTTTTTTGTTTAGCTTTTTCCCTGAGCCATCATTTTCCTGCTCCTCCCAAAGCGAAGGTACGTTTCCAGCGATGATATTTTAATTGACAGGTGTTTTGGCAGGAATCTGTTCATGATCATGCGTTTGAGCTTAGAGAAAAGGTTGTTTAGCTGTAAAATCCCGCTAAGATATCGCGGAGTGATGTTGCGGAACTCGCGGAACATTAGTTCTGGATTTTACTTGCGGCGTTTGTCCATGATGTATGCTTTTGCAAGTAGCTGAGATAGGGCTGTGAATTATGAAATTATAAAAATACTCAAATTACAGGGCATTGAGAAATAATGAAAAATTCAAATTTTTTCTTCTTTCCAGCAAAATAATAAAAAAAATTACATTTTTAGATATCTTCCTGTAATGCTTTTTTCATTAGAGATAATTTCATCTAACGTTCCGTATACTATAATTTCACCTCCTTGCTCTCCTCCATATGGTCCCATATCAATTATATAATCAGCATTTTTTATTAAATCTAAATCATGTTCAATTACTATGACAGTCGCTCCATGTTCTATTAATTTCTGAAATACACCCACTAATGTACTTACATCTCTTGGATGCAACCCAATTGATGGTTCATCAAAAATAAATATTGAATCATTTTGATTTTTATCAATATCCATTGATAATTTTAATCTTTGAGCTTCTCCACCAGATAGTGCTGGAGTAGATTCACCAAGAGTTAAATATCCTAACCCTAAGTCTAGTAATACCTGTAATTTGTTATTTATTTTTTTTGTGTCTGAAAATTTGTTTAATGCCTCTTCAATCGTCAATGCCATAACATTTTTTATTGATAATTCGTTATATTTTATTTCATCTACATCATTTGAATATCTAAGACCATTACATTGGGGACAAACCATCTCTATATCAGGTAAGAATTGTACATCCATTGAAATTATTCCTGTTCCATCGCAATTTTTACACCTAAGTTTTCCCGTATTATAAGAAAAATCATTTATTTTATAATTTGATTCCTGTGATTTTTCTAAACTACTATATAAATGCCTAATATTATCTAGAATGCCACTATATGTGGCCACAGTACTTCTGATGTTATTACCTATTGGAGTTGCGTCGATTAGGTGTATTTTTTTTATATTAGTAGCTTCAATAAATTTTACATGTGCAGGTAAAATTTCATTATTTATTACTGCCTTTACTGCAGGATACAAGCTTTCTAGAATAGCTGTAGTTTTCCCACTTCCACTAACTCCAGTAACCGCTGTTAATCGACCTTTAGGAATCATGAAATTGAGAGATTTAACAGTATGGATAGGCAATGTTTCAATTTTTACACTTCCAAATTTAAACAAATCTTCTTTTTTTGCCTTTTCTCTAACAATAGTTACTGCTTGATTTGATAAATATTTACCTATCAATGAATTTTTGTTATCTTTAATTTCACCAATAGTCCCTTTAGCAACAACTTGTCCTCCATGTACACCTGCATTGGGACCTATTTCTATTATATAATCTGCTGCAGACAAAATTCTGGTATCATGATCAACTAAAATAACAGAATTTCCATCTTCAATTAGTGTATTCATAACACTTATCAGTCCGTCTATATTAGATGGATGTAATCCAATCGACGGTTCATCTAAAACATACAAAACTCCAGTAGTATGATTCCTTAATGTTCTAGCTAGTTGTACCCTTTGTAGTTCTCCAGTAGATAAAGTTGCACTTGCTCTATCTAGTGAAATATAACTTAATCCTAAATCGAGAAGGGCGTTTGCATTGTCCATAAATTCTTCGGAGATTGAATTAGCAATTTCTTTTAATTCTCCTGATAAATTACTAATAATCTGAGGAATCCAATCAACTAATTCGCCTAATGTTTTTTTTGTTGTCGTTTCTAAATTTAAACCATTTAATAATGTAGAATTAGCTCTTCTATTTAATCTTGAACCATTACATTCTGGACAAATTTGAGTAGATAAGTACTTATTAATCCTATCTAATCCTTTTTCCGATTCGGCTTTTTTTAAAGCTTCTTCTACTGCTTTATAAGCATTTCTATAAGTACAATTTAGCTCAAAAATTTTTCCATTTTTAGATGGAATTGAAATATATTTGTTCACTTCTTCTCCGAAGTAGACAATTTGCTTTTCTTTATCTGTAAGATTTTTAAATGGAATATCTACTCTTACCCCTAGCTCCTCTGCAACACGATACATCCATGAAATACCAAACATATTCCATGGTTCAACTGCTCCTTCTTTAATAGTTTTTGACTCATCTGGAACTAATTTAGTAATGTCTACATTTCTGATAAAACCTGTTCCGGTACATTTTGAGCAAGCCCCATCACTATTAAATGCGTATTCTTCAGCACCTAATCCCCAAAATTCATTTCCGCAATTGGGACAAACAAGTTTTAATTCTCTAGCCACATTTAAAGATGGTTCTAAATAATATCCACATGAACATCTATAACTACCACATCTAGAATACAACAGCCTTATTGAATTTAATAATTCAGTTGATGTTCCGAATGTACTTCTAATTCCTGGTACATTTGGTCTTTGATGTAAAGCAAGAGCTGCTGGAATATATTCTATACTATCCACTTTTGCTTTTTCACTTTGTGTTATTCTACGTCTAGTATACGTAGAAAGAGATTCTAAATATCTCCTAGAACCTTCAGAATATAATACTCCTAAAGCAAGTGAAGATTTCCCACTCCCAGAAACTCCAGAAATAGCAACAATTTTGCCTAAAGGTATATCTATATTAATATTTTTTAAATTATGTACTTTAGCGCCACGAATTTTTATACAATTTTGTTTAAAAAAATCCATAATAGAATAATTATATGATAATATATACTAAGAGAGCAAGTGTTAAATAACTAGTGAAAGGTTACAAAGATATAAAATCTAACACATTAATCATAAATATAAATAATTTATATAAACCATTAGGCTATCTTAATTCTAATATATTAATTTCGTCAGAATTAAAATCAATTTTGTGTAAAACTTTTGCGCCATCAGCTTGCACTCTGATAGAAATATATGATTTATCAAATAAGCTTTTAAATCTAAAAAACAAATAATCACGACAACATATACCAGTTTTAGGTATAGTGGAACATGGAGGAAAACCTGAATTCCTTATCATTAATACAAACGATAAAGTATCATGATTGTGAAGTAAAATATTAAGTATAGAATCTTCACTTATATTACTATATACAGGATTATCAACACCACAAATATATTGTAAAGCTGATACTTCAGAATGAAATAATGGAGAATTTTTTCCTAAAATTGAATGTTTACAAGGAATACCGACCGACATTTATAATATTCTGCTCTGTTGTGTAAGCTTTTGCAATAAAGTTATATTGACAAATATATGAATGATAATTATTCTCCATATCTTTAATGATTAAAGCAACTGTGCTCGCATGATTAATACTCACTGTTATATCAGCTACAGGAGAAGGCATATCAAAAATTTAATAACCTTACCTGCTTTATATTGCCAACCATACGGAATGTTTATTTGTGCGCCAAACAAACTAACAGTACTTAAAAACAAAAATAATCTAGTAAGAAAAAACAAAATTATCCTATCAATTATATTTCTGTAAACCATTCTGTAATTATTTTATTCAAAAAAACAGCAGAATTAATAGGCTCTTTTTTAAGATTGTTTACATTTATTTCTACTATTGATGATAAATAATTCCACTGCGTCCACAACTGATCTAATAAAATTACTTTTACAAAATCTTTTACGTTATACGAAGTATCATATGGCGTATCAGTTTTTTTTATATACATTATTAACTTTAATATAAATTTTTTCCAATTCTTTCTGTATATTATTAACATTATCACCTTTAAAATATAATGAATTGTTTCTTACATTTAAATTATGAAATATTTTATTAATTTTTATTATCTTATCAGCTCCTTTTTTAAAAGAAGAATCTGCAACATCCTCAGCAATTTGAACTAAACAGTCCGGAGCATTCCCATATTCAGCAACTAATTCTTTATTAAAAGATTCGGGTATCATTGACATTACATTACCTAGAGTGACATAGCATAAAAACAGTACTTTCTTTATCATAAACACAACTCCATCCAATTAATCTCTCTATAAAAGTATCATATATAATATAATTCAACTTATTTATCTAATTAAAATTTTACTCTAGAATTACTAATTAGAATATGAATTATTAATAGTTTTATTTCTATTCAAAAAATCTAAAGCACCTTGTAAAATGTATACAGCTGCATTTTTATCTATAACTTTTTTACGTTTTTTTCTAGACATATTCGCTTTAATTAAAACATCATCAACAACGCATGTGGAAAATCTCTCATCCCATCGACAAAAAGGAATAGGTATATTATTTTGTAATTCAAATATAAAATTTAGAACCTTTTTACATTGTTGGCCTGGTACTCCATTCATTTGTATAGGCCAGCCGAATATGATTGCTCCTACCTTGTAACTTTTAGAAATTTTTTGAATTTCATCAATATTTATATAAATTTTATCTTTACGGTGAATAGTAGTAATGCCCGAAGCTATTTTCAAATTTCTATCTGCAATTGAAACACCAATATTTTTGTCTCCAACATCTAATCCTAAAATTGTTTGTTTATTATTTATTAATTCTAATATATTCAAATCTCTTAGCTCTGTTATAAAAAAATCCACGTTTTAACCCTTTATTAAATTCATCATATATACAATGCAAATATTTTAATAGAGTGGAAACGTAGAAATGTTATCAAAACAGTCTATAGATATGTTAATTGATCTGGTTGAAATAAAGTTAAGCGCTATTATCGTTCAAGATAAAGATGATATTCGTGAGGTATTAAAACTGAAAAGATGTCGTAGTGAATTAATTGATTCTAAGAGATTAATAGTAAGAAATAGACATGCTAGTAATGAAAATAAAATTAATGAAATAAGAACTTCTTACTAAGATATTAATTTAATTATTATTTTTATTTAAGAATTTTTATATAATTAATAATATCTAGACAGAACTTAAAATAAGTTATAGGTTATGGAGGTATTAGCTGGAGACAGAAAAATGAAACGTAGTGGAAAAATAGTCGCAACAATTGGACCATCGAGTAATAGTTTAGAAGCAATAGAAAAACTATTTTTTTGTGGGGTCAATGTATTTAGGTTAAATTTTTCACATGGTAGTCATGAAGGACACAGCTTTGTGTATAATTCCATTAGAAATATTGGTAAAAAACTTAATATTTTTCCTACAATTCTAGCTGATTTACAGGGACCAAAGCTTCGTGTAGGAATATTTGAAAATGATAAAATTATATTAGAAAAAGGGGATATATTTAGATTCGATTTAGATCCTACCCCTGGTAATACTAGAAGAGTGAACCTTCCTCACCCTGAAATTCTACAGGCTTTAACCGTTGGTACTACGTTATTACTTGATGATGGGAAATTGCGTTTTGAAGTTATGTCTGCTAACGAAGAATTTGCTGAAGTCAAAGTAAAAGTAGGAGGATGTCTTTCTAATAGAAAAGGAGTAAACGTTCCTCAAGTTATGTTACCAATTCCTGCTCTTACTGAAAAAGATAAAAAAGATTTAGATTTTGCATTGGATCTTGGTGTAGATTGGGTAGCTCTATCTTTTGTTCAAAGAACAGAAGACGTAGAACAAGCTAAACAAATCATAAAAGGAAGAGCTAAAGTTATGTCTAAAATTGAAAAGCCTTTAGCAGTATCCGCTATTGAGCCTCTTACTCAAATTTCCGATGGAATTATGGTTGCTAGAGGAGATTTAGGTGTGGAAATGAATCTAGAGGAAATTCCTTGTATTCAAAGGCTGATTATTAACGCATGTCATCGATTAGGTAAGCCAGTAGTAGTAGCTACCCAAATGCTTGAATCAATGATCGACTCTCCAAGTCCAACGAGAGCAGAAGTATCAGATGTTGCAAATGCAGTATATGCTGGCGCCGATGCAACTATGCTTTCTGCAGAGTCTGCTTCAGGAAAATATCCATTTGAAGCTGTTGAGATGATGGATAAAATTATCCGAACAACTGAAAAAGATCCATCCTGTATTAGAAAACTTGAAAAAGATACACAGTTACCACATCAAACAGTTTTAGACGCTAAATGTATAGCAGCAAAAGAAATGGCTATATTTTCACCGGCAGTCTGTATAGTTATGTTTACAGATTCATTCGAAAGTATTTCTAGATGTTCAAGATTAAGACCTTGTTGTCCTATTATTTTAGTAACAAGTTCAAAACAATTGGCATATAGCGCAGGAATGTTAAATGGAGTTTATTCTAGTATATCTAAAAAAGAATTCGCTATTGATAAAATTTGCCATTCAGCAATAGCTATATCAAAAGATTTAGGATTCGCTTCTATTGGGGAAAATATAGTTGTAATAAATGATATTGATGATAATTCCGTACATTGTTTAAAAATATAAATTAGAGGGGGCTAAAAGCTTTTTTCTTTATGAAAAAAATTGTTGTATTTATTTGTTTTTTATTTAGCAGCATAATAGCTGATATAAAAAAGCCTATAGAAAATAAACAGATAAGTAAAAATATAAAGGAAGATCAAATCAATACTAATGATTCATTTTATGAGCATTTAAAAAATATAGATATACCTAATGATTTTAATTTGCCTGAAATTATTTTAGGGAAGACTAATGCACCTCATACACTAATTATTTATACATCTTTTTCTTGTCCTTTATGTTGTAAATTTCATCAAAATGAACTTCCTAATTTGAATGAATTTGTAAATAAGGGTATTCTAAAAATTTATTTTCGTAATTATTTAGATGATATGGCTGCATTAGAATCCTCTATTTTGATGAGAGCATTTGCTGATAAAAATCATAATAAAATAGATATTTATCAAAAAGTTTACAAAAAAATTTATGCTGAACAAGCGTCTTGGTTAAAATCATCTAATCCAAGAGAATTTTTGATAAAAATGTTTAAAGATTTAGGTTTTTCAGAAAAATACATTAAAGAATGTCTTAATATAAAAAGTAAAACATATATACGCTTTGCTGCGGGACTAATGAAAGAACAACAGAGAGCGATGCATCAGTGGAAAATAGATTCTGTTCCAGCGTTTATTCTTGATGATGAAGTTTATATAGGATTTATTTCAGCGAAAGATATTTCTAAAAAATTACATAATTAATTTAATTAGGATATTCTTGTATTACTCTTATAGCTACAAATGTTTTATTTCCTAAATAATCATTTATTGCCTTTATTATTTTTAAAGAATTATGTTGTGTTTCTACGGCGCAAGTCCCTTTTACTTTAATGAGTAAAACATTGCCATTTATCATATTAATGACTTTAACAGGCTCTGAAATTTCTGCGATATCATATCCAACGATTTCTTCCCATTTTAAAAAAATATCCGAAAAAGGATATTTTTGCTTCTCACTAAATAATAAATTCTTAACTAGATTACCCAAAGGTTTCATATTTTATCAACCAATTAGTAAATATTGCATATTTTTAAGACCTTTTATTACTTTTGAATTTGGAGAAACAACTAAACATTGTTTAGCTTTTTCCCAAACAGGAATGTCATCTATGGAATTACCAACATAAATAAAACCTTTGTTTCCAAATACTTGTTCTAATTTTTGGGCCTTGTTTTTAGCAACAAGATTGTTATTTTGATTACTCGCAAAGACACCTGAAAAAATTTTCAAATAATCTGCAATCTGATCAGCATATTTTACTGTACTACCCGTTGCTAAAAATAATTGATGCCCTTTTCTTTTTTTAATTTTTAGAAACATTAAAAGATTACTATTATAATTCAATTCTGATGGAATAATATCTATATATTGTGATACACGATATTTCGTATAAGCTATACCATAGTATGACCAACATATTAATTTAAATATAGAGACAATACCCTTTCTTACAAATTTCAATGATGTTTCTCTAGAAATATCATTTCGAATAAGCGTTCCATCTAAATCTACACAAATAGGAAGTTTTTCTTTCATTTTTTGGAAACACTTACCATTGTTGGTCTTAATAATCTATCGTTATAGCGATATCCTGTTTGAAGAATTTTTACAATGGAGCCAGCAGGGTGATTTTTGTCTTCTACTTCACACATGGCCTGATGATATTCATGATTAAAATTATCTCCTTCTGATACTTCTATTTTAGATATTCCATATTTTTTAAATATAGATAATAATTCCTTTTCACAAAGAGAAATTCCATCAAAATATGCCTTTAAATTTGAATCTTTTTCGACTTTTTCTTTCAATGAATTAAATCCAATATTAATTCTTTCAAAATTATCTAATACAGAAAGTAAATCCTTTGCAAAATTTTTATTTGAGTATTTAATTGCTTCTTCTTTTTCTTTTTCAAGCCGCTTTCTAGTATTCTCTATTTCTGCAGTTTTTCGTAATAATGCGTCTTTTAATACAGATATTTGTTCAGTTAACTCTGTAGACAAATCTTTTGGTTCTTTATTATCTATATTTTTTTCTGCTTCTTCTTTTTTCTCTAAATTATCATTTTCACAATGAATATTTTTATCTTTTGACATAACTAAATTCCCGATAACTAGTATTTTCATTTTAGAAGATATATATTCAATAATCAACCTTACAGAATACTAATTTAAATTGAACTCATTAGAGTATATAAGTATACTGCATTAGGAATTGGAGTATAAATGCGAAGTTTTTTAAACTTTATTTTTTTTAAAATCTTAAGCACAACAATATATTCGACTATTGCATTAACTTTTTGTGCATGGATTATCCAATCCTCAAGATATTTAAATATCCTAAATAATACAAATATAAGTCTTGCTTATTTTTTTAAATTTACATCATTTTTATCTATAGATATTATAGCTTTTATTCTTCCTATATCCTTGTCTGTTTCAGCTGCTTTTGTTTATCATAGACTTGCAGAATCGAATCAAATTGTTGTTTTACAGTCTTCAGGTTTAGCACTTCAAAAACTAATAAAACCCTTAATATATTTAGTTGTTCTGTGCTCTGGATATTTATATTTGAGTGCATCTTTTATTTCTCCACTTGCTTGGCGTGAATTCAGACAAATGGAATATAATATAAAAAACAATATACAACCACCCAATAGTGCGGGATTAATCTTCTCAAATAGTAATTTTTCCGTCTATGCGCAAAAATATCTTGGAGATTTTTTTTTCGGTAACATATTTGTAATTGATTCTAAAAATCCTTTGAAGGGATATACATTTTTTTCAAAATTAGGAACTATAAATAATAATACTTTATCTTTAACGGATGGAGAACGTATAGAAATAGATTATCAAAATCATAAAAGTGCAGTTACTACTTTTAGTTCATATACATATAATCTTAAAGAAATCATTCAGACACAAAGTATAAGAAATAACCCAAATGAAAAATTTTTAAATCAACTATTAATTGATATCCCCAATAATCAGGCTAAAACGTTAGAACAAAAAGCTTTATTTCACCAAAAAATTTTATCCCCTATACTTGCATGGATTTTTTCATTGATTGCTTTCTTTTTAGTTGCTCTTGCACCATATGTTAGAAAAATTACTTATTCTAGAATATCAATTTTAGTTGTTTTTATAATATTAATAGAAGGGATTTTTCTATCATTAGTAAATATTTCAGTTGCTAATCCTCTGTTTTCTTATATTAATTATATTTTTATTATATTAATTTTGTTTCTTTCTATTATATTAGTAAAGGAACAGCAATGAATAAAACTTTATTTAATTACATTTTTGTAAAACAATTAAAAACATTAATATTTGTTGCTTTCTCTATATTCAGTTTAATATTGCTTTTTGAATTTGCAGAAGTTAGTAGACAATATCCTATAACCAATATTTTAGAATTATTATATGTTTTAAAGTTATCTATATTACGATGCCCAATTACATTTTGTGAAATTTTACACTATATATATTTTCTAACAGCTACTTTTAGTTTATGGGATTTGTGCCGTTCTCATCAGATAACTATATTAAAGTCTACAGGGAAATCTCCTAGGCAAATTTTATTACCATTCATTATTTTTGCTGTGACAATATCACTTTTTTGGCTATTTATTTTACATCCTATAGGTATATTATCAGAAAATATTTATAAAAGAAATACTGAGAAAACATTAGTATCTTCATTTGAAATGAATAATAATATTTGGATAGATTACGGAACAAACAATCAAATCATTTTTATTAAGAAATTATATAAGAACGAGTTTCACAACTTTTTTTCCTTTGATCTTCATTCAAATAAAAAAATATTTGCTGAATCTGGAAAAATCAACAATAATTACTTAACTCTTTCAAAAGCGTCTATTTTTTATCATAATGAAATGAAATTTTTTGAAAAAATCCGTTTAGCTAACGCGATTTCTCCAAAGTTAATTAGTTTATTATCATTACCTCCTCAAAGACAAACCATATATTCATTATACAAAATACATGAGATAAAAAAAACTGATAAGGTAAATATAAGATTATATGAATTAGCATTACATAAATTACTTGCAAATTGCGCTTCCTTTTGGCTTTTTGCTATTTTTGCTGCGGTTATATGTTTTCCTATTAACAGATATAAAACAAAAGCAAATATTGCAATAAAAGTAATCAGTGTGGCTTTAATTTTAAAATTTGCAAATAATATAATGGATTCATTGGCATATACTGGTATAACATCAGTAGTATTATCAGCTTGGGCAGCAACATTAATTTTAATGTTATTAGCTATATCTATTTTAATTTGGAAAGAAGTATGAAAAAATTTTTAATGATGTTTTCCTTATGTTTTTTTGTTAATACAACATTTTGCGGAAATATTACTTTTATTAATTCAGATATTATAGAGTATAAAAATAATACAATTAAATGTAGCGGTAATGTCTTAATTGTTTATAATAAAAAGGTAATCTCCGCAAATTATGTAGAATATGACCAAAAATCAGATATAGTTAAAGCAAAAAACAATGTAGTTATAAAAGATGAATTTGGTAATACCTATTTCGCAAGTTTTGCTGAAATAAAAAATAATTTTGAATCAGGATTAATTAGTGATCTTAAAATAATTACATCAGATAAAATAAGACTAGCTTCAGATAATTGTAAAATAATAAATAAAAAATATGAATTAAAAAACACAATATTTACACCATGTTATGAATGTACAAAATCAGGAGCACTGACTTGGCAATTAAAGTCAAAATACATTTTATTTGACCCTAGTAATCAGACATCATATAATGATGTAGTATTAGAGGCTTTCGATGTTCCAATAGTATATTTACCTTACTTTAATGTTATTAGTCCAAATGTGAGAAGAAAAAGTGGCTTTTTATTACCTAATTTTACGACATCCTCTCAACAGGGATTTGGTATGGTAATTCCGTATTTATGGTCAATATCCGAATCGCAGGAATTGATTTTTAAACCAGTATTTACTACAAAAATTGGACATGTAGCTTGGATATATTATGGATTAAGGATTCCGCATGGTCAGTTTGAATTGGATGCTAGTATAACCGGTACTAAGTCTGTAGACAAAGTTCATAACGATGATAAATTAGATAAAAAAATGATAAATAAAATTAAAGCATCACATTATAGAGGACACATTTTCTCAAAATTTAATTATGATATAGATAGATATTGGAGAACTGGTTTTAATATTAATTTAATTTCAGATCAGCAATATCTTAAACGTTTCTTTTTTATGAATGATTTAGAACGTACTCTTATATCAACGACTAATATAGAAGGTTTTCATAATCGTAATTATACTCAAGTAAAAGCATCCATATTTCAAACCGACTATTTGGATTCAGTACCTAAATTATTACCTTTAATAGAGCATACTCATATAATGAATTTGTTTACTGGCACATTTCAAGTTGATGCAACCTGTATTAATTTAGTTTTTAAACGTGGAAGAATTTCCCAGAAATATACAATAAATCCGTCTTGGACCAAAAACTTTATATTATCAAAAGGACAATTATTAGATTTTAATATAATAACATCTTTTCAAGGATTACAAGTTTCGGAAAGACAACATTCAGATTATGATTCATATTCCCAAATTCTTCCTCAATGTAACTTAACTTGGCAGTGGCCACTTATTATTAATTCATATGTTTCAGAAGCCGTTATTTCTCCTATTTTAGGTGTAAGTCTCTCTCCAAATAAAAACCACTTTGATTTAATGGAAAATTCATTTGATGAAATTAACGAAAGTAATGTGTTTTCAAATAATAAGTCTATTTCTCCTTATAATATAGACTCGGGTTGTCGATATTTTTATGGAACTAAAATAAATAGTTATTCAATGAATAAAAAACTTTATAATTTTATGATAGGAAGATCAGTTGATATTAATAAATCTCATAAAATGCTAGAATCCTCTGGTAAGAAAAGAAAACACTCTAATATTATCAGTAAATTGGACATATTTTTTACGGAAAATATTGTTTTTTCTACTACAGGTAGTTATTCACCTAAAAACAAATCTTTTGATAAATTAGAATTAAATTTAAATTATAATGAAGATAAATTATCTTTTGATATAATGGCTTTTAAAGGAATTCAATGTTTTTATGATCCATTTAAAATTAATGAAAATGATGTAATTGAATCTATATCTCAGAAAAAATATAAAGGGGTAAACTTATCCTGTAACTATAAAACATCTTCCACAATTACTTTAAAATATAATATAGTGTTTGGTAATGACTATAGCCCAATTGATTCAATAATGGAAAAACATAATAGTAAATTAAAATTACTAAGACATGGTTTAAATTTAATATACGAAAATGAATGTACAAAGTTGTCTTTCGGCTGTGAAAGGATTAATTATAATTATGGAGATTTAAAACCTGAAACTTGTTTAAAATTTACAATTCATTTGAAAAAACTTGTATAATTCAAGTAATTATTTATTTTAATAATTAAATTATTGTATCTAGACATTAAAAGAATCAGTTATTAAAATTACAACAATATTTGAGGAGGAATTTTGAAAATTACACTTTGCGCTGGTGGTACAGGTGGTCATTTATTCCCTGCTATTGTATTAGTTAAATCTTTTTCAGAAAAAGGTCATGATACAAGTATTATTACTGACGAACGTGGAAATATATATTGTGAAAAAATTGATAATAAAGACGTATTAAAAACCATAAAATTTTCTTCACAAAATATATTTATCTTTATTAGTCGTTTAATAAGAATAGTATTACATTTTTTAATAAAGTGGCACAGAAATAGACCAGATGTTTTTATAGGTTTTGGAGGAGTTCTAACAGTAATTCCTACTATTATAGCTAAATTGTATGGTGTAAAAATAGTTATTTATGAGCAAAACTCTATAGTTGGTCGTGCTAATAGGTTTTTATCACAAATTGCTGATTTAAAATTATCTATGTTTTCAATGGGAAATGATTGGTTAACGCAAGCTGCACCTGTTCGTCCCGAATTTTTTAAAAATTCATCATATAAAATTGGTAAAATGATAAGAATTTTAATAATAGGTGGCAGCCAAGGAGCACGTTCATTTTCTTCATTAGTTCCAATTGCACTTCAAAAATTAATGCCGGAAGAACGAAAACAATTAGAAATTGTTCAACAAGAATCATACAATAACGAAAAAGAATTAAAAGCGAAATATGATAAAATAGGGGTAAAATCCCATATAAAAAAATTCATTCATAATATCGCTGATGAAATGGAAAAATGTCAATTAGTAATTTGTCGTGCTGGAGCTTCTACTTTGTCTGAACTTTCAGCAATAGGGCGTCCGGCTATACTAATACCATATCCAAAAGCTACAGATAATCATCAATTGTTAAATGCAAAAAGATATAGTTCGAAAAATGCATGTTGGATAGTTGAAGAAGGGACATGTGCAGAAGAAAAATTAATGCGTGTTATTAGAAATATTTTAAAGAATAAGAAATTGTTAAAATATGCGGCATCTAGTATCATAAATAATTCATTGAAAGATGCAGCGAGTGATTTTGTATTAGAGATTGAAAAATTGAGTATAAAACATGAAAAAGTTTCCAATTAGTTCTGGATTTATACATTTCGTAGGTATTGGCGGTATAGGGATGAGTGGTATTGCTGATATTTTGGTAAATCTTGGTTACAAAGTCAGTGGTAGTGATCTAAAATCAAATGCAATGACTGATAAATTAAGTCGTAAAGGTGTTAATATAAAAATAGGACATGAAGCATCTAATGTTAAAAATGCTTTTGTTGTCGTTATATCATCCGCAATTTCTCAAGATAATCCAGAAGTACTAGAAGCTAGAAGGTTAAAAATCCCTATTATAAAACGTGCGGAAATGCTTTCAGAATTAATGAAAATGAAAATGTCTATTGCTGTAGCAGGTACTCATGGTAAAACTACAACTACTTCTTTAATAGCAGCAATATTAGACCAGGCTAATTTAGATCCAACAGTTATCAATGGAGGTATAATAAATGCGTATAATAGCAATGCTAGATTGGGAACAGGAGATTGGATTGTTGTAGAAGCTGATGAATCAGATGGGTCATTTACTCGGCTTATGTCCACAATTTCTGTAATAACAAATATTGATTTTGATCATATAGATAATTTTAAAGATTATTCAGAACTTAGTGATTTATTTGTGAAATTTATAGAAAATATTCCTTTTTATGGGACTGCAATTCTATGTATAGATCATCCAGAAGTTGCCAAAATAGCCGCTAAAACTTTAGATAGAAAAATTATTACATACGGATTAAACAACGAGGCAGATGTTTCATGTTCTAATGTGGAATTAAATGAGTATGGAGCTAAATTTGATGTTATGTTTTCTAACTATATTGTTGAAAAATATGGTGTAAACAAAGTATGGAATAATTTTACATCAAATATGTTTGGTAGTCACAATGTACAAAATTCGTTAGCTGCTATATGTGTAGGTTTAGAACTACAAATCTCAGAAGAAGATATAAAAATAGCTATCAGTTCATTCATGGGGGTAAAAAGGCGGTTTACTAAAGTTGCAAATTTAAATGACATTACAGTTATAGATGATTATGCTCATCATCCTGTGGAGATCACATCTGTGCTAAAAGCCGCAAGAAGTTCATGTAAAGGTAAGATTTATGCTGTTATACAACCACATAGATACACTCGATTGCGTAGATTTTTAAATGAATTTGCTAAAAGTTTAGAACTAAGCGATGGAGTTTTCATTATTCCAATCTTTCCTGCTGGAGAGCAAAGCAATGGAGTGGATCATTTTTCTCTTTTAAAGATTTTAAATGAAAATGGAAATGTAAAAAGTGATTTTGCTCAAGATGTTACAACATTATTTGAAAAAATGAAAAATATTTTACAGCCTAATGATTTTGTTGTGTTTCTTGGAGCTGGAGATATTACTCAATGGGCATATAATTTTGCTAAATTAATGGGGAAATAATGATGAAGTTAAATGAATTCCCTCAGGTCAAAGGCATTTTAAGAGAGAATGTATCATTAAGTGAAAAGACATTTTTAGGAGTTGGCGGTAGAGCTGAGTTCTTATTTGAACCTGCAGATATGGATGATTTAGTTTTCTTTTTAAAAGAAATTCCAGAAACAATCAAGGTTACTCCTTTAGGATCTATGTCGAACGTTTTAATTCGTTCTAAAGGCATCGATGGTATAGTTATTATATTAGGTGATTGGTTTAAAAATATATTTATAGAAGATAATATTCTTGAGGTAGGAGCGGCTGTTTTGTGTAGCAAAGTTTCTACTTTTGCAATGGATCATGAATTAGGTGGCATGGAATTTCTTATGGGAATTCCTGGCACTATAGGCGGAGCAATAAAAATGAATGCTGGTTGTTTTGGTTCAGAAATAGTAAATATTCTTGTTGAATGTGAGGGGATATTATCTGATGGTAATGTTAAATGGTTCAAAAAAGATGATATTGGAGCTTCTTATAGACATACAAGTATTCCTGATAATTGTATAATCACCAGAGCTTGGTTTAAAAGTACTCCGGGCGTCAATTATTCTATACCAAAAAGAGTAAAGGAAATTATCGAACAAAGGAAATCATCGCAACCAATTGGAGTAAGAACTTGTGGTTCTACTTTTAAAAATCCAGATGGATTCAAAGCTTGGCAATTGATAGAGCAGGCTGGATGTAGAGGAATGAAACTTGGAGGTGCTCAAGTTTCAGAAAAACATTGTAATTTTATTATAAATACTGGAAATGCTACGGCTGAAGACGTAGAGATACTTGGAGAACAAGTAGTACAAAAAGTATTTGATAAAACGGGGGTTAAGCTCGAGTGGGAAGTTATAAAATTAGGAAATTCAAATTAGTAAGAGCAATTCTTGATTTTTTCTGCTTATTATTAAGGAGCAATTTGTTTTGGTTTTCTATTACTTTTTGTGGATTATTTTATATATTCGGATATTCTAATTTATTAAAAAAAGGAATCCCTGGTTTTATTGTACAAAAAATTGAGTTTGATGGAAATGAAAAAGTAATTGAATCATTATTGTATAAAGCTTCTGGACTAAGATATAGAGCTAATATTTTCTCAATCTCTGTTGAGGAAGTAAAGAGAAAATTAGAACAGATTGCTTGGGTTAATTCTGTAGAAGTCCAAAGAAAATTACCAAATAGAATTTATATTCGAATAACAGAACGAAAGCCTATTGCATTTTTGCAGTCGCAATATAGATTATATCTACTAGATAAATACGGTAAAATTTTAGAGTATGATGGAATAGGAAGTTTTGATAATTTACCGATAGTAGTTGGAGAAGGTGCAGAAAAAGCTACTAGGCATTTTTTATTTATATTAAATCAATTTCCTAAAATTCGTAGTCAATTGGTTAATGCTACATTTATAGGAAAAAGACGTTGGAATATTAAAATTAATAAAGGTATTATAGTAAAACTTCCTGAAAAATATTTAAAACATGCCATGTCAGTGTTAGAAGAAATTTCTGATGATAATGGCTTTTTTAAAGATGATATTATAGAAATAGATTTAAGAATATTAGATAGAATAATTATAAAAAATAAAAGTGATAAATAATGAATGCTAAACAGATAGTATCAGTTATAGACATTGGAAGTACAAAAGTTAGTTGTTGTATAGCCAATATTTTTGAAAATAATCAGTTTAATATTATCAGCGCAGGTTCTTGCGTATGTTATGGTGTTAAGGCTGGAATTATAGTTGACATAGATTCTGTAACAAAATCTATAGCTAAAGCTGTAGAAATGGCAGAGAATGCTGTCAATTTAAGAATAAAATCAGTATATGTAAATATATCAGGTAGATATGTTCAGTCTAAAATAGTTTCAACAAAATTAAATATTGGTGGTAGGTTGGTAAAACATCAGGATATAACTAATATCTTGCTTAATTGTCGTGATAGAAATCATAATATGGAAACAATTCATGTTGTTCCCATTATGTTCGGACTAGATGATTTGATTGGTATCACTGAACCTATAGGCATGTTTGCTAATATATTAAAAGTAGATGCAAACGTAGTTAGTATCTCTAAATCACAACTTAGTAACATTTTAGTATGTCTATCGAAATGTCATCTTGATGTTTTAGGATTTGTTCATAGTGGATATGCATCTGGTTTATGTATGCTAGATGACTATTTATCAGAGAGTAATCAAATTGTTATTGATTTTGGTGGAGGCGAAACTTCTGTTAACTTTTTTTATAAGGGAATTTTTTGTGGTTCTGAAAGTATACCAATTGGTAGTAAAAACATTACAAAAGATATTTCCTATGGATTACATGTTTCTTTCAATAATGCTGAGAGACTAAAAACATTATATGGAGCGGCTTTTGCTTCTCATGACGATAATAAAGAAAGTATTATGATTCCCGTTATAGACGAAGATGATGTAGTTAGTTTGAGTCAATTATCTAAAATAGAATTAAATAGAATTATTCAACCCAGAGTAGAAGAAATATTAAATTTTATTAAAGAAAAGATAAATAATTCTGTCTTTTCAAAAAATTTTACTAAAAATATCATAATTACTGGTGGAGGTAGTATGTTAACAGGCATGAGGGAGTTTACTTCTGAATTTTTAAAAATGAATATTAAAACAAGGAAAATAGATGATTATCTTGATAATTCAGGAATACAAATCAATAATGAATTTGCAACGTCATTAGGTATGATTAAATTTGCTATGAGTATAGAGGAAAATTCTATAAATCATAAACAAGATTTTAAACGAGATAAAAAAGAGAGTTTTTTTAAAAAAACAATAAATTGGTTAGAAAATAACTTGTAATATAAACGTTCCTGCTATACACTGAAATCAATAGGAATTATGAGCAGGAGTTTATCAATGGTTGATGAGAATATTTCAGCAGTTTCACCTAATACTACTGATACACAAGGGGATTTTTTTTCTGCAGATCCTTTTTCTAGTATGGATAATTATTTGAAGCCTAAAATTACTGTGATAGGAGTTGGTGGTGCTGGAGGTAATGCTGTCAACAATATGATAAAATCAGAATTAAAGGGTGTTGAGTTTGTAGTTGCAAATGCTGATGCTCAAGCATTAATGCAATCATTGTGTGAAAAGCGTATTCAATTAGGTTTAGAAATTACTAGAGGATTAGGTGCTGGAGCAAGACCAGATGTTGGTCGTGCAGCAGCTGAAGAAGCAATTGAAGAAATAGTGGCTCATATTAAAAATAGTAATATGGTATTTATTACCGCAGGTATGGGAGGAGGAACAGGTACCGGAGCAGCTCCAGTTGTTGCTAGATTAGCTAAAGAAATGGGAATTCTTACAATAGGCGTTGTTACAAAACCATTTCATTTTGAAGGTACAAATAGAATGCGATTTGCTGAAAAAGGAATAGATGAGCTTCAACAATATGTTGATACTCTTATCGTTATTCCAAATCAGAATTTATTCAGGGTGGCTAATGAAAAAACAACTTTTGCAGATGCATTTAAAATGGCAGATAATGTTTTAAGATCTGGCGTACAAGGGGTTACTGATTTAATGGTAATGCCTGGTCTCATAAATTTAGATTTTGCTGACATTAAAACTGTTATGAGTGAGATGGGTAAAGCCATGATGGGAACTGGAGAAGCAGAAGGTGAAAAAAGAGCAATAGATGCAGCAGAGTCAGCTATTTCTAATCCTTTATTAGATGACGTTTCTATGAAGGGAGCCAAGGGTATCTTAATAAATATTACTGGTGGTTATGATATGACATTGTATGAAGTTGATGAAGCCGCTAATAGAATTAGAGAAGAAGTTGATCCTGAAGCAAGAATTATTTTTGGTTCTACTTTTGATGAAAAAATGGAAGGGAAAATGAGAGTTTCTGTTGTTGCTACAGGAATTGATGCTGCCGCAGTGAAAGAGAAATTAAAAAAGCTCGAAGAGCAAGTTTCTACCACAATAGCGGAAGAATCAAATACTGCTGAAAATGTTCAGCCATTAGCAGATAGCGATTCTAAAAAAGTTGGAACTGTTACTATGATGGAAAATCCTACTAAAAATCTTGTTCAGGAACAATCAAATACTTCATTTGTTCCTAAAAAAAAGATGTCATTTTTTGAACGTTTAACAGGTATTAAATCTTTCTCATCTAAGAGAAATGAACAGTTTCAATCTCAACAAACTACAGTAAAATCTATTGAAAATGGTAAAAATGAAGAAGATTTAGAAATTCCTGCTTTTTTACGGAGAAATTCATAATTAACATTATTATTTTTTAATTATATTATCTATATGATGGATTTTGTAGATTTTTACTGAGTTATTATTTTTGGTATCATAAATGTAATAACAAATAGAAATAATATATTTTAATTACACAATAATTATATCTTCTTTTGATAATTCAGATAAAAATCTGGATGGTTGGTTAATTTGCCACTGATTATGTATTTTCCTATTCTGAGCATAAGAAATAAATACTCTTCTTTTCGCTCTGGTAATTCCTACATAAGCTAAACGACGCTCTTCTTCTATATTTCCTTCAATTAAACAAAGATTATGCGGGAAAACTCCTTCTTCCCATCCTGATAAAAACACACTATCAAATTCTAATCCTTTTGCGCTATGTAATGTCATTATACTGACAACATCTTCAAAAGCATTTTTTGGAGAATCCACTACTAAACTAACATGTTCCATAAAGGTTGGTAAATCTGGAAACTCTTCTAACGCTGTTAATAGTTCTTTTAAGTTTTCTATTTTTGTTTGAGATTCTACTGATTGTTCTTGATTCAACATATCAAAATAACCTGTTTCATTAATAATAGTTTTAGCAATATCAGCAGGAGTCAAATTATTCTTATCACGAATAGATTCGATCAAATTAATAAATTCATCTATAGACTTTAATAAGGAACCTTTTAATAAGTTCTCTTTCGACATATCCTTTGCTGCCTGATAAAGAGAAATATTATGCTTACTTGCATATGTATAAATTTTTGATACAGCTGCAGCGCCAATACCTCGTTTAGGGACATTAATTATACGTTCGAAAGCTAGGCTATCATTTGTTTGATAAATAAGTCGCATATAAGAAACGATATCTTTGATTTCTTGTCTATCATAAAATTTTAGACCACCTATAACTTTATATGGAATACTATATGCTATAAATCTGTCTTCGAATTCTCGAGTTTGATATCCTGCTCTTACTAATACAGCAATTTGCTTATATTGTACATTATCATGACGTTTTAAATCTTCAATTTGTTCGGAAATAATTTGAGCTTCTTCAAATCCATTATATGTACATTTTATTAAAATTTTTTCTCCCATTTTTCCTTCTGTCCAAATAGTTTTTCCTAAACGCTGTTCATTATGAGATATAAGCGCTGTTGCTGCACTTAGAATATGTCCATCTGAGCGATAATTTCTTTCAAGTCTAACTATTTTTGTATTTTGAAAATCATTTTCGAATCTAAGAATATTGCCTACCTCCGCTCCTCTCCAACTGTATATAGCCTGGTCATCATCGCCAACACAGCATAAACCTGTACCTAATGGAGTTAACATTCTAACCCATATATATTGAGCCATATTTGTATCTTGATATTCGTCAATTAAAATATATTTAAATTTATTCCTATATTTTTGTAAAATATCTGGAAAATTTTGAAACAGCTTTATAGCATTAAGTAATAAATCACCAAAATCCATAGAATCATAATTGACTAATTTTTCTTGATATATTTTATAGATTCGCCCTTCTATAGATGAGTTATCTATCCGCGTATCACCTGGAGTTATTCCTTTGTCCTTCCAACGAGAAATTTTATTTACTGTTCCGTTGACTATTTTTTTATCTAGATTCAATTCTTTAACGATTTGTCTTATTAATTTAATCTGATCATCTGTATCTATTATTGTATAATCATTACTAATGCCTAACATATCTGCATGTTGTCTTAAAATTTTTGCACAAATGGAGTGAAATGTTCCTAACCAAACTCCATCTACACCAGGTGTTAAATGAAACAAACGTTCTTTCATTTCTCTTGCAGCTTTGTTGCTAAAAGTTACAGCTAAAATTTGAGAAGGGAAAGCAAGACCATTTTCTATTATATAAGCAATTTTTGTAGTTAATACTTTAGTCTTTCCAGTACCTGCCCCGGATAAAACTAATAAGGCTTTATCTAAAGTTGTAACAGCTTCATATTGTTCGGGATTTAAATCATAAAGTAGCTTTTTATTTGTTTCATCAACTTTTGATAGAACATTATTCTGCATGATAGTTAAAATTTTCTTAATTATAGATTATTATAACAGTTATCTATAAAATTTATAGTTTATAATTAATTAAATTTTACGAGGAGTCAAATGAAGATTTTTATAGCATCAGATCATGCAGGATTTTTATTAAAAGAAATATTAAAACAACATTTTAAATTAGTGGATCTGGGTTGTAATAGTAAAGATTCATGTGATTATCCAATATTTGCTCATAAATTAGCAGAATCCATTAAAAATAATGACAGAGGTATTTTAATTTGCGGTACAGGTATAGGGATGTCTATTACTGCAAACAAGCACAAAAATATAAGAGCAGCACTATGTAATGATATACAAACGGCTGAGTTATCTAGAAAGCACAATAATGCAAATGTTATCGTACTAGGAGCAAGAATTATTTCAACAGAAATGGCGATCAATTGCATTAAAATTTTTCTTAATACAGCGTTTGAAGGAGGTCGTCATTTACATAGATTGAATTTAATAAATAATATATTTTAAATAATTCTATATAAATAAAATACAATTAACATATACGATTTTACAATTAGAAAAAGATATGGTAGGAGTAATTGATTTTTTCTTTATATCATTATATGGGCATTACATTACTGTTTTCTTTATATGATAAAAGGATATGAATAAAGTACTTTTTGTTATTGCCAAAACATAATCTTTTTTCGTTACATAAAACGTCATTGAAAGAGGCAGCATAATACCTATGATGAAAAAGAAACATATATTGAAGGAATATGTAGATTCTCACGTTCGTTGTACTCGCTCAGAATGACGAGTAGTAGAAGATAAAGTATACCATAAGATAAAAAAGGATATCTCTTAGAAGACAGAACAGAAGATATATCATTAAAAGATAGGGTAGGACCACCTAGAGTCCATTCTTAGAAAACAAAACAGGAGATATATCAAAAATATTATGAACAAAAAAGTTATCAAAATAATACTGAACGAAACTATTAATATAAAAATATCGAAAGTTTGAATTAAAATTATCATAGTACATTAATGAATATTATAAAGAGAAAACGTAATTAAAAATATAATAATAAAATAATCCATCATGAAAATTTATCTCTTTTTGAAAAGAAACTTCAATTTTGCGAATAGTAGTACCTTCTCCAGCCATTTGCACATTTAAATCAACAAATTTTTCCCATAACATAACTTTTTTCCCAGATGGAAGCTCAAAATATTCTACTTCTGCCTTTTGTTTTGTTATTAATGATATATCATATTTTAAATCAATATAAGAAAAGCATATATTTCCCTTTGTTGAATTTAATATATCAATATGGGGCATACAATTAATATTAAAAACACTTACTACTGAAATTATAAAAATAAACTCTAATTTATTAAGCATTATTTTTAGTATATATTTATTTATAAAAAGGGAGAAATATTCTCCCTATTTTTGTTTAAATGTTCAACTATTTAGGTAACGGGTACATACTTGCAATATATGGCTCTGCTTGTGGAGTATTTATACAAAATCTTATTGTATTTGTTTTTTGTGGATTTGTAACAGATGCAGAGAAACCATTTTCTAAAACTGGAAATGCCTGTGGAACTACGATAGTATGTTCGCCGTTTTCACCTATACAATCAGCAATATCTCGAATAGAATCTGCTTTCATTTGATTGGTAATACGTCCACCATGAGGTAACATTGTACGTAATCTAGCTAATCCTGCTACATCACCTTGATCTGCAGGAATCAACCCCGCAACAGCAGAGGGATTACAATGTGCAAAAAGAATTGGTTTATCCATATGTATATTTAATATATCTATAAATATAGAATTCGCATTATAAGATATTATAATATTTTTGATATTATCATTAACAGATTTATTAATAGCTATTAGTAGTTCTCTAAAGAAATCCAGTGTATCAGTATCTTCATTAATTAAAAATGAGGAATGACCATTTGGGATATTCCTATGAATACCTTCTTCAAAGATTCTAATAGCTGTACTCCATGATAAATAATGTAAATCAGCATTCCATCCAACAACTGTATTAGAAGGAATAGTCCATATATGTCTTTGTTTTATTATATGAGAGAACAATGTTGCTGCAGCACTAGAACTTATCTCATGATTGCTTAATGCCTTGCAAATATTTAAAACAACATTTCTAGTACTTATATCTTGTCCTCTATCAATAAACATTCTAACAGCACTAAACATAGCTTTTTGCAAAATATCCTGTAATAGCAAGTCTTCCTTACCTAAATCATCAGGTGCAGATATCGTTAATGGTCTTGGAACAATAGCATGTCCACCTAAATA
The DNA here is from genome assembly GCA_964532905.1 of uncultured Holosporaceae bacterium. Lineage (GTDB taxonomy): Bacteria > Pseudomonadota > Alphaproteobacteria > UBA3830 > UBA3830 > UBA3830. Next base: position 45,857 of record CAZHJM010000004.1, read on the forward strand.
GCTTAAATCAACGAAATTTGCCACCTCAGCATTCATCGCATTGCAATTCTGTAAAAACGATGACCAACTAAAACATATAAAAAACAATAAACTGTGTATAATTTTATTAATCATTACTCTCTTCCTCTTCAAATGATGCAATATCTTCTAATCCTTTAATTACTTTAGGCATAGCTATTCCTAGTCTTTGTATATCTGAAATTTTATTTTTAGCAAAATCACATGCCGCTTTTTGTTCCCAGCCTGGACTCCAATATCCATAAAATAAAGCTGATTTTATAGAAACATCAAAAAAATCTTTAAGGTTAATATATCCATTTGTTATTGCTTCAAGATTATCAACATTTGAGCATAATTTGTCTTTAGATAACAATTCGTTAGCATCTTTATACCAGGTATTAAATCCACTTTCACTCATTTTATATACGCGATAACTTTGCTGTACACCTCTAGGCTCTATTATCGATTCTTCATTCATTGCATTCATAGTAAATATTGTAGAAAACATTATAAATTTAACAAAATTTTTCATCATAAGACAATCTCCATAAATATTATCGTATTAAAGCTATCATATATTATAATTATTTACAATATAAAATAAGTATAAACATAAAAATATATTAAACATAATTAGTTTTATATAGTTCGAATAATCTAGTTGTTTTATTATCATTAATAATAACGATATATTACTTATTATACAGCTACTTAAATTAATTATAAAAACATTAAATCTATTACAATTTAAATAAAATTAATATAAAAATTTTGCTTATAATATACAACATTAGAGATATTATGAATAAGTAATTATAAATTATCTATACATTTTTTTATTATATTGATAGAATTCAAGTCTTAACAAGAAGGTACATTAATGATCATTGTATTTCCAGGACAAGGTTCTCAACAAATAGGCATGGGAAAAGATATCTATGATAATTTTTCTGAAGCTAAAGAGGTATTTAATGAAGTTGATGATTCGATTAATTTTCAATTATCTAAACTGATTTTTGAAGGAACAGATGAAGATTTAAAATTGACCAAAAATACTCAACCGGCATTAATGGCGGTTAGTATTGCTTTTTTAAAAGTCTTAGAGAAAGAATTTGATTTTTCTATTACTAAGCAAGCAAAATATCTAGCAGGGCATTCTTTAGGGGAGTATACCGCTCTATGTGCTTCAGGAGTTTTATCTTTGAGAGATACCGCCAAAATACTTCGTGTAAGAGGAGAAGCTATGGCTTCTGCATATCCTAAAGGAGGAGCGATGGCGGCTATTTTGGGTCTTGATATTAATACTATTGAAAAAATAATAAATCAAATTAGTAATGATAAATTTTTAGTACAAATAGCAAATGATAATTCAATAGGTCAAGTGGTAATAAGCGGTCATCAAGAAGCAGTAAAATCTGCAATGAATAAAGCCTTAGAAGTTAAAGCTCGAAACGCAATATTATTGCAAGTCAGTGGACCTTTCCATAGTAAATTAATGCAGCCTGCTATAGAAAAATTAGAAGGAGCCTTAAATGATGCCAATTTTAATAATGCATCTGTACCGATAATTACAAATATTTCAGCAAAAGCCGAAACTCAAGGATTTCAATGCTTATTAATAAAACAATTGACAGGCAGAGTTCGTTGGAGAGAGAGTATATTATTTGCAGAACAGCAGGGGATAACCAAATGTGTTGAAGTCGGAGCTGGAAAAGTTTTAACTGGCTTGGTAAAAAGAACTTCTCCAAATATTAAACTTTATAATATAAATTCTTTAGAAAGTTTATCAAAAATAAAAGAATTATATTGAGAAAATATTATGTTGGACGGTTGGTTATGTTTGGATAAACCTGCAGGAATATCATCTAATTTTGCAATGACAAAAGTCCGTCGTATTGTAAAAGAAAAAACAGGATATGTTGGAACATTAGATCCTTTTGCGACTGGTGTACTCCCTATTGCAATAGGGAAAGCCAGAAAGTTTATACAGTTTATAGAAAATAATGAAAAAGCTTATGAATTTACTGTGGTATACGGAGAAGAAACTAATACTTTGGATAATACAGGAATAATAATAAATAAAATTGATAATATTCCAACAGAAAAAAATATTATTCAAATAATTCCTAAATTTTTAGGTAAAATAAAACAAACTCCCCCTCAATTTTCTGCAATAAAAGTTAATGGACAAAGAGCGTATAATATTGCTCGACAGAATAAAACTATTAATCTTCATTCAAGAGAAGTGACTATTTTTAATTTAGAACTTATAAATTTCTCATCAAAAGAGGCTAAATTTTTTATTAGTTGCTCTAAAGGAACATATATAAGGGCACTAGCTGATGATATGGCAAAATCTATGGGTACATTGTGTTATGTAAAAGAATTAAAACGTATTAGTTCAGGTTTTTTTCAATTAAAAAATTCCATAACACTAGAAAAATTATCAAAAATAGTAGATACTAAGGAACTAGTAAATATTATTCTTCCTATCGAAAGTCCGCTGGACGACATCCCGGCTTTATATTTGGAAAGTAATTATTGTACTAAGTTACGGAATGGTCTGGCTATTGCTTTAGACAGTGCTGTTATTTTATCAGGTAATGTTAGAATATTTGATAAAGAACAGCAAAAATTTAAAGGAATTTGTCGGATATCCGAAAACGGTAAAATCACAGCCGTAAAAATGTGTATTGATTAACTAGGAGATTTAAGATGTCGATATTAAAAAAAGATATAATTAGTAAATTTGCAATACATGAAGGAGATACAGGTTCTCCTGAAGTACAAGTTGCAATTCTAACTGCAAGAATTAATTCTCTTGGAGAACATTTAGTAACGCATACAAAGGACTTCCATTCAAGACGAGGTCTTTTATCTATGGTTAGTAGAAGAAGAAAATTGTTAGACTATTTAAAAAGAGAAAATAGTGTAAGATATTCTACTCTCATTAAAAATCTTGGATTAAGAAGATAATTTTTAGGAAAGAAATCTATGATAGTAAAAAAAACAATAAATTGGGGTGGTAGACTGTTATCTATTGAAACTGGTCGTTGGGCAAATCAAGCTGACGGTGCTGTTGTAGTTAGATATGGCGATACGATTGTATTATGTACTGTTGTAGCGTCCAAAAAAAGCAATCCTGATGTGGATTTCTTTCCTTTAACAGTAAATTATATAGAAAAATCATATGCTGCGGGTAAGTTCCCTGGGGGATTTGTAAAAAGAGAAGGACGACCTTCTGAACATGAGACTTTAGTATCAAGATTGATAGATAGACCTATTCGTCCTTTATTTCATCAGAATTTTAAAAATGAAACTCAAGTTATTTGTACAGTTTTAAGTTTTGATAAAGAGAATGATGCAGATATTATCTCTATTATCGGAGCATCTGCTGCTTTAACTATATCGGGAATACCATTTTTGGGACCTATTGCCGCAGCAAAAATTGGATATGAAAATGGTGAATTCATTTTAAATCCAAAAATTGGTCATATAACTGATTTAGATTTAACTATAGCAGGCTCAAGAGATGGAGTATTGATGGTGGAAGCCGGTTCTAATGAGCTTTCTGAATCTGAAATGCTTACAGCTCTGAAATTTGGGCATGAGTCTTATCAACCTATAATACAGATGATTATGGAAATAGCTGAAGAAACAGCAAAAAGTCCTTGGGAAATATCAGAAGAATCAAATGCAGATAAGATAATTGATGAAATAACTAAGTTATATTGGAATGATATAGAGAAAGCATATGCTCAAAATTCTAAACATGAGCGTTTAGAAGAAATGGCAAAAGTGAGAGAATTAGCTGTTTCTCACTTCAAAGAACAAAATGAAGAATACGAGGAAAGTTTTATTGAAGCAATGTTCAAAGAAGTTTGCTCTAAATTCATGAGAAATAAAGTTCTTTCTACAGGACATCGTATAGATGATCGCATTGATACGGATGTAAGACCTATTAATGTAGAAGTTTCAGTTTTGCCTAAAGTTCATGGATCTGCTTTGTTTATGAGAGGAGAAACTCAGGCTCTTGCTATTACAACTTTAGGGACGGTTCAGGATGAACAGATAGTTGACGGTTTATCAGGTGAGTATAATGAAAGATTTTTATTACATTATAATTTCCCTCCGTTTTCTGTTGGAGAAATTGGAAGACTCGGTTCTCCGGGACGTAGAGAAATTGGACATGGTCGTTTAGCTCGCAGAGCCGTAAGCTATATGATTCCATCTAAAGAAGAATTCCCATACTCTATACGTGTAGTTTCAGAGGTGTTAGCTTGTAATGGATCATCATCAATGGCTACAATTTGTGGAGCTTCTCTTTCATTAATGGATGCAGGTGTACCTTTGAAAAAAGCTGTTGCTGGCATAGCTATGGGACTAATTATTGATTCAGATGGTAAATATGTAATACTAAGTGATATTATGGCAGAAGAAGATCATTTAGGAGATATGGATTTTAAAGTCGGTGGTACTAAAGATGGTATTACAGCATTACAGATGGATATAAAAGTTACAAGTGTGACATTTGATATTTTAGAAAAGGCTTTAATACAAGCAAGAGAAGGGCGTTTGCATATTTTAAATGAAATGAATAAAGGTTTAAGTAAGCCAAGAGAGGAAATAAGTGAAAATGCTCCAAAGATGATTTCTTTTATCATTCCTAAAGATAAAATTCGTGAGGTTATAGGAACAGGAGGGAAGATTATACGTGAAATTATCGAGTTTACTGGAGCTAAAATTGATATTGACGATGATGGTAAGGTGTCAGTATCTGCACATGATAATAAATCATTAAAAGATGCTGAAAAACGCATTAAGGAAATAGCTTTAGATCCTGTAGAAGGAACAATTTATAATGCTAAAGTAATAAAAATTATGGAATTTGGTGCATTTGTTAATTTTTATGGAACTAAAGAAGGACTCATCCATGTTAGTGAAATGAGAGAAGAAAGGGTTGAAAATGTAAGTGACATTCTTCATGAAGGGGATGAAGTTGATGTTTTATTCTTAGGATTCGATAGTAAGGGTAGAGCTAAGTTAACAATGCGCTTAAATAAAAAAAGCGATAATGAATGCAAAAACAAACACTGTAGCGATCTAAAACATAAGAAAGAAAATAAAAGAATAAATAATTTTAAATGAAATTAATTTATTTAGTATTGGTATTTGTATTAATTGGTTGTGAAACTGTAAAAAAAACCTCAAGATATGATGTAGCTTTTAATTATCTAATCAAGAATGAGGGGGGATATGTTAACAACTCTAAAGATCCTGGAGGTGAAACTAAGTACGGAATTTGTAAGAGATATAATAAAAATATAAATATAAAAAATATTACTTTGGAGTTTGCAAAAAAATATTATTATGAAAAATTTTGGTCTTCTATGTATGAACGTATCCATGATTCTAAAATTGCTATAAAATTATTCGATACTTCTGTTAATATAGGTAAGGAGCCATTAAAAATTCTTATTAATAAAGTTTTATTAGATGCTTTTTATTATCCAGATAAATCTTTGATGTCACAATTAAAAGCGGTAACTATTACAGATAAGATATTGAAAAAACCAAAAGATTGGGAAGATTTTGTTGTAAATTCTATAAATAAAACAAATTCCAACTTATTCTTGAATATTTTCAAAGCTAAATTAATCAATTATTATTGTTCTCTTGTAAGAAAAAATAACAATCTTGCAAATTTTAAAAGAAGTTGGATTACAAGGGCAGCACAGTAACTTATAAAAAAATATTTTCATTTATCCATTAGATTCTAATATTTTTCTCTCTAAGATTTTTAACTTTTTAATACTTTAAATTTTAAACTTATTTATTTTACTTGAGATAAATTTATATTTCGTATTTTTGCAATATTTTGTTTATGTTCATCATATGATTTAGAAAAAACTGGTTCAGAAGTTGATCCATCAAAATACATAAACAAAGCGTCCGTTTGTGTCGGATGTAGAACAGCAAGGATTGCTGCTTTCCCTGGATTAGTAATAGGAGATGGCGGTAATCCAAGATATCTATACGTATTATATGGACTATCTATTTTTAAATCATTATACGTGAGTTTTCTAGAAAATTTATCTCCTTTTACCATAGAATATATAACAGTAGGGCAAGCTTGAAGTTTCATTTGTTTTTTTAATCTATGTAAGTACATACCGGCCACAATATCTCTTTTTATATTTGATTCTTTTTCAACTATAGAAGCTAAAATCAAAGCTTCTTTAGGAGATTTTAGAAAGCAAGCGGGTGATCTTTTTTCCCATTCTATTTTTATAAATTCATTCATTGCATATTGAGCTTGTTTTATAATTTCTTGTTTTGTAGTTGGATATTTGAAACAATATGTATCTGGTAATAGAGAACCTTCTTCTGGAATTGATACTATTTCTCCTTGTAGAAATTTATTATTATTCAACTTTTTTATTATTCTTATTACGGAAAATCCTTCTGGAATACAAAATTTATGTACTACTTGTTTTCCCAATGAAATAATTTTAATTGCATTCCATAAAGATACATTTTTAGGAAGAGAATATTCCCCAAATTTTAATTTATATCCAACAATATTTCCCAATTTTATAATAAATTTATTTATTAGAGGGTGACCTATACCATTGGATAGAAAAATTTGCGAAATATTATTTACGTCTTGAGGGTACTCAATAATGATATTATTTTCTTCTTTAAAATTAGATTTTTTTAATGCCAAATAAGAAAAACATGTAACAATAAAGATAAAGAATATAAAACCAAAAAAAAGTATAAATTTTTTAATCATTTTAATGAAATTTTTTAAATACTAAGCTAGCATTCGTACCACCAAAACCAAACGAATTAGATAAAGCATAATTAATTAGTCTTTGTTTAGGTGTTAATGGAACTAAATCTAAAAAAGAATCTTCAGCATTATTTAAATTTAATGTCGCAGGAGCTACTTGATCTCTTATAGATAATAAAGTAAATATTGCTTCTACTGCACCTGCTGCTCCCAGCAAATGTCCAATCGATGATTTTGTAGATGACATAGAAGCTTTGCTATTATTTCCTAAAACCCTTTCTGTTGCTCTTAACTCTCCGATATCACCTGCAAGGGTGGATGTTCCATGAGCATTCACGTAATCTATTTGTTCTGGATTAATTTGAGCGGATACAATTGCATTTTTCATAGCTCTAAATGCGCCATTTCCATCTGGACTCGGGGCTGTAATATGATAAGCATCTCCTGACATACCATAACCAATTATTTCACCGTAAATTTTAGCTCCACGTTTTTTAGCATGTTCTAACTCTTCTAAAACTAATATACCAGAACCCTCAGAAATAATAAAACCATCTCTATCTTTATCCCAAGGCCTAGATGCTTCTGTTGGAGAGTCATTATAATGAGTAGAAAGTGCTCTTGCTGCAGCAAATCCAGCGACACCAAGTCTACATACCGCAGCTTCTGTTCCTCCAGCTAACATCATTGTGGCTTCCCCAGTTTTTATAATACGAGCAGCATCTCCAATAGCATGAGTGCCAGAAGCACAGGCTGTTACTACAGCATGGTTTGGACCTTTTAATCCGAATTTTATTGAAACTTGCCCAGAAGCCAGATTAATTAATGAAGAAGGTATAAAAAATGGGGAAACTCTTCTAGCTCCATGCTCTTTTAACTTTACTGATGTATTATAAATTACTGGTAATCCGCCAATTCCAGAACCTATTATTACACCAAAAGATTCTTTTTCTTCATCAGATAAATTGTTTTCTAATCCAGAATCCTGCATTGCTTCGCTAGATGCAGCGATAGCATACAATATAAATTTATCAATCTTACTTAACTCTTTAGAAGTAACATAATTTAATGGATTAAAAAGAGTAGAAGTTTCACTATCTGTTGATTCATCAACAAAATGAATTTGTCCAGCAATTTGGGAGGAAAGATCGCTCACATCAAATGATGAAATTTTTCTTATACCTGATTCCCCATTTAATAAGCGACTCCATGATTCACTAGCAGAATTTGCTAAAGGTGAAATCATTCCAATACCCGTAACTACTACCCTTTTCATTATAAAACCTTCACTATTTATTACATTTGTTTTCGACGAATGAAATGGCATCTTTTACAGAAACAATATTTTGTCCTTCTTCATTTGAAATTTCTATTCCAAATTCCTCTTCTAAAGCCATGACAAACTCGACTGTATCTAAGCTGTCAGCTCCCAAGTCATCAATGAAACGTGCTTCTTCAACTACTTTAGATGGATCTACATCTAATTTGTCAGCAATAATTTCTTTAACCTTGTTAGCTATATTTTCGCTCATTTATAGTTCCTTTATCTAATAAAACGACGAAAGGATATCACAAAAAACATAAAATTAAAATATGACTGAAATAAGTGTTTTCATCCTTTCTATTCAATATACAATTTAGCATGTTTTAATAATTGTCTTAATAAATTTTTTTCAGCTAATTTATATTCATTTCTTGCAATACCAGCTAATCCATATGGATAGAGTAATTTGCCTGTATATTGATCCCAAGATGAATTATATATTTCCATCATAGTTCCGTAAGCTTCATAAGGTATATCAAATAAAAAGATGGAGCTATTATTATAATAATCTATATCAGAGTCGGTTAACTCTTTGTATGTATATCCTAAATGATCATGACGAATAGGTAGACCAAGATCAATATATAAAGCGAAATCACTTAACTTATTTATAAATATTGCCTTAGATGTATTATATAAATTAGGTTTTACTAATGTTAATCCTATTATTTGCCAAAATTCCATATTATTATGAAAAGACAATTTGGCTTGATCAACTTTATTGGATATATTAGCCTGCATTTTACTTAAAGCATTTTCTAGATTGTTTACTGAATTATCCACTAGCTTTACAAAATTTATGAAATCTTTTGCAGAATTGATAGATTTCTGACGTACATGCTCCTCATAAGATTGCCAATCTTTTTGGTTTACTTTAATGTTTAAAAATTTTGGAACAATATTTCTCATATTTAATGAACATGTATGGAATAAAAAATTAAAAAAATCTATACAATGTCCCATTTCATGATACATCTTTAGAGCATTGCATTGAGAATATATAAATTGCTCTTGAAATAATAATTGTTGAGAGAACTATAAAATAGGGATCTAAAGAAATTTTTTTCATTCAAATTAATTTTAATATTTCCTTTATAATGCTGTGTTATTTTCCCTGATGATAAACTAAAAGTAATATTAGTATCGGTAATCCAAGGATTATAATCATAGAGATAATCAAGAGAGTAACCGAAAGCAATATATGCTATAACCATTTGTTTATAACAACTACTTTTTTCTGTATAATATCGCATTTCCTTAAATAGAGAAGTTTTTAAAAATTTATCATCACATTGTAAAATTTTATCAAGAGTATTGAAAATTTCATCAATATTCGCATATGGTTTTAAAAATTTTAAAAGTAAATTATAAATATCATTTGGCAAGCAATCTTTAAGTCCATTTATATAACTATAAGCATCTATGACTCTAAATTCCTTAATTTCTATATTTGATGTTAAATTTTTTAAATTTTCTATTGGAAATTTCTCTTTTTTAGTTGGTTCTCTGGATATTTCCATTACTTTATAAAAAAGAGGCGATATAACATACGGATAATTTTTTATATATTCTGTTAGATCTTGCTTAAAGCAAGCCTTTTTAAAATTCTGAGCAATTACACTATTTCTTCCGATTGGTTTACTAGAAATTATAGGAACCATCATTCCATTTAAAGTACAATATATACCTAATATAAAATATAAAAATTTTTTCATCTCTTAGATTCTCCATTAATTTATAGAAATAATAAAAAATATTCTGAAAAGTTTTATAAAATTTTTTTAATTTTTAAATGAATAACATCCAGATATTTATAATAATTATAATAAAAATAATTTCTAAATTTAACTTTATATTTACAACAATTCATTATCATATCAGCAAATAAGGAGAATAACTTTGATAATTTGGGGGTTGTTTGTTTTTTTGTTAATTTTAATAAGTCTTAACGATTTTATATTTTTTCGTATAGAAAATGAATATGTTTTAGCTTTGTTACTACTGTATGGAATGTCATGTTTCTTAAATGTATCAGGTAGTAATTTTATTCAAGCTTGTACAGTAGTTATAGTAGTATCAATAATTACTTTTCTTTTAAATCGCTTTAATTTAGTAGGAGGTGGAGATATTAAGCTTCTAATTCCACTTTTGTTATTTGTGGAAAATGATTGGTGGAATTTTATTCTAGGAACCTCTGTTGGAGGTATTGTTATTTCACTTTTCTATATTTTTTTAAGAAAGAGAATTTTTCACTTTCGCCATAAAGTTATAAGTTTTTTATTTCAAATGAAGAAGAAAAAAATCCGATTATTAAGGTTTATTTTACTTTCATTATATAAAATTAGTGAAAGATCAATAAAGTCTGAAAAGTTAGACAATGATCCTTGGCGTCAAGAAATTCCTTATGGAGTGGCGTTATCCTGTGGAGGGATATTAGTAGTTTTAAATATGATTGTTAGGTGATGATATGGGCAACAAAAAAGATATAATTCCTATAGTTACAGCATCTGTAATTGCATTGGTTGTTACTGGTGTAGTTAAATTGTTGCTACCTGGAGGAACTGTTATAAAGCGACAGCCATTGAAGAAAGAACTATCATTACCTGATATTCCTTTAATGGAAAAGAAAGAAAAGAAAAAAGTATTAAGAGTTCAGGTACTAATAACTAATGCAGAAATAAAAAAGGATCAAAAGATAACGGAATCTAACCTTATTTGGAAGAAATGGCCAGCTGATGCTTTGCAAGCTTATTTTATAGCCAGAGATAAAGAAGGAAATCCTTTAAATAATGGCGCGGATTATAGTAATGCTTTAAAAATGTGGGCTAAAAATGATATTCCACAAGGTATCCCTTTAGTTATGGATATGTTGACGGACAAAGATCCTGCAATTATTGCTGAAAAAAAGAAAAAAGAACAAGAGGAAAAAGCTAAAAAAGAGCAGGAAGAGAAGAAAAAGAAAAAGAAAAAGGAACAAGAAGAAAGCAATATCATTAAACCTGGATATAGAGCTATAACATTACCTATAGATCAAAAGGCTACTATATCTGGTTCTATGATTATTCCTGGTCAATTAATTGATGTTATTATTGATGAAAATATTGGTCAGAAAATTAGAACACATACATATAGAGCTTTAAAAATTATAGCTGTGGATGGAAAAACTAAAGAAGATTATTTAAAAGAAGAAAATTCTAGTGGTGCATTTGGAAATTTATCAGTATCTAAATTTTTTAATCCAAAAAGCATAACTTTAGAAGTTAAAGCTAATATGGTCAACATAATGCTAAAACAGGTTGGAAGTAATGGGGTCGTATTATCCTTAAGAAATCAAAATGAAAAAGTTTCTAATTATGGAGAAGATTCTAGTTATGATGAAGAAATGTCTATGAAGAATTCTTTAATTAACGAAATTATAGATATGAATAGAATGACATCTAAAGAAATTCTTCTAGATTCCAAAAGAAAAAAAGAAAGAGAAGAAAAAAATCTTTCTATGTTAATTAAGAATATGAACGATGTCGGAAGTAGGGGAGGTTCTACTTGGTTTGATAATAATAAATCAGAAGGAGCTTTACCTGTAAATGAGAAAACCAATGAATCAGCTGGTAAATATGAAATAAGTGCTGGACGTATAGTGGGTAATGTAGAAAAACAAAAAGAAGAAAAAAATAAAATAGAAGTCGTCAGAATATACCGAAAATTAACTCCTGATAAGATAGAATTTGATAAGAATGGTAAGAAGTTGTTGAATGAGACTTCTTCTTCCACTGGTGGAAATATGGGCGGAGCATTTATGCGTTAGGGTATAATGGTAGGAGAAGTATTATGAAGAAATGTGTGAGTTGTGTATTATTGCTTACGATGTATATCTTAGAAAATGTTATTGCAGATGATCAGAAATCTGAAGTTCAACAAGTTTCTAACAAAGAATTGGGTATCATGAAAAAAGGATTTATTAGTAATGTAAAAAAACAAATCCAATCAAGACGCGAAGAAGAAAAACATATGGCTAGTAAAACAGAGAAGGAAATTGAAATTAATTCTGTTAACTTCATAAAATTTAAAGAAAAGGTAGGAGAAATATTTATTTCTAACTCTGATATTGCTGATATAGACATGCTGGATGATAGATCTCTTTATCTTAGTGGTAAATCTCCTGGAACTACATCTCTAGTAGTAATGAATAAAGAAGGGAAAATTCTAGCTAATTATCAGATAAGAGTTACATATCAATTAAATGAAATTAAAAATGCTATAGCAAAAATTTTCCCTGACGTGGAAGTTGAACTTGATTCAGTTGAGGATAATTTAATTATTCATGGAAAAGTTCCATCACCTGAAGCAGCTTCGGGTATAAAAGATATAATTTCTCGTTTTGTGAAAACAGAAAAAATTATAAATAAGCTTTCAATTGAAACAGCTACTCAGGTAATGTTAAAAGTAAAAGTAGCAGAAGTAAGTCGTAAATTAACAAAATCTCTAGGTGTCAACTGGCGTGCGTTATCTATTGGAAATGGTCCAGATAGTGCATTGTTAGGAGTCAGTCAAGGAACAGTATCTAGTTTCCCTGAGTTTTCTGCAACTGTTGATGATATTAAAACTAATTTGTTAGCGGAAGAGGGATTGCTTGCAACAGATTTAGAAGGGGGACGTTGGGTTATAGCTGCTGGTATGAATAATTTATCTGCATTTATTGATGCTTTAGCAACAGAATCATTTGCATATGTTTTAGCTGAACCAAATCTAGTTGCTTTATCCGGTAAATCAGCTACATTTAAATCTGGTGGTGAATATGGATATACAGTAAAGCAGTCTGGTACTGATTCGAATACTACAGAATTCAAAGATTGGGGGACATCTATATCATTTACTCCTGTAGTTCTTTCAGAAGACAGAATTAGCATTAATGTAAAAGCAGAAGTAAGTACACTTAAGACTACAACGGAAGATAAACCCCCTGAATTAACAACAAAAAATGTTGAAACTGTAGTTGAATTAGGAAGTGGTCAAAGCCTAGCATTAGCGGGACTTTTACAGACTACAAAAAGTACAGCTACAAAAGAAAATCCTTTGTTTAGTGGTATTCCACTTTTAAGTGCTTTATTTAGAAATTCTACTATAAGTAAAGATGAAACAGAATTAGTTATTATAGTTACACCTTATATTGTGAAACCTATATCTAAAGTTAAATTACCAACTGATATGATACCTAAGATGGTTTCACCTATAGAATCTATATTGGAAAGAAAGTTTCATAAGATTGTGACACATAAGCAGAATACAGGATTTTCATTAAAATAGGAGTATTTGATATGAAATATTTAATTTTATGTTCAGGATTATGTTTAATATTAACAGGCTGTCAGTCTAACTTAATTGATATAAATGATAGAGAAATAACCGGTCATTTAGCTTCAGAAAATAGAACGAGTCATTTATTTAATTTCGAACCAGGCTTTAAAGTTTCAAAGGTCACAGAAGAGCAGATAATTGAAAAATTGAAAAAAGAAAGAAGTTCTGGTATTGAAAATGTAAGTTTTACAATTATTTCTAATAAACATCCTAGTCATAAAGAGCAAGAGTTATTAGCCAAACAAATTTCATCCTGTTTAAGAAAAGCTGGTTTTATAGAAAGTCGTATTGTAGATTCTGGATGCTGTTATTACAAAGAAGCCAATAATAATATTCGTATAGATGCATTAAGTTATGATTTAAGACCATTGGATATGGAGAAATGGCGTACCTCTATTGGAGATTGTGATATAGAGAAAGATCTTCCTAAGAAGGGATATGCCGCGGCATGGAATCTTGAACAGATGGTCGCTAATAAAGCAGATTTGATTTCTCCGAGAAAATATAAAGGACAGGAAGTTGAAGCGGCTATCAAAGCTCTATCTACAGACCTTTCTTCACAAAATAGCTCGAGCTCTTCGTCATCCTCCTCTTCATCATCTTCGTCCTCATTTGGCTCTTCAACTAGCATGGGTTCGTCAAGTTCTTCATCAAGTAATTAAAGGATATATATTATGGTTCAAAGTACTTCTGAATTGCCTCATAACTTAGTAGCATTTGTAAATGATCCAGTTTCTGAACAAGTTATTTGGAATGTTATTAAAGAAATGAATATTGCTTATGCAGACTCAAAAATGGGTGATATTCCTAGTGTCTTAAAATTTTTAAAAGAAGAACGTAGTCCAAAAATTCTGATAGTTGATTTATCCAATTCAGAATTACCTTTAGGTGATATAACAAAAATTAAGGAATATAGTACCCCTAATATGGCTATTATTGCTATTGGTACTCGTAATGAAGTTGGTTTGTTTAGAGATTTGAAAGCATTAGGAGTTATAGATTATATTGTAAAGCCATTAAGTAATACTTTATTAAGACATTCTATTGAAGTTGCTAATGGAACATTAAAAAATGAAGTAGAAAAAACAGGTAAGCTTATTCATGTAGTAAGTACTGTAGGAGGAGCAGGTGCGACAACAATTGCTGCGAATGTAAGTTGGATTTTAGCTAATAAATATTTTAAAAGAACATTAGTTATGGATCTTGATTTTCTTTATGGAACAATAAATTTATTATTGGACATAAAGGCAGAAAATGCATACTTAGATATTCTCGAATCACCGGATAAAATTGATGATTATTTTGCTGAAACAATCATGAGAAAATGTCAGCAAAGACTTTATTATCTTGGCGGATTATGTGATTTAGTTCGTGGAGTTCAAGTTGATATCTCAGCTTTTGAAGCCTTAATGAATCTTTTAAAAAGGCAATTCAATTATATATTGGTAGATGCGCAAAGAGATATTAGTCAGATTAATAAAATTTCTATGCAAAAAGCCGATAGTTTCGCTATTGTAATTGAAATGAGTATGGCTTCTGCTCAAAATGCTGCTAGATTACTTGAATTATTATCAGTAGAACAAACAGGCAAAAAAATCATAATAATATCTAATAAAAATGGTTTATCGAGTGCTGGAGCATTGCCAAAAGAATCATTCGAGGAAATTATAGGTAGGAAAATAGATTATGCTTTACCTTTAGATGAAACAATAACGTTAGCAGCAGCTAATATAGGTCAGCCTGTGGCATCTTCTGATAGTCCTTTAACAGAAATTTTACATAATATTACAGATGATGTTTTAGGTAAAAATGATAATCAAGCTATTGTTCAGACCATAGAGCAAAAGGAAGGTTTTAATTTTAAAAAAATAAAAAAGATGATTCTAGATCTTATAGTGAGGTTAACGAATAAATAATTGAGGATGAAATGGCAACAGAAAATGAAAATAAAGATTCAACAGCAGAAGAATCTCCATTATTAACGGTGTTTCGTAAGGAAGCTCATGATACGATGCTTAATCGTATTAATTTGGCTTCTGCGTTTAAATTGAGTCCTGAAGAGTTACGTACAGAAATTGAAAATTTCGTATTTGATTTCGCTCAAGAACGTCGAGCTCAGATTACGAAAAGAGAACAGGTTGCTATAGCTCGTGAAATGGTCGACGACATGATAGGTCTTGGGCCATTAGAATTATTATTGGATGATGAAGCTATTTCAGATATCGTTGTTAACGGTCCTTTTCAGATTTATGTCGAAAAAAAAGGTCAAATGCAATTGGCACCGGTAAAATTTAGAGATGAAGCGCATTTAATGCAAATTGCACAAAGAATTGCACATAGAGTAGGACGTCGTGTCGATACTTCAAGTCCTCTTTGCGATGCTCGTCTACCTGATGGTAGTCGTGTAAATATTGTTGTTCCACCAATTGCATTAGATGGTGCCTCTATTTCTATTCGTAAGTTTTCTAAGAAAGCGCTTGATCTGCATAGCTTGGCTGCACATGGTAGTTTAACAGAAGAAATGGTCGGAGTTTTACAAATTGCTTCAACATGTGGATTAAATATTATTGTTTCTGGAGGTACAGGTTCTGGAAAAACAACTCTTTTAAATGCATTATCACAATTAATAGATCCTAAAGAACGTATCGTAACATGCGAAGATGCTGCTGAGTTGAAATTACAACAGCCTCATGTCGTTAGATTAGAAAGTCGTCCACCTAATATTGAGGGAAAAGGTGAGATTACAATTCGAGATCTTGTAAAAAATGCTTTACGTATGCGTCCAGATCGAATTGTGATAGGAGAGGTTAGAGGAGAGGAATGTATCGACATGTTACAGGCGATGAACACTGGACATGATGGTTCTATGTCTACAGTTCACGCAAACAGAGCTAGAGAGACCTTTATTCGTTTAGAAAATATGGTCGCAATGTCAGGATTCGACTTGCCTAGCGAGATAGTGAGAGCCCAGATTGCAGGCGCAGTAAATATGGTCGTACAGACTGAACGTCTGCATGATGGCTCAAGAAAAGTAACTGAAATAGTTGAAGTAACAGGTATTACTGAAAGAGGAGATATACAGTATCAACACTTATTTAAGTTTGTTCCATTAGGAGAATCAGAAGATCACAAAGTTATAGGAAGATTTGAGGCTAAAATAGAGCAACCTGCTTTTTTGGATAAAGCAATTGTTTATGGATTAGATAAACAATTATTGAATCTTATGAGAACAGCTATAGATAAAAGTGGAGGTGAAAAGAAAGATGATGAGTACGTTTATTGATAATTTATTTTTCTTTATTTTTTCATTCCTGTGTGCATATAGTGTATTTATGTATATGGTATATGTAAGAGATAAGGATAATGCTGAGAGTGATTCCAATCGTTTAAAAAGAAGAATTAATATGTTGTCAAAACAACAGGATGCTTTATTAGAAGGAGCAAATAAAAATAAAATTTCAACATTTACAAAAATAGAGCATCAAAATTTCGGAAGTAATATAGATAATGCAAGTAATTTAGCTGAAAGAATACTTATAATTATGAAAAAAGCAGGACTAAGCGATATGAGTTTAGTAAATTTTGTTGCTTATTGTTTTATAGGTGGAGTTGTTTTTACAGCTTTAATTTTATATTTTGATTTTTTAAATACTTTAACAGGTGTTCCTATTGGTATGACGGTAGGTGCGTATTTAGTATATACTTTGCTTAAAAGTAGAGCAGAGCAAAGAAAAATGCAATTTTTACAACAATTTCCTGATGCAATTGACATGATGATTCGAGGAGTAAAAGCTGGATTGAATATTGGACGTATCATGAAATTGGTTAGTTTAGAGTCCAAAGATCCAGTAGCGACAGAATATAGAATTATTAGTCAAAAATTTGATTTAGGTGTGGAGCCTGAAAAAGTTCTATTAGAGGCAGCAGATCGTATTGATATTGAAGAATTCAGGTTTTTAGTTGTCGCCTTAGTTTTACAAATGGAAAATGGAGGTGTTTTAGGAGATATTTTAGCTAATTTAGCAGGTATTGTTCGTAAAAGACTAGAATTAGGATTAAAATTAAAAGCTATGTCAGCAGAAGCTAGAATGTCAGCTATTGTTTTAAGTGTTTTACCTTTTATTTTTGCTGGAATTATGGCTCTCGTAAATCCAGACCATTTAAAAGAATTTGTTAAACCAGGATATGGGCAAACATTATTAAAAATAGGAATAGTTTTATTTTCTATGGGTACATTTTTTATGATTAGAGCGACTAAAATAAAGGTGTAATAATGAGTGAATTTTTATTAGATATTTTTAGCATTTTTATAGCTTTTACCGTTTATTTATGGGTAAAACCTTATGCAGATATTTGGACAAATAAAATATTAGCAATGTTACGTATATCTTTACGTATAAAAAAAGTCGGGGTTCAAGCGGAAGCTGTAGATGATAATTTTGAAAATGCTGATGAAAATATTGGTCTTACAAAAAAAGGACCAATGTTTGGTAATAATCAAATTTTTAATTTTATAGGAGAAAGGTATCCAGAATTTATCGATCATATGAAGAGTTTATTAATAAAAGCGGGAATGAGGCAGGAAAATGCCATTGAAGAATTTATGCGTTCTAAATTTACATCTGCTTGTGCTATTTTTCTTATAACTCTATTGTTACTGGGTACTAATGACTTTGATATTCCTTTTTATTTAGTAGTTGTATTATCAATTATATTAGGAATATATGGAGGTCATAAATTAACAGATGCTAATATGGAAATATTGGCTAATAAAAGAAAAGAATCTATTGAAAATGGAGTTCCTGATTTGGTTGATCTTTTAGTTATTTGTACTGAATCGGGTTTAGATTTAAATAATTCTATAAGAAGAATAGCTAGAGAAATGCAGGCATCAAATCCAGTATTGGCTGATGAACTTAGTTTAACTTCGATAGAATTAGAAATGATACCGGATCATCATATTGTTTTTAATAACTTAGAAAATAGAACAGATTGTCTTGAAATAAAAACAATTTCTAAAACATTGAGTCAAGCATTAGATTATGGTTCATCTTTATCTGCTTCATTAAAAGAATTAGCAGTAGAATCTCGTCAAAAAAGGATGTTATTAGCAGAAGGAAAAGCCGCGCAAGCACCAACTTTGTTAACTTTGCCAATGATGTTTTTTATTATGCCTTGTTTATTCATTGTGATGCTTGGTCCAGTCATTATTGGAATGATAAATTCGTTTAATGCTAAATGAAATAATTAAAAGGCATTTGATGAATTGTAGCATTTATAACAAAAATATATTTGACATAAAGAGCAAGTGGGGGGGGGGGTAAATCTTTTTATAAATCAAATAGTTATTATTTTAAATTTAAACAATTATTAAATAAAAATTCAAAAGGAGCTATACTTATAGAGTTTGCGTTTTGTGTTTCAATTTTGATATTTTTAATACTTTATATTTATGATTTAAATAAATTATCATGATATAATGAAAGAACTAAATTTGCAGCTTTTCAAGTTGTTAATATGCTACAAAATATTTCGCAAAAAAGAGACAATAAAGCTATTACATTAACTGATTTTAGATTTATTAGGTGTGCTGCGTCCTTGAGTATTTATAATGGCATATTGGGATATGCAATATCTGGTTCAGGCTCATCAGCTCGTAGGTATGTTGGTCATTTTATGTCTCTATATGTATATTATTACAAGGAACAGATAAAAATAAAGGTAAATGTTTATGGAGATGGGATTCAGGGTACCAGAATACAACACCATCTAATAGTGAATCATATAATGCTTACTCTGATAATTCATATGCAATAATAAGATATTCTTCTAAAGAAGTAAATACTAGTAATATTTATAAAGATTTAACGATAGAAAAAGGAGAAGAAAAAATTATAGTAGAAGTCTCTTTAAGAACAGGATTGTGTAAATATGCAGATGGATCAAATATTTCATCACATCCTATAAAAAATAAATTTGGATTTAATCTAATTACACCAAAATGTTCAACTCCTGCTAGAAATGGCTCTCATTTTCACTTTATTGTAATTTTTACTCCCAAAAAAGGATTATTTTCTTCAACTATACCTAAATAAAGCATTTTAATTGCCTATTTTTTACGCAAATGGATTTATAACCTATAATTACGGAAAACTCACAAAGATATCCACTAACTTATCCACAGGTTTAGTGTATAAGTTAAAAATTTGTTAATGTATAAATGAAATTTTAATTTATATGTAGTAATATAAATAAAGTATAATAGTTAGAAGAATGTTATATCATCCATTTAAGCCTATTTATAATTCTGAATCATTAATTTTAATACTTGGAACTTTCCCGTCTCCTAAATCACGTATAAATGGTTTTTTTTATGGCAATCCTAGGAATAGATTCTGGAAAATTCTTGCGACTCTTATAAATTCAAATGAAGTACCAAAATCTATTGATGAAAAAATACGATTTCTTTTGAAAAATAAAATAGCGGTTTGGGATACAGTACAAGGTTGTGATATAGAAGGAGCAAATGATTCAAGTATTAAAAATATAATTCCGACAGATTTAAATTTCATTATTTATAACTCAAAAATTAAAAGAATATATGCTAATGGTAATAAAGCTTTCCAAATATATATGAAATATTGTTATTCTATTACCAATAAAACAATAATTAAATTACCTTCGACTAGTCCTGCCAATGCATCCTATTCATTTGAAAAACTTTTTTATTTTTGGAAAAATCTAATAAAACTTTGACTTTTTTATAAATTATTGTTTATATATACAGTAAATAATAGTTTTCTAAAAGGTGAATAATGAATAAAAATTTAATAAAATGTGCCATATGTGCTTTGGGTATAATAATTAATATAGACAAATGTTTGTCAATGAATATAGATGAACGTATGTTAGAGAAAGTTATAATTCCTGGATGTATCGAGGGAGAAACATCAACAATACTGCATAAAACAATTGAAAAGAGCAATGAATATATTCAAGAAGCAATAAGTTACCCGAATCATGGCGCAGTATTGCAAAAGATGTGAACTCTAGAATAAATGATATTACACATTTGAGTATAATGCACTTAAATGTATTAATTAAAGATTATCGTATTCCTATCGATATAAAAGATAGTCAAGGAAATACCTCGCTTTGCACAGCATTTGAGCTTGGTAATATACCTATTATTAATTATTTATTAAAAAATGGAGCAAATATAAATACAGTAAATAATTATGGTGAAAATATAATGTTTTCAGCAATTTTGTCTAATGATACAAAGTTATTAGATTTTTTAAGAAATCAAGGTATCAATATTGAATCTAAAAATGATTTTGGAGAGACCCCTCTATTTGAAGCTATAAGGCTAGGGTATTTCAAATCAGCTACTTGGTTAATAGATAACAAAGCAAATGTGTATCATGTTGATAATAAACGACAAAATTTATTATTTCCAGCTGTTGAATCAGGCAATCTTAATTTAGTAAAATCTTTAATAGAAAAAGGGAAAGGTTATTTTAATGTAAATGCTGCTGATAGAGATAATATGACTCCTGCTATGTTGTCTCTTGAAAGAGGGGAATTGGATATGTTTGAGTATTTTCTTGATGAGAATATTCCACTAGATATTAATATTATTGATAGTTCTGGAAATAATCTTTTTCTGTATTTGACAAATGGAGGTCATATATTTGATCTGGATGAAATGAGTAGATTGGTTACAAAATTTATTGAAAAATATCCAAACACAGAACAATATATTAATTCTAAAAATAAAATTGGAACAAGCCCATTAATGCAGGCTATAGAGTATCAAAACATCGAGTTAATTAAGATTTTGTTACAATCTGATGTAGATGTTGTTTCTGGTTTAGAATTTTTAAACGGAAAAGAATATCTTGATAAAAATGGAACTATAAGAAAATTATTAGAAAAGACAGATGAAAATAAATAATAGCTTATAGCCACTTATAATATTAAGTGGCTTTTAAATAAAGTTTAATGTTTGGTTAAGTTGATAATTTGTAAAATAAGTAATAGAATAAAAATTCAGGAGGAACTGATATGAAAAATATTCTATCAATAACATTATTTAATGTTTTGTTTGTTATAAATATTAGTGCTAATGGAAATAATAATGGAGCTGTTTCTTTTCAAGAACAAGAGAAGAATCTTAAGAGCAGTAAAGATTCAAACGTTATTTTAGACCCTGTAACAGATACTGTTAAAGATAATAGTATAAAAAATGATAGCTCTTTAAATATGCCAAAGGACTCTAAACCTCTTGGTGGACAAAATGTAGTTTCAAAATCAATTACAGAAAATAAAGAGTTGGAAATCAGCCCAAGAACAATTTTTGCTGGTAATTCTGCAGACAAATTGGAAGCCGTCATAAATAATAATGATAATGATGCATTAGCAACTAAAACAAAATTGGAAATAAATGAAGATTTTGATGCAAAAATGAAAAAAGCATTAGCGATTATTAATGATAATATCGTTGTTATTTTAACCGGTCAGCCATCAAATATTGATAAGATTTTTTCAAAATTAAGGAATGTTTTTACAACTGATGAATTTTCTAATGATGAAATATTTGATTTTATTGATGATGCAACTGAAATTAGAAAGAAATATCCGATAATTCTAGAATGCGTTGCTAGAATTATATATGCAAAAAAAGCAATAGAACAAGGAATTCCTTCTAATTTAGCGCTAAAGTTATCTAGTTCAGATTACATACAGTTGCCTAATTTTATATTAAATAAAAAAATAAATGATGCTGAGTTTAATCAAATGATATCTGATATTGGTTGTGGAGTAGTATGGAAAGACATTGCTAAGTATTTAATTGCTGTTAATAAATATTATGGAAACAAAAATATATTAAATTTAAAGTCTTTTAAAAATTTTCCTAAAAGAGTTCAACATTATATGCTTTTATCAGAGGAAATATCTAAATTCTTTAAAGAATATAAGCGACATATAGATTATAATATAGCTCAAAACTATTTATTTGGAGGAATAGAAATAGAGAAAGTAAAAGCTATTTTTTCTTTATCAGAAAATGAATTTAAAGAACTATGCAAGCCAAATGATTATGAAAATTTCTAAATATTTTTTTATTTATTAGCATAAATTTAACGTCTTGATATTATTCTCGTTTGAAGAGGTTAATAATGAAGACGTTAGTTTGCTTTTTCTTTATACTAATTACAAATGTTAATTCATCATTTGAAGTTTTAGCTTATGAAAAAAGTGATAATTTTAGGAAGAAAATTCAAGTAATAAAAATTAAAGATAAAGTTATTGAAACGTGGAATAATGCTGTACAATCAGTTTCAGATTTGTTAGATAAAGCCAAATTAACATTAGCAGGTCATAGAAAAGGTTACATTGAACCAGAGTTTTTAGAAAAAATACAACTATTGAAAAATAAATCTATTGAATTCCATAAATATTTAGAAGATTTTATTTCAACGTTAGAACAATTGCCTTCGAATAAAAGCCAAGGGAAAATAGAGGTTTATAATATAAGTTTAGATTATTTAGATTCTATGATTAAAATTATTCCAGACAAAGTGGAAACATTGCAGGAGGCTAATAAATTTATTTCGAATATAGATTCTAATATAAAAAATTTGCAAAATTTTCTAAGAGATGATCCATTAGTTTCAAATAAGATTAATGAACTTTCTTCAATTTATGAAGAAATTATCCAATTTATGGAGAATTATAAACAAGAAGTTATTAAAAATTATAAAATCTAAATTTTCTTATTATAAAATCTGTTTAATAATGTAAATTGGTCTTTGTTTAGATTCTATATATGTACGACCTACATATTCTCCTATAATTCCAATACTAATTAATTGAACACCTCCAAAAAATAATATTGCTGACATCATAGAAGCATAACCTGGTACATCTATTCCAAAGCATAGGACTTTTATAAGAATCCAACTTCCTCTTATAAAAGCTAACATAGTAATAATTATTCCAAAATATGTTGAAATTTTTAGAGGAAAAGTTGAAAAAGATGTTACACCGTCAATAGCGTAGTTCCATAATTTCCAATAATTCCATTTAGAATTGCCTTTGTTTCTTTTAGGTCTTTTATACTCTACATAAGAAGGCTCAAATCCAGCTAAAGCAAATAATCCTTTCATAAATCTTTTTCTTTCGGGAAAATTTTTTATGACTTCAACAACTTTACGATCTAATAATCTAAAATCTCCAACATTTTCTGGGATTTCTATATCAGATAATTTATTGAATATTTTGTAAAATAATCCAGCTGTTATTCTTTTTGTAAAAGAGTCATCACTACGATCTATTCTTTTTGCTAATACTACTAAAGATCCGTTCCGCCATTTTTCAATCATTGGTAGTAATAGTTCTGGAGGATCTTGTAAATCACAGTCCATAGGGATTACACAATTTCCTAAAGCATAATCTAATCCTGCTGTCATTGCAGCATCTTTTCCGAAGTTTTTAGAAAAATCTATAATTTTTATTTGAGGTATTTTTTGCTTTTTGATAACTAATTTCTCTAATGTATTATCTATTGAACCGTCATTTATACAAATAATCTCAAATGATAATTTGGTTTTATGGAGTTCATAAATAACTTTATTAAAAAAATCATCAATAGATTCAGATTCATTATAACATGGTAGTATTATACTTAAGTCTGGAGTATTTACCATTTTATTCTATACCAGTTGAAATAAAATCAGATCGATATTTTTTTCTTGCTATATTGCTTGCTGATGAGTCTGATATTAATTCTATTTCAATATTATCATTTAAAGAAATATCTTCTTTATATGGAATTTGTCTTTTTATATCTTTTAATACTTTATTATTATCAAATATTAACTTGACCAATACTTTATTTTTCATTTCTATACCTCTGAAAGGTAATAGTTCAGATGTAGCACCAGAATATATCCATGTAAATTCATTTTGTTGCAAAGATGGAGTACCACATTTTTTTAATACTTCATCCATGGTTGTCTTTCCAATAGTAAATGAATTTAAGTGTTCCGATATAAGAGCATTTCCTCTAGAGTTCACAACAGGTTGACATGCTACTAACAATAAAGTACTAAATAACAGAAAATTTTTCATAAGATAACTCCATTGTTATCTTAGTTTAATGAGTAGTTTATTAAATTTCAAGACTATATAATACTAAGAAATATATCATTGGATAGATTTTTATTTTTTGTTATAGTTAAACGACAAAGTTGAGTATGTGTAAATGGGGTATAATTCCTTTTTTGAAAAAGATTCTTTAACAGATTATATTTCTGATATCAGAAAAATTCCTACTCTTACAGAAGATGAAGAATTTGAGTTGGCTAGTCGTTGGAAAGAAAAAGGCGATAAGAATGCTTTGAATAAAATTATTGCTAGTCATCTTAAATTAGTTGTTAAAATTGCAAAAGGATATTCTGGATATGGATTATCAATTTCTGATTTAATAGCAGAAGGTAATCTTGGTATTATGCACGCAGTGCAACATTTTGATCCATCTATTGGCTACAGATTTTCTACTTATGCAGCCTGGTGGATAAAGTCAAAAATACAGGATTTTGTATATAATTCATGGTCTATTGTAAAACTTAGTGCGACGAAAAATAATCGTAAGTTATTTTTCGGTCTTAGAAAAATGAAAAATTTATTAGGGATAGACAGTCCATCTGATAAAAATGTAAAAATATTAGCAGAAAAGTTGAATGTTACTCCGGAAGAAGTAAGACAAGTCGATACTAGATTAACTCATAAAGATTTTTCAGTTAATACTCCGATAGGAGAGGATAGTGAAACATCTTGGCAAGATTTTATGGTAGATAAAGAAAAATCTCCAGAAAATGATATATTTGAACGTCAAGAGTATGAATATCGAAAAAAAGTTTTACATAAAGCTTTAAATACTCTATCTAAAAAAGAGTATGATATTATTCTTATGCATCGTCTAGAAACTCCTCCTAAAACTTTACATGAAATTGGAAATAAAATGAATATTTCGGCTGAGAGAGTAAGACAATTGGATAAACAAGCTTTTTTAAAAATTCAAAATTATATTAAATCAATAGATTGGGGAAATAACAAATTATCTCAAAAATATAATAAATTATCATCATTTTTTATGAATATTACAGCTTGATTATTATCATAAAATTTATAATTATATGATAAATATAGTAGGATTTTTAATATGAAAAATTCTTTTTTCTTATGTTTTTTTCTTTTTACCAATGTAAATGGTATGTTGAGCAATATTTTTTTTAATCAACAGGTTTCTATTTCCAGAAAATTTTTTTTCAAGAATAAAACTCCTTCATCCGAAAAAATAACCCCTTATAAAATAAAATCAGAATTAGATAAAGTAGTTATAGGACGAGAAAAAGCGAAAAAGGTTTTAGCAACTTCATTATTTTATTTACCATATAAAGAGAAAAAATCTAATGTTCTATTAATGGGGCCTACAGGTTGTGGTAAGACATTATTAATTCAAACTGTAGCTAGTATTATGAAAATACCATGCCTGATCGAAAATATGGGAGAGTTTTCAGGAACAGGTTATGCTGGAAGAGATTGTGAAGATATATTGATGGATGTTTACTATAGAGATGGAGAAATAAAAGGATGTTTAGTTTTTTTAGATGAAATTGACAAAATTGCTTCTCCTTTAAATAAATCAGGTAGAGATATTTCTGGAGAAGATGTTCAAAACAATTTATTACCAATGTTGGGAGGTAGTCCTCAAACAATTTCTGCACATAAATTTATGTTAAGAAATGGATACGATCAACAACGCAGATATAGAGATGTGACTATATCAACAAAGAAGATTGTATTTATTGGGGCAGGGGCTTTTCATGGATTAGATAAAATTATTGCAGCTAGAACTGGGCTATCTATAAATAATTCACTATTAAAATATGTAGAACTTGATGATTTTGTTAATTATGGATTTAAACCTGAGTTTATAGGAAGGTTTGCTTATAGAACTGTAATGGATAATTTAAATAAACATTCATTAATAGATATATTAACTAAACCAAGAGATGCTATTATTCCCGAGTATGAAAGATTATTTAGCAAATTTAATAAGAAATTGGTTTTTGATAAAGATGCTTTGAATGCTATAGCTGAAAAAGCATTAAGTATGCGTACAGGAGCTAGAGGATTGCGTACTATAGCAGATGAGATTCTTTTAGAACCGTTGTTTAAAATTCCGTCTTTAAATAATGTCATGACCATAAGAATTACAAAAGATGTTGTGGAAAACAACACTTCTCCAATATATTATGAATAAGGTTATTAATGTTTAAAATATTTTATTTTGTTTTCCATATTTAAATGATTTAAATGAAAAAATATAAAAAGATATAATAAACCTAATATTTTAAAATTTTTGATTTATGAAATTAATTTAGTAGCAAACGGAAGAAGATCTATATTTGTCATTATTGCTGTATCCATATAATTTTTAACAGGTTTACCGTTTTTATCCGCTAAAATTCCTCCAGCTTCTTTTATTAATAATAGCCCAGCAGAAATATCCCATTCGTTTGGTTTATTACTTCCATAAAGTATATCAATACGACCTGCTGCGAGATAAGCCATATCCAAAGTCGTAGATCCGGTTTTTCTTATACTTGGAATTAGTGCGCTTGAAGATTTTAAATAGGAAAAGGAATTTAAAGATATTAATAAATCTTCTAGCCTCTTTTTTCGAGACACTCGAACTTTTCTATCATTTAAATAAGTGCCGCAACCTTTTTCTGCCCAGAACATTTCATTCTTTAAAGGGTCAAATGTAATTGCAGCTATAATTTCTGTATTTTTTTTTAAAGCTATTGAAATTGCCCAATGAGGGAAACCATGCATATAATTTACAGTACCATCTAATGGGTCTATAATCCACTTATATGATGGATCCTCTCCTTTAATTTCTCCGGATTCTTCCGTTAATAATGAATATTTAGGTCTAGCAAAAGATAATTCTTGTTTTAAAATTCTATCAGCAACTAAATCCGCTCCAGTAACAAAGGTTTTATTACTTTTTACAGAAACTTGTAAGTTTTCTAATTCATTAAAGTCACGAAGCAACCTTTTAGAGGCTTTAAATGCAGCTCTAGTCATAACTGTGATAATAGAGGACTGATTTGGTAATTTTGTACTAATCACAGCATATCCTTTATAAAATCATTAACAGTTAATAGAGCTATATAAATTATCTCTTGGAGAATTGGAAACTACGTCTAGCTTTCATCAATCCATATTTCTTTCTTTCAACTGTACGACTATCTCTAGTCATCATTCCTTCAGATTTTAAAACTGAACGCAAATCCGGTTCATAATCTACTAAAGCACGACTAATACCATGTCTGATTGCACCAGCCTGACCGGAAAGCCCGCCACCTTTAACAGTACAAATTACATCATAACGTCCTAATCTATTAGCTATAGAGAAAGGCTGTAATACCAACGTCTGTAATACCGAACGAGTGAAATAATCCTTCATTGTTCGTCCATTTACCATAATATCACCATTCCCTGGTTTAATCCAAACTCTTGCTACAGACTCTTTTCTTCTACCGGTACCATAGGTTCTACCAAAAGGATCAATTTTATTTTGTTCTTCTGCCATTCTTAACTCCTTTTCATATTTTTAGAATTCATTGATGCGATATCTAATACTTTAGGTTGTTGTCCGATATGCGGATGACTCCTTCCACTATAAACATGCAAATTTTTTAACATCTGCCTTCCTAATGTGCCCTTAGGTAACATACGACGTATGGCATTTTCTATAGCTCTTTCAGGATGAGCTCCATTTAATATTTCACGTAGACTTCTTTGTTTAATACCACCAGGATATCCTGTGTGCCAGTAAAATTTATGGTCATCCAATTTATTATTACCAGTAACTTTTACTTTTTCTGCATTGATAATAATGACATTATCACCGCAATCCATATTTGGTGAAAACTCAGGCTTATTTTTCCCTCGCAAATATGATGCTACAACAGTAGCTAATCTTCCTAAAATCAAATTACTAGCATCTACAACAAACCAGTTCTTTTTAATCTGACTTTCTTTCAGAGAAAACGTTCTCATATTTTATTCTCCATTTGTAATGCGTTTATACCAATAATATTAAAAATCTTCAAGTCTTTTAGCTAACTTTCTCTATCTGAGAAAAACTTAAATCAACATTTGTAGATCTACCGAAAATAGTTACAGATACCTTTACTCTTTCTTTATCTAGTTCTACATCCTCAATTATTCCTTGGAATGAAGCAAAAGGTCCATCACATACTTTAACCATATCTCCTATTTCATAATTAACAGAATGATTAATAACATTTGCGCTATCTTCGACTTTTTTCACAATTCTTTGTACTTCTGCATCAGAAATAGAAATAGGTTTTCCTTTAGCTCCTAAAAATCCAGAAACTCTTGTAATTCCCCTTACTAAATGCCAAGTTTCATCAGTAAGATCCATTTGAACTAATATATATCCTGGGAAAAATTTTTTTTCACTTTTTATTTTTTCCCCTTTTTTAATTTCGACAATTTCTTCTTTAGGAATTAAAATTTCACCAAACATTGAAGATAAATTTCTTCTTTGAGCTAGATCATGAATAGAATCCATTACTTTTTGCTCTGATCCTGAGTATACATTAACAACATACCATTTCATATCTAGCTCCTAAATACCTAAAATTTTAGCTAAAACCCAACAAATAATTCCATCTGCAATGCAAAAATAAATCATCATACATACAACCATAACTAAAACAGCTATAGTCATACCCACTGTTTCTCTCTGAGATGGCCATGTAACTCTTTGCAATTCCTTTTTTACTTGACTAATAAATTCAGTAGGACTTATCATTTATAACCTCTCTTTTGGCAGGGGCGGAGGGAATCGAACCCCCAACCTGCGGTTTTGGAGACCGCCACTCTAGCCTAATTGAGCTACACCCCTAATTTAATCGAATCAACTCAACTTTATAAACCTAAAACAGTGTTAAACTATCATATAAAACTTAAACTTTCAACTTCATTTCTTGTTATTAAACTTCTTTATCCTTAATTTCTATAAAAGAATTAATGAAATCCATTTTCTAAAATTTTATTTGATTTTTATCAAAATATTTGATGTTTTTTGTTAAATATAGTATTCTATATAAGTAAATCAAAAAGAAGGAGATAATTATGACAACACAAAATGCCGGGACAGAAAAAACGACTGACGGTTTTCAGAATTTTAAAATTCCAACTATGGATATGAATGCAATTATGGATTCTTATAAGAAAAATTTGGAAATTTTAGGTTTAATAAACAAAATGTCTGTAGAAGTTTGCAATGGAATAACTAAGTTACAATCTGCTTTTATTAAACAAATGATGGTTGATATGAGCACTATTTTTGAAAAAGCAAATAAACCTGCAGATATGATGGCAAAATTTAATGAAGTTACAAGAGATACTATAGTTAAAGCAATGGGAAATAGTAAAGAAATTTCAGATATGTTAATTGCTACAAATAACGAATTGACCGCTGCAGTTACTAAACGAATGAAAGAATCTATGGATGAAGCAAAAAATATGATGAATAAAAAATAATTATATTTTATTTGCTAAATAGTATTAAGCACCGTTGATTAAATCAATTGGTGCTTTTCTTAATTTAAGGTTTTTAAATAGCGGTGTTATTGTAAAGCTAATAAATAATAATGAGTTCTTGTCAAAATATCAAATCATATTCAGAGCGAGTGACTATTTAATCTATTGTTTAGCAATATCACCACAGTAATTAATATGATAGAAAATATATAGAAATAAGGAAATAAGTATGACTCTTACACTTACTGTTTTTACTTAAAGTATAAAAAACTTTATTTCCCCGTTGAAAATTTTTTCATTTTTACTTTACAGTTTTTTCATAAACCGAAACACCAAGAATTCGAGAAATCAATTTAAAATTATGTAAAAGTAAATACTTTTGGCATTCTGTTTGTTCATCTAAATATAGAACCATATCATATTTGTCTATATCATTAACATTATCTATGAAATTAAAAATACAAAAAGAATTATCCTTGGTTTTTAATAAATAATTTGTAAATGTTTTATATACTCTTAAATTCCAATTTTTATCAAGTTTTGTTAATGCAAACCAACATAAATTTTGTCTCTGTTTATATCGATCAACAATATAACTGATTAATTTCATATCATTTCGCCGATGGTACAAATTATCTTGAATATTATATGTAGATATCGAAATTGAGTAAAAAGAACTTAAAAATAATGAACTTATTAGTAAAATACCAAGTTTTTTATTGCTATTTATTAAAGTATTTGTCCAATACATCAAAGCTGGACAAGATAACACAATGGATGGGAAAAAATAATAAGAATTAGATAATCCAAGAAGTATATAAGCGAAAATATATCCAACTGAACCGAATAATAATCCATCAAAAAAAAGATATGAACGTATTTTTCTAAAAAACACAAAATATATACGAATGAAACAAAGTATAATAATAAAAAGAAAGAGTGGTTCTGAAGCTAATATGTCTTTAATTAACAAAAAACGATAAAAAGTAAAACTATCTACTCCCTGATAAAATTCTTTTGTAAAATCCAATCTATAAATAAAAATAGATAAATATATAATTGAATTTATAAGCAATACACAATTAAAAATCTTATCTTTTTTAGTTAATTTACCTAAAAAATTAGTTAAAGCTATTATAATTGATACTCCACACATTGGTTCTTTAAGATAAGTTGTATACATCATGAAAAACAATGCTAAGATATAATGTTTATTAGATTGATATTTTAGGCTTTTCCAATAAAAGTACATAAATAATATTAATGTAAAAAACATCATTCTTTCAGCATATATACAATTCATATGAATTAGCATAAAGCTGGATGTAAGAAATATAATTAATATGAAAAATATACTAATAATATAATTATTTTTATTAATTTTATTAAAGAAATTATACAACACAAAAACAGTAGAACACATTATTAATATGTTATATATTAAATGAGCTGTTATAGTATATCCATATGGAACTCCTAATAACAATGTATAATCACAAAGTCCTAACGGCCAAAATCTACCACCTCCATAACAGGAATGACTTGGTTTATTAATTGCTGTTGTTACTAAAAATTGCTCATCATCCCCTAAAATCCAATTAGCATCTTTTAAAATAAAATAAGCAATAATAAAAAGACATACTGACAATATCAATAAGCCTTCTTTTTTAGAAATGTTCATAAAAAACCGTTAAAATCCAACTAGATATTATATAACTTTAATAATTTTGCAACTCTTCACATAAAAAAACTATTTAATTGTTCAATCAAGCGATTAAAAGATTCTGAAGGAAATTTTTCATATATAGACTTATTATTTCAACTATACAAATATCAATTTTTGTATAAAATAATTAGTATATCAGTATATCTGCTTTCAATGAATGGATATTATGAATCTAGAAAATTGGAATTGTGTTCGGTATATTGATCTCATAAATCTGTATAATGTTATTTGAAATAACTCCTTTTATAATTTTTTTATTTTTATTAATTGGAGCGTTATATATTACTGAACATTTATGGACGTGTCGTCTTTCCAAAGAAATGCTTTTTCAGAGTTTTGAAGATAAAATTAATATCCTCAAATTAGGAGTAAATGATAGATCATTACAAGTTTTGAACTATTACAGGGCGTGTGTGTACAATTCTTTGTTTTTTAATTTTCAAAATATATTTAGAAAAACTGAACTACCAGATTTTCAACTTGAATATTTAAAACATTGGTTATTAAAATATAACGATATAAAGAAAGAATATAAAACAAAGGGAATCACTAAGATTTCCCCAGAAGTTATGTTTTTTCATCATGGATTAATACATGCAAGTGAAAAAAATTTTATCATATATAAAGGAACGTGATATATTAGACTTAGATGCTTATATTGGAGATTCAGCATTAGTTCTTAGTAATTATACTAATGCAAAAGTATATAGTTATGAATTATCTAAAAAAACTGCAGAGATGTATGAACATATTATGCAATTGAATAACATAAAAATTATGTGTTAATTAATGTAGGAATAAGCGAGGAAATTTCCATAAAGAATATTGATGATAATTATAGAGAAAATGCCAGTTTATACAGTATAGGTGATATATCAGTAAAAATAACCACAGTTGATAACGAAGTTATGAAGAGGGAAATTAATGTTGGTTTTATAAAGGCAGATCTTGAAAGATACGGATTTAAAATGGTTAAAGGAGCGTTAAATACCATAAAAAAATATAGACCTGTGATATCTGTAGGTATATACCATGGTTATGAAGAATTATTTAAAATAAAACATCTTTTAGAAGCTTCAGTAGAAAATTATACATTTGAATTTCAGTTACATAGATTTTCAAAAGGAAAATTTGTTGAACTAACGCTATTTTGTTATCCGAACGAATTAAGAGAATAGTCTTCGTCTAATTAACTAGACTTAAAACGATAAAATATCATTAGTATAAATTATTTTATTTTTGGCTTTGGTTTTTATAAAATTTAGACATTTAAAAATACAAAAAATCTTTTCAAAATATGTCTGCTTATTATTTATTAGATATTTTGCGAAAGTCGAATTTCCCACTTTGCATCATTCTGAGAGAGAGTACACCTCATCCTTGTCATTCTGAGCGAATAAAGTGAGCGTGAGAATCCTTTTTTGCGTTTAACGTATCTGTCTGCACTTTTATATCGAT
>CAZHJM010000005.1:0-68316 GCA_964532905.1 uncultured Holosporaceae bacterium
AAAAAATGGCGGACAGAGCGAGATTCGAACTCGCGAAAGAGTTACCCCTTTGCCGGTTTTCAAGACCGGTGCCTTCAACCACTCGGCCATCTGTCCAACTGTTCAAGTTAGATAAAATGTAAATTGTTTTTATAAAAATTTCAATAAAAAATTAAAAAGAGTTTTTGAATATATAAAACATTAATACTATAGAAATGTATAATAGAAATCATCACTGCGCTACTAGCTATATCATTTGCTTTTTTGATAATAAATGTTTTTCCAATGAAATTCGATTTTCTATAGCGATGTTAAAACCTCATCAATAATAAATAATTGAATATCAATTTTCATTTCTACCCTTTACAAATGCAAAATATATAAAACTATCATCTATTACATGAATGAAATCATATTCCAAAATGTCATCATTATATATATTTATAAAATTTTGTATTTTCTCATCGGATTTACCTTTGCATAAAAATGTAACAAGCGATAATTCATTTTTGTATTCTTCAAATATTTTATATTGATCTAAATTTTTGGAATTATAAAATGACGGAGAGCTTTCCAAGTAAATATGCAAACATGCTGTTGGCTTATCTGCTCTTATAATAGAAATCTTTTTATTGTCAAATTTGTTATACCAACGGTTTTCTATGTAAAAACACACCTTTCGGGGATTGATTGCTTCTGTAACATCATAATGCTGTATAATCTGTCTCCCTATTCCAAGTTTTAAAAACAGAATTACAAAAAAAACAGACACTATTTTCTTAGTAACCTCGTATAGCTTATCATAATTAATGGTAGGATTTAAAATAAAAAAATATATACCTAATAACATAAGCATATTTGTACACCAAAAACTACCAATTCTCATACCTGTTATGAGTGATACAAGAAATAAAATTGTTATCGGGAGTATAGTAATAAAAACAACAAATTTTTGAGCAGAATTAAGAATTGTCCAATTATATGGAATAATTTTATATTGCTTCCCGTATACATATCTTAAAACAGCAAATGATGTTCCAAAAAATAAAAATATCATTATAAGAAAATTTAAAGCAGATAAATAATTTTCATGTGCATTTATAGATTTTTCGAGTGCATAACTTAATGTAATAAAATGATTTTCTATAATCCATTTTATATGCCATGAAATTCCAAGTAAGAATACTGCTAATGCAATATAAGGTATGGGTGTAAGTAGTAATTTACGACTACTCCGATCTATAATTAAAAATATCCCCATACATCCTAAAAATAATAAGGCAAAGTATTTACCAAGAAAAGCAAGTGAGGCAATCATACCCACACAAATAGCATCTGCAATTGTACAGAATTTTATCATTCGAAGAAAATAATAAAATACCATAGGAAGTAATGACATCAAAATTGTTGTTGCATTAAATTTTTCATTACCAAACACGGATGCGACCGAACACATAAAAAAAAGAATAGAGCCATATGATTTCTCTTCATTAAATCCGATTAATTTTGCGATTTTAAAGATGAAGTAGAACCCTAATAAGAGATTTAGTTGTGTTAATATATATAATGATTCTGGAATAGAATTACAAATTCGAAAAAATATATATGAAATCCAAGCAAATAATGGTGGGTGCTTTGCATATCCGAGTTGCCACTCTTTTCCCCAATACAAATTTTCTATCATATCATACGGAATTATATTGCGAGTCAAAATAGGAATTATCGATTGAACAATTCCGAATAAAATAATCAAGGATAAATAACGATTTTTAAAAACTATCATTTTTCTTCATGTTAATATTCTTATATTTATTCTAAAATGAACAGGTACATATAACCAAATAATCATAAAGAATTATTTTTTGGATATTTATCTTGAATAAATAACATAGTCAATATCGCAATAATTACAGAAACTATCAATAAAGACATACTTATCTGGTAATCTGATGCACTATACAAGGTGTTATTTCCCTTCGACAAATCTAAAATAAATCCTACTCCAGGTATTAAAAATGTACTACCAAGCATAGTGATAGTATTTACTACTCCAGTAATAGTAGCTCCCAATTCCTTAGAAACAAGTAGTAATGCATATGGAAAAGCTAGGAACTGACAAGAAACCACTGCTCCTGTTAAAAATAATATAGGATATAGAATATATATAGGCATATTAATAAAAATAATACAACAGAATAAAACTAATAGTATTACAGATCCACACAACATAACTTTTTTGTAACTTTGTAGAATATGTGATATATGAGCAATAACTGGTCCGCCTAATATGTTCCCTAAAAAAACTAAACTAATAGCAAAAGCAGATTGCTCTTTAGTATAACCATATACGTATCTTATAAATGAAATTCCCCATGCATCGGTAAAAGTAGAAATAGAGCCCAATACCATCATGGAAAATATGCCTATCCAAATATATTGATTATTACTAGAAATAATTTTTAAATTTTGAAATATAGATTTTTCGTTAGAGATTTCAATATTACTGACTTTACTAGTATTTTTCAAAAAAATTAGACCTATGAACGAAAAAATAAAACCTAAAATTCCCATACAAATAAGTACATTTTTCCAATAAAATACAGAAGATAAATATGTCAAAGTCGGACTGCAAATAACAGGACCAAGACTTCCAATAGATATAGCAATGCTTGAAATTAATGCAACTTTATCTGAAGGAAAATAATCATTTGTTACCTTCATTATTAATACAAAAGCAAAAGAGCTACTACAGCCTAGAAAAATTTGAGAAATTGCGGCAAATATATAGCTTTGTGAATATACTAATAATATAATTCCAAAAGAGAATAAAGAGAAAGTTATAACAGCTATCTTTTTAACCTCCATTCTATCTATTATTAATCCTACAGGAATTTGCATTATAGTATATGCAAGATAAAATAAACTAATTAGTGAGCCTAATTGCGTAGCGCTAATTGAAAAATAACTCTGTAATTCTTCATTGAGAACACTTGGAACTGCTGATCTTATTCCATATTGATATACAAAAAATAATACACAAAATGAAAGTAAAAATATTGCTGTATTTTTTTTATTCATTAGATATTTCTCCTTTTATTTTCCTAAAAAAACGATAAAAATTCTTTGTAGTAGTTAACTCAATATCCGATATTGACATATTTTTTAAAAATGCAATTTTATTAGCAATCAAAGGAATAAAACTTGGTTCATTAACTTTTCCTCTAAAAGGTTCAGGAGCTAACCAGGGAGCATCTGTTTCAAGTAATATAGAATCTAAAGGAATCCATTTTACAACATCCTGTAATTGTTGACTTTTTTTAAAAGTTAATATGCCACCTATTCCTATCATATAGTTTTGTGACACAAGACTTTTAGCTAAATCTACATCTCCTGAAAAACAGTGTATAACAGCATTGATTCTTGGATGTGCTGAGAGAATATTTAAAGTGTCCTTCCAAGATTCTCTACTATGAATAGAAACCGGCAAATTAAATTGCTCCGCTAAGCTTAGTTGGAAATCAAAGATTTCTTTTTGTTCTTTAATATTATTATTTTTATAATAATCTAGACCTATTTCTCCTATTCCTATCGTCTTTTGTAACTGACAAATATTTTGAAAATTTCTATAAATATCTTCTTTGGAAAATTTTAACAAATGTTCTTTAGCATAGTCAGGATGTATACCAATTGTATTATAAATCTCAGAATATTTTTCAGATAATGCTATTAATTCATGAATTTCATATAAACTAGTACAAATATTTAATAATATATTAACTTTAGATTCTACCGCTCTATCTTTTATCGATTTAATATCATAATAATTAAAAGGGTCATTAATATTCCTAGATTTCAAAAAACTTTTATAAGAAGAATCATAAATATGACAATGCGAATCTACAAACATCTATTTTTCTCTTGGAAACAAAGGATAAGAATGAGGAAATATCTGCGTTTGAAAGTTCTCATTAATTTCTGAAAATAACTTCCCTTTAATATTCATAAAATCAAAAATCTTTTTAGCTGTATTAGGCGTAAAAGGTGCAATACCGAATGCGATTGCTCTAATACTTTCACAAAGAACAGTTAATACACTATCAAGTTCCGAATTTTGTGTTCTAGATAATTCCCATGGTTTAACATCGTTTACAAATTTATTAGATTCAGATATTAAATCCCAAATTACATTTAAAGCACCATTTAGATCTTGTTTATTAATTAATGGTCTTAATCGCTCTATTAAATTTCGTGAATGATTCAGTAATCCTATACAAGAATCTGAAAAATTATAGTCTGCTACAAATTTCCCATCTCTCTTTTGGATAAAAGCCAATACTCTTTGAACCAAATTTCCTAAATCATTAGCTAAATCATAAGAAATTCTTTTTTTCAATGCTTCTTCTGAAAAATCTCCATCTTCTCCAAATTTTACTTCTTTCATCATAAAATATCTAATACAATCTACCCCGTATTTATTAACCATACTTTTTGGATCGATAACATTACCAACAGACTTGGACATTTTCTGACCACTACTTGTCCACCATCCATGTGCAAAAATACGTTTAGGCAAAGATATACCTGCAGACATCAAAAAAGCTGGCCAATAAACTGCATGAAAACGAAGAATCTCCTTTCCTACAATATGAACACACTCTTTCATTTTTTGTTCAGTTCCTACAATGTCATTAGGAAAACCAAACGTAGTTAAATAGTTAGCCAAAGCATCAATCCAAACGTACATAACATGGCCATCGGAATTTGGGACATCAATTCCCCAATTAAATTTGCTACGGGAAATACAAAGATCTTTTAACCCGCTTTTAACAAAACTAATAACTTCATTACGCCTGCTCTGAGGAGCAATAAAATCTGGATGAGAATCATAATATTCTAAAAGTTTATCTTGATAAGATGATAACTTAAAAAAATATGATTCTTCCTCCATCCATTCTACCTTACCACCACTTGGAGCCAAACCGTTTACAATTTCATCTTCAGAAACAAAAACCTCATCTCTAGGATCATACCAACCTGAATATTTACTTTTATAAATATCTTTTTCAATCATAGACCACAATCTTTGGGCAGATTTAATATGTCTTGGTTCTGTTGTACGAATAAAATCATCATATGATATATTCATTAATTCAGACATTTCACGAAATTTCATAGACATAAAATCACTGAACGCATGTACTTCCATACCGGCTTTTTCTGCTGAACGTGCTACCTTAATTCCATGCTCATCTGTTCCTGTAGAAAAATGAACTTGCTGTCCATCTAATCTATTAAAACGAGCTAAAATATCAGCTGCTGTACTTGCATAAGCATGCCCAATATGTGGTTCTCCATTAATATAGTATATAGGTGTTGTAACGCAAAATGTCATAACAGTTCCTTGATTTATATAAAATTATTATTCCATATATAATAAACATAATTAAAAGAAAAATTCTAGAACAATATAAATATTCTGAAAATAAAAAAAGAATGAAATGATATAAATCACTTCATTCTTATTCAGTAAAAAACAGTAATATTTAAAATTCTCCTAACAATTCATCTGGAATTGCTATAGGTTGACTCTTAATTTTACGTTTTCTTTCTATATCGCTACGGTTTTTTTCTATAACATCTATATATTGTTTCCTAGAATTTATCATTTCATTTATTTGATCTAACACAAAAGAACTTGAAACATCATTATCAACTAAGCCATAATTTCCATTATACGACTGTGAAAACTCTAAAAATCTCTTTGCAATTAATAAATTCTCTATAGAACCATATTCTGATGCCCCCTCTTTACGTTTCTCCATTCCAATAAGACGAGCAGCTTCTTTTACTCCATCCATAACTGAATCTGTAAATTTTCTAGTGTTAAATTCCATTTCTGGATTATAAGACTTCCCTCCAAAATTTGATACAAATGCATCAGCATATTCATTATCATCTCGGATTTTCTTCAATTCTGATACAACAGTTTTAGGATCCATTATATTATTATGAACAATTGAAAAAAATTTCTCTAACTCTATATTCATAGAATATAAATTTAAAGATGTAAATAGACAAAAAATAATATATTTAAACATGATTTAACTCCAAACTATATTTTTTATAGTTGATCACACTCATCAAATAAACCAGAAGCTATTCTAGTAGATGAGCTCTGAAGACCTCTATTTTGCTTTGCTTTATCTATTATTGTTCTCACAAACTCTTGTTGTCTTAATGTTTTTACTATCGCATCATATGTCGCTTTTAATATCAAATAAACAGATGCCTTTTCCTTATTGTCCTCAGTTTGATCTACAATTTTTAAACAATTGGACTGAAAAGTATTAAATTGCCTTCTTATTTTATTGAGATTCTCATTATCAAAAGTGCTCAAAAGATCTGTAAAAGCTCTAGAAGAACTAATATTAGATGTATTTTCATCATCTACT
The DNA here is from genome assembly GCA_964532905.1 of uncultured Holosporaceae bacterium. Taxonomy (GTDB): domain Bacteria; phylum Pseudomonadota; class Alphaproteobacteria; order UBA3830; family UBA3830; genus UBA3830. The sequence goes on from CAZHJM010000005.1 coordinate 6,432, forward strand.
AATATATATGGAATTCTCTTCTTTATGGCTACTTCCGTTGGTGCTGATGCTTTTTGTACTATCTGCTTTCTAAAAGTTGTAGCAACATTTTCCAACTCACTACTATTAACATTACAAGCAAGCGCATTAGTGGCTACAAACACTGCGGTAATTATAAACAATTTACACATAACCCCTATCTCCTTTCACGCATTAAAGTGCTCTGATATTCGCAAATGAAATCAATAGCAACACTGTTATCTGGTATGCTATCAATATAATCAAACAACCTCAATGCCTCTTCGACGAACTCCTCCCGCTTGCTATTAGCATAACTTAAAAACATTCCACTATCAAGTTTTGTTTCTATATCTGACAATATCGTTTTAACTAATTTTTTACTAATGCTTGCGATAACCTTTAGAGGAATATGCCCTTCTGCAGTTTGTATGTCTTCCAGACCAATCTTTTTCATCAATTCAAAAACCCGAGATTCATTTATTTTAAGGCGTTTCATTATAAAACTTAAAAAGGCCTCACCACTACTACTTAAAAAAAGGCAAACTTGCTGAGAATTTAGTGGGCCTAAATCTATTCCTGTTAAATCTAAGAAATTTTTAATTATATCTTGATAATATTAAAGGTATAAAAAATTTGAACTTATATTTCTAAGTCCTCTAAATTCAACGACTGCCCCTCCAAATATTTCGGTTTCTGTTACTTTTTTATAACGTCCCATTGCATCGTTTTCATCTAGAGGAAATGGAGGAGAAAGCAAATCTAAATTTTGATCATCTCGGTTTTCCAAAACAATTTTAATTCTATCTTCATCATCAATTATTGAATTGGTATGTACTATCTTAACTTCTCCATATGGAAATTCGGTGGAATGCACGACTAACTCATGATAATTATGAGGGAATATTCTGGAAAAAGCAGGAATATTTCTTAGCATGACAGTTGTTATAAAACCTTTTTCTAAAAGCTGATTAACCGATTTTTCTGGAAGAAAGCAATGTGGAAATAAACCTCGTAAATCTAAAGGTCTACCTGCTTTATCGAAAAATTGCTCTCCATAGTTCGCTCTATAAAAGTTAGATAGCAACTCTTGTAAAAAAAGGGCGTTTCCTGTAGCATAAAATATTTCTGTATAAGATAGTTGAGATAAAAAAAGCGAAGATATTGGATCGACTAGACATCCTATCGATAATTGATCTTTTATTTCTTTCAACAGATGTGAAAACGGTCTGCGCGACATAAAAGGAACGAAGCGTTTTGCATCCATCTGAGTATCAATACATTGAATGATATTATCTAATTGTTCATTGTCATCTTCAAATGATTGACTTGCCATCATGACCATTGTATGAGCTTGAAGAAATGTTAACCCACCTATAGCAGAACGGAAAAAATAGCCATTATCCGTTTGCTGCTTAAATGGCAGTATTCCCAATAATTTTTCAAAAACATAATTCTCATCATCTCCAAACAAACTGTAGCATAAATCAACAGTGTATTTTAATGGATGTTGTACAGTCATTTGAGGAGTTAGAGATATTATGTCAACATGTTTTATTTCTTGTTCGCGAATCTGATCTAAAAATTCCTCAGAAATTACTTGAAATTCTAATGCACGCAAATTATCAAACAAAGAACCGATAGTTAGTGTTCCACTGTTCCTCTTTATTAACTCTATAACTTTTGTTATTTGTTCGAGAGCAAGCTTTAATAAATCTTTTTCTTTATAAGAAAAAGGTTCTGTTACAAATTCTAGAGCAGTTCCATCTATTTCTAAATGCCAAATTTTTCTTCCATCCTGTTTTGCATAAAATATAGGTCGCTTTTGGCAATGGTAATTATTTTTCGCCCAAACACATAATCCTTCACAGGTTTGAAATTCAAATCCAATTTTAAACGGCATATAATTAGCTTTCATTCCGTATATATCGTATATATTTGGAAATACAGCAAAACAAATAATACAAATTGATATCAAAAATTTCATTATTATTTATCTCATTTCTAATTTATTATATTGCCATAACAATAAGTAAATTGTCAACTAAGGCTTTTAATAATTAATCTATAGTGAAAAATTAAACAAGCTATTTAAAAATCAAAAACATATTTATGTAGCACAAAGACGAAAAATTTAACTAAATAACCTCATGATTTTATTTAAAATTTTAATATATTATTACTATACGACAATGATAATAATTATTAATTAAGAAAAAATTAATTTTTTCTTAATAATCTCTTGAAAATTAATATAAAACATTTTATATATAAAGGAGTAAATATATTTGTATATTTAATTTTTTCATTTCCTTCTATTTTGGGCCTCCTAACATTGGGGGCTTTTTTATAGTTAGATTGAAGGAATATTATCTTTCTTTTGTAGTTCTATTAACACAATTTCTGGTATATTGCCTATTCTATAAGGGGGTCCCCAAAATCCTACTCCACCGGTAATGTAAGCATAAGTATTTTTTATATGGTGCAAGATTCCAGTAGAATAATACATAATATTTGTAATTATATTCATAGGAAACATCTGCCCATTATGGGTATGCCCTGATAAATGCAATAGAACATTATTTTTTACAGATTCAGAAATGTTTTCTGGCATATGATCTATAACAATTATGTTGTCCGCATTATAAGGAATAATATCTACTAGTGATTTTCTAAAACTGATAGTCTTATCTAATCTTCCAACTAATGTTAAATGGTCAAAATTTATAAAATTATCTAATAAAACAGTAATTCCAGCTTTTTTAAATAAATTTAAGCAACTTTTAATTCCAGCATAAATCTCATGATTCCCTATAACAGCATAAATTTTATATTTTTTACTTAAGCATGAAAAATTTTTTATAAATTCATCCCCATATTTTTCTATAGCTTTTATATCTACACTATCTCCACCAAAAATAATAAAATCCGGTTTGGATTCTTCACATAATTTAACTACATTTGACATTATTCGAGAGGTACCAATAGAACCAACATGAATATCTGAAACAAAGCAAAATTTTGCATTAACATTCGCTGGTATAACTAGCTTTTTTAATCTAGGATTCATTGCATTTACATATCCAATTGCAAGTAAAATACAAACGCCAACCAATCCATAGGTTAGAAAACGTTTACAATTTAGATCTTTTTTTATAAATTTATAAATAATAAAAATCGCTATACACCATATTGAATAATACAATATGAATCCTAAGTATAAATAGCCTATATAACATAACAAATCTATAATTAGATTACATTTTACGGATAAATGCATTACACATACAGAAAATAAAATCGTAAGACTCAATAATACAGCTAAAACACTCAACCAAGTTTTTCTAAAAACAACATAGAGTCCTTTAGCGCAAATATATCCAGCTAAAACTTCTAATATAGCTATGATTAAAATAATCATAATAAATTCCTACGCATAACAACCGCCTGTACTATTTTCTTAAAATCATTTATGGACAATTCTTCTGCCCTAATTAGTTTACTATATCCCATATCATTTAAAATATTTTCAATATTAGGTATATATTTTCTTAGGGATTTTACAATAATTTTGCGTTTATGCAAAAAGCTATCTCCTACTATTTTTAAAAATAAATCGAAATCCTTATCTAATTCATCTTTAATATAAGGTTGAAATTTTACTACTGTAGAGCGAACTTTTGGAGAAGGGAAAAAACTTCCAGGTTCCAAATCAAACATCTTTCTAACTTTTGACTTCCATTGACTAATTACAGATAACTTTCCGTAAAATTTAGTGCCTGGCTTAGCATATAATCTATCTGCAACTTCTTTTTGAAACATTAAAACTAAAGTTTCATATCTATCAAAATTTCTTAACCATTTAAATAACAACTGTGTAGAAATATTATATGGTAAATTAGATATTATAATTTGTGGAGAAATAATTAGCTCATTAAATTTTAAAGCATCACAATATATTATCTCTAATTTATCTAAAAATAGATGTTTTAAATTATTCCAAACTTCAACCCATCTTAAATCATATTCAACAATATAAAGTTTTTTTATTGAATATTTTAAAATTTCAAGAGTAAGACCACCAGGACCTGGTCCTACCTCCATCACTATTTTATTATTTAAATCTCCTGCTGTTGTTACTATCTTATTATTTATCTTTTCATCGAACAAAAAATTCTGCCCAAAATTCTTTTTTGCAAAAAAAGGAGAATTATTATATATGCTTTTAGCTGTAATTCCTGTAAAAACCACTGCAATTACCTAGCAATGAGGTTTTTATTGTTTACATACTCAATATGTGCTCTTTCTTGTAATTCCTGAATTTCTCTACTAGAAAAAATACCCAAACGCTCATTTATTTTTTGATTTCTTATATCAGAAATAGTTGGATCAGGAATCTTTTTAATATCTTTCTTTAATACACAGAAAACAAATAATGCCTGTTTATCTGAAATAATATCACTAACTTGACCTTGCTCACATTTAGATAATTTTTCTCTTATATCTGGACGCATCAATTCTAGTGTTGCAACGATTGGTTCAGAGACATAGCAACCTATTACTTTTGCTTGATTAATAAACTGTGATTGTGACGGAAAGCTTATTTTCAATTCATTCAACAAAGCTCTTGTATCTTGTCCATTCGCATATTCAGGACGAGGAACAGCTATATGGATAAATTTAATAGTTGTAATATAATCATGCCCAGCTACTTTTTTGTCTTTTAAGTATAGAATATAATATCCTTGATTATTTTTTACTATCTTATATTCACCTACCGTCATTTCATTTAATGCGGAAAATTCTTCTGCAGAAATTTGTCCCGAAAACACCCATCCAAGATCTCCTCCTTTTTTAGCATCTGGACCTTGAGAAAACTGTTGAGCTAACTCTTCGAATTTACCGCCTTTATCTAGAATTTGTTTTATACTATTAACTTTTGATAATATAATTTGCTCTGATTTTTTATTTGTTAAAGGGAAAAACATCCGATATACGTAAAAGGATTCCATTTTCTTTTTACTTTTTATATCCTCCAATGTTCTTTTTAATTCATATTGTGAAATATTAATATTTCTTCCAAATTTTGCTTCTATATAATGATTCCATGATAAATTAATTTTTATGTTTTTCTTTAACTGTTCAACATTTACATTCTTATCTTCTAACCATTTTGTGAATGCGTTAACATTCATATTATTTCTTAAAGCCATATTTGAAAAAATTTCATCGATTTCTTTTTTATTAGTCCATCCACCTTTAGGAGCAAACTTTTGTATATGATGCCATTTAATACAAGATAAAATTAATTCATTTAATGCTTCTTTCTCTAACATATCACTAGACTCTATACCCATTGATACTTTCATAATTTGTAGTTTATCGATAACATCTTTTTCTAAAATTATCTCTCCATCTACATATGCAACTACGCCAGGATATTCATATTCAATAGAAGAACTTTTTGCTAAGACATTCATTGAAAATCCGACAATAATTAATAAAAATGAAATTTTCAAAATTCTTAGCATAAAAACCTCTGCTCTAAAAATCTTTCGATATTCAAAGTACTATAACCTAATTAATAATTCAATATATCAAAGATAAGCAAATTTTATTTATAAAAAGTCTTCCAACCACCACCAAGAGCCTTACATAAATCGACTACAGCATCAAGTTGATCTTGTAACGCTGTAACTAATTCCATTTCTCCGGACAATAAATTTCTTTCTACATCTAATAAATCAATTAAACCAATGAGTCCAGCATCTTTTTGCTTTTTGGCTATATCATAACTTCGCTTCAATGCATTGACTTGTCTTGTGCGAGAAATAACAATATCACGAGACTTATGATTTTCAACTAACGCATCAAGAGTTTCTTTAAATGCGGTTTGTACTGTCTTTTCATAGTATGCTAATGCTGCCCTATAATTAGCTCTAGCAGAAGCACTCATAGATGATAGTCTACCTCCTGTAAAAACGGGAATACTAATGCCACTATTAAATGTCCACATATCACTTCCTGAATTGAATAGTTTTCCTAATTTTAAACTTTCAAATCCAAAAGCGCCCGTTAAAGAAATAGATGGGAAAAAGGCGGCTTTAGCTTCACCAATTTTAGCATTTGCAGCAATTAACATACCTTCAGCCTGTAATAAATCAGGTCTTCTACTTAAAATGTCTGAAGGAATACCTTTTGGAATTTTGTTAGGAATTCTTAATTTTTCAATTGCATGTTCAGGAGATGTTTTTCTTTCCATCATCATTCTTGGACTACAACCTAACAAAACACTCATAGATGTTTCAGCCTTGGCTAAAGACTCCTCTAAACTAATAACTGTAGTTTTAACTGAATCCATCTCTGATTGGATACGCAAGAAATCCAATTCAGTACAATATCCGCTTTCAAAGCGACTTTTATACATTTTATAAGTTTGCTGCCGAGTTAATAAAGTTCTATTAGCAATACTTAATTTTGCATCTAATGCGCGGATAAGAAAATAATTTTTCGCAACTTGGGCTGTTATACTTAATAGAATAGCATCTTTTGCTGCCCTAGTCGATAATAATTCTGCTCTTGCCGCTTCATTAGCTTTGCGATACTTACCAAAAAAATCGATTTCATAAGAAGCCCCAAGTGTTCCGAGATAATCAGTAGAATTACGTTTAGCAGTCATACCAGGAACAAAAGATTTTCCATTTTTTGAAATATAGGATTTAGTTCCTTCTCCATTAATTGCAATTTGAGGAAGCATATCACTTTGAGAAATACCTGCTGCTGCTTTTGCCATATCAATATTAGCTATAGCTTGTTTTAGATCAGCATTATTTTTGAGAGCTTGTTCTTCTAATTTGTTTAACGTTTCGATTCCAAAAACATTCCACCATTTATCTTTTGTAAATTGCTCAATTTCTTCTTTATCACTTAATTTTGGCATATCTACTTTAGGTGGAACATAGTCAGGTCCTACGGTACAACCTACCAATAGAAAAACCGGAATAGTATATAATAATTTACGCATTTCTCTTCCCCTTAAAATAATCACTCATTTTAGTGACTAATACAAAAAATAAAGGCACGAATAAAGGTGCCAATATTGTAGCTCCAAGCATACCACCAATAACGCTAGTTCCAATAGCATGACGACTCGCGCTTCCTGCCCCAGTACTAATAGCTAAAGGTACACATCCTAAAATAAAAGCTAAAGAAGTCATAACAATTGGTCTAAACCTTAATTTAGCAGCTGTAATTGCAGATTCAATTAATTCCATTCCTTGTTTTCTAAACATAACAGCAAATTCAACAATTAAAATAGCATTTTTTGCCGATAAACCAACAAGAGTAATAAGAGCTACCTGGAAATAAATATCATTACTTAATCCTCGCAATTCAATTGCTGTAATAGCTCCAAACATAGCGAAAGGAACTGCTAATAATACTGAAAACGGTAATGTCCATCTTTCATAAAGAGCCGCTAAAATCAGAAATACTACTATTAAACCCAAAATCAAAGCATCATATGAAGAACCACTATTGTCTTTTTCTTGATAAGCAGATCCAGTCCAAGCAAAATCATAACCTTCACCTAGAACTTCATGGGCAATATCTTCCACAACTTTTATAACCTGTCCGGAAGAATAACCGCTAGCTGGTGTAACCAAAATTTTCGCAGATGTGAACATATTAAAACGTTCCATCAATACAGGACCAACAATAGGAACAAATTTTACAAATGCAGATAGAGGTATCATAGCACCATTTTTAGATTTTACATAAACCTCTGAAATTTGATCAGAATATGCTCTGTATTTATCTTCTGCTTGGACAAAAACTTTAAATCCTCTTCCAGCTTTTGAAAAATCGTTTACATAAAAAGTATTAAATGTGGTTGATACAGCAACATATATATCATCAATAGAAACCCCCATAGATAAAGCCTTAACTTCATCTACTTCCATTTTTAATTGAGGATAATCTGCACTAAAAGTTGTTCTTGCGTTCAGTATTTCTGGACGCTTAGATAGAGCTGCTATGAGATCATTTGCTTTGTTTTCTAAAGCAACTACATCTACATCTCCTTTTTGTTGAACATATCCTTCAACACCTCCCGTAGTACTCATTCCTATAATTGCCGGTAAACCAAAAGAAAATATAGAACCACCAGCTATTGTCTTTTGACCTATACCCATAACTTTTTTAGTGAGGGCAGAAACGGATTGATCATCATTTTTTCTGAGACTCCAATCTTTTAACATTGTAAAAATAATACCAGCACTAGTCGATGCAGTACTACTTAACATGTCATATCCTGCAGCATACATACAATCTCTAACATTTGGATCCTTTGCTAAAACATCTGTTATTTTGGAAACAGCTTCTACAGTTTTATCTAAAGAACATGATGGATCCATTGTTGCAGTAGTCATAAAAGTACCCTGATCTTCTTCAGGAACCAAACTTCCTGGTGTTATACTAAACATCAAAACAGTAAATCCAACAATAGATGCAATAACTAAACAAGAAGACTTCACATGTCTAGTAAAAAAAGAAACTATATTTACATACTTATCTGTTAGTTTTTGAAAAGCTGAATCAAACCAAGAGAAAAACGCATTTTTTTTAAACTTATTTTCTTCACCTTTTTGATTCAAAAATATAACGCACAATGCAGGGGTTAATGTCAGAGCACAAATTCCAGAAATTACAACAGAAACAGCGATTGTAATAGCAAATTGTTTATACATCGTCCCTGCTAAGCCTCCCATGAAACTCACAGGAATAAATACTGCACATAAAACCAAAACAATAGCTATCAATGCGCCTGTAACCTCATCCATTGCTTTTATGGTTGCTTCTCTGACTGGTAAATTTTCAGTTCTCATTATTCTTTCAACATTTTCAATGACAACAATTGCATCATCAACAACAATTCCTATAGCTAGAACTAACCCAAACAGAGTTAATGTATTTATAGAAAATCCTAAAAGAAGCATACCGGCAAATGCTCCTATAATAGATACAGGAACAGCTAAACACGGGATAATGGTCGCCCTAAATCTTTTTAAAAATATAAAAATCACTAAAACAACTAAAAGTATTGCTTCAAATAATGTTCTTTCTACCTCAGAAATAGAATTCTTAACAAATCCTGTCGTATCCATACATATTGTCGTTTTAATCCCATCAGGAAAACTTTTTGAAAGTTCAGCTAATTTTTTATCAATACGTTCAGCAGTGGCTAAAGCGTTAGCACCAGGAGCTAAAGAAATCATAACAGGTGTGGCATCAAATCCATCTTTTGTTTTTGCTACCATATCATAATTTTGTGCACCTAATTCTATATCAGCTATGTCCTTTAATTTTAAAACCCTGCCATCTGGATATGCTCTAATAATAATATCTTCGAACTGTTTGTCAGAAGTAAGACGCCCTTCAACGGAAATAACATAATTTCTATCTACTTTTATAGACATAGGTTGTTTACCAACAGCTCCTGCTGCTCTTTGCGCATTTTGAGATTGAATTGCAGCAATAACTTCAGATGAACTTAAATTTAATTTTGCTAATTTATCCGGTTTTAACCAAATACGCATACAATAAACGTTTCCCGTCATTGCCATAGCGTCGCCAACACCTTCTATTCTTTTTAATTCATCAATAACATTCAATAAAACATAATTTCCAACATAAACTGGACTATATCTACCATTGTCACAATAGAATGCTAAAACTCTCAAAATAGAAGGACTTCTTTTTACAACACTAACGCCATATTTTTTACATTCCTCTGGAAGAGACACTGTTGCTTGTTGAACACGGTTATTAACGTTAATCATTGCCATATCAGGATCGGTACCGACCTTAAAAAAAACGTTAATATTTGAATCGCCACTATTTGAAGAAGAAGTTGAATTTATGTAAATCATGTCATCAACACCATTAATCTTGTCCTCGATAGTTGCAACAATAGTTTCTAACTGAGTTTGGGCGCTTGAACCAGGATATTGTGCTCTCACTGCAATAGTTGGTGGAGTTAAATTAGGGTACTGTTCTATTGGCAAATTATTAATAGAAACAACACCGGCTAAGATAATAATTAACGAAACAACAGTTGCAAAAATTGGTCTATCAATGAAAAAACGAGAAATCATTTTTATTCTCCTTTCTCTTCACCATTTTCAATCAACGGAGAAACAGGAGATCCTGGACGAACTTTAACTAATCCTTCAGAAACAACAAGCTCTCCTACTTTCAATCCTGAGCTAATAACGGCTTTATTTTCAAAAATTTCGGCTTGAACAGGTCTGACTTCAATAGTTTTATCTTCTTTTATTACATATGTCATAAATCCGGCTTGAGTAGAAACTAAAGAAGACACAGGCACTACAGTAGCGTCTTGATATTCTGCTCCAATAATACGAACTCTAACAAATTGTCCAGGCAACAAAATTCTTTGTGATTCATCACTAGGAATTTCTGCTTTTATAGAAACACTAGAAGTCTGGTTATCTTCACTACTATCTACAAAAATAATTTTTCCTGTTTTAGGGTAAACAGTTCCGTCTGCCATAATAACTTCAACTTTAAAGTCATCTTTTTCTGCTAATGTAATTTTTCCGCTTTTGTAACTTTTAGCTAAATTAGTCCATAATGAACCTGAAATGGAAAAATTGGCATGTAAAGGGCAAACCTTAACCATAGAGGTTAATAAACTAGAATCTCCATTAGGAGAAATAAGATTCCCAACAGATTGAGCTTCTTTCCTAACAATACCAGAAATTGGAGCTTTAACTTCAGTATATCCTAAATTAATTTCTGCTTCATGTAATGCTCCTTCTGCAACTTCTACATTAGCTTTTGCCCTTTCATATGCTGATAAAGAATCATCATATTCTTTTTGACTAATTGCTTTATCCTTATGTAATTTTTCCATACGTGCAAAATCACGAGAAGTACGACGCAATTCTGATTGTGCTTGAGCTAAAGTTCCTTTTGCTCTAGTTAACGCTGCTTGATATGGGGCCGGATCTATTTCAAATAATTTGGTTCCTTGCTGAATATACTCACCTTCATTATAAGTTCTGGATTTTAGAATGCCACCAACTTGAGCACGCACTTGAATTTCTAATGAACCGGTAATTTTTGCTGGAACTTCTATATGTAAGGGAATATTCTGTTTTACAACTTTTACAGCTTTTACTATAGGAGCCGACATTTGAATCTGTTTCTGCTCTTTACAGCCACAAATTAAAAGAAACATAGTCAAAGGCACAACATACAAACTTCTAGCCATCAATCCCCCCATTAAAATATTCTGCTAATTTTCAATGAATTAAATAATAATGTCAATAGCAAATTAATATTTTATTAACTTCGTTAATCAAAGTGGAGATATTGATTTATTGATGTAATAACTAAATTATAAATAGAAATAAATAAAGGTTTATAAAAAGTTTATAGATTCTTACATTCATTACACTTGCTCAGAATGAACTAAAACCTGAAAAAGAAAAACTTAAAATGACGCGAAAATATATTGCTCGAAAGAATGCAAAGCGTAAAAGCTATATACTGCTTAGAATGTAGAGGTCTTCTTTCGATTTTTTTATTGCAAGAGAATGTGAAAGGCGTTACTAATGCTTCTTTCTTGTCATTTTTAGGAGCAATGCGGCGTCAATCCATAGCATGATGTAGATGACAACATGATGAAGGTATGCGTATATCATGCTTACTATGTTTGCTCAGAATATAGAGTTATATAAGCTCTGTCTATTCCGATTTTATCTTTTCATTACAGGAAATACTCAGAATTATACTTGATAGCGTGAGAATCCTTTTTCCTTTCATACTTTTTCATGATTATTCAATAATTCTAATATACTTACTAATTATTCAACAAAATTTAACTATTTATTTATAATTAGATATTAATTTTATTAGAAAATATATGGAAATGCATATGAATATTTTAATAAAAATCTGTAGAAAATTATTTGACAATATGGGGGGGGGTAAATCGATTTTTAGTCAAAAATCGTGGAGCTATTCTTATCGAATTCGCTGTCTGTATTCCCATATTGTTCTTGCTCATCCTTTACATACATGATCTCCGACAAGTTGCATATATAAAGTCTAAAACACAATTCTGTAATTTGTGTTTTGTCAATATGTTACAAAATGTACCACGTGGAAAAGCCATAACTTTAGATCAAATTAGGAAAGCTTTTCAAGCTGCAAATCTTTCATATTATCGAAATATTAAGACTGAGCAAGATAATTTTTTCGCTCACGCATGGATTCATTATATAAAAGGATTAGATAATGGGAATGCTTCTGTTATAAAAGTGTGGTGTCCATATAGTGGTACAAAAACATATGCGAAGATTGATACATTTACTAAACAACATCCTGGAAGTTCAATTAATTTTAAACAAAACGTAAATCCTAAAGAAATTTACAAAAATTTAACAATAAAACCTGGTGAAATAAAAATCATCTGTGAATACACTAATAACTATTTATTGAATAGCACATCTATGAATTATAACACAACCAAAGAAATGGGATTCTTCTTATATTGTCCTAGTAAACCTATGTCATCAAATAAACAAAATTATTTTAATTCTGTAATTATTTTTTCTCCAAAATCTGGAATATTCAGCGAAGGTTTAAATGGATATATACATTAGATAAGATTTTATACATTTTATTATATATAAGTAAAAGCAATTACTCATAAATACAAAAAGACACCCATTCAACTAAAGTATCTAAACTACAAAATTCAAGTACTAAACATATAAATAGGAATTCCTATTAAACGGAATTCCTCATTTTTTAATTTATTTTACGGCTTCTTTTAAACCTTTACCGACTTTGAACTTAATAACTTTTGAAGCTGGGACTTCGATAATTTTACCTGTTTTGAAATCCCTTCCAGGACGTGCACTTCTCTCCCCAACTGAGAATGTTCCAAAACCTATAATAACAATTTCTTCCCCTTTAGATAAGGTAGATTTCGTCACTTCTATAAATGAATCCAAAAATTTTCCTGTGTCTTTAATAGTTAAACCAGAATTTTCAGCAATTGCTCTAACAAAATCAATTTTATTCATATTTATTACTGCTCCTTAATTATCAGCGAATCCTAACACAATTTTAGAAATTTCAGCAATAGTGATTACAACTATTTTTGTAAAAAAATGAGAATTTTAGGTTATTTTTTGATTGATAGTTGCTTTGGAACCATATTTTTTACGTATATTCCTGGCGCATTCCTTAAAAATTCTTTAATAAATGGAGGTGATATTAAACTACCGGCCATAGGTTTAATCCATAAAAACCAATCATTCCACCATGAACCTGCAATTTCCTTTGCTGTGTCAAACCATTCTTGTGCAGTTTCTGTTATTTTATCATTAATCCAATATGAATATTTATTTCTATCTGGATGATTAATTACTCCAGCAACGTGTCCTGAGCCACCTACAACGAATCGTATTTTCCCACCTAATAATTTCATACTATCAAACGCCGCCTGCCACGGAACTAAATGATCTTTTTTCATAGATACCATATATATTGGATTTTTTACTAATTTAAGGTTAATAGGTATACCACACATAGATAATGTGCCTGTTTTTAGTAAATTATCTCTATATAAATCATGTGATAAAAACGTTTGCATAGATTTCGTTAAATTTGTTGGATCAGAATTCCAAAATAGAATTTCATGCGGAGCAGGTTTTTTACCTAACATATAACTATTGATAAAATATCTCCATATCATATCTTTTGCTTTTAATGCGCTAAATGTATTGTACATTACACTACCATCTAATATACCCTTTTCTTCCATTTGAGCTGTTATTGCATCTAGATAATTCCCGCTCATGAATACAGACATATCACCTGCATGTTCAAAATCTAATAGAGTAGTTAATAAAGTAGCAGATTCTATTTTTATTTTTGGTTGTCTTTTGCATAATGGATTTTTTAAACACGCTAATAAACTTGAAATTAGAGTTCCTCCTACACAATAGCCTATTGTATGTAGAGATTTTGAATGAGTGACATCGTATATTTTATCAATTGCATCCAATACACCATTAAATGCATAGTCTTCAAAATTTATTTTTCTATATCTTTTATCAGGATTTACCCATGATATCATAAAAATAGTAAAACCTTTATTTATTAACCATTTTACAAATGAATATTTCTCATTTAGATCTAAAACATAAAATTTATTTATCCAAGGAGGTATAAATAATATAGGTTTAGAAAATACTTTTTCAGTTGTAGGTGTATATTGAATCAATTCAATAATATCATTTTGAAAAATTACTTTTCCTGGAGTATTTGCGATATTCTCTCCTATTTTAAAAAAATCTCTATCATTTGTTGTAATTGCTCCTTTTTTCAAGTCATTCAAGAACATATGAAGTCCCCTTTTGAAATTCTCTCCATTAGTATTTAGAGTTTCATTCAAAACTTTTGGATTCAAGAAAGGGAAATTATCTGGAGATAACATATCGATGTATTGTTTTAGAAAAAATTTAGCATTATGCATTACTCGAGAATCAACGTTATTGTTAAATCTATCTAATGTATCCATCATCCATGATGAAGTAGTTTCATAAAATTTTCTAGCAAACAACATCATTGGATTATTTTCAAATGTATTCTCTTCGAATTTTTTTCTTTTTCGTTGTACTTAAAATTTAAGCTTTCTTTATCTTGATTACATACTTCTGTAATAAATGATTTTTGTAATTCAATTAGTCTTTTTAATAAATCTTGTTGTGAAGCCTCTATTTTTTTTGGCTGAGAAGACATCTCTTCTCCTAATTTTAAAAAAGCTAATATTGCTATTTGAGGGTTTAAAACAGCAAATTGAAATAAATCAAGATTATTAGGTTTTGAATTTTTATTTAGAAAAAAATCTGACATGATTTATCCTTCTAATTCAATAAAAATTACATTAAAATTTATAAAAAATATATATAATTTATATTAAAAAATAGTAAACAACGCAGATGGAAATTTATTATCAATATCATGACAAATTTATCTTAATCATATATATTCTTATTGTTATTTTATAGGATAGAACATGGGTTTTAATTGCGGAATTGTAGGGCTTCCAAATGTCGGGAAATCAACTTTATTTAATGCTATTACACAAACTGCATCAGCTGAAGCAATGAATTACCCATTTTGTACTATAGAACCTAACGTAGGAAGAGTAGCTGTTCCCGATGAACGTTTAAATAAATTAGCGGAAATCGCATCAAGTGAGAAAATTATAGCTTCACAAATTGAAATTGTAGATATAGCAGGTTTAGTTAAAGGAGCAAGTAAAGGAGAAGGATTAGGGAATCAATTTCTTGGTCATATTCGCAGTACTGATGCTATTTTACACATAGTAAGATGCTTTGATAACGAAAATATTACGCATGTTAATGGTTCTGTAAATCCTATAAGAGATATTGAAATTGTTGAAACCGAATTAATATTAGCCGATATAGGTAGTTTGAGAAAAAAAGAAGAAAATATTTCAAGAAAAAATAATCCTGAATTAAGTAAAATGAAAAATTTTATAAAGAAAGGGATTGATTGGTTAGAAGCTGGAAATTTATTAAGTAAGTTAGCTCTTTCTGAGGAAGAGCAAATAATAGCAAATACAATGCAACTTATTACTTTTAAGCCCATACTATATGTTTGTAATGTATCTGAAAATGATGTTTCTAAAGGAAATGATTATTCTAATCAAGTAAAATTATTTGCAAAAGAAAAAAATGCTCCTATGGTAATAGTTTCAGCTGAAATAGAGTCTGAAATTGCTTTGATTAAAAATGAAGAAGAAAAAAGAGAATATATTGAATCTTTGGGGCTATCTGAATCCGGATTATCTAGAGTTATAAAAGGAGGATATAATCTCCTTAATTTGATTACTTTTTTTACAGTTGGGCCACAGGAAACTCATTCTTGGACAGTTCATAAAGGTGCTAAAGCTCCATCAGCTGCAGGAGTGATTCATTCAGATTTTGAAAGAGGATTCATTTGTGCTGAAACCATAAGTTATGAAGATTATATAGCTTGTAATGGAGAAGCCGGAGCGAAAGCTTCTGGAAAAATGCGTTTAGAAGGTAAAGATTATATAGTTAATGATGGAGATATTTTTCATTTTAGATTTAATGTATAATATTCCAATGTAAAGGTGTTATTATGTCTACTGTAAAAAAATATTCTAAAAAAGATTTTGAAGGATTAAGAAGAGCAGGAAAGGTTGCTGCTCATATTCTGGATTATATTACTCCTTTTGTTCAAGTTGGTATAACAACAGCGGAATTAGATAAATTATGTCATGAAGAAATTTTACGTAATAATGCCATACCTGCATGTCTTGGATATAATGGATATCCAAATGCTACCTGTATCTCACTTAATCATGTTATTTGTCATGGAATTCCTTCTCAACGCAAGTTAGTTAATGGGGATATTTTAAATATTGACGTTACAGTTATTGTGAACGGATGGTATGGAGATACTAGCCGTATGTATGTTGTAGGGAAACCGTCTAATAAAGCAAAAGAGCTTATAGAAGTTACATATAATGCATTAATGATAGCTATAGATTTAGTACGTCCAGGAGTTAGATTAGGAGATATAGGACATGCTATTCAAAGCTATGTTGAAGGCAAAAAATTCTCTGTAGTTCGCGATTATTGTGGACATGGAACAGGAAAAATATTCCATGATGAACCAGCAGTTTTGCATTTTGGGAAACCGGGAACAGGATTAGAACTAGAACCTGGTTATGTATTTACAATTGAGCCTATGATTAATGTTGGTACGTATCGAACTCGTTTGTTAGGTGACGGTTGGACTGTAATATCAGCAGATCGTTCTTTATCTGCTCAATTTGAGCATACTATTGGAGTAACAGAAGAGGGATGTGAAATATTTACGAATTCATTAATCGGTTTAACTAAACCGCCTTATGATGTACAGGTTAAGTAAATGTTTATAAAAATTTAAGTTATAAAATTTTTTGTTTTTTGGTATTGTTTTTAGTTCTATAGTAAAGTAAAATATAAACATTATCGCGGGGTAGAGCAGTCTGGTAGCTCGTCAGGCTCATAACCTGAAGGTCGTTGGTTCAAATCCTTCCCCCGCAACCAATGTTCTTATTATAAATATCTTAGATAGAGTCTTTTTATAAGGTGTGGTACAATAATATTCGATTAGTTTTATTTTTAATAAATTATATCTGGATAGCAGTCTAAAAAAGTTAGTATATTGGTGATATTGTAATAAAGTGAGTGGTTTGAGTATAGCAGATAGTGTGATTATTTTGGGTAATCGGTATCCTAATTTCACTAACCTGCGCGGATAAAATGCTTATTAGTAGTATTTATATGAGGATGCGAGAAATCTCAAAAATTTGTCAATTTTTAAATTTTTTCCACACCTGACCTCGGGGTGTAAAAAATTAGCTGGACACGGGATAGCGTCTATCTGGGTGTATTTTTTTGTCCAGATTGATTCGTATAGATAGATTGTTTTGGTAAAGTTGGCTTTGTGAGGGCGTTTTATGGTCGGGGAAATTAAGTTTACCAAAATAATCAAACTGGAAAATCAGACTTTTTCTGGACCGTGCGGATAGATTGAGATTTGCAGAATTTCAGTGAAATACACACCGTTTTTGAATTGTACGGATAATTTGATTATTTCTAAATAGTCCAGTTCCACAAAATTTTACAAAAAATATTTTTTGTAAAAATTCAGTTGTAGGATGCATAAGAAACAATAAAGTGATTATATAAATTATAATAAGAATTTTTAGAATAAGACTGCTGTTTTTGATAAGCAATTTCATTATTTTATTTATTTTCAGCATAATAATTTACGTTTTTTGATTTTCAGTTTTTTCTAATTGTTATAATATTAATTTCTTGATTCAGTGTCTTAAAGTCTATTGCATGATGTAAGTACTATAGGGAATTTAAAATTATCCTATGTATGGCGTGCCAGCCGATTTGTTTTCTTTTTCAGTTTTAGTGGGAACGTTATACAAAGTTAAACACACTTATTTTCTACTTTATACAACTTTGCCTTATAAATTTCAAATAACTCAAAAGAGATTGCTGAAAATTTACCCTCAACAGGTAAGCCTAAACGTTTCAGTGGAATATAGTTAAAATAATAGTCACATCCAACACTATGAATATATGCTAAAACATCTTTATATTCAGGCTTTTTAAACCAATCACTTAGTATATAGATATATTCAACTTCAAAATTCAGAGAGACTAATAACCTTTTATATTGTTTCTTTTTAAAATCGCAGGTTTGTAATTTTTCATCAACAGAACCACCAATTTGTTGATATTTGCATTCAATAACAAAAAATGTATTATTTAGAATTACATAAATTGAATCATCGGGAAGTAGTTTCTTTGACAAATAATCCTGCCATTTTACTCCATTTTTCTCCAAAAATCTGTATAAATCTTGTTTGACGAAGATCATGCCTACGAGTTTATATTTGAAAAATACGTTGTTCTTTTCATCAACTCTATAATTAGTTATGCCATTTAATAAAGTTTTTAAATCTGCTTTTGTTTCAAATACTAAACCTGTTGTAGTATTTCCACCACCTATACCGTCTTTAATCATTAATAATTCCTCACTAAAACTTCTGTTATCTTGCTTCTACCATTAGGATTAGCATTTATGGCTCTGGAAGCAAAAACTTTTTTAATTTCATAATTTGAATACAATTCATTTACAAGTTTTGTATCCGAGTTAGATAACATAAACATTACGCCCATTGAGTTTAGTTCATCGCAAATGTCTCTTAATTTAAACTGCATATCAATGTCAAAACCGTATTTTGTATAAGATGTAAAACTGGAAGTTTCATTAAGAGGCACATAAGGGGGATCAAAGTAAATGAAATCGCCTTTTTGAACTTTAGTTAAAACTTCTGAGAAATCAGTACAACATATTTCTGTATTTTTCAGTAACTTAGAACAATTTATCAGGTTTTCAGCATCAACTATTTTTGGATTCTTGTAATTCCCGAACGGGACATTAAACTGCCCTTGAGAATTTACACGATACATACCATTAAAACAAGTTCTGTTCAAATAAATAAACCTGCTGGCTTTTTTTACATCTGATAAACTATTGTATTTTTCTGTCCTGTCAAGATTTCTTATTTTAAGAAAATACTCTTTAGAAATTTTATGCTTACTTAGGTCATCAATAAGAACATAAACATTATCCCGAACAACAGTGTATAAATTTATTAATTCCTCGTTCATATCAGAGATATAACCGTTTTTTGGCTGTAATTCAAAAAATAACGCTCCTCCGCCGATAAAAGGTTCAAAGTACCTGTTATATGATTTTGGCATGTTTTTAAGTAACTTGAACATAAGCTGGCGTTTTCCACCAACCCATTTGACTATAGGATATGTTTCATTTTTTAACTTTTCAAGTACTACTGCCATTTTAATTCCTTAATTTGCTGTTCAAACCTTTTGATGGAAAGTTCTAAGTACTCTTGTTCCAAATCTATGCCAATAAATTTTCTGCCTAACTCTAATGCCATTATACCAGTTGTGGAGCTTCCTGTGAATGGATCAAGAATTAAATCGCCTTTATTAGTAGAGGCAAGGGTTATCCGCCTTAACAATTCTAAAGGTTTTTGAGTTGTGTGTTTGCCAAAAGCTTTTTCGGATGGTTTTGGGGTTCCTATTGCCCATACAGAACGCATTTGTTTCTCATGCTTTTTTATGAAATCATCACCCCAGTTGCCATTTTTCATTGCTTCATAATTGAAGATATGTTTGCCTTTTGGGTCTTTTTTTGCCCATAATAAAGTCTCATGACTTGCCGTAAAATATCTACAACTCATATTTGGTGAGGCATTAGGTTTAAACCAACAGATATCATTCAGAATTTTAAAATTTGCTTTCTGTAAAGCAAAGCCACAAGCATAGATTGAATGATAAGTCCCTGATATCCAAATTGTGCCATTAGGTTTTAACACTTTTTTACAAGCGTTAATCCATTTTTGATGGAATTCAAAATCTTCATCTAAACCTTTGCTTTCATCCCATTTGCCTTTATTTACTGACACAGCCTTACCCGCATGGCAGGTTATTCCACCATTAGATAACATATAAGGCGGATCTGCAAAAATCATATCGACAGATTCGGGGGCGCCTTATTTAAAATCTCAATACAATCACCCTGAAATAAAATTATATCATCCTTTTCATAGACCTTTTGCATAGGTTAATTATAATATAAAATTCTCAAATTGCTAAACATCGGGTAATTTATAAAACCAAATTAATGCTATTTAGCAAAAGTTCGGAACAAATTTGCCAAAAACAATCAAATCATCTGTAACAAGAAATCAGACCAGGTGTTCTTTTTCAGATATAAATTAAAATAGCCTTTGAGAAATAGGATTTTCTCAAATATAATGAAAATCTATTATTAAATATGGTAGTATTCTATATTGGGGAGTTGTATGTTAGCATCAAATGTTGATCAAAATGATGATTTAGTTTCAATAACAGAAGCTAGTGCATGAGCATCCAACTTTTTAAAGAAAAAAGTCACCAATAGTAATATTTCTTATCTTATTCAGTATGCTTTAATAAAAAAATATGTAAAAGACAATTCATTAAAGGTTTCATTATGTGAACTAAGACAATATTATAGTAAATATAAAAATGAACAATTTAAAGTATGGAATAATACTGATATAAATCAAACGTTATCATTTAGTAATTTAAAAGAATCAGAAACAACCAAGCATGTGCATAGATTGCATCCATATAAAGGAAAATTTATACCACAATTAGTTGAGTATTTTTTAGATTCTCATATCGATAATTTTAAAAATGATGTATATTTTAAAAAAGGAGATATAATATTAGATCCTTTTTGCGGTAGTGGAACAACATTAGTACAAGCTAACGAATTAGGAATGCATGCCATTGGTATCGAAATATCAATATTTAACACATTAATTTCAAATTGTAAAATATCTGATATTGATATAAATGAATTAAAAAGAAAAATCGAAAAAATAAGTGAGTTGTTATGTATTCACTTAACTAAGACACGTATTCAATATTTTGAAAATGAGCTATTAGATGAATTAAATAAATTTAATCATCAATTTTTCTCTAGTTATGATTATAAAATATCTATAAAAAATAAAATTATTAATGAAGAAATATATTCCAAAGAAAAAGAAAGTCTCTTTCTAGATGTATATTATAAATTAATTAAGAAATATAAAATAAATATAAATTGTGATAATAGCAGTTTTATTAATAAGTGGTTTTTACCTAATATTAGAGATGAGCTATACATCATAAGAGATTATATAGAAAGTGATAAAGATATAAATCAAAATCTTAAAAATATATTAATATTGATATTAAGTAGAACAATGCGCTCTTGCCGAGCAATAACTCATTCTGACTTAGCAACTCTATTAAATCCTGTTACTACAACATATTATTGTACTAAACATTATAAGATATGCAAGCCTTTATTTTCAATTTTAAAATGGTGGAATACATATAGTAAGGATACAACAAAAAGAATATTAGAATTTAATCAAATAAAAACTCAAACTTATCAGATATGTTTAACAGGAGATAGTAGAAATATAGATTTATATAAATGTCTTTCTATAAAAAATAGAGCATTATATGATTTATTAAAAAATAAGAAATTTTCTGGAATATTTTCTAGCCCTCCATATGTTGGTCTTATTGATTATCATGAACAGCATGCTTACGCATATGAATTGTTTAATTTTGAAAGAAAAGATAATTTAGAGATAGGTTCACTTTATAATGGACAAAATATTAAAGCAAGAGATATGTATGTGGATGGGATTGCTGCTGTATTGTTGAATTGCAAGAGATATCTCAGAGAAGATTATAATATATTTCTTGTAGCTAACGATAAATATAACTTATATCCAAAAATTGCTGAAAAATCTAATATGGTAATAGTAATCCAATATAATAGACCGGTATTAAATCGTACAGAAAAGGTAAAAAATGCTTATGCGGAAACTATTTTTCATTTAAAAGAAAAATAAATTAAGGAACAAAGTTATGATAAAAGAATCGGAAATTAAAAAATTATTAAAACATGTTTTACGAGATAAATTTGCTAATCATAATCCTGAACCATGTTCAATGCCTTTCCATACAAGGCTTCTTGGAAAAGATAGACTAGCTTTATATTCTTTTATTCATTCTTTGAACACTAATTTTGGTACCACAATATTTGAACCTATTGCCCTAATAATAGGTCAGAGTAATTTTATGTTTAGTAAAAAGCAATATAGCACTCCTAAAATAATCAGTGAAAAAGCCCAGAGAGTAATTCAAAATATAATAGATGAATTAAGTTCAGCCAACATTCTACCAAATAAAATCAATGAAATTGAAAGAATAAGAGAAGTTTGTCGAAGCGGTACTATGCGGGAAATTAGAACTACAAAGTTGATTTAATGTTAAAAACTAATAATGAATTATACTTAATTGATTTAAAAACAGCAAAGCCTAATATCGGAGAATTTAAAGGTTTTAAAAGAACATTATTAGAATGGGTTGTGTAATATTAGCAAATAATCCTAATAAGAATATTCATACTCTAATTGCAATACCTTATAATCCTTATGCGCCTAATTCATATGCAAGATGGACGATAAGAGGCATGCTTGATTTAGATGAAGAGTTAAAAGTAGCAGAAGAATTTTGGGATTTTATCGGAGGGCAAAATACGTATAACGAACTCCTAAACTGTTTTGAAGAAGTAGGGATTGAAATGAGAGAAGAGATTGATAATTACTTCAAAAAATTTAACTTGATTTCTTAAGAATTAATAAAAGTTATGAATATTTCTAAAATCTTTTACATTTTTAATATATTGTAATATAATTAAATAACAAATGAGTTTTAGTTATGGATAGATTATCATCACTATTTAATAGTCCTTTATTTTTAGGATTTGAGCATTTCGAACATTTAATTGATTCTATATCTAAGGTTCAAGATAATTACCCTCCTTATAATATAGAACAAATAGGAGAATATGGCTTCAGAATTACTCTAGCTCTTGCAGGTTTTCAAAGAAAGAATATAAGTATTTCTCTGGAAGATAACCAATTAACAATTAAAGGAAGACAAGAAATAAATCCTAAAGCTGTTTTTATTTATAGAGGTATCGCTACACGTCAATTCATTAAGACTTTCATTTTAGCTGATGGTGTCGAAGTAAAAAATGCAGAGTTTTTAGATGGATTATTACACATTAATTTATCAAGACCACACAATGAAGGTAAGGTACGGACTATAGAAATAGAAGAACCTAGAATACATCCAGTAAAACCAAAACAAATTGAAGGAATAGAACGTTAATTTTTTATCTGCCTTACTTCATTTTCTAGAGGTTTGAGTTTGATGATTTCTTTTTCTGTATTTTTTAATTCCTTAAATTTTCTTGTTGTGACTAGAACTCTGCTTTCTAAAGTAGTTAACGTTTGATTGTAAGACATTACAGTTGAATTAATACTTTTACCTAGATTATAAAAATGTTGTGACATATTACTCAATCTTTCATATAACTCCTGCCCTAGTTTTATGATTTGCTTTGCATTTTCTGCTAAATTTTTTTGTTTCCATCCCCAAGCGATTGTATGCAATAACGCCAATAATGTAGTAGGAGTAGAGATGATGATGTTTTCTTTCATAGCAAATTCTAATAAATTTGGATCTTGTTCTATAGCTACAGAAAAAAAAGCCTCATTTGGTAAAAACATTATCACAAATTCTGGACTAGGTTGAAATTGTGACCAATATTCTTTTTTAGATAAACTAATTATATGATTTTTTATTTGTTTAGTATGTTCTTTCAATAAATTCTTTTTTTCATTTTCATTTGTTGTTTCTAAAGATTTTAAATATGCTGTTAAAGGAACTTTTGCATCGATAACTACTTGTTTTCCTTCTGGATAGTAAACAACTATATCTGGACGAATACTTTTGTCATTATTATCACTGGATACCTGTTCTTTAAAATCACAATGTTCTTTCATTCCTGAGAGTTCTAGGATTCTACGTAGTTGTATTTCTCCCCATTGTCCACGTGAGGTAGGATTTTTTAGAGCAGACACTAAATTAGTAGTTTCATTCTTTAATGTATTTTGTGAAAGAATTAAGTCTCCTACCTGCTGTTTTAATGCCTCATAAGCTCCTATTCTAGATTTTTCTAATTCTCCAAGTTTTATTCCTACGCCTTCTAATGCTTGTTTAATAGGGTTTATTAAATCCCCCAATGATTTTGTATTTGAAGATAAATCAGCCTTCGTTTTTTCCTGTAATTTCTCAAAAACAACCTTTGATAACTCTATAAAAGTTTGATTATTTTTTGATAACGCTTCTGAACTTAATGCTTTAAATGTATCAGAAAGTTTTTTTTCTGCATTTTCCAGTAGTTGTATTTTTTCAGCAAGATTTTTCTTTTCTTGTTCTAATTTCTCGTTTAACAATACATTATCTTTTTCTAATATGATATTTTTAGATTGTAATAATTCATATTTTTGAGTTATTTCATCAAATTTTATACATTTTTCTTTTAATCTTATGTTATCTACTAAAACTTCTTGATATTTATTATCGATATCGATGAATTTTTGAACTTTATTTTCATTGTGTTTTAGATTCAATAATAAAAAAACTATAATAATGATACATATAATTAATGCTGAATAAATTACAATTAACATTTTAGTATGGCTTCTTCGATTTTACTTACTATGTCTTTTAACTCATCAGTATTCTTACCTTCAGCTGAAACTCTGATTAAAGGTTCAGTGCCAGATGGTCTAACAATTAGACGACCTTCATTTCCAAGTTGATTTTGATAATTTTGAATAATATTACTTAATGAATTTATAACAGATTTATCTTTTACTTTTACATTTTTACTTACAGTTGGATATGGTTCAAACATATGATATTCACTAAATTTACCTCCATTTTTTAATATTATTTGTATTGCTTTTAATCCTGAAAATAAACCATCTCCTGTAGGAGCATGTGACTTTATTATAATATGACCAGAAGTTTCACCCCCAATATTGGCTTTGCTATTTTTTATATATTCTGATACATATTTATCACCGACATTAGTTTTAGTTAGTTTTATGTTTTTTTTCTCTAAATATTTCTCAAATCCGAAATTCGACATAATAGTAGATACTACTTCAGCATGATTGCCATCAATTAGCAATATAGATAAAATTTCATCTCCATTAAATAATTGTCCTTTTTCATCACAAAGTATAACACGATCTCCGTCTCCATCAAATGCTATTCCAAAATCGGCAAGGTGTTTTAGTACAAGGCTACTTAATATGTCGGGATGAGTTGCACCGCAATTCTCATTAATATTTATGCCATTTGGATTATTAAATAAATTAATAACATTAAATCCAAAAAATTTAAAAATTTTCCCTGCAATATTGCTTAATGCTCCATTAGCAGAGTCTATAATAACTTTTTTATTTGTTGTTTGATTCGTATTAAAATTAAAAGATTGAATTATATTGTTACAATAAGCTTGTTCAGCTTCTTCATGCATGTATTTTATTGTACCAAATTCCTGATTGTTGTTTTCATGAATTTGATTAAAAATAGTATTTTCTAATTCAAATTCTTCATCGTCTGTTAGTTTAAATCCTTCTGCATTAAAAATCTTAATGCCATTATCATAATATGGATTATGAGATGCTGATATCATTATACCTAAATCTGCATTCCATTTTTTTGTAAGAATGGAGACTGCAGGAGTCGGCATTACTCCCATTAATTTTACATCAGAACCTAATGAACTAAAAACTGCGGCGATAATATGTTCAAAAGTATCCCCAGACAATCTGGTATCTTTTCCAATTAATATTGTAGGCTTTTTTTTATTTTTTAGAAATTTTATATGGATTGCTTTTGTTAATTTTATACAAGTATCAATGTCTAAAGGATATTGATTAGCTTTACCTCGAATACCATCTGTCCCAAATATTTGTTTTATCATATCTTATATTAATTCATAACTAGTTAAATTATATACATTTTTTATTATTATACATCAATAATTTATCAAAAAGTATAATTAAAGTGGACAATACATAGTAATTACCATTGAAATTAATAAAAAAATATATATACTATTCTCCGTTTGTAAATTAACGGAGAAAATAATGGCTGATGGTAAAAAAACTGAACCACAGGAATTTACAGGATGGAGAGCAATATTTTGGCCCATCCATTCGTCAGAACTTAAAAAGTTCCTTCCTATGGCATTAATGATGATGGGAATATTATTTAATTATAGTGTGTTAAGAGGAACAAAGGATTCATTAGTAGTCACAAATATGGGCGCAGAAGCAATTCCTACTCTTAAATTATGGTTTGTTCTACCAGCGGCTGTTTTGTTTATGATTGTATATTCAAAACTTTCTAATATTTTTTCTAAAAATGGAGTCTTTTATATAGTTGTGTCATTTTTTTTGGCATATTTTACTCTATTTGCCTTAATATTATATCCTTATTTTGATTCTTTAACCCCTGATCTAACAAGTAATGTTAATAACGAGTTTCTTAAAAGTTTATTGGTTCCTATTCAAGGATGGGTTTTTTCTTCATTTTATGTAATGGCAGAGCTTTGGGGCAGTGCTATGATAAGCTTGATGTTTTGGAGATTTGCTAATGATGTAACTTCACTAAAACAGTCCAAAAGATTTTATGCTATGTTTGGTTTTGTTGCTAATGGCGCATTAATTGTCTCCGGAGGAGTATTAAAAACAGTAAAAAATGTTAGCTTAGTTAGCGGTATTGCTGTTGCAATTTGTGTAGTTATTATTGGAATTTACTACTGGTTAAATAATTATGTTTTAACCGATCCAAAATATTTTAATCCTGATGAAATCAAAAAGCCTAAGAAAAAAGTTAAATTAAGCTTAGGAGAAAGTTTGAAATACATTATGTCCTCTAAATATTTAGGATATATAGTTCTTTTAGTTGTATGCTATGGAATTAGTATTAATTTAGTTGAGGTTATGTGGAAGGATCAGGTCAAAATTCTTTGTCCAACGCCAGCACAATTTAGTGGATTCATGGGAGGATTACAGATTTGGACTGGAGCTGCAACAATATTCTTTATGTTAGTGGGTGCTAATATATTAAGGCGCTGTTCTTGGTTTACCGCTACAATGATGACTCCATTAATGGTATTTATTACAGGTTTGATATTTTTTGGCTGTATCATATTCAAAGATGTTATGAGTCCAATGATAAGTGCTTGCTGTTCTCTGAGTGTATTAGAGGTTATTGCTTATGTAGGATTAGCGCAGAATGTTTTAGCAAAAGGTGTTAAATATTCACTTTTTGATTCTACAAAAGAGATGAGTTATATTCCTTTGGATGATGAGCTGAAATCAAAAGGTAAAGCTGCTGTTGATGTTATTGGTGGAAGAGCTGGTAAATCTGGTGGAGCAGCAATTAATTTCTTACTTTTGAATGTGATATTTATAGGTTCAAAATTAGCTGATATTGCTCCTGTCGTTGCAACTATATTCGTAGTCATTATGTTGATATGGTTCTATGCTGTACGTGGACTTAACTTTGAATTCTTAAAAATCACTTCAGAGAAGAAATAGCTATATAGTATCTGTTATTTATAAAAAGACCTCTTTTATCTAAATCTAAGAGGTCTTTTTTATTAAAAAAATAATAAAAAGTTATTCTGCTAATATTGTATTTATTTCATCACAAACAATATCGTTTACATGTCTAATATCTTTTTCTTTTTGTAATTCAGAAAATAATAAGTAGCCTGTTACTATGGATATAGCTTTTTCTGAAATTAAAGAAAGAAGCGGACATCCTTTTAATTTTTTAGAAAGTATTGATTTTTTTGATTTTTCTAATAATGCTTCATAAACTTTTGTGTCTTTTCCTAACGATTTTAATTTTTCTATAGATTTTTTTGTATAATTATATGCATCTTTTGTATCTTCTTTAAATAAAGCTACTACTATTCCTCCAATTGCAGCAACGGGAACACATTTTGCTATATTAGATGGAATATGGAAGTTTTGATAGGACACATTATTTTGTGTAAGCATGGCTCCACATAACGAATATCCAGCTATTAGTGAGATAGCATAAAGATTTTTGAACATTATTTTCTCCTTATGTAATTTAATAGATATTAGCAAATAAAAATTTAGATGAATATATGCGAATTATATTTGAGTTATTAAAAAATAAAATCATTAACTTAAAGTAGATTAATTTCTTACATTAAAAATTTTAATAATGTATTAGAATATTATAAAACGTGAATTTTTAATATTTCTTATTTTAAAAATCCAGAATTCTTATAAATTTAGTTTTCTTCTCATGGTAAGAATAATTTGAATGATAAAAAATTAGAAAAGATAAAAGAGCAAAATATGTTTAATTAATAAGCTTATGTATTTTATATTATCTTCTTATCAGGTATATTTTATTGATTTTACCTAATAATTACTATTAGCAATATCTTCGTTATTCTTAGAATTTTATTTTTCTCCTTATTATTAAAAACGTTTTTACACAAACATTATTCTAAGCGATTTTTCCTCATACCTTACATAATTCTGAATATTCTTATTACCTATTTATGATGGGTGAGTGTATCCTTACATCTGCTTAATTTGATTCTGATAGAATTTTATCTTCTTTGTTATCATTATTCTGACCGAATAAAGTGAAAATGAATCCATATTTTCTTTTTTTACATATTTGTTTCTATCATGTTATGGATTGCCACGTGACAAGCGGAAGAGGCGAAGCCTATATGGCGGTGCTAGATGGAGAAAGCTTATCATAATTATGAAAAAGGAAGTTTTCCTTACGTTAACGTTAAAAGAAAGAAGGCTCCTCACCATTATTAGCATTAGAAGAGTCGGACATTTATGGTTCTGTGTAATGATATAGCAAAAAAGCTATTTAAAATAACAAGAAATAAATCAGCTCTTGTAACAATGCATAAAATATAATTATTTGTAAAATACCAAATGAATAATGTATTTTTTCTTAAAAATTTACTAATATAGAATAATTATTCATATACAATAACATATATTTTTTGATAATATAATATATAAATTATTAGGGAAAAGAAATGTCTTCAAATAACCCTTGGGATGAAGATATTCATCCAGAGAATCGAAATAAAACTTTTGATTTTATGAAAAATGTGAAAAAAAGTTTCAATATAAAGCCTGAAAATAAAATGATTAAAGGTAATGAGTGGAAAGTTATTATCCTATCTTTTATATTTATATATCTAATATCAGGGTTTTATCAAGTGCAACCTGATCAATGTGGAGTTGTCTTGCGTTTCGGGAAATGGGTCAGAACTGTAGGGCCAGGCTTGAGGTACGTCATGCCTTCCCCTTTTGAAAAAATTATTTTGCAAAAAGTTACGAAAGTAAATCAAATTGATATTGTAAATAATAATCAATATGAAGAAAATTTAATGCTAACTGGAGATTCTAATTTAGCTAATATAAGTTTCAGTGTGTTATGGAAGATTAAAGATAATGGTGTTGAAGATTTTCTATTTAATGCTAAACGTCCAGAAATAACTGTACAAGCGGTAGCAGAAAGCGTAATGAGAGAAATTGTTGGACAGACTCCTTTCACATATGTTCAAACTGAAGGGCGTAGTGACATTCAAAATAAAGCGAAGAATAGTTTACAGTCTATTATGGATGAATATAAAATGGGTATAGAAATTGTTCGTATAGAATTACAGAAAGTAGAACCACCAGCATCAGTAATAGATTCATTCCGAGATGTAGAACGAGCACAAGCAGAACAACAAAGTGAAAAAAACAAAGCAGAAGCTTATGATCGTGATACTCGAGCAAGAACAAGAGGATTAGTTGCAGAAAAAATTAATAATGGTGAAGCTAGAAAAAAAGCTATTATCGAAAAAGCAAAAGGAGATGTAGCGAGATTTTTATCTGCATATTCTCAGTATAAGCTTGCTCCGGATATTGTATCAAAAAGACTTTATTTAGATACAATGAAAAATATTTATAAAGATATTAAAAAAATTATTGTAGATAGCGATGTTAAAGCTATTCCATATCTATCATTATCTGAAATTAGTAAAAAAAATGAGGAGATTTCTCAATGAAAAAATTTTCCGTTGTTATTTTCATTCTCATATTATTTATGATTAGTAATAGCTTGTTTACTATTAGTCAGATAGAACAAGTCGTAATAACTCGTCTAGGAGAGCCTGTCAGAGTTATAAAAAATCCAGGTCTTCATTTTAAAATACCTTTTTTGGAATCTGTAGCATTTTTTGATAAAAGATTAATGAGTGTTGGGTTATCAGCTTTAGAAGTTACCCTTGGAGACAAGAGACGTATTATGGTTGATGCATTTGGAAGATATCGCATTACTGACCCATTAAAATTTTATCAATCGGTAGGAAATGAAAGTGGAGTATTGACAAGACTTCATCCTGTTGTTTTAGGTAGTTTAAGTAGCGTATTGGGTAGCCTAAGTCTGTCTTCTTTGCTTTCTGATAATAGAATTTCTGCTATGAATAAAATTAGAGATGAAGTAAATAAAGCCGCATGTGAATTTGGTATAGATATTATAGATATCAGAATTAGAAAAACAGATCTTCCTCCTCAAAACAGCGAGGCAATATGTAAAAGAATGATTAGCGAAAGAGAAAGAGAGGCTAAAGAATTGCGAGCCAAAGGTGTAGAAGTTTCAAAAGTTATAAAATCAACGGCAGATAAAGAAAATTCAATTGCGTTAGCTGAGGCAAACACAAAAGTACAGATTTTAATTGCTGAAGGGGAACTTGAAGCTAATAAAATTTATATAGATGCGTTTACAAAAGACAAAAAGTTTTTTGAATTATTTCAAACTCTTGAATCTTATAAAGATGCCTTTACAAAGAATAATACTACTTTTGTTATTTCACCAAATAATCAGTTTTTTGATATAATGAAAGGCAAAGGAATATAAAATGCGTTTAGTTTTTTTAATAATAATCAATTTTATATTGATAATGGGAAGTGTTTTTTGTTTTTCCTTCAAGCCAGAGACGCTTATGTCGGCTGTCGTAGATATTATTGTTGCAGATAAAAATGAGGATACTTCTGATTCAAGTATAGTAAATGGTTCAGGTTTTTTTATTGATTCTACAGGATTTATTGTTACTAATAATCATGTTATAGAAGCTGCAGAAAAAATTAAAATAATTACAGAAGATGGAAATGAATACATAGCCAAAGTTATTGCAACGGATGCTCATTTGGATATAGCTTTATTAAAGATTGATTTGGAACCGAGCTCTAAGGTACAAGTTTTATCATTTGCAGATTCTGATAAGGTAAAATTATTAGATAATGTGTTTATTATAGGAAATCCATTAGGCATAGGAAAAAGTATCATTAATGGAGGAATTTCTGGGAAAAATAGAGATTTATCCAAACTTACATCTGAATTAGGTTTGGATGGTAATTCTATTTTATTTTTTCAAATTAATGCTGATGCTTGTCAAGGTTATTCAGGCGGACCTGTATGCGATAAAAATGGGAATGTTATTGGTGTTATAACTATGCTTATGTCAGAAAATACTCGAGGTACAGGAATGTGTTTTGCTATTCCATCCAATTTAGCACAAAAAACAATTAAGCAGTTAAGAGAATATGGAAAAATGCAAAGAAGCTGGCTAGGATTTTCTGTACGACGGTTAGATCATGAGACAGCGAAATCATTGTTACATAGTAATATCGGCTACTATGTGGATAGAGTTGCAGATAATTCACCAGCTAAATCTATAGGAATAAATAGCGGTGATATTATTGTTAGTATTAATGATATTGAAATTTCTGGTAATGCTAATGTTGGTTATATATTAAATAATCTTCCTGTTGGAAAGGTTATTCCAATACAGGTAATTCAAAATGGAGGAATTGCAAGAAAACTTAGTATTACTGTTGCCCCTGCTCCTGAAGATGAAGAAATGTTTGTTTTCAATGATAATGATTCAGAAATTCCTTGTAAAAAGATAGGTAATTTACCATTTAGTGTAACCAATCTTATTCAAAGTATGAGAGAGGTTTTTAATATTCCATCTCATGAAAATGGTGTTTTGGTATCTTCTGTTGATCGTTCTGATACATATAATATTTATCCAGGATGTGTAATCAAAACAGTTAATCAACAAGAGGTTGCTGATGTAGAATCGTTTAAAAATTTAATAAAAAATAAAGATAAAATAGTTTTATATGTTTATGATCCATATACTAAAACATCTTTTTATACTTCTGTTCATATAGAACATTTAGATGATAATAACATCAAAAAAGATGCACCTATCAAAAATCAAATAAGAAGGTAATGGGTGTTGCAACCTCATATAATAGTAATTACAGGTCCTACAGCATCTGGCAAGACAGATTTTGCTTTAAAGTTAGCTGAAAATCTGTGTCATTCTGGTCAAAGAGCTGAAATTATCAATGCTGATAGTATTCAAATATATAAAGATTTGACTATATTAACTGCAAAACCCACTGAACAAGATATGAAACGAGTAAAACATCATTTGTTCGGTATGTTTGATGCAGATATAAAATTTTCTGTCAATGATTGGAAAATATTAACGGAACAAACTATAGATAATCTACTTAAAAGTAATATAATTCCCATTATTTGTGGGGGTACTGGCTTTTATATAGATGCGCTTGTTAATGGTATTTCTACAATTCCCAATATTCCAGAGAGCCATAGAAAATATGTTTTTGAGATTTTTCAGAAATATGGAAGGAATTTATTTTTTGAAAAACTAAAAAAAATAGATCCAGAAATTTGCATTAAATTACATCCAAATAATACACAAAGGATTTTACGAGCATATGAAGTAGCAACATTTACAGGTCAGCCTTTAACATACTGGTGGAAACAAAAAGAAAAACCAAAATACAATTTTGATATTAACATTATTTTGCTTCCTAAAATCAAATTATATCAGAGAATTATGTTTAGAATACAAAAAATGATAGAGATAGGAGCGGTTAGTGAGGTTGCGGAATTTTTACAAAAATATCAAAATTATAATGGAGCTCTTTCCAAAGTTATAGGATTAAACGAAATTACATCTTTTTTAAATAAACAAATATCTCATGAAAAGATGATAGAATTAATGTATATAAAAACTAAACAATATGCTAAAAGACAGATAACTTGGTTCCGTAACAAAATGCTTTATGCTAATAAAGTTATGTATGATTTAAAGTATGATAATAAAAGTATATAAATTTTACAAAAACAAACTTAATTATATAAAAATAGGTAATATTAATTTATGGTAATAGTATAACAATTTTAATTTTCTAAAAATGTTATTTGTATAATCTTATTATTAGATATCTTGCAAAAGTCAAATTTCCCGCATAGCGTCGTTCTGAGAGAAAACAACCTTATCGCTTTTATCATATTACTGTTTAAATCATCTTGTAGATTGCCACGTCGCATTGCTCCTCGTAATGACGTTGGGCATGGTATATAATAAATGGAAGCTTTAGAGAGTATCTAATTACCAGAATTGAAAAATTAAGGATTTTACTTTCGTAAGAACACTATTTTGTATATCATGGTTATATTAGGATTATCATTGGTGAATATTTATGGAAAAAGGTTTTGTTTATGTAATATTTATGTTTGCCATTAATTATGTTTATGGTATGCAATCAAAACACGTAAGATTTGCAAAAATAGAAAATATTAATATAGATAATACCTTAAGAGTAGATAAGTTACATGTTTCAAATTATTTAGAAAAAGCAGATTCAAATGAGTATTATCTCGATTGAGTATTATCTCGATACTGATTTGATCAATACACTTAAAAATGAAGCTTTAACCGCATTAAAAAATAAAGATATATCTTTAGCTCAAAAGAAGTTTATAAAAGCATTTTTTGGAAATATATATGTAGAGAATTTGTATTATAAAATGGTAAATGCAACTTTAAATAAGAGAGATATTAAATTGTTTTATGATGCTTCATATATGAGAAATAGGACTGTTATTTTATACTTAATTGAAATATTTCCAGAGTCTTATTTTTGGAAAGAAATGAGAAAATTAATATATATTTCTAAAGGACATTATTAGTTATGGTTAAGTTAATTAAATTTACTAATGTTAATTTCTAGGTATGTACCTTGGTATTTACTCTAATTGCATGAACTGCATAATGATGAAAGAATTACTCCCATAGGTTCAGGAAGTGATTTTTCGGATAAAGAATAGCGATATTATTCTCTTTTAGATGAATTTGAATTCGATGAGCCATTTTTGTTTTCAGTTGATTCAACCGCATTGTTGTTTTTCTTTAGTTCATCATCTTAGTTTTCAGATAAAGATGGTGGAATTGATTCGGATATGAGACCACTAGGAGGAGTTATAATGGCGAATCTATCACCGAATGTTTTCGCATTATTTTTCTTTTGCCCTGGAATAGTCAATAAATAAAAGTTTTTATTAAATCCTCGACCATTATCGGAGTACCAAGCAACTGTTTCAATTAATAATTGTAATTCTCCAGGTTGAATAACGAAATTTGCAAGTGTTCCTTTGAGATTAGTTGTATTTTTATTTATACTGGAATATAGAAGATCATCATTTGCATTTGCTATTACTTGTTGATTAACTAAATTATTATCAATATGAATATTCCATTTTATTTCAAATGAATTTGCGCCTGTTCCTCTGATGCACATTATGTATGTAGATAAGTGAAATGGATATTTTTCTGTATCTTTAACATTTGTTAAAGCAATTCCTGCTGCTCTTGAAATGTTTACTAAATCGTCGATAGTTAAAGGAGACACATGACGTCCTTTTATATTTAAAATCATTTGAGCGGTAAGTTCAGACATCTTTTGTAATTTATTTGATGTTCTATAAGCTAATGGTCCGTCTGTTATAAAAAATAAAATAATAATCAAAACAGGCAATGAAAATGCAAACTCTATTAAAATAGTTCCTTTTTTATAATTTAAAAGGTATTTCAAACGATTTTTTAAAACTAATAACATGTAATTAATATATTCAATAAAGTTTAAAAATATTTTAAAATACAAATCGTAGCTTTGTAAAAAATTATGATTTCAACATTAATACTAACACTAAAACAACAATGGATTGATGAACTAAAATTTAATAAGAACTATTCTAAGCATACAGTTGTTTGTTATCAAAGAGATCTGGACAATTTTTTTTCATTTCTTATGCAATATAAAAATAGTGAAATAAATATTAAGATATTAAAAGATTTAAAGGTAATAGATTTTCGTGCGTGGCTTTCTCAAAGGATAAATAATAAACTTTCTGCAAGATCAAATGTAAGAGCGCTGTCTTCTATAAAATCATTCTTTCGTTATCTTGCTAAATCAAAAATAATGGAACTACAGTCAATAAATAATATTCATAGACCTAAGTTAGACAAATTATTACCTAAACCTATTCCTGAAAATGATATTTTAGCATTTTTAAATGAATCTTTTTATTTTAAAAATGATCCTGATTGGATAACTGATAGGGATAGAGCTATTTATACTTTGTTATATTCAACGGGTTTGAGGATTAGTGAAGCATTAAGTATAAAAACTAGAGATGTAGGAACAGAAATTAAAGTTTTAGGTAAAGGTAAAAAAGACAGGATAGTTATTTTATTCCCTATAACCATACAAAGAATAAATACTTATATAAATTCATGTCCTTATGATTTAAAAGAAGGTTATTTGTTTGTTGGAGTTCGTGGAAAACCCTTAAGGGCATCTAGTGTAGATATTCGTTTGGAAAAATTAAGAATTAGATATAACTTACCTGAACATACAAGTGCTCATGCCTTTAGACATAGTTTTGCTTCTCATCTTATTCAAGAAGGAGCAGATTTGCGTTCTGTGCAAGAGTTATTAGGACATGAATCATTATCTAGTACACAAATATACACAGATGTTGATGATTATAATCTTTTTAAAATTTATGAAAAAACTCATCCTTTAGAAAACTAAATTATCATAAATTTACTTGCATAACGATAATATTATTACAGCTTTCTGGCATTTTCACTAGTTTTAAGAAATTAGGATAATTACCATTTTGAATCATATTACATAAAGTATTTTCTTTATATTTTCCATGCTTATGAATTATAATGTAATTAATTTTTGTTTGTAGCAGAATTTCTTTTATCCGTTTTTCATCATAATATTTATTTAAACATTCATGGCAACTAATAATTCCTTCAGTAGACCTATGATATGGTACTGCTAGAACACAATGTTTCGTGTAATATAGAATTTTAGTTCCTAAATTACAGTTTTCCATTATTACAACAGGTTTATCACTTAATTTGTCAATAGCTAATGATATTTCCTTATACATTTTATTAGATAATTTATTGATATCATCTTTATTGTTGCATGGACATAGAATGGCTACAGGATATACAAATATTATAGTAAAAAATATACATATAAGTATACGAAATAGTTTATGTATATGTCTTGTTAATTGATTTTCCATACATACATTCACTATTATAGGCAATCCAAATAAAGCTGAATATGGCCACATACGATATGCAAAACATGCTAGAAACAAATAAATGGTACTTAATCCTAATAACAACCACCAGACAATATTAATTTTAGTAATTTTTTTCTTTATTAAGTCCGAAAATTTGGTAATCATTGCTATGGTCGTTATAATAGTATAAGCAATAAAGATATATTTCCCACTTCTTATTAAAGGGCTTTGCATTTCAGATACATGATTTAACCAAATATGCTTTACATAATTCGAAATATTGCCTTCCATTCCTTTTAAAAATAATGGATACATAGAAAGGAAAATTACTCCAATTGTTACCGCCCATAAAATTGCATCACTAATACGACTTTTCCTTCCAACTAATTGCATGTTTATTACAAAGAAAGTAGCTATACACAAAAACAATGCTACATGTACAACTGAAATTTTGTCATATTCTACAGGTTTAATAGAATAGAACATAAACATCATTAATAATAAACACACAAAGTGCCAATATTGTAAAATTTTATCCTGAAAGCAGTATTTTTTTAGTAAAGCATATGGAGCTAAAAGTAATAAAAGACATATTGTCATAATGTGAGAAGAGAAGTTATTTGTATTGGACATAAATATTATAAAACTGATAAAACATGATGTAAGTATATTTTGAAAATATAAGTTTCTTAAATTTTCTGTATCATTGAAATAAACTATAAATAAAATCATTTGAGAAGCGATTATTACAATTAAAGTTTCAGGTGATATCCATACACATAATGTAGCTACGATGGCTGTTTTTATATGATTGATAACTGTATTTTCGATATTTACAACATTTCTTATTATACTTCCTACATATATTAATAAAAATAGCATGATAAATGCATGATGATCTGGTCTACCAAAAGAAAGATAACCAAATGAGAATAATGTACAACAAAAAATAGCAGATGTAAGAAAAGCCGATAATTTTTTTTGAAATCTCAGGGAGATTCTAAATATTAATAGAGCTGATATTAATTTTATAATAGGAGTAATGTAAAAACATACTTGTTCGATAGATTTATTTAGAGAATTATTAAATAGACTTAACAAATATGATGGAATTATTAAAAAGAAGTCATAAAACCTAGTCCAATGTAAATCCACGCCATAAGGATAATTACCCCTATTAATTATAGAATTATTCAAATCATGATGAATGAAGAACTCTTTTAAACGAATCATTCTCATATAATCATCATTATCTAAAAAAGATATTTGAAAACCAAAATTTTGAATATATTGAATTATAGAAACGCAAATACAGAGGATACTTAATACAAATATTTCTGTTTTATTTAATTTAACCCAAGTCATAGTCATTTCCAGTTACTTTTATAGAAAATATACAAAAAACATAAACAAATAATTAATAAGTAATATTAATAAGAAAAATATATTGTTTTTTATTTAAATAATATGTATATAATAAAATAGCCGAAATATAGAGGGAAATGATGAAATTAATATATGCTACATGTTTAGGCATGATTGTTCTTAATGTTGTTTCTGAAGATAATAATTATCAACCTAAAGTTTATGCCGATATTACTAAACAAGCTCAAGAACAAGCTGTAAAATATGATGGAATCAAATTATTATTTGGTCTTGGATATAGTTTTGCAGATTTTAACGCATCGTTGACTGATAGAAATAATAATACCAAAAATAGTATGAACCACTTCATGTTAACTATTGGCTGTGATTATTCAAAAGCTCTAAAACATAATATTATTTTAGGAGCAAGTTTATTAATGGATATATGGAAAAAACAGAAAAAATCTAATTATTGGAGTGGTCTTAATGCCGATTACGACAGTGTTCGTGGGCATCTTTATGGGGGAAATAAAGATGGAGACGTACAGAATTCATCGTTGATTCCTGAAATATCGCTTAAGGCTGGATATATTTTTAAGTCATTAAAATCTTATGCTGGTATTAAATTAGGGGTTATAAGATTGGAGGGAACATATCGTTATAGAGTAAATAACTATGAAATTTCTTCTACAAAATATAACGGATTTACTCCTTTTTTCGGTTTTGTAGCATTTAAAAATATTAACAACAAATTTGGTGTTATGATAGAAATCAATAAGTCATTAAATAAAAAGTCTAAACGTAGTTTTGATTCTGTAGAACAGCAAACAAAGATGAATTCTACTACTGTAAGAATTCTTGGTACAATACAAATGAAAAATTAATTTATAATATTATCTTTTACAGTATCGGACAATCCTTGGTTGTCTATTTTATTCACTTTTTAACTTTATTTTTATTAATATACGGTCTATCATTATACGGAATAATAGCGAGAAATTTTTACTATGTCTTAGCCTTCGTTTAATATATTTATAATAACTGTTTTTCATAAATATAATGTCTTTATAAAACATAATAGCAGCTTTTTGATATAATACATGTTCCTCTTTTCGTAGTATGCTTTTAAAAGTTACACTATTTTGATGATTATGTTTGCGAGATTTTACACAAAAATTATCCGATAAAAAAAATTTAGTATCACTTTTTATAAATCTAAACCATAAATCATAATCATGAGTTGTTTGTAATTTTTCATTAAAATATCCAACTTTATCGAATAAAACTCTCGGAATAAGTAAATCGCAACCATATATATATCCACCAAAAACTGAAGAAATTATAGCATGTTTATCTATAATTTTATATGGTATAGAGATAGCTGTTGCTTTATAATAATGAAACTTTTCACTTAATTGATTACTATTATAAAACAATAAATTTTTGTATGAAATATAAATTTGAGATATATAATGTTGTTGAAAGCAAATCCAATTAGAACAGATAATAGATATTTTATTTTTTAAACATTTTAATATTTCTAACTGTTTTTCAATTTTATCTGCTGTATATAAATCATCATGGGAAAGCCAAGAAATATATTCACCTTTTGATTTTTGAATTGCGAGATTTAGAGCTGTGGCAGTACCACCATTTTCTTTTGAAAAATAGCGAATTTTATTACCATAGCTTAATGCAATTTTCTCTGTATTATCGGTCGAACCATCATTTACAACTATGACTTCAAGATTGTCATAAGACTGTGCTAACGCACTATTTATAGCTTCAGCTAGAAAATTCTGCCCATTATATACAGGAATAATAATTGTAACTAATGGTTTAAATCCTTGCATAATGTTTATTTAGCAACCCCAATATATTGCTTTGATTTTAGTTCCATCTGAATATAATCTAATGATGTTAATTTTTTTAATAGTGAATCCATATTAAGTCTTTCGGTATTTGCAGAAGAATATTCTTCGATATTAGAAGTATTTGTAATACCTTTCGTAAAATATTTTTCGTAATTTAAATCTCTGTTATCGGCAGGAATTCTAAAAAAGCATTCCATATCTATAGCTTTACACATTTCGTGTTTTGCTATAAGAGTTTCATGGATCTTTTCTCCATGTCTAGTACCAATTATTCGAATTTCTGCTTTTGGATTAAATAATTCTTTAATCGCACATGCCAGATCATATATCGTAGCTGCAGGTGCCTTTTGGACAAAAATATCTCCATTTTTTGCATTTTGGAATGCAAATAAAACAAGTCTAACTGATTCATCTAGTGACATTAAAAATCTGGTCATATCAGGATTGGTAATAGTAATAGGTTTGTTTTCTTTACATTGTTTTATAAAGAGAGGAATCACAGAACCCCTTGATGCCATTACATTTCCATATCTTGTAGCTGATAATATAGTCTCATTTCCATTAAGATTATATGATTTTGCAACCATTAGCTTTTCCATGAGTGCTTTTGTCATACCCATGGCATTTATTGGTTGTACTGCTTTATCTGTAGAAAGCATAACAAGATTTTTTACTTTATTATCAATAACAGACTGAATTACATTATTTGCACCAATAATATTAGTTAAAACAGCTTCTTTAGGATAAAATTCACATGAAGGGACTTGTTTTAAAGCAGCAGCATGAAAAACATAATCTACATTATGCATTGCATCATGAATACTCTCGTAATTCCTTACATCTCCTATGTAATATTTTATCTTATCATTTTTAAAATTATGACGCATTCTGTCTTGTTTTTCTTCATCCCTTGAAAAAACTCGAATTTGAGCGACATTTGTGAAATTAATAAGATAATTTACCATATTTTGCCCGAATGAGCCTGTTCCTCCGGTAATTAAAAAAGTTTTTCCTTCAAACATTTTTTCTCCAAATTTTTCTGTTTATGTAATCTGTATAACTTAATATTATTCTTACTACTTTTGATGAAACATTTTCAACATCGTAATCTTTTATAATTTTTATTAAACTATTATCTTTGTTATGTTGAGAAGTTACGATTTCTACTGCTTTTAAAATATTATCTTTTTTATAACCGCACATTATTAGGGTTCCTTCGTCATTTCCTTCTGGTCTTTCATGTACATTACGTATTGTTACTGCCGGAAATCCTAAAATAGAACTCTCTTCAGTTATTGTCCCACTGTCAGAAAGAGTACAAAAAGCATTCATCTGTAAATTTATATAATCAA
Source organism: uncultured Holosporaceae bacterium (assembly GCA_964532905.1). Taxonomy (GTDB): domain Bacteria; phylum Pseudomonadota; class Alphaproteobacteria; order UBA3830; family UBA3830; genus UBA3830. Next base: position 47,760 of record CAZHJM010000005.1, read on the forward strand.
AAAAACCAAAAGGCTTCAAAAATGTAATTTTGTCATTAATTTTGATGTTTGGAATTTTTTGTAAATTCTTATGTGTACGAGGATGTGTTGAAAATATAATAGGATATTTATATTTATCAGCTAAAGCATTAAGAGATATTAAAAGCTCTATCAAATTTTCCTGTACATCAACAGTTTCTTCTCTATGTGAGCTAACAATAAAATACTGATTCTTTTTTAAATTTAATTTATCTAAAATTTTTGAATAATTAATTTCATTTTCGTGAAATTTTAATAATTCTTTCATAGAAGAACCTGTTTTTATTATTGTTTCAGGACTTATACCTTCTTTCTCTAAATATCTTCTGGAATGTTCACATAAAACCATATTTATATCTGCTAATCTATCAACCAATCCTCGGTTAATCTCTTCTGGAACATTAAGATCAAAACTTCTGTTTCCTGCTTCCATATGAAATATGGGAATTTTCCTTCTTTTAGCACTATATGCTCCTAAACAGGAATTTGTATCTCCATATAATAAAACAGCATCTGGCTTTTCTTTATCTAATACTTCATCAAATTTATAAATAACATTAGAAACAGTTTTAGCTGGTGTAGAATCTGCTGCATTTAAAAAATAGTCAGGTTTTCTAACTCCTAATTCTTTAAAAAAAATTTCATTTAGTTCAAAATCATAATTTTGTCCTGTATGAACTAAAATATGTTCCAAATATTTATCAAGTTCTTGTATAGTTAACGCGAGCTTGATTATTTCCGGTCTTGTTCCTAAAATGGTTACAACTTTCATCGAATTTACTTTATAATGCTTTACATTATAACAAATATCAGACAGTATACAAGAATAATATGATAGTTTATTTGAATATCATCGTGGCTTAATGGATATAGTATGGATGTATTATTACATAAATTTCAGTATGTAAATTTTTGTTAATCAAATGAAAGAGGTAATAAATTATGGATATAAGAACAAATTCGAAAATTAAAGTTGTTATTTTAGGTTCAACAGGTATGTTGGGACATGAGGTAGCAAAGATTATTTCTGCAAATATTGCAAATACTATATGTGTTAATCGTGATATTATTGATGCGGAGCATTGCTCAGTTAATGAATTAAAACAACTATTAACTAATATCGATTGGGTAATAAATTGCATAGGAATTATAAAACCTTATATTCATGATAATAATATGCATGAAATAAGAAGAGCTATTTTAGTAAATGCACTTTTCCCACATATACTTGCTCAAGCAGTTGAAGGTAGTAAGGTAAAAGTTATACAGATTGCTACAGATTGTGTATATGACGGAATGCAAGGGAAATATATTGAAACTGATTTATATAATCCAACAGATGTCTACGGAAAAACAAAAAGTTTAGGAGAAATATGTCAAAATGGTTTTATAAATCTTAGATGTTCTATAATAGGTAGAGAAATTAAAAATAAATTGTCTCTTTTAGAATGGTTTTTAAATCAACCTTACGATGCAGAAATAAATGGGTATATAAATCACCTATGGAATGGTATAACAACAACAGCATTTGCAAGAATTTGCCTAGGGATTATACAAAATAATATATCAGATTTTATGATACAACATATTGTTCCCGCCGATATTCTTTCTAAAGCACAGATGCTACATATATTTAAAGAGTGTTACAATAGAAATGATATAAAAATTAAAGATATTGATGCCTCGACAAGAATAGATAGAACATTAAAGACTTTATATAGTGAGAGAAATAGATTATTATGGAAAAGCGCTGGCTACGTTAAGATACCAACTATAAAGGAAATGATTATTGATATTTTTTAAAATTATTTGTATTTTACTTAGATATCAGATAAATGAATTACGTAAATGAAAAAAATAAGGAAGAATAGATATGCCGAAATGGAAAAACAAAGGTCATGAATTTGATGAAATTGGAGCAGTATTTCAAAAAAATTCTGAAATACTTGTAGTAGGAAACAAAAATGATGCCGAAAAAATATACAAAAAATTGGAATTTTTAAGTACTAAAGTTACCTGCTTTACTGATATTGAACTCTTTGATTTAGGACACGGGTTAAAGAAAAGAATTAAACAAATCAAAACGAAATTTGTACAAAATATTTTTAAAAATAAAACAGTTGTGCTTACTGATTCAATTGCCTACAATAACCGGCTGATAACAATATTAACTAATCTCAAGTTAAAAGAAAAAATCAATTATTTTAGAGAAGAAGAATTCTTCAACAAATTTTTAAGTATTTATACCGTTTATGTTTCTGATAAAGTATATTTCCCTAGTAATTCTTTTATATGTACAACGGTTTGTACGCTTAACTGCCGTGATTGTTTAAATTTTACACCCTATGATAAGCACAAAACTCATTTTGATATAGAAAGACTAAAAAATGATGTTGATACCTATTTCAAATGTATTGACAGAGTTGGTCTATTTCACATTTCAGGTGGTGAACCTTTTTCATATCCACACCTTAAAGAGTTAATTGAATATATAGGTGAAAACTATAGGAACCAAATAGATATTTTGGGTACAGTAACAAATGGAACCTTATTACCATCTGATAATTTATGTGAAGTCTTACAAAAATACAATGTAAGAGTTGAGATTGATAATTATACAATATCTGTACCGCATTTGAAAGAAAATATAAATAAATTAAAAAACAAACTGAATCAATTTAACATTAATATACAAATAAATGTTGCAACAACTTTTTATGAACTATTCCCACCAAAAGAAATTACACCACAAGAAAATTTATGTAAAAAATTTGATGCATGTAATCAAATTTACCAGGAGTTAAAAAATGGTAAATTATATACTTGTAATTGGGCAGAATTTGCTTATCAAGCAGGCATTTTGACTGAAATAAACGATTATTATGATCTAAATAATTTTATTGCTACCCAAGACAAGAAAGAACTCATTGAATACAGATTAGGTTTTAATGCAAAAGGCTATGTAGATTTTTGCAGATATTGCAATGGTAATGAAAATATTAATAAACATTTTGTACCTGTTGCAATTCAAGCAAAAGGATATCTTGAATGGGATATAAATAATCCAACCGAAGTTAAGAAGTTATGGCTAATTAAAGATGAAATAATATGACACCAAAAATAACAGTTATAATGCCTGCATATAATAGAGCCGATTTGATATCTAAATCAATTGAAAGTGTTCTTAATCAAACATATAAAGATTTTGAATTTTTAATTCTTGATGACGGTTCAACCGACAATACTAAAGAAGTCATTGATAAATATTTATCTGATCCAAGAGTCAAATACCTTTATCATGAAAATCAGGGAGAGGCACAAACTGTTAACTGGGGCTGGTCACTAGCCAAAGGAGAATATTTTACTCAGGTAAATTCCGATGATACTGTTACTCCGGATTCATTTGAAAAAATGGTTAATGCCATGGACAAACACCCCGATAAAGTTCTGGCATACCCTGATTTTAATTTTATTGATGAAAACGATAATATAATTTCTGTAACAAAATCTCCTGATTGGAATTTTAAACAGGCATTATCTAATTTTTCCTGCTATGCGGCATCTCCTGGGACTTTTATTAGAAGAGAGCCGTTTAAAGAATTGAAAACGATTAAAAGAGGGCGTTTTAAATATATCAACGATATAGAAATGTATTGGGATATGGCATTAGTAGGCGACTTTTTACATGTCAAAGAAGTGAGTGCTAATTGGCGCGTTCACAGCGGGCAAATATCGCAAGATAGATATAATTCCATTTCTGAAATTGAATTATGGTACAAATATTATTTTGAAGAAAAAAAATTGCCTGATGAAATAAAAAAACTTCAGCCTGTAGTTAGAAAATCTATTCTTAACTATTTCATTTCTTTACTGGATAACAGTAATCTCACAAAAAATGAAAAACGACAGAGAAAAATCCCTTATTTAAAAGAATTAAATCTTCCATGTTATGAATTTAATTGTCTGCAAATTGGGGACAACGATTTAATCGGCAACAAATTTAACGGGCACGATCTGCATTTATATCTGCGCGAAAAAAATATTGATGCAAATCATATTATCATGATGAAACTTTCTGATGATAAAAATACTTTTCTTTTTCTCAGAACAAAATCAGAAAAAAAATTTACAGAAAGTTTAATCTTTTCTGATCTGTTTTTGGATGCTGATATTATACATTTGCATCTAATTCATAATACACTCTTTGATTTAAATTATTTGCCAATAATTACGGCAATGAAACCTACTGTTATTACATTGCACGATCCATATTTTTTGGGCGGACATTGCATTTATCATTTTGATTGCGAAAAATGGAAAATATTCTGCAAGGATTGTCCAAATTTAGATTCGCCATTTCCTCTTAAAAGAGATTCTTCTGCTTTTGAGTTTTCAATGAAAAAACATATTATTCAAAATTCAAATATCACAGCAATTGTTGCATCAAAATGGATGGAAAATAAAGTTGCACAATCACCGATCTGGCAGGGGAAAACAATACACAGACTGCCATTCGGGATTAATCAGGATATTTTTAAACCGGAGGACAAAAATAAAATACGAAAGGATTTAAATATTCCTCAAGATGCAACTGTTCTAATGTTTAGAAGTGATCTTTCTCCATTCAAAGGATTGGATTTAATAAAAAATGCACTGAAAAACTTAAAAACAGATAAAAAAATTGTCCTGTTAGCTGTGGCACAAAAAGGCAAACTTAAAGAATTAAAAAACAAATTTGACATAAGGGAATACGACTGGTTAAAAGATGATAAACTACTCGCAAAACTTTATCAGGCTTCCGATTTATTTCTTATGCCTTCAACTCAAGAAGCCTTTGGAATGATGGCTATTGAGGCTATGAGCTGCAAAATTCCGGTGTTTGCACTTACAGGAACGGCACTGCCAGATGTAATAAATTCTCCACAATGCGGGCTTGCTGTTGATGCAGATAAATTTTCTACAGAATTACAAAGATTGATTAATACTCCAGAGGAAATAAAAGAACGCGGGGAAAAATCATTAACTTTTGCAAAAGAAAATTACGACAAAGAAGTCTACATTAACAAAATGATAAACATTTACAAAGAAGTAATCGCAAATCATAAAACTGATACAGAAACCGAATTTGTATTTGAGCAATTGAATAAATATGCCAAAAATTCAGAGTTAAGAAAAAGATTTAAACTGGCGGACAATAAATTGTGGTGTCTTTTCTACAAACTTACTTACCGTATCTATTTGAAAAAACGATATGGCAGAAAAGTTGTACACGAAAAATATGACCAAAAATATTTATAAAAATAATTTATATTTATATAAAGTTAAGATATTAAGTTATTAAATTAAATATATACGAAAATTAAACCTATTGCAAAGTCAAATTTCCCACTTTGCATAATTTTGAGCAAAAACACTCTCCTCATGTCATTCTGAGCGATTATTCCTATACAACTGGCGTCATTCTGAGCGAGTATAACGAGTGTAAGAATCCATTTGCGTACCTTCATTACACTATATCTGCATAATCTTATAGATTACCACGTCGCTTCGCTCCTCATAATGACGATGAAGGGAAATGCTTCTCTTAATAACGAAATAGAGAAAATCCTCGTAATGACAAAAAGTAGAATAGGCGAAGCATATGTGGCTTCATGCAATGACATTAGAAGAAAGAGATTTCATTACCTAGCTGAAGAAAATATTAACTAATTTTCATTTTCTACTATGCTGTCATCACTTTGAGTTATTTGTGGAGTAATTTTTATTTTTACGATTTGATTTCGTTGTCGACGCAGAATTTCCATTTTTAATCCTGACAATACATATATTTGTCCGATATCTGGAATTTTTCTAATTTCATACATAATAAATCCAGCAATAGTTGATGCTGTTTTTTCTGGAATATCCCAATTAAATTGCCTGTTTAAGTCACGAATGGGGGCGGTACCATTAACGATGACACTGCCATCATTTTGGATTTTTATATCATCTTCTGTATCATTATTATCATATTCGTCTACAATTTCTCCGACTATTTCTTCTAAAATATCTTCCAAAGTAATACACCCTAATAAATCACCATATTCATCTACAACTAAAGCAAAATGTTCCCTTTTTTTCCTGAAGTTTTGTAATTGATCTAATAATGAAGTAGTTTCTGGAATATACCACGGAGCTGAAATTAAATTTGATACTTTTATTTTGCTGGTATCTCCATTAGCTAACTGTAATGCTCTAAAAAATGTTTTTACTTTTAAAATTCCAATGATATTTTCAGGATTATCTTTCCATAACGGAATTCTAGAAAAAGGACAATTGCTAATTTCTTTGGCAATTTGGGATGGAGACAATGATATATCAATTGTTCTTAGGTGTTTTCTGTAAACCATAGCTCTATTTACAAAAACATCTTCTAAATCAAGAATATTTTTTAACATACTCTTTTTTTGTTCTTCATCTTCTTCATCTCCTTCTGATGAATGCATTTCGATAGCACCTCGCAGTTCCTCATCAGATTGATCTTCTGTTTTCTGATTATCAATATCTATTCCAATTAGCTTTAATGACAGTTTTGCACATCCTTCCAAAACTAATGTAATTTTTCTCATAAATTGTAGTATTTTCGATATAGATGGAGAAACAAATAACGCAAATGGAATAATAAATCTTATCGCTATCATTTTAGGGCAAATTTCTGCGTAAACAATAATCATAATAGCGACTACTGAAGTACAAATAGTTCCCATTGTTGGAGATAAATATTTAAATGAATACCAGGTACTGAATGTAGGAATGAGAAAAGAAACTAATTGATTAAGTACTAGAATAGTTTCTACGGATAGAGACATATCTTCTTGTAATGCTATTACTTTTTTTGCTCTTTCATCACCTTTTTTGGCTAGATGGTATAAGTATGCCTTAGATGCGCCTGTAATTGCTGTTTCAGATCCTGATAGAAATGCTGCAATAAATAGTAATATTACTATACCAAAAATGAATAGTAGATGAATCATAAAAAATCCTGCTTGTTAAAGATGAAAATTAGAAAAGTACAAAGAAAACCACACAATCGATATTTTGGCATATAGTACTTTTATGTTACCCATTTATAATATATATATTATATTGTGATTTATTAATATGGTAAAGGGCATGAAATCTTTTTTTATGTTTTTGGGGATAATTGGAGCTGTTCTTATTATCGTTTTGGGAGTAGCTTTATCCGTTGGGATACCTTCTAATTCCCGTGAAGTAATTAAAGAGGTTCATATAAAATAAAAAATGCATAAATACTTAGAACTTTTTTTTGAAAGTTTAAAAAGTGAAAGGAATGCATCAAATAATACTATACAATCTTATATGCTTGACTTAGAGGATTTCGTTAAGTCTGTATCTTTTGACCATAATATCACTTCCAATGAGATAGAAAATTATATAAGGGGCTTATTTCAAAAGGGATTTAAAACTTCTTCGATAAAAAGAAAAATGTCAGCATTAAAACAATTTTTTAAATTTTTATACTCAGAAGAAATTATATCTGAAAATCCTATGACATTTATCAATCAACCAAAAAAAGTCAGAAGTTTACCAAAAATAATTAGTGAAGAAGAAGTAAAATTACTTCGTGAGTCTACGAAATATTTACCAACTTATGAAGAACAAGTCCGTATGGATTTAATATTATATTTATTATACGGTAGCGGACTTAGGGTTAGTGAGCTAATTTCATTAAAATACAATTCATTTGTTGAAAATAAATTTATTCGTTTAATAGGTAAAGGCAGAAAAGAAAGAATTGTTCCAATGGCCTCTAAAGTTATAAAGTTATTATCTGTTTGGCATAAAATATGTAAAGATTCGGTTTGGTTGTTTCCTTCAAGTAATCCTCAAAAACATATTACACGACAGCGTGTATTTCAGTTGATTAAACAAATTACTGATTTATCAGGAATTGATAAAAATAAGATATCTCCGCACGTGCTTAGACATGCTTTTGCAACGCATATATTGGATCACGGAGCAGATTTATTAAGTGTAAAAAAAATGTTGGGACATCGAGATATTTCAACTACTGAAATTTATACTCATGTGAGTCGTAGTAAATTAAAAGAAATCGTACATAAATTCCATCCTTTACAGAGATTAAACAAAAAATATAATTAGAATAATTATTGCTTTTTTATTACTAAAAGAGTAATATGAAACTGTCCTTAATAGGGCTTTATTTTTTAGGTAAATTGGAGTTAAAAATGACTGATAAAGTAAATTTTGTACCTTTGAAAGACAGAGTTTTACTCAAGAGATTAGATCAAGAGGAAAGAACTCCGGGCGGAATTATTATCCCTGATACTGCTAAAGAAAAACCAATGGAAGGCGAAGTGTTAGCGGTTGGAAGCGGAATTAGAGATGAACAAGGGAAACTCCATCCATTAGAAGTAAAAGTCGGTGATAGAGTTTTATTTTCTAAATGGGGAGGAAACGAAGTGAAAATTGATGGTTCTGAGTATGTAATTATGAAAGAATCAGATATTTTAGGAATTTTAAACAAATAGGAGATTTGAAATGACAGCAAAAGAAGTAAAATTTTCTGTAGATGCACGTAACAGAATGTTACAAGGCGTTGATATACTTGCAAGCGCAGTAAAAGTAACTTTAGGACCTAAAGGACGTAATGTTGTTATTCAAAAAAGCTTTGGTGGTCCAAAAATTACTAAGGATGGTGTAACTGTAGCCAAAGAAATAGAGCTTTCTGATAAATTTGAAAATATGGGAGCTCAAATGGTAAAGGAAGCTGCTAGTAAAGCGAATGACCTCGCAGGTGATGGTACAACAACTGCAACAGTCCTAACTCAAGCGATTGTAAAAGAAGCTTTGAAAGTTGTAGCATCTGGAGTAAATCCTATTGACTTGAAAAAAGGGATAGATTCTGGAGTTGAGGCTGTAACTAATATGCTTGAAACTGTAGCTAAAAAGATTTCTACTAATGAGGAAATCGCACAAATTGGAACGATTTCCGCTAATGGAGATGCTTCAGTAGGTGAAATGCTTTCAAAAGCTTTTGAAAAAGTAGGGAAAGAAGGTGTAATAACTGTTGAAGAAGCAAAATCTTTAGAAACAGAATTAGAAGTTGTCGAAGGAATGCAATTCGATAGAGGATATTGTTCTCCTTATTTTGTAACAAATCCGGAAAAAATGACTTGTGAATTAGATAGTCCTTTCATTTTATTGCATGAGAAAAAACTTTCTGTCTTGCAACCAATGCTTCCAATTTTAGAAAAGGTTGCTCAATCTGGGCGTCCTCTATTAATTATTGCTGAAGATGTAGAAGGTGAAGCGTTAGCTACATTAGTCGTCAATAAATTGCGTGGAGGATTAAAAGTAGCCGCTGTTAAAGCTCCTGGATTTGGCGATAGAAGAAAAGCAATGTTGGAAGATATTGCTATCTTAACAGGTGGTCAAGTTATTAGTGAAGACCTAGGAATTAAATTAGATTCTATTGATATGAACATGTTAGGTTCTGCGAAGAGAGTCTTTATTGATAAAGATAACACAACTATCGTAGATGGTGCTGGTGATACAGTAAATATTGAAGCCCGCTGCGGTCAGTTGAAGAGACAAATTCAAGATACTACTTCCGACTATGATCGTGAAAAATTGCAAGAACGCTTGGCCAAATTATCAGGTGGAGTTGCAGTTATTAGAGTAGGAGGAGCAACAGAGCTTGAAGTCAAAGAACGCAAAGATAGAGTTGAAGATGCAATTAATGCGACAAGAGCTGCGGTAGCTGAAGGTATTGTTCCAGGTGGTGGTATTGCTTTATTGAGAGCAACGAAAGTACTTGCTAATCAGACTACTTCATCAAGCGATGAGAAACTTGGTATTGATATTTTGAAAAAAGCAATACAAGCTCCTGCTCGTCAGATTGTTGATAATGCTGGTTTGGATGCCTCTCTTGTAATTGGTAAGATTCTAGAGAATGATAGCTTTAACTTTGGTTATGATGCTAGAAAAGGTGAGTATGGCGATATGTTAAAAGCTGGAATTATTGATCCAGTAAAAGTCGTCAGAATTGCATTACAAAGTGCTGCTTCTGTTGCTAGCTTAATGGCGACCACCGAGTGTATGATTGCGGAGAAACCTGAGAAAAAAGAACCTCCTATGCCGGGTGCTGCAGGAGGAATGGGTGATTATGAATTCTAATTACCTTGTTAAATCTTACAAAAAGAGAGAAGTAAATCTTCTCTCTTTTTTTATTTCATGTTTTATTTGCTATTGTTTATATCTAAATTACTTGAAATATTTAAATAAATAGTTTTGTACCCTTGACCTAATTTTTTATAAATACCTATTAAAGCAACAGAGAGCAGAGATATTATAAGTACATATTCTATGAGAGTTGCACCCTTTGAAGGTCTATTTATATATTTATGCTTTACTTTCATTATTCCTGCTCTCTTGTTTGATAATATAATGCCACTATACTGTAAATTTTTAGTTAATATGTGTATGTAAAAACGTGATAAATTCGATTATTATAGATTTGTTTATTATAGGTTGATAATGGAAATATTTTTAGATACCGCAGATATTAATGTTATAAAAAAATACAAAAACTTTATTGATGGAGTTACAACAAACCCTAGCCTAATTGCTGCTATTAATGGAAGTACTACTTATAAGATTATTGAAGAAATTTGTGATATTATTTCCGGTCCAATTAGTGTGGAAGTAATTTCTAATACAGTTGATGAAATGTTTGTAGAAGGTAAGGAATTGGCTAAAATTCGTTCAAATATCTGTGTTAAACTTCCTTGTACTTTTGAAGGATTACAAGTTTGTAAACAATTATCACAAAAAGGTATTTCTACGAATTTAACTCTATGTTTTTCTTCAACTCAGGCCTTATTAGCTGCTAAATGTGGAGCAACTTATGTATCACCTTTTATCGGTAGAATTGATGACATAGGGCAAGATGGTATGGGGTTGATTGACGAAATTGTAAATATATATGATGTTCAAAAAATTGAAACTAAAGTATTGGCCGCATCTATAAGAAATGTAAATCATGTTATACAGGCCGCATATATTGGAGCGGATGCTATTACATTACCGGAAAAAGTCCTCTCACAGTGTTTCTATCATCCATTAACCAAGTCTGGATTAAAGAAATTTATGCAAGACTGGAATAACAAGGATAAAAAGGATAATTCATGAATTTTTTTATAAAAAGTTATGGATGTCAAATGAATTTGTATGATTCTCAAAGAATTGAGGATTTATTGTTATCAAGACAGCATTCTAAAATGAAAGATATTGAAAAAGCCAATCTTATAATTTTTAATACTTGTAGTATTAGAGAAAAAGCTGATGATAAATTATTTTCTGATTTAGGTAGAGCAAATTTATTAAAACAAGCGAGTAAAGAAATAAATTTTATTATTATTGTTGCAGGATGTGTAGCTCAATCCAGATTTCAAGATATTCTAAAAAGATGTCCTTATGTGGATGCAGTCCTTGGTCCTCAGGATATTCAGAATATTCCTGATAGGGTTGATGATTTAATACAACACCGAGATATGAATACGTTGATATTAACAAAATTAGATCCAAAAGACAAATTTGAAAAATTTAATAATATATTTTCTTTTAGAAACGTGTCAGAATTTTTAACTATTCAAGAAGGTTGTGATAATTTCTGTACTTATTGTGTAGTACCTTATACTAGAGGACGAGAGTTTTCTCGAAGCGTTCAAGAAATCGTATCAGAAGCTAAAAATCTAATTAGTCGTGGATGTAAAGAAATAACATTATTAGGACAAAACGTAAATTCATATAATGGCTTAGGAGATGACGGTAAAAATTGGAGATTATCACAATTATTATGGGAACTTTCCAAAATATCCGGATTAAAAAGACTACGCTATACGACATCAAATCCTAAAGATGTAGATGAAGATATAGCGAAAGCTCATAGAGATATTCCTATTTTGATGCCATTTTTACATTTACCTGTTCAATCCGGCTCAAATTCTATTTTGAAGAAAATGAACCGCAAATATACTAGAGAAAAATATTTGGATGTTGTTAATATGCTAAGAGATTATCGCCCAGATATGGCATTTTCTTCAGATTTTATTGTTGGTTTTCCTGGAGAAAGTGATTCTGATTTTGAAGATACAATGAACCTAGTGAAAAGAGTAAAATACTCTCAATCTTACTCTTTTAAATACAGCCCTAGACAGCATACCCCAGCTGCAAAAATGGATAACCAAATAAGTGAGAAAATAAAAGCTGAAAGATTAAAAGTACTGCAAAATTTGTTGAATTCTCAGCAAAGTGAATTTAATAAAAACTCTATCGGGAAAATAGAGCAAGTTTTATTTGTAAAAAAAGGTCGTAATTCTAATCAAATAAATGGAAGAAATGAATATTTTCAAGCAGTTACAGTTAATACAGATAAGGCAGAAATAGGCGATATATCTAATATTAAAATAACTAATGTATCAACACATGGTTTAATAGGGGAATTAGTATGAATGCTGAAATTTTATTAGAAAATGGATTTTGGCCTAATAATATAAAAGATATTATTAATTCTGCGGCAAATGCAGTGTTTTCATCATTAAAATTAAAACATAATGATATTGAAATTTGTTTTCTCTGTACCAATGATGAAGAAATAAAAACTCTAAATAAAACTTACAGAGGTATAGATAAGCCGACAAATGTTTTGTCTTTTCCAGCAGAGCATTATAAAGAAGATGATGAATATCTTATTGATAATTCTTATGAGAATCATACAAAAGTTCCATGTATTTTAGGTAGCATTGCTTTGGCTTATGAAACAATACAAAAAGAGTCTAAAGAACAAAATAAATCATTCGATGACCATTTAAAACATATGATAGTTCATAGTGTACTTCACCTTTTAGGATATGATCACATCAATGATGATGAAGCTAAAGAAATGGAAAAGCTAGAAATAAAAATATTAAATAGTATTAACATAAAAAATCCATATGTATAAAGATGTATAAAGGAAATTAATATGACTTCAAAGATAAGAGAATGTTTAGCTAGAATATTTAAAAAAAAACAAGTTGAAGTTCCTTTAATAAATCGTTTAGAGAATTTAATAGAATCTGATTCTGAAATTTCAGAAGAATTGAGCGCTGATGATACTAGTGAATTGGCATTAGTTTCTAACGTACTAGGTCTTAAGGAATTAACGGCAGAAGATATTATGGTTCCTCGTGTAGATATAGTGTCAGCTAAAATAGATACTTCTTTAGAGGCTTTTATAGATATTTTTTCAAAAAATAATTTTTCTCAAATACCTATTTATAAAGATACGCTTGATAATGTCGTAGGAATTGTCCGTGTAAGGGATTTTTTACCATATATTAATAATTCAGAGTCTTTTGATATTCATTCATTATTAAAAGAAGTTATTTATGTGGCTCCAAGCATGCAATTATTAGAATTATTAGTCGAGATTAGAGCTTCAGCCAATCATATGGCTTTGGTAATTGATGAATTTGGAGGTGTTGATGGATTAGTAACATTACAAGATGTAGTTTCCGAAATTGTAGGAGAAATTCAACAGAATAAAAGTATATTTCCTCAAATAATTAATAAACAAGATGGAAGTTTTGCCGTAGATGCAAAAATGTTAATTTCAGAATGTGAAGAAAAGTTGGGAGTAGATTTAATAAAACCTCTTATACATAAAGATACAGAAGAGATTAATTTTGAGACATTAGGTGGTTTAGTTATGTATTTGGCGGGGCGTATGCCTACTAGAGGAGAAACATTAATTCATCCTGCTGGCATAGAATTTGAAATTGTAGATGCAGATGCTAGACATGTAAAAAGATTAATTATCCGTAAAAGAGCGGAGAATTGAATAATTATATAGGAAATTTAATAATTATTATAAATAAGAAAGATACCAAAAATTTCATTTTGAAAAAGAAAACAATATGCAGTAGCCTATACAGTATTATTTATAGCAATATTTTTATCATCTAAGTATCATATAAGTTCTGTATCTTCCTTTTGTTACATGGCAAACCATGATAATGTTAAAGTGTTTTCAGATAAGAATGATAATAGATTCTCACGCTCATTTCCCTCACTCAGAATGACGAAAAATATAAATGTGTTCGAATCACGCTTATGGGAAAAGTCCACTTAAAATTACCCCTGATAGCGTAAGAATTATTTTTATTTCCATTTTCTTATAATTATTAAACAATTCTAATACGCTTATTAATTTTTCGGTTTTAACTTTTTATTTATAATTAAATATTAATTTTATTAGAAAATATATGGAAATGCATATGAATGTTCTAATAAAAATCTGCAGAAAATTATTTGACAATATGGGGGGGGGTAAATCGATTTTTAGTCAAAACGCATGGTGCGATTCTTATAGAATTCGCGTTTTGTGTTCCAGTTCTATTTATTCTTATTTTGTATATTTATGATGCAACTTTAATGTCTAGATATTATAAACAAACAGAACAAGTTGCATGTCAAGTAATAAATATGCTGCAAAATGTTTCTCAAAAAAGAAATGATAAAAGAATTATAAAAACAGATTTACAAAACATATTGATTGCTGCATATTTAACAATTTATCCAGATACTGCATTTAGTTCTCTTGCCGGGAGTCATAAATATGGTCATTTTCTGAGATATTTATGTATTATGTAAAAGGAAATGATGATGGTAGTGCAAGTGTTGTATGGGGAATAATTATAGGTTTATGGAATTATGGTGCTGTACTGGATACTCCAAACAAAGTTAAAGTGGGAAAAAGGGAAAGCTCTAATAGCCGTTCAAGAATAAATATAAAACAAAACGTTTCTCCTAATTTAATTTTTGATAAATTACAAATTGAAAAAGGAGAAACTAAAATAATTATAGAAAGTTGTTTAAGCTATTCTAGAAATTCTCGTTATTTCTGGGGAAATGGAACATCATGCTCAAAAATATCTGAAAGGCAGGCATTTGGTTTTAATTTAATTTCTCCTAAAGGATATACACGTTCCGGAACGAAAGATTCAGCATATTTTCATTCAACTGTTATTTTTACACCTAAACTAGGGTTATTTGATGAAAATGCCCCAGTATAATTTAATGTTCTTTATATTTTAAACTCTCTAAGTCCATGATTTTTTTTACGCCAATTGAATCTTGAGAAAAACTGTCTTGATGTGAAATGTAATGTGTTTCCTGTGTTATACATTACCTTTTATAAAAACATTTATCTTACTTAATCACGAAATTTCTTTAAAATTTGCTGTTTCAATTTTCAATTAACGGATTATCTATATATAATATTAGCTGTATAGTATGGGGGTATTATGTGTAGAAATTTGCTGAGTGTTCCTTGTTTTTTGTGTTAATTGGTTTTTCAAATGGAATAATAACCGAAAATTCCTCATTTTATACTGATATAGATAAGCAATTAGATGAGGTTACGCGATTATTTGAATCTATCTCATGGTCGCCATGTTACGCAAACGAAAAGAGTGATATCTTCGCTGTTCGCTCTTTAGTAAATAGATTGCAAAATAGATTGTTATATATTAAAAATAATAAGAGTGGTTGTATGACCCCAGAGGAAGCGGGAAATATTGTACGCCGACTTAATGGGGGAGAGCTCTTCAATGAATCATCTCCTAGTGCATTGATTGAAAGTTTTACAAAAATAAAAGATCTATTGCTTGAAAATAACACTGATATATCTGACGATGAAAGAACAGCGTTGATCCTTGTTCTGGAATGTTATGCGAATGCCTTGCCTGGAGAATTAACATATCCATTTAGTGATTAGGAACAGATTTTGATTATTGATGCAGCTAATGACGTATACTCTGGAGTACAATAATAATTTTATTTAGAAAAGTAGATATTTTTGCATTTTTGTCGGTTTATTTTTTATTTTATTTTCATTATGTAAAAATGTAATTGAATTTTTTAAAGAAGAAAGCAATTTTATTTATAACAAGATTTTGTAAGTGCTACACGTAGAAACACGCAATATTTAGTATATAAAGTTTTTTCTAAATAAGTCGAATAACACTTCCTAAAAAGTGTGACTGTGCTATCAATTTAATCAAAAATAGGAAAAAAGACAAGGACAACGAGAATTGTGAGTTATTACATTTTTTATTTAACTTTAAAAAGTATTCTTATTGTATTTAGAAAATTGTAAAGCTCAAATTTTGATTTTATATTTTCAGAAATATTATTTTTATACTATAAAACAATGGGTTACTAGGTATCTAACCAATTGAAACTATTTGTTCTATCGAAATATTCATAATAAATAAGAGATAAAAAAATAATATTTATAGTACTAAAAATTTTATGTAAATCTTATTAAATTATAAATTTAAAGTCTAATATATTTAATAATTGACAGTAAAAGAATATTTTAATATTGTAATTGTAGTTTTATATTAGGGAGATGTTTATGAAGAGTATTTTTATTATTATTTTAATTTATAATATACAATTATTATTTGCTACTTCTGAACAACAAATATGTTCCTCCAATAATATGAAAATTTTGTCAATGTTACAACAAAATGATAATTGGTGCTATCAAAGAATAGCCAGTACTAATAATTTGAAAGATCTTTTTTATTTAAAATCGGTTGCTGAAAAAAATGGTTATAATAAATCATTAACATTTGTCAATAATAAGTTGTTTGAGAATTCTAATATAGATGAATTATGTCAATATATTTCTACTTATTGTAATTCTCCTCAAAATCCTAATACTCTAAACAGAATACTGTATAATCAACATAGTATTGAAATTATTTCAGCTTTATCGATTTTACAAAATTTGTTATTAGCGCATACACAAGATACACAAGATAATAATAAAGTTAATGTACTGAAATATTATAATATTATTTGTCGTACTATAAAGTCATGGAGTTAAATCTAATTTATTAAATTATTTTATAGATTCATTTTTTATTAATTGGTGTTTTGTAAAAATAATGTTTAGGTTTTTTTTCATTTATTGGTTTATATTTTATGTATCTATTTATCAAGTCATTTGTATGGAAGGAAGTTTTCTTCAGGATATTGTGTTTAGTAGTACTAGCTCTAGTCAACCTATTGAATAGATCCAGAAAACTATAGCTATTAACGCACCTTTTATAAATATCTTAATTCAGGTGTTCATATTATAGTTTGGGATGTACGGCAAGAAAACTTTATCATTGTCAAAAATTATATTACTAAATCTATAATAATAGTCGATTGTGGTTCTAGTAATTTTAGATACGAAGAATTTCAAATGATACATCTGAAAGAAATGCTAAATTTATTTTATGGTTGCAAATTGAGTTCTGTTATTATTACTCATCCAGATAAAGATCATTATTCTTATTTATGTGATGGATTAATTGAATTTGTTAAAAATAACTGCTCAAGACAAGAAGATATCATATTTTTTATTGGCGGGGGTTATCTAAATTCAAAATGCGAAAATGATATTTTAAAGGCATTCTAAAATTTTAAAATTGATGTACAAATATATAGTTGTGATATTTTAGAGAAATCTTTTATATGCAGAGAAATTATTGTTTACTTATGGAAAATTATCCAAGAAATATGATTTTAATGACCTTATTAAATTTTTATTTGATATAGATGATCCCTCATTGATACCACCATTTTCTTCAGAGGTAATCCAATCTATATTATCTGACTTATAAATCGGTATATACTTGTAATTACATTTTTACAATGAATAATATTTAATTAAAGTTTATATAATGCGATTTTTATAATTAAATAGATTACTTAATAGCGTTTAAAATCTCTCTTGCGGCTTTATCAGATGGTGCTATTAATTGTGGAATAATATTTTCAAATTCTTCTATTTGCTTCTGCCCATTTTGAGAATTTATAATATTTTCAACTTCATTAAAAATCTTTTCTGCGCAGCAATCATCTTGTAATAATTCAGGAATAACCCTTTTTTTTGCAAGGATATTAACTAGACAAACATATGGAACATGTATTAATAATTTTACTAGGTGATAAGTAAATGATGATGTTTTATAAATAGCAACAAAAGGAATATGCATTTTTGCTAATTCTAATGTGACTGTACCCGATGCAGCTACTGCAACAGTTGATAAATTATAAGCTTTAATTTTTCTAGTTTTTCTTGTTGAAACTATAGGTTTTACTTTCCATGTGTCTACAAATTTTTTAATTATAGGAGCTACCTCTCTAACTGTTGGTAAAAAAAATTGAACTTTGGGATATTTTTTCTTCATAAGTTCTACAAATTCTTGTAAAACAGGTATATGCTTTTCTATTTCCACTTTACGGCTACCTGGAAGTAAAGTAACGGCTAAGGTATCTGAATTTTTTTCTGTAATTTTAAAATCTTTATCCATTACTATGGGATGTCCTACAAATTCAGTATTTAATCCGTATTTTGTGAATATATCTTTTTCAAATGGCAACAATACTAATAACTTATCAATAAAATTATGCATAGTCCTTGCTCTCCAAGATCTCCATGCCCAAACAGGTGGAGCTACATAATGAATAATATTACCAGTATAGCCTTTCTTTTTTATTAGCTTATATACCCTATACATAAAACCAGAAGAATCTATGCCAACAACTACATCTGGTCTATAATTTAAAATTGTATCGGCTGTTTTATTAATTAATTTTTTTATATGAAAAATTTTCCCAAAAACTTCTAATATTCCCATAACTGATAATTCTGAAATATGGAAAAGAGGTACTAACTTACATTCCTCCATACAATGACCACCAATGCCCATAAATTCAATATTATTGTTTAATTTATTAAGACTTTTTATTAACTTACTTCCAAGATAATCTCCAGAAGCTTCTCCTGCCATCATAAAAATTTTAATATCTTTTTTTAATTTTACAGCTTGAAAGAATAAACCATATTCATTAACTTTTTTAATAACAGTTTGTTTATCTATAATTATAGTTTTACCTGATTCAACGACTAATCCTTTAAATCCATGTCTATGTAAATTTTCAATAGTTTGTGGTCCTATGGCCGGCAAATCTAAACGCTCATCTTGTTGAGGTTTAGAAACTTTTACTAAAATACCTTCATAACACCGTTCTATTAATGAATCAGTTCCTGTTTTATCTTCTTTAGCTATTACTTTTCCATTAGAAACAACTATACTTTGTCCTAAATCATTTAAACCTAAACTTCTTGCTTCAAGAATTCCTAATTCAATATCTTTTTGTTCTTTTTTTGTCGGTATAATATCCGAGAAGATACCTTCTTCTAAAAAAACGTCATCTAAAAAATCCGTACCAGATACTAGAGTAATGTTTTCTTTAGATAATAATAACGAAATAGTTGTTAAAAGAGAATTATCTCCTTTATATAAAAACTGTTTCCATAATTTTAATATCCAAATAATTCCTTTAATATCAAATGATAATTCCGTTAGTGTAGGACGACGAATATGTCCAGCAAATATCAATTTATCAACATTGTTTAATTTTAAAAAAGAAATAGCCTTTCCTATTTGCCCTAGACTTATAGTTAATTTCGAAACAGCAGAATAATTCTTAGGATATTTATATCCATCTACCAGTATAATACAAAAAGGTATGCCTTTTTTTTGACATTCTTTAATTACTAATTCAGGATAAGCTCCTTCTCCACAAATTATTCCTATCATTGGCTATTTCTTTGCTAAACAAAATGATCTAATACTTTTCTCTCTCATAAAATTAAAAATTTCTCGAGCATATGAAGAATCTTTCAACAAATCTTCTGCTTTTTTTAAATTTTCTAAAATAGTGGCAGATCCATGAAAAATTATTTTATAAGCATCTTGAAGTGCTTTTATCTCCTTATTATCTACTCTATTACGTTTAAGCCCTATAATATTAATATCATATAAATGCCCTCTTTCGCCTTTTACTGCGCCATACGGAATAACATCTCTTTCAACTCCTGCCATTCCTCCTATAATTGCATTATGACCTATTCTAACAAATTGATGAACAGCTGATAATCCACCAATAATTACAGAATCACCGATTTTAACATGACCCGCTAATGTTACGTTATTAGCAAGAACAACATTATTACCTATAACACAATCATGAGCAACATGAACCCCTATCATGAACAAGTTATTATTTCCGATGATAGTCTTCATACTGTCATTTTCTGTTCCTGGATGGATGGTTACATATTCTCGTATAGAATTATTTTCTCCGATAACAAGTCTAGAGTTTTCTCCATGATACTTTAAATCTTGAGGGCAAAAACCTATTGCAGCAAATGGGAAAATTTTTGTTCCTTTACCTATAAAAGTACGACCATCAACGCATGTATGTGACATAACTTCTACATTATCATCTAGAACAACATCATCACCTATAATAGAATAAGCCCCAATTTTTACATTTTTCCCTAATTTAGCAGAAGAAGATATAATAGCAGTTTGATGTATCATTATTTATCTTTATCTTTATC
>CAZHJM010000005.1:68416-77963 GCA_964532905.1 uncultured Holosporaceae bacterium
TTTATCTTTATCTTTATCCTCTAATACTATCATTGCTGTAAAAATTGCTTCAGCTACTAAATTTTCATTTACATATGCTTTCCCTTTGAAACGCCATACATTACCTCGGCTTTTCTCTTTTAATACATGTAAATTAAGAACATCTCCAGGTTCTACTAATTTACGAAATTTAATAGCATCCATTGACATGAAATATACAAGTCCCCCGCTATTTTCTAATTGCATTGTTTTAGCAACAATAACACCCGCCGTTTGTCCCATCGCTTCAACGATCAAAACTCCTGGCATAATAGGTCTAGATGGGAAATGCCCTTGGAAAAAAGGCTCATTAAATGTTACGTTTTTTATACCTACAGCGCTTTCTCCTAATTTCAAATCTTTTACTTTATCAATTAATAACATAGGATAACGATGTGGTAAGCATTCTTTGATTTCATTAATATTTAAATTTAAGAATTCTTCTGACATAAACTATTCCTCGATTTTTCTATTTTTAGTCACTGACATTTTTAAAAATGCAGCTTGCCTTTTCCAAATCCCAATATCGACTGCAGGTATACCTCCTACTACTTTCCCAGATTTTATACTGGATGCAATACCACTTTTTGCAGCAACCATTACGCCATCTCCAATATCGATATGTCCAGCCACACCGACTTGTCCAGCCAAAACTACTCCATTGCCAATAGTTGAACTGCCAGCGATACCAACTTGTGATACTAAAATTGCTCCTTTCCCTACTTTAACGTTATGAGCGATTTGAACAAGATTATCAATGATAGTATCATCTCCTATTTCTGTATCATCAACACTACCTCTATCAATAGTTGTATTAGCACCTATACGTACTCTATCTCCAATAATGACACGACCTATTTGTTTTATATAAACCATTTCTTTGCCTGTAGGAATAATTCCAAATCCAGATTCTCCAATTCTAGCTCCGGAATTAATAATTACATTATTACCTATAATACTATTAGAAATAGTAACATTATTTCTTATCAAACCGTTATGACCAATATAACAACCTTTCTCTATAACTGTATTATCGCCTATAAATACGTTATCTCCTATTACAACATCATCATCTATTATAACATTATTATTTATGCGACAATTTGAACCAATTTTAGCTGATTTACTAATTAAAGCTGTTGAAGATATATACGAAGATAAGCTTTCACTTGGATATAATATACTCAATGCTTTACCATAACCAATCATAACATTTGATGTTACTAAAGCGATTGTTTTTTCAGGTAAAATAGATACATCTTGTTCTGTAACAATAACTGCCCCAGCTTTTGTATGTTCACAAGCAGTTTTATATTTCCTATTTCCAAAAAAAGATAAGTCTTTATCTGTTGCGTATTCTAAAGTTTCAACATTTTCAATTTCAAAATCAGAAATATTACCTAAAATTCGAAATCCACAATAAGTAGCTAAACCCGAGACTTTAATACCTTTTTTTATGTTAAAAAAACTATAATTTTTCTTTTTTTGTTCATACAAAGAATCTTTAGACATATTAATTACTCCTTAGATTTCTCTAATACTACTTTAACCTCCTGTATAGAGCTATCCAATCTTAAAAGAACATCATTAGTTATATCTTTGCAATTATCCGAACGATAGATAGCTATATCATCAGGTAAAACAATGGAAATATTTTTTTCGACTGCAATTTCTTTAATAATTTCTTGAACTTTTTGTTCGAATTTTTTTAATGCGATTTGATATGCTTCTTGTATTTGATACCGTTTTTTTCTAGTCATATCATATAAAATAACTTGTAAGTTTTCTATTTTTCTAATATCCTCATCATCATTTTTTTTAGAATCCATTTCCTTAATTTTCGATTCTAAATCAATAAGATCAGTTTTTTCTTTATTATTTATATCCTCTAGTTGTTCCCTAATAGATTTTCCTGCTAAAGAATTATTTAAAAGTTTCTCCATACTTACGGTAGCAACGATAAATTGGTATGAAACTTCAGAAAATGCATATTCAAATACAAAGAAAAATAACAATAAATATTTTAACATTACATCATTCCACTTAATGTAAACGTTTGTTTTTCATCAAATGATTTCTTCTTTAAAGCAAATCCAAAAATAAATGCCATTGGCATGCCTAGAGGACATTTCGCCCATTCAATAGCTACACCTGTAGAAGCTCTGATTGAACTAGAGTCATTAACTCTACGCTTATCGTATTTTGTTCCCCAAGCACTACCAAAATCTAAAAATACAACACCATTAATGCCCATCTCTTTTGTAGATAAAGGAGATTTCAACATAAAGCTAAGAGTCCAATATTTTGTACTTCCAATACTTGTATTGCTTGGAGTTAGTTGTTTAATCTGACCTGCCGAATCATATGCAATTTCGTCAGTCATACAGTTTGTACCAATCCCATATGAATCAAATCCGCGCATAGAGTAACCACCACCGAGGGTAAATCTGTCTCCACTATGTGTATTGGAAATTTCTTTTATATGACCTAATTGTCCATTTATAACAAAAGTAACTTTCTCATTTATCGGTCTATAAATATTACCTTCAAAAACATTTTTAAAATATTTTACGTTACCTATAATTCCCGCATAGGAATTTGTCATCGATATATCATATCCATCTCTAGGTTCATATTGATTGTCTACATCAAAATATGTTAGCGTAGAATGTAGCTCACATGTGGTGTATTTACCATATTCATCGTCTGCTATATCTTTATTTAATGGTCTAAATATTTTATCTCCAATTTGATAAAACTCTGGCATATGATCCATCCATTTTTTTTCATTATGATTCCACCACATTTTTTTATTCGAAGAAACAGTAAATCCTACTCTATGGATCAAGTTTTCGTTAATGGCATATCGAATATAAGGTGAAATAAAAAGCGAGCTTACTGCAGAGCTTTCAAATTTTTTTCTTTCCGTACGAGAACCACCAATTTTTATACCAGCACCAACATTTCCTTCAAAAAATCTAGGATCAAATAAATCAATTTTTAACCCATAATACCTTTGCATCCACATAACATCAGCGGAAATCATTTTGCCTGTTCCCATAAGATTATTTTCAACAATTCCTATAAATCCACCAATACCATCAGAATCAGTCATATTTAAACCAAATCGCAATTGAGCTGTTGATTCCTTTTCTTTTACCCTAACAATAATAACCTTTTTATCAGGAACAGAGCCATCTTCTTGATCTATTTGTACATCATCAAAGTATTCCATACCTTTTAATCTATCTACACTTTTTTGAATTTTATAAACATTCAGTGCATCACCTTCATGTACAGACAATTCACGACGAATGACTCTATCTAAAGTGCGGACATTACCAACAATATCTATACGTTCTACAAATAGTTTTTGCCGCTCTTCAATTTTATAAAGAATATTAGCGGTCTTTTGTTCTTTATTATAATTTATATCTACAATGACATCGATAAATGGATATTCTTTTAAAGATACTTCTTTACGTAATTTATCTCTAATTTCAAAAATTTTAGTTTCATTATATAAATCTCCTGACTTTATTTTTACTACATCCATAAAATCTTTTGCTTTTACTTTTTTTACATAAGAATTTAATGAAACTTTCCCTATATTGTACTTATCACCTTCTTCCATCATAAAAGTACAATAATGAGATTTACGATCACTACTCATTTCAGTATGAGTATTAGTAACCATAAAAAATGGGAAACCTTTACTTTTATAAAATTTAGTAATCGCATCAATATCAACATCTACTTTATCTTCTCTGAATACATGACTGTCATAATCCCAAAATCTCCAAACTTTAGCTTCTTTCATGGAAATAATGTCTTTTAACTCATCATCGGAAAAAGCTTTGTTTCCTATAAAAATAATTTTTTGAATTACAGTTTTTTCTCCCTCTTTAATGTTAAAAACAATATCAATTTTATTACCAGGATGATTAATCATTTGTGGCTTTATAATAGGAGAATAAAACCCTAAAGCTTTATACATTAATTGCAAATCAGATAATACATCTTTGATAATATGTAAACTATATAACTTTCCCTCTCCTAAGCGATTATTAATTACATTTTTTAACATTTCATCTGAGGCTGCCTCATTACCTTCAAAAGCAATTTTATCGACCATAGGTTTTTCTGTAACTTTTATAACTAAAGTATTTCCTCGACGCAGTATCTTAATATTTGAAAAAAAATCTTTTTCATATAATTTTTTGATAGACTCATATATATCATCTTGATTGTATTCTTTACCAGGTTTTATTGTAATACTATCCTGAATAGCAGCCTGTTCTACTCTATCCAATCCTTCATATTCAATATCACTTATTACATCAGCATATAATGTTGTTGTACACATAAGCAATGTAATTGTTATAAAAGTTTTCATTCAATTACCTCATAAAATCTGAAATAAATTTACCTATTGATTTTATATTTAAAATATCGTTAACAGTAGTAACTAACATCAAAAATATCAAAAAAATCATACATACTACCATTATATACTCTTGAAATTTTTCATTAAGTTTTTTACCTAATAACTGTTCTATAAAGCATATAAAAATTCTTCCTCCATCTAATACAGGTAATGGAAATAAGTTAATAAAACCAAGATTTAATGATAACATTACTGTAAACATAATCAATAGGGCAAAATTTCCTGATTGAGATAGATCTCCTGCAGCTTTACTCATTTGAACAATACCTCCAAAATTATCAATAGAGGCTTTTCCTGAAAATAATCTTCCAAATACGCTAAACATTTCGACTGTAGCATCCCAACATTTATCTATAGCTACAAGAAAGGATTCAAAAAAACCTTTTTTTACTAGCTCTGGTCCTCCACTAGCAATACCAACGACTTTCTTCTTTTTATATCCACCAAAAGGTTTTTTAGTTTCTTGAATATCTGGTTTTATAGCAAATTCTTTCAATTCTCCATTACGTTCAATAGTAAAATTAATAGTTTTGTTTTCAGAAAATACAATACCTAAGTTAATATCTCTAAATTGATTTACTTTTTTTCCATCAACAAATAAAACTTTATCTCCCGGTTTTAACCCTACTTCTGCTGCAGGACTACCATCTTTAATGTCGTGAATTACAGGAGGATAAGTAGGTAGTCCGTAAAATACACTCATTACAAAAATAACAACAAAAGCATAAATATAATTAAAAAGAGGACCGCAAAAAGCTATCCACATTTTAGCCCAATTGCTTTTTGCATAAAATGAATGCTTCTTTTCTTCTTCTGTTAACCCTTCAAGAGATTTTTTATCTTCTGTGGTCGATGAAATGTCACCATCACCCAACATCATAACATATCCGCCAATAGGAAAAGCGGAAAAGCACCATCTTGTTCCTAATTTATCTGTCCAACCAAAAATTTCAGGTCCCATTCCTATGGAAAAAGTTGAAACTTTTACCCCCATTTTACGTGCAGCCTGAAAATGCCCATACTCATGAACAAAAACAATAATATTAATAATTATAAAAAATGATAAAATGTAATAAATAAAAGCCATTATGCCCTACCAGTATATAAATAAATAGAAAAAATTATTGAAACAAGAATTAAACTATCTAAACGATCAGAAATGCCACCGTGTCCTGGAAACATTTTGCCTAAATCTTTAATCCCAAGATGTCTTTTTAAAGAAGATTCCAACAAATCCCCCCCAATAGAAGACAGAATTAATAATTGTAAAAATAATAAATTATCAAAAGGGGATATTATAGACCAGAAACATTTATAAATAAAAAAACATGCATTACAGAAAATAAAACCTCCAAAAAATCCAGCCCATGTTTTATTTGGACTAATTTTAGGACACAATTTGGGACCTCTTAACCATTTACCGAAAAAATAAGAACCCATATCAGTAAAACTCGCAATACATATCAAAATTATACATCCAATTTTTCCATAAATATTATGAACATAAGCAAATGAAAATATTCCTATAAAACAGAAAAACGATGCTACTATTCTAATAAAAAAATGCCCTGGAATTTTAGAAGAAAATAGTTCAAAACTAATAAATAAATAAATCATTCCGCATAAAATATAAAATCCTATTTTATTGAGAAAAAACACTAAAGCAATTAGAGGAATAAATAAGAAAGAAGAAAGAAAACGTTTCAATAATTCTTTAGAAATTGCCAATTTTCTTAAGCATTCATGATTAGCAAGATTATTAATAAAGTCATTTACCATATCGTCTCTTTCTTGCGTAAAAGTTTTTTATTATATCCTTTATATCATTTTCAGAGAAATCTGGCCAAAACTTATCGATAAACATAATTTCAGAATATGCTAACTGCCATAACAAAAAATTACTAATCCTTTGTTCACTTGTTCTAACTAACAAGTCAGGATATGGAATATCTGGACAATCAAAATATTTTGAGAATATAGATTCATTAATATCACCTATATTAACTTTATTATCCAAAATATCATGAGCTATTTTTTTTGTTGCGCGCACTATTTCATCTCTTCCAGAATAACTTACTGCACCAATCATTGTAATAACATTATTATTCTTTGTTTTTTCTTCAAGAATATGAATATTATCTCTTAATTCTGATGAAATTTTACTTAGGTCGCCAATAACCCTAATATTTATTCCATGTTTATCTAAAAAATTATCAGAATCAGAAAAAAAATTACAAAATAAATCCATTAAATAATTGATTTCTTCACCAGAACGTTGCCAATTTTCTACAGAAAAACAGAAAAAAGAGGCATACTTAATTTGATATTTCGGAAGACAGACTGCTAACTTCTTTATAACATCATATCCATATTTGTGACCAAACAAAGATGATAACCCTTTCTCCTTCGCCCAACGACGATTACCATCTGGTATAAATGCTATATGAGTTAAACTATCTGAAGTATTAATACAGCTCATAGAGCTAAACCTTCATTATTTCCTTTTCTTTTAATTCAAGAGAATCATCTATTTTCTTTACAAATTCATCCGTCATTTTTTGAATATCGTCTGATATTTTTTTTAATTGATCCTCTGTAATTTCTTTATTTTTTTCTTGCTTTTTAGCATCATCCATACCTTCACGGCGAATATTCCTTATAGCTATTTTACACTGTTCGGCATATTTTCCCGCTAATTTACAAATTTCTTTTCTTCTTTCTTCACTAAGCTCAGGTATAATTATCCTTATAAGTTGACCATCTACTATAGGACTTAAACCAGAAGGTGATTTTCTAATAGCAACTTCAATAGGTTTTATCAATGAAGTATCCCATACTTGAATTGTTAATAATCTAGCTTCAGGAACATTAACAGTACCGACCTGCTGTACAGGAACCATATTGCCATAAGTTTCTACCATTATATTATCTAAAATAGAAGCAGATGCACGTCCTGTCCTTAATCCGCTGAAATCTTTTAGTAAATTTTCAAAACTTGCAATCATCTTTTTTCTCAATTTTTCTAACATAAATCTTCTCCTTTTAAGAAATTAAAGAATATTTCCCCGCTCCATTTACGACTAATTCTAAATTTCCTTTTTCTTTTATAGAAAAAACAATTACAGGAATATTATTTTCTTTTGCTAAGGTGATGGCTGTCTGATCCATAACTTTAATATTTCGACTTATAGCTTCAGTATAAGATAGTTCTTTAAAAAACTGAGCATTAGAATTTTTTAAAGGATCAGAATCAAATACTCCATCTACTTTAGTCGCCTTTAATAATACATCACAACCAGTTTCTAAAGCTCTTAAAGTAGCTGCGGTATCCGTTGTAAAATATGGATTACCTGAACCCGTAGCACAAATTACTACACGACCTTTAGATAAATGTCTCATTGCTCGTCTTTGCAAATATGGTTCACAAATACTTGGCATAGCAATAGCAGACATAACTCTAGTCTCTACTCCAATGCGTTCCAAAGAATTTTGAAATGCTATAGAATTCATTACAGTAGCCAGCATACCTATATTATCAGCGGCTGTACGATGCATTCCATAGGAGGCGGCAGACATACCTCTAAATATGTTTCCACCGCCAATTACTATACATATTTCCATGCCAGATTTATAAATATTTTTTACCTCTTCGGCAATTCTATCTACGGTATGAATATCTAAACCGTAGTCTAAATCACCCATTAGGAATTCACCTGAAATCTTTAATAAAATTCTATGAAACTTTTTAAACATAAAATTCCCTATCAATTTAGTTGTGAAGCAACCTCAGTGGCAAAATCAACAGTTTGTTTTTCAATCCCCTCTCCTAAAAGGAACTTTTCAAACCCAATAATTTTAATTTGTGCCCCTAAATCTTTTTCAGCGGAAGATATAATATCTTTAATTTTTGTTTCACCATCCATAACAAAAATCTGTTCCATTAATACAACTTCGCCATAAAATTTGTGTAAACGTCCATCCACAATTTTAGGAATAAATTCCTCTTTTTTACCAAGATTTCGGGCTTGTTCTGTTACAATTTCTCTCTCTCTTTCAACTAAAGTTTTATCTAAATCATCTATATTAACAGATTTCGGACTCGTCGCAGCAATATGCATTGCTATTTTTTTCCCTAGTTCAGCTAATTTTACCTTATCTGCCGCTGATTCCAAACCGACTAAAATGCCTATTTTCCCTAATCCATCAGAAATTTTATTGTGAACATATGATGCTATAACTCCTTCTTTAACAGAGAGATGTGCAATACGGCGTAAACTCATATTTTCGCCAATAATAGCAATAAGATTAGTTAATTCATCAGCAACACTACGATCTGATTCTGGATATTTCTTTAACTTCAGCTCTTCTAAATTCAAACCTTTTTCACAGGCTAATTTTACTGTTGTATTTACATATTTCTGAAATAAATCATTTCTAGCAACAAAATCAGTTTCAGCATTTACCTCCAATATAGTACCTTTTAATCCATCTACGTAAACACCTATCAATCCTTCAGCAGCTACACGTCCTGATTTTTTTGCGGCTACAGATAACCCTTTTTTACGTAACCAATCAATCGCTTTTTCAATATTTCCTTCACAAGCGACCAATGCTTTCTTACAGTCCATCATACCCGCTCCGGTACGATCTCTAAGTGCCTTTACTTCACTAGCTTTAATATCAACCACAATTTTTCTCCTTGTTTATTCGGCTTTTGTTTCAGACGCATTAGATGTATGAACTTCTTCATTTTCTATTACTGGATTTTCTAATGCACCAACATCGACACCAGCAGAGGCTAAACCTCTTTGAATACCTTCAATAATAGCATTTTCCATAGCTGAACAATATAAATCTATTGCTTTTACAGAATCATCATTACCAGGAATTGGAAAATCTATATTAGATGGATCTGCATTAGTATCACAAATTCCAATAACAGGAATTCCCAATACTCTGGCTTCTTCTACAGCTGTTTTATCTACAATAACGTCTAACACAAATAACAAGGAAGGAAGCCCTCCCATATTTCTTACACCGCCAAGGGCTCTTTTTAATTTTTCAATTTTTCTTTCAATATTT
>CAZHJM010000006.1:0-31992 GCA_964532905.1 uncultured Holosporaceae bacterium
TAGCTCGCCGCCTGGCTTAATAAATCCTATCCCCTCCCCCTTCACTTTTTCTCTTTTTGCTTAATTGTTAATTTATTTCTCTTGCTTCCTTTTGTATTTAATCTTTTCCTTTATCTTTTGTAATCATTTCCTATTTATTTTTTATTTGTGTATTATTATTTCCATAATTTGTTTTGACTGATTTTTGTTATAATTGATATTACTGATATTTTTTGTAAAAATATCAATTATTTTATTGAAATAGACAATAAATATATTATTTATATAATATATAATAAAATGATTTTACAATAAAAAAATATTATTATGTTCTATTTTTACTCGAAGTAGAGTTTAATGATTGTTTGTGTATGCAAAATGATTTCTTCATTACTTTATTAATAGATGACCATCATTTATCATCAGTCAATTCTAATAATAATGAAAAAGGAGAAAAGATACTGAAAGCAGATTATTATTTAAATACAATGGCTGAATATTTTACGGGTAAAGAATATAAGGACAATAAAATTAATGAGTTTATGATTAAAAGTTTATATAAAATTGCTAAATTTGAATATAATAAATTAGATTTAAATAAGGTGAAATTTTCTATAAATGGCAATAATGAAGTTAATATATCAGATGTTTTAGTTAATGCTAAAAATGAGGATATTTTCTCTCAATCTAAGCGGTTATTAATTAAACTAGGTGCACTTAATCTAGATCAAATACATTATCAAGGTCAAAATATTGATTCTATAGCGTATCCAATTCTAGAGACTAATGTTTCTGAATCAATAAATGGTTTAGAAGAAAAATCATTACAAAAATTAGCTGAAAAATCCCCTATGTATGAGTCTCCGTTTATTTCACAAAAAGAAGTTGTTTTTGAACATTTAATAGATGAAGATCAACATATTATATCTGAATTAACAGATTGTTGGCATACATTTACTGCTTGGTTAAAGAAATTATTTTGTAAAAATATAGATTAATAAAATGTCCTATACAGTAGGGCATTTGAATTTGCATTTACATTTACATTAATGATTTAAGATTTATATTAACTATTCGTTAAATTTTTTATTGTATAGTTATTAAAAGATATACAAGGAGTACTAATATGAATTTTTATACATTGATTATTTTTATATTTATCCAGATTTTTTCTTATCAAGATTCTTTAGGAAAAGAATTAGATAATAGAAATAATAAAAATGAAAGAGATGCTACACTAGATCAAGATTATCCAGAAGATCAATCAGATGTTCCAATAACGATATATCCAAATAATAATCAATTAAGAAGACAATTAGAGAGTAAAAACAATAATTCAAGAAGTAATGAAAATTTTAGATCTGAATATTGGATGACAGATTTATCTGAAAATAAAAATCCTTCAGATTCTAAAAATATCAGGAATTGTAAAATAAAAGATATTATATTTGCAGGCACACATGATTCAGGAACAAAAACAGTAAGTAATATAATATCTAGCGATGGTCGAGTTCCAGGAATAGCAAAAATAGCAGCTTCAAAAATAGCCCCATGGTCGAAAACACAAGATCTAAATGTTTTTGAACAATTAATGATAGGTGTTAGATTTTTTGACTTTCGAGTTAGTAATGAAAAAGATGGTTTATATCTTTCTCATGGATTAAGAGGTGAAAAATTATCAGATGTTCTTACATCTATGAGTAAATTTGCAAAGATTCATCCAAAAGAATTGATTATGGTAAAAGTAAAAGGTTTTCCTGATGAAAAATGTAAAAAAGTTAATATAAATAAACTCATAACTAAAGAATTTAATTCCTATTTGAGACCATATTTACTATCTAGGAAAGATCTAAAACAAAGTTTACCTTTAACTCCATTAAAAGAAATAATGGCTACAAGATGTAATATTGTAGTAATTTTTGATACACGTGTAAAAGGTAAACAGACAAATAATTTAATAAAAGCAGAATTATCAGAAAATGATTGGCTATTTGATGGTGAGGAAGTATTGTATTCCCCATGGGGTAATACATTTAGTGTACCTAAATTATATGATTACACTATAAAGACAGCTAAAATAGTACCAACAAACAAACTTTATGCTTTACATTGGACATTAACTGCAGATGCAAAGTATATTATGAGTCATTTAGGAACTGGAGGTATTAGATCTTTTACAGAAAAATTGAATGGTGGGAAATATGGTGATAAATATAGTTTATCGAGTATTATTTCAAAAATACCAAGAGTTAATATAGTCCAACATGATTTTATTACTGAAGAAAAGTGCAGATTTCTTATTAAATTAAATTTACAATAATAGAAGATATAAGGTTCTTAATAGAACCTTTTTATCGTACAATGGATAATAATTAGTTGCGTTTAAGTTTTGTATTTGCTTCTGATAAAAGTACATTTTTGTTAATAAAATTACAACAATTTATCTAAGTATGCAGTGTATATAGTGTTGGATGTTGTTATTATTAATAAAACCTTCTGGATGTAAGCATATCCAGGAGATTTGTTTTATTTATATTCTAGTTTATTTCAAAGAATTGAAAAATTAAATGCGACTCAATGTAGCGATTTTTTAACTGCTTTACCTATTATTGAAACTCAAGTGGAAGACGTGTTTACTTATATTCCAAAAACAGAAAATGGGTTTAATCTATTATTAAAAAAATTAAAATACTGTAAAACTAGTTTAAATAATTTTTAAAAAAATCTGCAATTTTATCGAATGGAATTTTTTCGAAATTATCATACAAATCCACATGATTGGCATCTTTTATAATTAATAGCTTTTTGTTATCACCTTTAAGTTTTTTAAAGGTATCTTCGCTAAAGTATCTGCTATGAGCTTTTTCTCCATGAATCATTAATACAGCATTTCTAATTTCATTAATATAAGCTAAAATTGGCATGTTTAATAATGAAAGAGAGGAAGTCATATTCCAATTTCCATTAGAAGCAATTGAACGTTTATGAAATCCTCTTTTTGTTTTGTAATAATCATAATAATCTTTTAAAAATTGTGGTTCTTTCCCTGTAAGTTTTTCCGGTAAACCAGGTGCTTTTGCAAAAGTTCCATTTTTAAAATCCTCAGTTCTTTGTTTGTTGAGGTTTTCTCTGAGTTTATTCCGATCCTCTTCATTTAAAGAATCGAAATATCCATTAGCTGTAACACGCGTCATATCATACATAGTAATTGTAACAGTTGCTTTTATTCTTGTATCTATTGCTGCAGCATTTAGACCAAAGCCTCCAAAACCACAGATTCCAATAATACCTATTCTGTTAGAATAAATATTTGGTTGATTACTAAGAAAATCTATAGCAGCACAAAAATCTTCCGTATTGATATCAGGAGAGGCAACATTACGCGGCTCCCCCATACTTTCACCTGTATAAGATGGATCAAATGCCAATGTGATAAAGCCTTTTTCCGCCATAGTTTGAGCATATAAACCTGAAACTTGTTCTTTAACTGCTCCAAATGGTCCACAAACAGCAATTGCAGCTAATTTATCTGATAGTTTATCTTTTGGTGAATACAGATCTCCTGTTAATGTAATTCCATATCTGTTTCGAAATGACACTTTTCTCACATCAACTGTGTCATTTTTTATAAAAACCTTATCCCAATTTTTTTCCATATTGATGCTCCCTGTTCCTTAATTTTATATCACTCTTTTGGATATATTATCATCATATCATAATAAATATAAATATTTCTATTTAGTTTTATTTGTATTTAAATAGAACAAATTATAATTATTTATGTATAGAATAATTATTAGATAATCTTTTATTTTATGTAGAACTATTTATAGATTTATTTCTAGAAAAATCTGTTTGCATTAGTCCTAATATTAAATTTTACAAGCTTAATTTTTTTTATAGCTTTCTTTTTACATTTTTTTTATAATTATATGCTAAATTGCTTAAGTTGGTTTGTGAGGCGTTATGTTATCTGAGTTTTTGAAATCGGTTTTTGGTTCACACAATGATAGAGAAGTAAAAAGATGCTTCAGAGTAGCTCAACAAGTAAATGAGCTTGAAAGCTCAATTATTAAATTATCCGATGAAGAACTTAAAAATAAAACTATTGAATTTCGTAATCGCTTGAAAGAAGGTGAAACTTTAGATGATATTTTGCCAGAAGCATTTGCAGTCGTAAGGGAAGGATCTAAAAGGGTTTTAGGGCTCAGACCTTTTGATGTTCAATTGGTTGGAGCATTAGCTTTACATCGTGGAATGATTGCAGAAATGAAAACAGGAGAAGGGAAAACTCTTGTTGCAGCTATTGCCGTATATCTTAATGCTCTTGAAGGTAAAGGAGTACATGTTGTAACGGTTAACGATTATTTAGCTCGTCGTGATGCAGAATGGATGGGGAAAATTTATAAATTTTTAGGGCTTACTGTAGGTATTATTGTACATGGTTTAACTGATGCTCAAAGAAAAGAACAATATGCTTGCGATGTTACATATGCTACAAATAATGAACTAGGATTTGATTATCTTAGAGATAATATGAAGTTTTATGCTTCTGAATTAGTTATGCGTCCATTTAATTACGCTATTGTCGATGAAGTAGATAGTATTTTGATAGATGAAGCTCGTACACCGTTAATTATTTCCGGTCCTGCAGAAGATTCAGCGGATTTATATGCTAAGGTTGATGCTATTATTCCTAGTTTAATTCGAGAAGATTATGAAATTGATGAAAAACAACGGAATGTGACTCTTACGGAGGCAGGAAATGAACATATTGAAAAATTATTAAGCGCTGCTGGACTGTTAAGTGGAAATAATCTATATGATTTGCAAAATATAGCAATAGTTCATCATGTAAATAATGCTATTAAAGCACATTATTTATTTAAAAGAGATGTAGATTATATAGTTAAAGATAATAGAGTAATAATTATCGATGAATTTACTGGGCGTATGATGGAAGGTCGTCGTTATTCTGATGGTTTACATCAAGCTTTAGAAGCGAAAGAACATGTTAAAATTGAAATGGAAAATCAAACGCTTGCTTCTATTACTTTTCAGAATTTTTTCCGTATGTATAAGAAATTGTCAGGCATGACTGGTACTGCTGCAACAGAAGCACAAGAACTTTCAGAAATTTATAAAGTAGAAACTTTAGTTATTCCGACAAATGTACCTGTTGCAAGAAAAGATTATAATGATGAAGTTTATCGTACTGCGCGTGAAAAATATGCTGCAATTATAAAATTAATTAAAGAATGTCATGCGAGAAATCAGCCAGTATTAGTAGGAACTATTAGTATAGAAAAATCTGAGTTGCTTTCATCTCTTTTAAATAAAGCAAAAATAAAACACAATGTGCTAAATGCTCGTTATCATGATATAGAAGCGCAAATTATAGCAGAAGCTGGACGTCCAGGGGCTGTAACAATAGCAACAAATATGGCAGGGCGAGGAACCGATATAAAATTAGGTGGAAATCTAGAAGCTAGATTAGCTAAAGAATTACAAGATATAGAAGATGAAAATCAGAGAAACGAGGTTCAAGAAAGAATAACAAAAGAAATCGCCACTGATGAGGCGATTGTAAAAGAAGCTGGTGGATTGTATGTAATAGGAACTGAAAGGCATGAAAGTCGTCGT
Source organism: uncultured Holosporaceae bacterium (assembly GCA_964532905.1). Lineage (GTDB taxonomy): Bacteria > Pseudomonadota > Alphaproteobacteria > UBA3830 > UBA3830 > UBA3830. The sequence goes on from CAZHJM010000006.1 coordinate 5,623, forward strand.
ATAGATAATCAGTTAAGAGGTCGTTCAGGGAGACAGGGAGATCCTGGAGCATCAAAATTTTTCTTGTCTTTAGAAGATGATTTAATGAGAATTTTTGGTGCTGAGAAATTAAATAATACCTTACAAAAATTAGGGATCGAAGAAGGGGAGGCTATAACTCATCCTTGGGTTAATAAAGCATTAGAAAAAGCTCAGATGCGGGTTGAAGCAAGAAACTATGATATTCGTAAGCATTTATTAAAGTTTGATGATGTAATGAATGATCAAAGAAAGGTTATTTATAGTCAACGCTATGATTTGATGGATGAACATAAAGATTTCAGTGAAGATGTCAATGAAATGAGAGAAGAAGCTATTACAGATGTTATATATGATAATGTGCCTGAAAATACTCCTTCTGAATTTTGGGATTATCAGGTTATCAACGATAGATTAAATGCTATTTTTGGATCTATTTTATTTTTAGATAAGCAAGATAATTTATCTAGAGATGAAGCTGTTGACTTATTATTTCAAAGAATAAAAGAAATCGCAAAGGAAAAAGAAAAGAAATATTCTTCAGAAATTATGCGTTATATGGAACGTACAGTATTATTAAGGTTGATAGATCAGTATTGGAAAGAGCATTTGCTAAATCTTGATAGACTTCGCCAAGGAATTAATTTAAGAGCATATGGTCAAAGAGATCCTCTAAATGAATATAAACAGGAAGCTTTTGCATTATTTGAAGGAATGTCTAAAACTATTCGTAGGGAGACGGTAAGAATACTATCAATGTTTGAACTTTCTGACCCAAGACAAGAAGCTCAAAATAATTTATCTTTTGAACAATCTGACAATAATGAAAAATTAATATCATCTGATGAAGAGTTTAAGGATTTAAATGAAGATACTTTTGAAGTGTCCCGTAACGCTCTATGTCCTTGCGGTAGTGGGAAAAAATATAAACATTGTTGCGGAAAAATAAAAAAATGATGTTATAAGAAGTCTCCATTAAGCATTCTAGAAATTTTATCTGTATAAGATTTATCTTCGTTATGGATTATCAAAGGAGATAGGATTTTTGTAGCCTGTTTACTACCTTTTTTTCCTTTAACAATTATTCTTTTAGCATCTTGATTTTTATATGAATAAATAGGAAGGATTTCTATTTGTCCTAGTTTCCCTTCTATATGATGCAGGATTTCATTTAGTCTTTCAGATATGTGAATTATATAAAAATTTCCGTTATTTGATAAATAATTTAAACAAACTTCTATCCAAGTTTTTAAAGATATAGTTTCAAAATTTGCCATTTGTTTGTTTTTCGATATTCTGAAATTCTTATAATCATAAAATGGAGGATTTGTAACAATACAGTCGAAATTATGTTCATTTATATCAATAAATTCTACATTTTGATTATATACTTTTATGAATAGATTATTTTCTTGAGCATTTTTTTCACATAATTTACACATTAATGGATCAATATCTATAGCAAATAAATTTTGAGAAGGATCTTTATATTTTAAGATTAATGAAATTGTTCCAACTCCACTTCCAACATCTAATATTCTTTGTTTAGGAATAATATTTACTTCATGGGCTAAGATTATAGGGTCTATTGCTACTCGATATCCATGCTTTGGTTGCCATAATCTTATTGCTTTATTTAATATATAATCTTCAGTAACATCATTCATAAAACTTCTAACTAATTAAGATTAAATCAATTATTGGAGAAGAAATTAAGACCTATAGCCTCTTTGACTTCATATAATGTATGTTCAGCTATGATTTTAGCTTTTTGTGTGCCAGTGTATAGAATATCATATAAATAATCTTTTTTTAGTGAAAGGCGTTGTTCTCTAATTGGGGCAAGTAGGTTCTGCAAAGTTTGATTAAGTAAAGATTTAATAGAGGTATCGCCTAATCCTCCTTTTTGATATTGTTTTTTCAGTGAAGCTATTTCTTCTTTATCATCATAGAAAGCATCTAAATAAGTAAAAACGACATTGCCTTCAACTTTACCTGGATCAGAAATTTTTATATGATTTGGATCGGTGAACATAGAATAAACTTTTTCTTTTATTATTTCAGGAGAATCTTTTAAAAATATAGCATTGTTTAGTGATTTACTAGCTTTAGCTTTTCCGTCTATACCAACTAATCTAGATGTAGTACTTAGTTCCGCTCTTGCTTCTTTTAAGCATTGTGTATTATAAATTCTGTTAAACCGTCTGACGATTTCATTACATTGTTCTATCAAAGGCAATTGATCTTCCCCGACAGGAATAATTTCCGCTTTGAAAGCTGTAATATCTGCTGCTTGACTAACTGGATAACACAAAAAACCTGCAGGGATACTATCAGCAAAGTTCTTTTGCTGAATTTCTGTTTTAACTGTTGGATTACGCTCTAATCTAGAAACTGATACCAAATTCATATAATACATAACTAATTCAGGTAATGCAGTAATTTGTGATTGAATAAAAATTGTAGATAAATTTGGGTCAATTCCAACAGAAATATAATCAGCAACTACTTCGAATAAACTATCTGAAATTTTAGATGGATTTGAAAAATAATCCGTCAATGCCTGTATATCCGCAACCATTATATATTGTTCATATTGATGCTGTAATTGTACGCGATTTTTTAAAGAACCGATATAATGTCCTAAATGCAAACATCCTGTAGGTCTGTCACCTGTTAATGCTATTTTTTTATTCATTATAATCTTCCAAAATGGTGCCCTTGGCCGGAATCGAACCAGCACATCCTAATGGACAACAGATTTTGAGTCTGTCGCGTCTACCAGTTCCGCCACAAGGGCATCATGATAAATATATTGGTAATTGCTATAAATTGCAATGGCACATCCAAAGTTAATTATATAATATCAACTTTACAATATCTTTATATGTTGTACCTACTGGTTAATCCTTTCTTAGTGCATGAGAAAAAATACAGGATTAATAATAATGCATATAATAGTTGATATTTTTATAATATATTAAATATTTCTTCTATAGCATTTATAAATTAATATAATGATAATTGATGTAATTTGCATATTTTTATTATTCTGCTACCAATTGAATTGTTAAAGTATCAGTATATATACCTATAGGTTTCCTTGTTTGATGGCTTATTAGTTTAATAGGAGGATACATATTGTGCTTGTTGTCTTTATGGAGATTAAACTTAGTTGGATTTTGTTGTTTATAAGGTTCATGCCATCCCACGAAATATTTGATAGTATCACCATTTTCATTTTTTAAATTAAAATTGTTTTTTGAATTAATTAATATATACGCTCTTTCTACAGTTAATACTTGATATTGAAAATGTAAAGAACTGCAATTCTCAAATTCAAGCTGATGTGACTTTTCGTTGTATCGGATTGTGCCTAAATTTAGTTTTTTAGGCGTTACATTAAATTCAACTATAGGCTCTATCTTTATATTAATATCTTCCATGATAGTTCCTAATTTTATCCAACAAAATGCTGTAATTAATTTTTCTTTAATATTAATTTGGAATGGGTAATTAGGTAAGAATTCTCCATTCATATCTAGCATATTTACAAGAATTTCTACTGTTTCTTCTTCATTAGGAAAGTATATTCCATTTGAAACTACTGATTGCGGTATAACTGTTACACGGATAGTTATTGCGTCTCCTTGAAACTGCCAATTTTTATATCCCCGTATTGCATTTTCATCTACTTTTATTTTAAATTTATATAATATTGTTTCATTGTTTTGTTTATCTATAACCGAATATATGTGTTCGTCATCTTGCATTGAATAAACTTTAGCAACAATATCTCCTTCAGCTATTGTAATAGCTGTATATGTACAAATATAAAGAATTAAACTAATCAGTATTTTTACAAATAATTGTTCCAAGATCGATAATATTTTCATTGTTTTTCTCCTTTATCTCTATAATTATATCTTTTACATCTTCAACATTTATAACAAGTTTATACTTGCCAGATTGAAGTTCTGTTAGCAAAAATTCCCCATCTTCATTTGTGAAAAATGCAATTGGTTTAGCATTTTGATCTTGTTGATGAATAGCATATCCCGTGATTTGTTGATATGGTTCATTCTGTTCATTTAATAGTTGCCCCTTAGCTGTCAATATACCTTCAGATTCAATATCCTGAAAGAATCCTCTTTTATATTGACCATAAGCAGAAACTGTATCTTGTTTAATATCAATATTCCCAGTTAAGGATTCTAAATCGACTTTAGCGGTTGTGAAATCCGTTCTTGATGCTGGAATGACAGCCCCTCCACCTAAAAATCCTGATTTAGTATTTCTATAAACAAATCCCAATGATTGATTCGCTAATGCTTTGCGTGGAGTAACAATTATAAACCCTCCATCCGAGTAATTAGGTTGAGCGACAGCATAACGTCCATCTGCAAAATATAAGCCTGTTTCTAAACCAACATTTGCAGTACTTTCTCCTGAACTATTTTTTGAATAATTGAGATTACCTAAAAATAAATGATGAGAATAATGAGAATATAATGATAAATTATTATAGTTTTTGTTTTTTCTAGCGGAAATTTCATAATTAAAATTTGTATTTTCTGGATTATGATACAAGGAAATGTAAGCTGAATTATCGTCATCTGTTTTAGCTAATCCTGCGGATATAGAAATATTATTTTTTAATGATAGAGAGCAATAAAGACTTATGGCCTTTCGATTGCGATTATCTAAATCTTTTATTCTATCTAAAGTTAAGCTAACATTAGTGTTACTAAACCAATCATTATTAATGTTAAAGTTACGCGATATTGAAAATGATTGATTCCTTGATTTTTTACCATCATATAGTTTTCTTTGTGAGAAAGTTGTATGTACATTGCAACTAAAGATGTTGCTTATATAAGCACTAAATGAAGTATTAGTATTTTTTCCATAAAAATTTTCTTCTTCTCTAAAAATATTATCTAAATAATTACTATTGATGGGAGAAGCATATGGTTTAAAAAAATTATCTGATTTTTCAATGGAAATAGCTGCCATAAAGTTTGTTTTGTCAAAAATATTGAAAGATGGAGTAGTATATTGAATATAATGTACTTTTCCCGAAATTGAACGTTGTTCTTTTTCATTTTTATAGTTGCTGTTGGCATATTTTAGATCAAAATTTCCAAGAATGTTTTTATTTTTTATTCCATAAGAATTTGTACATCCTATGTTATTTCTTAACATTCCCAGGCTAATTTCTGTAGCTGATAATAATCCATATTTAAATGTTAAAGATGTAATAGGATGTTTTCTATCATAACGTCCATTAGTTTTATCATTTGCTTCAGGATATCCATATGTTCCACCAAAGGTAAATTTACCCTTAGGAACAAAACTGCCTTCATAGAAAAAACTTTCGTCAATATATTGTTCATGACCAGTATCATCTATAATCTTTATACGAATGTCGTTACCCCCATTATTAAATGTAAGATCATCAAATGTATATGTACCTGGAGCAACATTCGTTCTAGAACGAATAAGACTTCCATTTGAATAAACCTCTACGGTACTTGTTCTAAGTAATGTAATTTGGATAGGGCTATTGATTCCTTCAATACGTTCTCTTTCAATACCTTTGTATAAATTAATTCCCCAGACATGTGGAGCACTTTGATAACTAAGAGAATGGCTATATATATCTCCACATTTGAACATAATATCTTGGGAAACCCAGTCATAGACTATTGTAGTGTAATCTCTATGGAATTTACCTTTTTCTACAGAGTCAGAATAATGTTCATATGAGGTTTCACCTTCTATACAGAGTCCCCATAAGTTTATTACTGGGGCTAGTAATAAGTTTTGTTTATTATAATTTTTTTCGTATTTATAAAAGGTTTCAGCAGCTCTAATATTTAAGTATGCGCTTATATTTGCCGGTGTAGACGTCGCTTTTCTTTTTATTTTTTTACGTCCATCCAAACTGCGAGTTTTCTTTTTTTCCATAGGAAGCGAAAATTCAACTTTGAGATTTAATCTATTTAATTTTACTTTTAAAGTTAATTTATCTAAATCCGAAAAGCTTATAAATCCATCTTTATTTTTAAATTTATCTAAAATTGCAATATCTCTTTGTTCAAGAAAGTCTTCTAAAAGCTCTTTAAGAGGAGCAACTTGAATTTTATTGTCATCTCCTATTAAAACAGGGACTTCTCCAACTTCTTCACCATCTATTAAAACTATACAATCAATAAGTATGTTTTTTTGAGTTTTTACTGTGCCAAACACTTGTTTATAAAGCTCTTCATTATCTTCGTATGTTACATCGGGAATGTCTATATTAATTTCAGATTCATGAGAAACCTGTTCTGTTTCAGAATATGCTGAAAAATATAAAAAATAAGAGAAATATATAAACCATTTTTTCATAAAAAGCCTACTCTTTATTTAGGTTTCTCTTTCTTAGTTAGTCTTTTTAGACAATGAAGCTTTTGTTTCTATTTTAGACTTATTCTTTTTCTTGTGATATATTCGGGTATTCCCAGCTAGAATAACTGTTTGAGTTTCAGATGGATCAATCATATCTCTTACCAAAGTACCATTATTCATAAGTTCCAAGTTAAAAATTTCTGCGTGAGCATTACCTTCATTATGTAACGTAATGTAATTCTCATTTGCGGAATACTCCAATTTTACATTAGGTTTTGTTCCTTTAGGAGTAATATATAAAGATGCCCATATCTCATAACGGATATTTATTGTGGCTGTTTGAGCGTTATCTTTAGGAGCTTTTTTAGCTAAATTGATAGGAAATTGAGACATTTGTACTCTCAAGGCTATTTCTTTTTCTGGTACTTTTCCTAGATATTGTACTTTAACAGAGCGTTGAGTATGAGGTGGAATTATTATTTGTTGAGGATAAATAATTAAACCTGTACTTAAATCTTTAGCTAAAGCTTTAAATTTCATTTCTTCAGCTTTAGGATTTTCATCTTTTGCAAGTTTATTAACTTTCATTAATACATCATTACCATTTTTATCTTGGTCTCTTATCCAAAGAGAAAGTTCAAAAGCCATAAGATCATCAGATTTATTTTCTATACGGTATTGAAATGAATTTTTTTCTCCAGGTACTATGGCTGTACTCATAGGTATTATACTTAGTGAATAAGTATTTGAAAAATAAAATTCAACTAACAATAATATAGTTATAATTTTATTCATATTAATCTTCCTCAATTATTAACTTTATATTAATATATGGTTTAATTAATAGTATTACAATGATTTTTTATTATTTTTTGTATATTCGACAAAACATACTTGTGAACTAATAAGAAATATACTATATCATATTATAATATAATGGAGGTGAAGATGCGTATATTATCGGCTACTTTATTATTATATTTTGTTGTAAGTACATACGGTGCAACTATAAACAAAGAAGCTACAGTTGAGCTTGAGGCGCAAATACAGTCGGAAATAGAATTAATTAGAACAAATAGTGGCATTTTAAATATATTAAACCGGGATAGCGCTGAATTTAAAATATTATCTAATAAGCAATCAAATGTAGTAGTAAAATTTATAGCGAATTACGAGCAGGATGGTTATATGAGCTTAAAACATGATAATGAAAATAAATATATATCTTATGTGGTAGATTTTAAAGGAGATAAGAATTTAAGTGTAACTAATTTAAAAAATAATGAAACTGTAACGGTAGAAAATGATAAATTTTCAGATTGTGAATATTCATTTCAAATAATCCCTCATTTGAAGGATGGAGATAGTCAATCTAAATATACTGCTGGTAATTATAAAGGAACGATAACTATAAAAATTTCTGATGCATAATTTTGATTTAGCTACTATAATGCTAAAGTGATTAATAAAATTTGAGTAAAACTTATGGAATTAAGAATTTATCCAGATCCTATTTTATCAAAAAAATGTTCGGATGTTAAAATAGATGATCATTCAATAAAAGGAATTTTAAATGAAATGGCGGATAAATTATATGAATGGAATGGGGCGGGTTTAGCAGCTCCTCAAGTAGGCATTTTAAAAAAAATAGTAGTTATAGATATAAGGGATGAGCCTTCTACTCTTTATAAAATGATAAATCCTAAAATTGTATGGTATTCCTCTGATTCGATAGTTGAGTCTGAGGAAGGGTGTTTATCTTTACCGGTTTTAAGAGAAAAAATTCTACGTTATCAGAAAGTAAAAGTAGAATATTTAAATGAGGATTTTAAAAAAAGTGAATTAGAAGCAGAGGGATTTTTATCTTTTTGTTTACAGCATGAATTAGACCATTTAGAAGGAAAGTTATATATAGATCATTTAAGTCAATTTAAAAGAAGTAGAGCTTTAAAAAAATTCATGAAATTACAACATTCAAATTTAAAAGAAAATGAAGATGAGACCTAATAGAATTCTTTTTATGGGAAGCTCTGATTTTTCCCTAGTTTCTTTGAAACGACTAAATGAGTCGGGATTTAATATCGTTGCTGTATATTCTCGTGAACCAAAGCCAACAGGAAGAAGGTATAAAATCCAAAAAACCGTTGTTCATGAATATGCTGAACAAAGGAATATTCCTGTTTTTACACCAAAAACATTAAAAAATGAAAATGTGTTTACATCTTTTCAAAAACTAAGACCTGATGTTGTTGTTGTATCTTCTTATGGATTGATAATACCTAAGAATTTTTTAGATGAAACACTATTTATTAATATACATGCTTCATTATTACCAAGGTGGAGAGGTGCTTCTCCTATACAATCTGCTATTTTAAATGGTGATTCTGAAACAGGTATTACGATAATGAAAATGGATGATGGATTAGATACAGGTGATATTATTTCTATGAAAAGTATTGCTATTTCCCAAGATGATACATTTGGTAAAGTATCATCCAAACTAGCGGGATTAGGAGCAGATATGATTGAATATACATTGTTAAATCTACCTTCAGAATTATCAAAAGCATGGAAGCAACCAATTATAGGAGAATGTTACGCTCAAAAAATTTCAAAAGAATCATGTTTTGTCGATTGGAAAAGGTCTTGTATTAATACAGTTAGGCAGATTAAGGCTTTTTCGCCTATACCTGCAGCATGGACGGAGATTAATGGTTTTCGTATTAAAATTTTTGATGCCAAAATTGCTAAAAATGATATTGAAAATGATAAAAATAAATTTTTAATGAAATGTTCTGATGGATTTTTAGAACTTACAGAAGTTCAACCAGCAGGTAGAAATAAAATGACAGGTGAAGAATTTATTAGAGGATATAAAATTAAATAAATTAGCTGTACAATTATAATTTATAATTCGAGTAAAATTGTGGAATATTGGATTAATGTTAAAGATTATTTTGAATAAATTAAAAGAGATTTATTCACAAGAGAGGATACAAAAAAAGATAATTTGTTTATATAAACGAATTCGTGAAAATTCAATTTTACGAAGGATGCCGGATAATTATCGTTATCATATAATAAATCTTCTAATAATAATTTGCTCATATTGTATTTGTTCTTGTCTTATTTATCCTAATTTTAGTTTTTTTGGTTTTATTAAGGAAGTTTTTTCACTTCTTTGTATTTATGGAGCAATGTTTTGTTGGTTTACAGATAAAATTCTTGAAAACAATTTATTGAAAATATGTTTAGTAGTTACTGCTTGTTTTGCTCCGATTGTTTTTATTGTAAATTCCTTTGGAGTTGCTATTGTTACCCTTATTTTTGTTATATTCATCGAATATATTATTATATCATATTTTAGAGGCAATAGACTATTTTCAAGAAATATACCAGTGTATGTTGTTTGTGAAACAGCTCAGGATTTAGAGAATATATCTGATATTTTCAAGAAATATAAGGTGTTAGAATGTATTTTACTGTCTTCCAATGAAAAAAATTATAAAAATATTTGTTTTAGCCAATTATCGTCAATATCCGATATAGAGAAACATTTACATAAAATCAATTATTTGTCTTTTTTCCCTTTCCCTAGAAAAATCTTATATTATTCTAAATCTCCCATTACTGATAATTTAGAAAAACTTATAGATCTTTCTTTAACATATTCTTTGAGAATATTTAAAATTACATTCCCTATAAATAATAGTAAAGAATACAAGTTATCTCCAGTGTGTTATCAAGGTTTTCGATACAAGTTATTACCTAGTATAGACAAGAGTGGATTAAATGGAATGTTTAAAGGTAAAAATATTTGGGTCTGCTTTGACGGTCGCACTGCTGTAAAAGATTTCATAACAATTTTAAGTAATATATCAATTGCAAATTTAACGATAATTTGTGAATCAGAAGTTCTAGTTGGAGAAATACAGCGAAGGTTAAAAAAATCTAATCGTAATTATCATATTAAAATAGCTGATTTATTTTTTATGTTAGAGAATAATACTCCTCCAGATTATTTGTTTTATAATTTGCCTATAAAGTCTATGTATGTGAATGATGATCATCTGAAGGAGTCTTTAGTAAAAAATGTAATAGATACAGAGAAATTAATTAATCTTGCTTACGAATTTAAAATTCCAAATGTTTATGTGTTTTCAAATACTAAAGCAATAAATGCAAGTAACTGGGTTGGTGCTACACAAAGATTGGGTGAATTGTCATTACAGCATGCAGATTTTTATAGTCGGAAGAATTTATCTAAATTTAAAATTATAAGAATTCCAAATAATATCTGTGATGATTTTGGTATAAAAGAAGAAATAACAGATTCTTTACTTTCTGATGGGTATATACATATAGATACTGCAGAAAATGAATTAAAGAAGATATTTTTAGAAAAAGATATCCTACCGTTATTGATTAAAGCAGTTTTATTTGCTTATAAATCTAATCAGAATGCGGAAGTTTTAACTTTAATTCCTAGCAACGAAATAGATGTTGATAATTTTATAAAAAATATTTGTTCTGATTTTGGGTTAAAAAAGGATATTGATGTTCCTGTAGTATATGAACATCATAATGAAGCAATGGAATTGGATAATTTCCCTAATATTTCTGAATCATTAGAAAAAACCTCAATACAAAATATTTTTCGCACAAAATTTGTAGCTTCAGCAGTTGGCAGTTATAATCGACCATTGTCATTAGAAATGATATCAAAAATGAGCGCAAGAGAGATTATTTCTGCTGTTTTCCAAAGTTTATCTGAGAAGACTAATCAAAAGAAATAAATTACATTCTACAAGAGATAATTACTTTATTATTTTTTTTTATGACATCTAAAAAATTATTATTTATTTTACTATGTAAGATGCTATTAAAAGATAGTATTTCGAATTTCTTTAATTCCAATCTAGGCGGAATATATGCTTTTAAGTTAATATTTATAACATGAGCATGTAAAAAATATGGGATGCAAAGTATTAATATAAATTTTTTCATTTCTTTTGCCTATCTCTTTTTGTAATAATATAAAAATTAAGTAAATAAATAATTAATTTTAATTTGATTTTCTTAATTTTTTTCTATAAATTCATCTTTGTGAAGGAAAGAAAAAATATGGCTATAGATTCAGAACATGCATTAGTCGCACGAATTTGTCACGATTTGATTACCCCTTTAAATGCTATAAATTTAGGATTAGATGCTTATGAAATGTCAAATGATGTTTCACTGTTGTCTTGTATAAAAGAAAGTGTTGAAAAAGCTAATTTAATCTTAAGTTTTATGAGAGAATTATATTCATTAAAAGATAATGAATTTTATTATTCTTTTGATTTATTGAGTAACTTGATTGTTAATTTTTCTAAGCTTTATAATATAGATATATCATTTCAAACCTCAATAAAAGATATTTCGTATATATCAGGATGTATTATTTTATATAATACGATTATGCTAAAAGAAGTTATGCCTTTTGGTGGCAAAGCAAATTTTGAACTTAATGATAATTTAAATATTAAAATTAATTATTCTGGAAAAGATATTTCTTGTCTTGATGCTACTTTACCTGCAATCTTAAATCATCGTAATATTTTAAGATATTGTTTATTAAAATTTTTAGAAAATGTCCATTTTAAATTAATATCAGAGTTAAAGGATGGAATTGGCTTTATTTATGAACATCCAAATTTATAATGATTAGTAATTTTATAATATATATTTTCATATCTTAAATAATTTGTTAGAATAAATCTAAGATTTTTATGGTCTTTGTTTCAAAAATAGGTGTAATGGGTGTACCTATTTTGTTTATTTAAATGAATGGAGGATAAAGTGCCCAAACTAAAAACAAAAAGCGCTGCAAAGAAGCGTTTTTCTTTTACAGCTAGTGGTAAAGTAATAGTTCAGCCTGCTTTTAGACGACATCTTATGAAAAATCGTTCTCAGAAAATGAAGAGACAGACTAGAGGAACAATGGTTTTGTGTTCTAGTGATGCAAAAAATATTGTCAAGTATATGCCATATAAATAATAGAGGAATAGAATATGTCAAGAGTTAAAAGAGGTGTAACAGCGCATGCTCGTCACAAAAAAGTGATAAATCTATCAAAAGGTTTTATTGGTCGTTCAAAGAATTGTTTTCGTTCAGCTATTGAAAGATTAGAAAAATCTATGCAGTATGCTTATAGAGATAGACGTACCAAAAAAAGAGATCTGCGTAGACTTTGGATTATTAGAATTAATGCTGCTGTTAGAGAATATGATTTAAAATATTCTCAATTTATTTATGGTTTATCAAAAGCCAATATATCTATGGATAGAAAAATTTTATCGGAATTGGCTATTAATAATAAGCCGGCTTTTGCTGAAATAGTAAAAAAGGTAAAATCATTTTTAGCTTAAGATTAGTGGAGCGGATTGCATGAGTGAAAAAATTTGTGAGTTGCCAGAAGGATATGTTCCTAGTACAGATGAAGAGTTTATGAATGATTTCCAAAGAGAATATTTTAGACGCAAACTTGAAGCATGGAAAAGTGAACTCTTACGTGGTAATAGCGCTGCTATGAAATATATACAAGAGGAAGATAAATCATCACTTACAGACATTGCAGATTGTGCATCCGCTGAAACAGATTTAAATTATGAAATACGTAGTAAAGAAAGAGCGACTAAATTAATAGCAAAAATAGATGTAGCATTGTCAAAAATTGAAAAAGGAACTTATGGTTTTTGTGAGGAGACAGGGGAGCCTATAGATTTGAAAAGATTAGAAGCTAGACCCGTCGCTACTTTAAGTATTAAAGCTCAAGAACGTCATGAACGTGAAGAGAAAATGAAGAAAGATTAGTAATGAAGGATATTTTATTAAAATTAAAAGAAAAGTTTTGTAAATTTTTTTTTGGGTGGGGAAATGAGAAAGAACTTTCTCCAGAGGAAAAGAAACAGAAGTTACGTTCAGATTTAAAATTTTGTGCATATTTTACAGTTATATTTTTAATTTTTCGTTTTTTTGTTTATGATTGGTATATTGTCCCATCATGTTCAATGGTCCCAACATTATTGGTAGGAGATATGCCTTTTGTTGAGAAATTTGCATATGGATTTAGTAAACATAATATTTGGTTTAGTCCTAATTTGTTTTCAGGACGCTATTTCTTCAAAAATAATGTAAAAAGAGGAGATATTATAGTTTTTAAGCATCCATATAGTAAAGAACATCCAGAGTATAATGATTTAAATTTAATAAAAAGAGTTATAGCATTACCTGGGGATAAAGTAAGCGTAAATAATGGTATTATACGAGTCAATGGAGTTGATGCTCAGTTAAAATTTAAAAAAGAGGTTAATTATTTTGATTATCCTACAGGACAGACTTATATAATAAATAGATATGAAGAAAAATTACCTTTATCTGATGCTCCTATTCATACGGTTGGTTATATAGATGAAATGAGATTTTCTGATGCCAATAATTTTAAAGAAGTTACTGTCCCAGAAGGGCATTATTTTGTTATGGGAGATAATAGAGATTGTTCAAGGGATTCCAGATGTGGATTAGGGTTTATTCCTGCTGAGAATTTAATGGGAAAAGCAATATTTACCGTATATTCCATTGATAATGGTGTAAAATTATGGGAATTTTGGAGATGGTTTCAGAATATAAGGTATGACCGTATATGCAAACCTCTAAAATAACAGAAGTTATTGAATCTTTAGAATCTATTCTTTGTTATAATTTTAAAAATTTAGATAATATTAGTGTAGCTTTAAATCATCCGGGCTCCAGAAAGTATAATCATTCATTTACTAAAAAATTTGAAAGATTAGAATTTCTTGGAGATAGAGTTCTAGGGTTAGCTCTTGCTAGTTTAATTTATGAAAAATTTCCTTCAGATTCCGAAGGTGAGCTTGCCGTTAGAATATCAATATTAGCTGGAACTGATTTTTTAATTGATTTATCTAAAAGAACAGGACTGATTTCATGTTTTTCTATTCCTAAAGGGATGTTTGTTAGTAAAAATAAGACTTCGTCTTCCATTGCAGATATGGTTGAAGCCGTGATAGGTTCTATTTTTTTAGATTCTGATTTCAAGAGAGTTCGTAAAGTCATAATTCATTTATGGGGAAAAGATTTAACAAAGGTTATTTATAAAATAAAAGATTCTAAAACTAGATTACAGGAATTTGCTCAAAGTAGATTTAATAATTTACCTAATTATCGTTTAGTAAAAATGAGCGGAGAAGCTCATGACCCGATTTTTGAAGTAGAAGTCAGGGTAAATGATTTAATAGCAACAGGTTTTGGCAACTCAAAAAAAAGTGCTGAACATAATGCAGCCGACAAATTAATAGAAAAGTTACAAAAATGAAAAAATGTGGGTTTGTGTCTGTATTAGGTGAGACCAATGCTGGGAAGTCTACATTGATTAATAGTTTAGTCGGACAAAAAGTTTCCATAGTTTCCAGAAAAGTTCAAACTACTATTATTAAGATTTTGGGTATAACTATCCATAATGAAAGTCAGATTATTTTTATAGATACTCCGGGATTTGTTTCTAAAAAAAGTGAGAGTTCATTAGAAAGAATAATATGGGACGCTTTTAGAGATTCAGAACATGTATTATTTGTTATAGATGTAAATAAAAAAGATTTTTCCAAAAGTGAAGCAATACTAGAGAAAATACATAAAAATAAAAAAATATCTTTGGTTCTTAATAAGATAGATTTAATATACAAACCAAAGTTATTAGAAATTGCAAATAAATTAAGTAATATTAGAAAGTTTGACAATATATTTATGATATCTGCTTTAAATGATGACGGTACATTTCAAATTAAAGATTATCTTTCTAAAGTTATGCCTAATAATGATTGGTTTTTTTCTGAGAATAAAGTTACAGATTTGAATATTGAAAAATTTGCTTCTGAAATTACTAGAGAGCATATTTTTTACCGTATCCATAAGGAAATTCCATATAAATGTAGTGTTGAAACAGTATTCTATAAAGAAGTAGAGAATAGTGTTATAATTAAACAAAATATATATGTAAATAATGATGCTCATCGAATTATTTTATTAGGACACAGGGGGACAAAAATTCGGGCCATAGGGAAGGCTTCTCGTAAGGAATTAAGCGAACTATTAAAAAGGAAGGTTAATTTATTATTAAAGGTTATTTTAAGAAATAGGTAATGGATGCACTGGAAAGAGAAAGCTATTATTTTATCTATTAAGAGTTTTGGCGAAAATTCTCGTATTATTACTTTATTTAATCGAAGTATTGGAAAAACACGAGGATTGTTAAAAGGATTAAAATTATCTATACAACCTGGAGATATATGTGAAATCTGTTGGAGAGGTCGCAATTCAGAACAATTAGGGGTGTTAAAGATAGAAAATTTATTTTCTCCATTTTCTTTTGTATTTAATAATCCAATGGAAGTTTTAGCTATAGAAAGCGCATGTACTTTATGTATAAATGGATTACCAGATAGAGCACCTCATGTAGAATTGTTTGATTCTCTGCATTCTTTATTGTTGAAGATAACGCAAGACAACTGGTTATCAGATTATGTATTATTTGAAAAAAGTTTTTTAGCAGAAATGGGGGTTGGATTAGATTTATCTAAATGTGCTGTAACAGGTAAAAAAGAAGGTTTGGTATATGTGTCACCACGTACAGGAAAAGCGGTAATAAAAGAAGTTGGAGAAAAATATAAAAACAGATTATTTAAACTTCCACAATTTTTGTTGGAAAATTCAAAAGTTATTCCATCTTTAAATGATATATTTTCTGCTTTAAATATGCTTGGGTATTTTCTGAAAATGTATTTTGAAGATAATAAAGAGTTACCATTATCAAGACATTATTTGATTGAAGAGTTAATGAAAGGAATTACTTAGATGATAATTAGTACAATTATAGATTCAGTTGAAAAAAGAGTAGCAATTACCCCTGAAACAGCATCGAAGTATGTGAAATTAGGATTTGATGTATTTTTACCAGAATCCATAGGAACAACAGCAGGTTTTTCTGATAATTTATATATAGAAGCAGGAGCAAAAATTTTTAATACAGAAATTAAAGGTGTTAATTTATATTTGTGTGTAAAACCTTCCAATTTGTTAGAATTAGGATTAACAAAAGGAAGTTATTTGATTGCTATGTTATCCCCATTCCAAAATGAAAAAATATTGCAAAAATTATTTTTAAAAGGAATAAATTTATGTGCTTTAGAGAAAATTCCTAGGATTACAAGAGCACAATCTATGGATATTTTATCATCTCAAGCTAATATTGCTGGATATAAGGCAATGATTGATGCTATAGCAGAATATGGCAGAGTAATTCCTTTAATGATGACAGCAGCGGGAACAATTCGTCCTGCAAAAGTTTTAATTATTGGCGCTGGTGTAGCTGGTTTACAAGCTATTGCTACAGCCAAAAGAATGGGTGCTATTGTATATGCTTTTGATGTACGTAAAGCAGCTAAAGAACAAGTGGAAAGTCTTGGTGCTATTTTTATTGAAGTTGAAAATAATGAAAATGGAGAAACAACAGGTGGCTATGCAATGGAAATGTCTGAAAGCTATAAGAAAAGACAAGCTGAAAAATTAAATGAAGTTCTAAAAAAAACAGATATTGTTATCACTACTGCTCAAATCCCAGGAAAACCTGCTCCTGTTTTAATTACTAAAGAAATGGTAGATAATATGCAAAATGGTTCTGTTATTGTTGATATGTCTACAGAAACAGGAGGAAATTGTGAGCTTTCGCAAAAAGATGAAAAAATAATATATGAAGATAAGGTTATTATTGGTTATACAGATTTTGCTTCAAGGGTTGCTCAAGACTCCAGTCAATTATTTGCAAGAAATATATATAACTTCGTAGCTTTAATGCTCAAAGATAATAAAATCGATTTATCTGATGAAATTGTTCAATCTACTTTAATAAAATAATTTAGTATTTTATTTAGTTGTTAGATCTAATATATATTCAAAAGGAATTAATAATGTCTGTTACTTTCAAAATTAAAAATAATATAGCTATACTTACAATAAATAACGGGAATAAGCTTAATGTTTTAAATTCTCATATTATGAATGAAATTTCTGATTATTTAGATGAATTAGAAAAAAAAGCTAAGGTATTAATTATTTTTGGTAATGATAAATCATTTGCCGCAGGTGTGGATATTAATGAAATTAATTTACTAGATTATGAAAGTGCATATAATAATGAATTTATAAATCAAAAATGGGAATGTATTTTAAATGCTAAAATACCTGTTATTTCTGGAGTGGATGGATATGCTTTAGGAGGAGGATTCGAGATGGTTTTAGCAAGTGATATGGTTATATCTACTGAAAAAGCTATATTTGGATTTCCTGAAGTTAAATTAGGATTAATGCCAGGTTTAGGAGGAACTCAACTACTAACTAGAGCTATAGGTATGAAAAAAGCTTGTGAATTAATTATGACTGGAAAATTTATCACGGCTAGAGAAGCATACAATATGGGAATAATAAATAAGATAGTAGATAGAAATATATTAATAGACGAAGTAATTAAATTAGCCAAGGATATTATAGATAAACCGTTTTTAAGTATTAAAGCTATTAAAGAATCTATTAAATTGTCGCAAAATGTTGGATTGGAACAAGGAATAAAGATGGAAAGACATTTATTCCGTTCTTTATTTTCTACTAAAGATAAAAATAAACAAATTACTGAATTTCTGAAAAAATAATCCGAGTTATATACTAAACCTTTTGCAAAAGTCGGACTTTCCACTCTGTGTCATTCTGAGTGAACGAAGTGAGCGTGAGAATCCATATACTCTCAACAGTATTTTTCTTTTTACATCATATTATAGATTGCCACGTCGTAAGCTCCTCGCAATGACAAAATAAAGAAATCCTCATAATGACGTTAGAGATGGTATAAATATCAGATATCTTGTGTGACGTTTTAGAGCCTCTAGTTATCAGAAAATTAAGAAATCTGTTTTCATAAGAACTATATTATTTTCGAAAAATTGTTTATAAATTTAAAATGGTAATGACATACCAGGAGGTAAAATTCCTCCCATGTTTTCTGCTGTTTTGGCTTCTAATTTAGCCTTAGCATCATTGTAAGCAGCAATTATTAAATCAGAAACAATATCAGCTTCATCTGGAATCATTAATGTTGAATCTATATTCAATGATTTTATATCATATTTTCCATTGATAGTTATTTTAACCATTCCATTCCCTGATGATCCTGAAAATTCTGTTTCAGCTAACTTATTTTGAGCTTCAGCCAAATTTTTTTGCATCTGTTGTGCTTGTTTCATAAGTTGATTAATATTCATTATATTCTCCATTACTGAATTTTTGCATCAGGAAACATTTTTAATGCACTATCTAATAAAGAATCTGTATTTCCTTCGCGATTTTTTCTTATATCATAATTATTATCTTTTTCAAAACATTCTGAATCTAGTTTTTTTACAATGTCTTGTAAATCAGGAAAATCTGATGAATAACTAATTCTTATAATTAACATTTCTAAAACTAATTCAGGTCTATCTGTAAATTTTAATTCTTCTATCCCCTTCAACAGCATTTGCCATATTCTTGAAAGAACTGCTAAATTAGTCCTATCAATGATTTTTTTTAGTGAATTATATAAATTATCATCGAGAATACTCAAAGGAGATTTTACATTAGATTTTATACAAGATGCTAAATGTACGAAATCCATAAGCCTAGTTATAATCATATTCGGGAAAGTTTTTCGTTGGACAATTTCTCTATATTTTTCTATAGCTTTATTAAGATTTGCAGATAAAATAAGATTAAATAGTTCGAGCATTGAATAATCATCAGCCATACCTAATAGTTCTGTAATATCATCAATAGTTAATTTATTGTTTTCCGCTATATTAATTGCTTGGTCTAATATTGATAAACTGTCTCTAATCGAACCATTAGCAGCTACTGCAATAGCTTTTAATACATCAGCATTAGCAGAAATATTTTCTTGGTTGCAAATTGTAGATAAATATTGTGCAATAGTATCGTTATCTACATTTTTTAAATCTAATTTTAAAACCCGAGATAAAATTGTTTCTGGGATTTTATAAGTTTCTGTTGTTGCTAACAAAAATTTTACATGAGATGGAGGTTCTTCTAAAGTTTTTAATAGTGCATTAAATGCACTTTTTGATAACATATGAACTTCATCAATTATAAATATTTTATACCGACCTATAGATGGTCTATATTTGCATGATTCAATAATTTCTCTAATATCATCAACACCGGTATTACTTGCAGCATCTATTTCTATTACATCAATTTGATTATCTTTTGAAAAAGATAAGCATGATTCACATTTACAACATGGTTCATAGTCAGAATCTTGTCTATTTTCACATCTTAGCGCTTTAGCTAATATACGAGCCAGAGTTGTTTTTCCTACACCTCTGGTTCCAGAAAATAAAATCGAATGCCCAACTCTATTTTTTAGAATAGCTTTGGTGATAATCTTTACAGTTATATCTTGACCGACTACATCTGAAAATTTTTGAGGTCTATATTTTGTTGCTAATGGAATATACATAGATTAATCCTAACTAAAAGAGTATATGACCCAAACAGTATTTGCTACGGCTGCTTTCTTCCAAACCTGACCGGGTTCACAATCTTATTTGTCCATATACTCTATCTATTAATATAACAGATACTTACAATAAATTAAAAGTAAAAAAAACAGTAAAAAATATTAAAAAAATCTGTCAAAAATATATTTTTTATGATAAAAAGCTATTGATATAAAATTATGGAATATTTATGTCCAGCATAATTGAAAAATCAAATAAACTCAATACTTCTTCTACTTCAAAAATACCAAAAACAATTTGGATAGTTGGAATTGTAAGTTTTTTTTCAAATACAGCTTCTGTTGTGATAACAGCTTTTTCTCCTGAATTTATTATTAATATTTTAGGTGGAACACCTGCGGCAATGGGATATATTAGAGGTTTATCAGAAGCTTTATCTTATCTAATGAAAATGGCATCAGGAGTAATAAGTGATTGGCTAGGAAAAAGAAAAATACTTATGCTTTTTGGTTATTTATGTGCAGCTTTTGCAAAACCAATGTTTGCATTTTGTAACGGCCTTGGGCTTTATACTGCAGCTCAGATTTTAGAAAGAATTACAAATGGATTAAGAGACACGCCTAGAGATGCTTTGATAGCTGATTGTGCACCAAAAGAGTTAAAAGGAGCTAGTTATGGAATTCGGCAGAGTTGTGCTTTTTTAGGTTCTATGGTAGGTTCTATTATTGCTTTTTTTGCTTTATGGTATTTTGGAACGTCTGTTACTACCCTAAGAATGGTTTATTTGTTTGCTACAGTGCCTATTCTTATATCTGTATTATTGATATATTTTGGAATTTCTGAACCGAGGAATATAGTTAGTTTAAAAGATAAAAGAAAAGGCTTCCCTATAAAAATAGCTGATATGAAACAATTAGGAACACATTTTTGGTACTATATGTTTGTTTGCTTTATTTTTATGTGTGCTCGATATAGTGAATCGTTTTTAGTTTATAGAGCTCAAAGTTTAGGGTTAGATGTAAAGTATGCCCCATTAATTTTGGCAGTAATGTATCTTTTCAATTCGCCGACTTCTAAAATTGTTGGTAATTGGTCTGATAAACATGATCGTAAATTATTTTTAGCATTTGGATTCTGTATGATGCTAGCTTCTTGTATTATATTAGCATTAGCCCATAGTTTTTGGTTAGTAATTGTAGGTGCAGCAGTTTATGGTATTCATTATGGTGCAACTCAAGGAACATTTTATGCTATGGTGTCAGATTATTCTCCTCCGCAAATTAAAGGAACATCTATAGGAATATTTAATCTTATTTGTTGCTTAGGAATGGGAATTTCTAATATTCTTACTGGGGAATTTTGGAAACATTATGGGGCGGAATGGACATTTATTGTTATTTCTGCGATATCTTTTATCGCAGCAATTTGTATGATGTTTGTAAAAAAGCCAAATAAAAGAATGAGAACGTTATCTGTATGAAAGAAGAAATTCGAAAAACATGTGAATCTATTGAGTCATCATTAATTTTAATACGGAGGTTTCTTTGACCCTGATTCATTAAAAAAAAAGCTTTTAGGACTCAACAAACTCATTGCATCAAATGATTTTTGGTCTGATGCTAATAAAGCAAAAGAAATTATGCGAGAAAAATCGGAAATAGATAGTGAATTATCTCGTTTAAATAAGGCTGAAAGTGATTTTTCTACTTACCGTTCAATGTTAGAATTGGGCGAATTGGAAAACGATGTAAGTACTATATCTGAAATGGAACAGTCTCTTTTAGATTTTGAAAAAGATATAAAAATTTATCAATTAGAATGTTTTTTTTCTGGAGAAGCTGATAACAATAGTTGTTATTTAGAGGTTCATTCCGGAGCAGGTGGTACAGAAGCTCAAGATTGGGCTCAAATGCTTTTACGTATGTATTCTAGATGGGCAGAAAATCATAAATATGATATAGAAACACTTGAAGTTGGAGTAGGGGAAGAAGCTGGAATAAAATCAGCTACTATAAAAATTATAGGATCTAAAGCTTATGGCTGGCTTAAAGGAGAATCAGGCATTCATAGATTAGTACGTATATCTCCTTTTGATTCTAATTCAAGAAGACATACAAGTTTTGCATCTATTAGTGTTTATCCTGTAATTAATAATTCTATTCATATAGAAATAAATGAAAAAGATTTAAGAATAGATACATATAGGGCATCCGGTGCTGGTGGACAACATGTTAATAAAACAGATAGTGCTATACGTATTACACATATTCCTACTGGTATAGTTGTTCAATGCCAATCTGATAGATCCCAACATAGAAATAAAACGATGGCATATGATATGCTAAAATCTAGGTTATATGAACTTGAATTAAGAAAAAGAGAGGAAAATAAACCTCAAATATCGAAAAACGAAATAGGATGGGGATATCAAATACGTTCATATGTTATGCAACCTTATCAACTTGTAAAAGATTTAAGAACAGGTTATGAAAAAGGTAATGTTGATGCAGTACTTAACGGTGATATAGATGATTTTCTTCGTTCGACAATTAGTGCTAAAATTTGTGATATTCAAAAGGAAGACAAATGAGTATTATTCAGGCAAATAATATATCCCCTATTGAAGAAGAATTTAAAAATGTTAATAAGTCATCTTTAGTTATTTTTGATTGTGATGATGTTCTTACAACAGTTAAAGTAGGAATGTTTAAACCACAAAATCGTGAAATATTAGAACATTATGTTAACAATAAAAAAATTTCTAAAAGTGAGTTATACGATAAATTAAGAATTGTACTAACTCATGAAGACAATGTGGTTGTAAATCCTCTTATGATTGATTTAGTTAAACAACTAACTGAGCATAGTGTTAGACAATTGGTTCTTACAGCTTATTCCGTAAAACCAACAACATATCTTCCAAATCCTATACAATGGAGGATAAATCAGTTAAATGAATTAGGGTATAGATTTGAAAAATTATGGCCAGTATCTTATTTTGTATTAGAAGATTTTCTTTGTAAATATTGTCCTACATTTAAAGATGGTATTTTATGTTGTGATATATTTCCAAAGAGTGAATGTTTAGAGTTATTTCTTAAACAAATCCATTGGATACCTGAAAAAATTGTTTTTATTGATGATTCATTAAAAAATCTTGTTGATGTCGAAGCGTTTTGTAAACGAGAAGGTATAAAATATATAGGAATACAATATTTAGAATCACAATATATAAAATCTTATATACCTTTTTCTGAACAATTAGGGAAAACTCAAATAGATAGTCTTATAAATAGATCTGTTTGGTTATCTGATGAAGAAGCAAATGAGACTATAAGTTAGTTTAGTATAAGTTATTTAAGTAGCACAAATCGTTTATTGAATAATCTTTAATAATTTCATTTTATATTCATTTTTTAACTAAAAATAAATTTTTTTCAAAGATAATAATAAGAAGTTGTGGGATAAGATATGAATATTATTAAATTTATTCACATATTGATTATATTTTGTTGTTTCTTATATAATCCTATAGCTCAATGTAATTCAAATAGCTCTAGATATAGACAAAATAATTTGGAATTAAAAAATAATAATTATAATAATAAAAATCAAACAAATAAGAATTCAAAAACAACAGTGAATTCAGTTAATAATAAAAGAACATTATCAAATTTAACAACAGTTTTAACTTTGATAGATAGGTACCAACCATTTGTTCCATCTGTAAGTCAAAAAAAGATTCAGCATTTTAAGAAAAAAGGATTAGCTGATTTGTCTTCTGCAATAAGTTTAGCTTCAGATTATCAAAATATTACTGTTGAACCGGAAGAAGCCCAAGAAGAAGCTACAGATGAAGAGGTTCCGGAAGAAGAGGTAACGGGTGAAGAAGTTCCAGAAGAAGAAGCTATAGACGAAGAGATTCCGGAAGAAGAGGTAACTGGTGAGGAAGTTCCAGAAGAAGCCATAAACGAAGGATTAAATGGAAATAATTTAAATACACAAAGCGGACTAAATTTTCAAAATTCCGCTTTTAATAGTTTGAATGGTGATCAAAATTTTAATAGTTTTACTAACAATCCTGATTTTAACATTAATTCTAATTTAAATAGTATAGGAGGTACAGCTTTTATGTCTGCATCCCCAAACATGTCGCAATCAGCTATTCCTCTAAACAACAACTTATCAAATTCTTCTATAGGATATAATCAAAATTTAATGAATAATCAACAAATGAATAGTTCTCCAATAAATAATTCTCCAATGAATAATTCTCAAAATAATCATTCAAATATAGATAATAAAAGTTCAAATGAACAAATTTTAGATGATAGCTATAATAAAAATCGAAATTATAATCAACAATATACCCAAAATAATTCTATTCCTCAACGTAATGTAAATAACAATGTTGGAAATGTATCAAATCAAGGAAATCAATATCAAAATCAAAATGATAAAAGGCAAGATCAACAAATTCAGGAGCTAAGAAATGAGATAAGATCTTTAAAAGAACAAATGAATATTTCTGATATTTCATCTTCAAATGTAGATATGAATGACAGGGAAGTAGTCCAAATGACATTAGCGCATTTGATGGAACATGGTTTATTGGATGAACGAGCTTTAGATGAAATAAGCATTGGAAATAAGATATTAGGTACATGTTATTTTTGTCGAGGAAGACGTTTTGGAGTAAAATTATCAAATTCTTCAGGAAAAGATTTGGTTATATGTGATCAATGTAGTGAAAGAATCGGTCAAATGGATAGGAGAGGACAATATATGGATTTATCCTCTTCAAACAAAAACGATAATTCTGTTATGAATGGAAATTCTTTTAATAATGCAGGGAATATAAATACATTTAATATGTCTCAAAATACAGTAGGAGGGGCATCTATTTCATCTGGAGTATCGAATAATAATGGTAATAGTGGAATGCCATATCAAGGGAATACTGTTAATCAATATAATAATGGAAATATGACATATGATAATTCTGGAAATTCAAATAACAATACTATGATGATGAGTAATAATATAAATAATAATTCATATGACAATAATAACAATAATGGGAATTCTAATTCTTCTGGATTCTTATCAGGTATAGGTAATACACTTGGAAATTTAATGAATAAAGCAATGGATAAAGCTTTTAATTCTGATAATAGCGATAATAATTCTAATCAAAATAATAATTCAAATTTGAATTCTATGAATATGATGAATAGTGCGAATTCTAATCAAATGGTACTGAACCAGCTTGGACAACTCGTACCAGCTTCCAGTTTGGCAGGGACAGCAGCGCCATATGGGTATGTAAAAAATGCATTAGGGCAAATGGTTCCAGCAACGAGTTTAGCCGAAGGGCTTGCTGCTGCTCAAAATATGTCTATAACGGGAGCAATGTCTGGGACAATGACAAATATGACAGGAGTAATGCCTGGAACTATGACAAATTCCAATCAAATGGTAATGAATCAGTTTGGACAACTCGTACCAGCTTCCAGTTTGGCAGGGACAGCGGCTCCATACGGATATGTAAAGAATGCGTTAGGGCAAATGGTTCCAGCAACGAGTCTATCTCAAGGACTTTCCGCAGCAGCAATGATTCAAGGTACTAATGGTCTAACAGGTAAATTAGGGCAGGCTGTAGGTATTATGAATAGCGTCAGTAACTTAGCTAACTCTTTAGGTATTTCTTCATTAATTGCTAATCGCGGAACCAATGCGCAATCTCAGACAGGAGTGACAAATAATTCAACGAAAGGAGGGTTACTAAGTAATTTGTTTAATCGAAATAATTCTTCAACAAATCAAACAAATAATTTAGCTTTAAATATAAATAATAATCTAAATACTAATCAAAATATTAACGGCTCTATAAATCCTTTGGGTAGCCAATCGTCCATAATGAGTGACCAAGCGCAGGCTGTGCAAGATGCAGCTGTTCAAAAAGCAATGGATTTAAAACAAGCTCAAACAGATTTTGAAGACATTCAGCAAAAAATGGCACAGGTGCAAGAGCAATTAACGAGTCAACAAACTCAATTGGCTCAAGCTCAGCAAGCTGTTACAAAGGCTCAAGCAAATGTAACTAACGCTAGAACTGCAAGTGCTAGAACAAGGGCACAAAAAATGTTGGAAACTAAACAAAAAACCCTTGAAACTGAACAAACAGGGGTTAATAATTTGATGACTCAATTAGAAGAATTAAAGGCGAAATTACAAGCAGCACAAGCAACAATAAATTCAGCTCAAGGTGCGGTACAAGGTGCCGTGACTTCTGCACAATCTACAGCCACATCAACGTTAAATGTAGGACAAAATG
>CAZHJM010000006.1:32092-66986 GCA_964532905.1 uncultured Holosporaceae bacterium
CAAAATGCAGCAGCATCAGCGTTAAATGTAGGACAAAATGCAGTGGCATCGGCATTAAATACAGGGAAAATGTAGCAGCATCGGCATAAATACAGGGCAGAATACAGCCACATCAGCGTTAAATGTAGGACAGAATGTAGCAGCATCGGCTTTGAATACTATAAATGCGGTATCTATCCGACATCTGTATTAAGTTCAGTTATAGCTCGTTAATTTATAATGATTGTATGTAATAAATCAATTTACGATTTTTTTTTAATTATTAAAATTCATAGTAAGGAGTAATAAAATTTCGATAAAAATATAAATTAATAAAATAAACAAATTTTATTAATGAAATTATATGAAAGGAAAGTATTGCTTATACTAATTAAAAAAGGAGCTTATTACAAAATATTGTGTTGAAGCATGTCCGTTAACATTATTTTTACTTCATAAATTACTTTGCAATATATTAAAATTTGACATTTTTTCTTTTTAGTGTATTCTCATATTGGTCTGTAACAGCAGATATTGGAGGCTGGTATTTAAAATTTTCTAGGATGTTTAATGTACAGAATAGAAGAAATTATTATTGTTTGGTTTAGTGATCTTTTTAAAAAAATACGTGGTAGGGATTTGATTGTTGCAATTCCTTACATTTGGATATTTTTATTTTTTATATGTCCTTGTCTTATTCTGATAAAAATTAGTTTTTCAGATGCTATATTGGCTTCTCCGCCTTATACTTCTATTTTAGATTGGTTATCTGGTACTACTTTACAGCTAAGATTAAATTTAGGAAATTATTTGACTTTATTTACTGATGAAATGTATATAAAAGGATTTATTACGTCTATTTTTATAGCGGGAACTTCAACTCTCTGTTGTCTGTTGATTGGCTTTCCAATGGCTTATGCAATCGCTAGATCATCTGAAAAATTTCGTACAATTTTATTAATGCTAGTAGTATTACCTTTTTGGACATCATTTTTAATCCGTGTTTATTCATGGATTGTTTTATTAAGTCCCGCGGGTGTAATTAATAATATATTGTTAAATTTAAACTTAATAAAAACACCCTTATCTTTAATGAATAATTCTTATGTCGCATGTATTGGAATTATATATGCTTATTTGCCTTTTATGATTCTTCCTCTATATAGTGCTATTGAAAAAATTGATAACTCATTAACAGAAGCTGCATATGATTTGGGCTGTACTCCATTAAAAGCATTCTTTGCAATTATTGTTCCTTTATCCATGCCAGGTATTTATGCTGGCTCAGCGTTAGTTTTTGTTCCTGCAATAGGAGAATTTGTTATTCCTGAATTATTAGGTGGCTCTCAAACTCTTACAATAGGAAGGCTTGTTTGGAATGAATTTTTTGGAAATATGTCTTGGCCAACGGCTGCGGCTTTATCTATAGTGTTATTATTGTTTATTGTTTTTCCTATGGTAATAGCACAAAAACGAAAAGATGAAAATTCATTTGCAATGGAGGCTTAATATTGAAAATTCATTGGACTAAATTTTTTCTATTTTTAGGGTATATGTTTCTCTATATTCCTTTATTGTGTATTGTTGTATACTCATTTAATGATTCTCGTTATTTAAGTACGTGGACTGGTTTTTCTTTACGTTGGTATAAGGCTTTAATTTCTAATCAAATTATATTACAGGCTACATGGACAAGTTTAAAAGTTGCTAGTATTTCCGCTACAGTATCTGTTATATTAGGGACAATGGCAGCTATTGTTTTTACTAGATTCGGGTTTTTTAAAGGAAAGAGTCTTTTTATCGGAGCTGTAACATCTCCTCTTGTTATGCCTGAGGTTATCATGGGGTTATCGTTGTTAATGTTATTTGTAGGGTTAGAAAAATTTTTCGGCTGGCCTAATGGGTTAGGTTCAACAACTGTAATTATTGCTCATATTACATTGACTTTGTCTTATGTTACTATGGTTGTACAGTCTAGATTGCAAAATGTAGATAAATCGATTGAAGAAGCTGCTCTTGATTTGGGTGCTTCTCCTTTAAAAGTATTTTTTGTAATAACATTACCTATGATTGCCCCTTCTATCATTCTAGGTTGGCTTTTAGCATTTGCTCTATCTTTGGATGATGTAGTAATTGCCAGTTTTGTCGCAGGTCCAGGTTCTACCACTTTACCAATGATAATTTTTTCCAGTTTACGTTTTGGCATTTCTCCTGAGGTTAATGCATTAGCAACTATATTAATGACGACACTATCAATCGGAGTTATTATTATGGCAATTATTATTTATAAGAAAAATTTACAAAATGGAGCTAAAAATGAGACCATACATTATAGTATTGGGAAATGAAAAGGGAGGTACAGGTAAATCTACGATTGCTATGCATATCGCAGTTTATCTATTAAATAAAGGTTTAAATGTTGGAACAATTGATGTGGATGCTCGTCAGGGAACGTTTACTCGTTATTTTGAAAATAGACGTAAAAATAATGTAGATAATGATATAAAATTGTCAAACCATATATCTATACATAAAACTAATTTAGAAAATGTTAAAGATTCAAAGGAAAAAGAAGCTGAAGAAGTGAAAAATGCGTTCAATAAATTGAGTGATAATGATTTTATAATTGTAGATACTCCAGGTAATGACACATTCTTGTCTCAAACAGTTCATTCTTTTGCTGATACGCTTATAACTCCAATGAATGATAGTTTTATTGATTTAGACGTATTAGTTCGTTTAGATCATAATGATTTTAAAGTAATGAGACCTAGTATTTATGCTGAGATGGTTTGGAATCAGCGAAAAATGAGAGCTATTAGAGGACAAAAACCAATAGATTGGATTGTTATTAGAAATAGATTAACAACTTTATATACAAAAAATAGAAAAGATATTAATACAGTTTTGGAAGCATTATCAAAGAGGATAGGATTTAGATTAGGCAATGGTTTTTGTGAAAGAGTTATTTTTAAGGAGTTGTTTTTATCGGGTTTAACTCTGCTAGATTTAGAAAAAAAAGGAATAGAGTTAAATTTATCTCATGTTTCAGCTAGGCAAGAATTGCGTGAACTGATAAATTTTATGCATTTGCCTAATTTGTGATAAAATATTATGTCTTATATTGTTCAAAAATTTGGTGGAACTTCTGTAGCAACTCTAGAAAGAATTAATCATGTCGCTGAAATTGTTGCTAAAAGCAGACAAAATAAAAATGTTGTTACTGTTGTTTCTGCTATGGCTGGTGTTACAAATAAATTTATTGAATATGCTCATAATTTAAAGAGTTATGAAGGGAATCCGGAGTATGATTTTGTTATTTCCTCTGGAGAAATGGTTACAGCAGGTCTTCTTTCTGTTGCTTTAAATAATATAGGAATTAAAGCTCGTTCATATGCTGGATGGCAAGTACCTATTAATACATCTAGTAATTATGGATCTGCGGATATTGAATCTATAGGAATTCAAAATATTATTTCAGATTTAGATAATGGAATAGTGCCTGTTATTTGTGGTTTTCAAGGTATAGATAAAAAAAATCGCATAACTACCCTTGGAAGAGGTGGATCAGATCTAACAGCGGTTGCAATTGCAGATGCTATTAAAGCTGAAACTTGTGATATTTATTCTGATGTGGATGGTGTCTATACTGTTGATCCTAATCTTTATGTCAAAGCTAAAAGATTAGAAAAAATTTATTATAATGAAATGCTAGAAATGGCCGCGTTAGGAGCAAAAGTTTTGCAAGAGCAATCTGTTGCTTATGCCTTAAAGAAACAAATAAAGATTAGAGTAGCATCAAGTTTTGTGGAAAATGATGGTACTATTATTAGTAATGAAATTCCTACACATAAATTTTGTGGCATAGCGGTTACACATAACCTTGTTCAACTCAAAGTGTTTTATAATAGTGAAAGTTTGAATATTGATTCTTTACTAAGAAAATATTTTATTCGTATTGATATTGTGAAAGTAGCTCCATATAAAATTAGCTTTTTTTTTGATAGAAAGAAGTTAAATATGGTAAAAGAAATTCTTTTTAAAGTCAATGATGTAATAAATATAAAGCAAGAAATGATGTATAGACATTGCTCAAGACTCAGTTTAATAGGGTTTGATTTAAGGCAAAAAGATTTTGAATATGTATTGTCTTTAATGTCTTCTAACAATATTGAAATTTTTTGTTGTTCAAAAAGAAAATATGGCATAAATTTAGTACTGTTAACAGAATTTTTATTTAAGGCTATTGATATTCTACATAGAAATTGCGGTTTATAAAATGAATGAAAAAATATTAAAGCTTATGGAGCAAGGTTCCAAAATTTTGGGAAGCAAATATGCTTTACTTGGTGGAGCTATGACATGGATTTCTGAATCAAATTTAACTTCAGCTTTATCTAATTCCGGATTATTTGGAGTTCTTGCTTCTGGTTCTATGGATGGGAGTTTATTAGAAAATGAGATTAGCAAAACCCAATCCAAAACCGATAAAAATTTTGGTGTAAATATTATTGTAGTGAATCCTAAATTGCATGATCTTATAGATGTATGTGGACAAAAAAAAGTTTCTCATGTAATTTTGGCAGGAGGCTTACCAGGTAAAGATATAATTGATAAAATTCATTCATATGGTATACAAGTGATAGCTTTTGCCTCCGCATTAGCTGTAGCAAAAAGACTATTTAAACAAGGAGTAGATGCTTTAATCATTGAAGGAAATGAAGCAGGTGGGCATGTCGGTCCTTTATCTACAATGATATTAATACAAGACATACTTCTTAATTTAAAAGGATATCCGATTTTTGTTGCTGGAGGAATTTTAAGAGGAGAAATTGTTGCCTCATTATTACAATTAGGTGCTGCAGGATGTCAGCTAGGTACGGTTTTTGCATGTTGTAAAGAATCTACTGCTCATGAAAACTTCAAAAAAGCATATTTTAAAGCTAGTGGAAGAAATGCTGTTTTACCTGTACAATTAGATAAAAAATTTAATATTGCACCTGTAAGGGCTCTAGAAAATATTGGAACAGAAGAATTTATAGAAAAACAGAGAGAAGTATTAATAAAATTTCATAATGGAGATGTTACCATGGAGAATGGTAAACTATCTTTAGAACATTTCTGGGCTGGTTCATTAAGAAGAGCCGTACAAGAAGGAGATACTGATAGAGGTTCCCTTATGTCAGGGCAAATTGTAGAATTGATAAAAAATGAAAGATCTATTGAAGAGATAAAAAATACTATTTTAAGAGAAGCATCTGATTTTTTGGATAGAATGTATAATTAGTATTATATATTCTAATATAATGAATTATATACATATTCTCACATTCACAAACTTTACTAAAATGGAGAAGTAAAATAAATAAACCTCTCCATTAACCCCCTTGCAAAGGTAGTTTTCTTGGTTTTTCAAATTTATGATAGTCAGAAATTCTAAAACGTCCGCAAGATATTTATATATGATATATGTCTAGCATTATTACTCTAAGTCATATAGACTTCGTCTCTTCTACTTCTAGTCATTGCGAGGAGTCTTTTCTCCCTGCGTCATTACTAGGAGCGGAGCGATGTGGTAATCCATAAAACGATGCAAATAGTAGCATGGATTCTCACGTTCACTTCGTTCCTTCAGAATGACGTAAGGTTGAAATTCAACTTTCGCAAGATATATATTTTTATTATTTCTTCATTCTATTAGTCTTCATATTCTTGTTGAGAAAACAACGTTGTTCTATTTTTAGATCTTCGCATTGTTTCTCTATTAAAATTATCGCTCATAGACGACATTTTATTTCTCATAGATGATATATTATTGGAACTCTTAGACCTATTTAATGAAGAATTTCGACTATTCCTATTTGAAGAATTATTATCATAAGAAGAGTTTCGATTGTTCCTATTTAACGAATTATCGTCATAATATGAATCATTAGATCTGCTTGAAAATCTTGATTGATTGACATCTCCTTTTGTATTGTTGTTGAATTCATCATTACTTAATACATTATCTATTGTATTAATGGCCTGTTTCAATGAATTTTGATTATCATCTTGTATAAGATCAATTATAACAGGGAACATTTTTGTACGTATTTCATTGAGCATGTTATATATAGGTATCAAATTTTTTTGCATTCTATCTATATCATTTTGTGATTGTCTATTCGGTGATTTTATTTGTGATAATTTCCTTATGAGATCTCTCGTATCCAGTGATCCTTGCATCTGGTTTTGAGATTTTTCTAATAATTGAATTACATTTCCTTCATTATTTAGGTTTTCAAAAGATAATTTAGGTAAAACTTTTAATTTAAGTACAAGTATTTTTATATTTTGAGATAATGCTTCATATAATTCGCTGGAAATATCCCAAAATCTTCTTCCATCTATTTCAGATTTATCACCACGAACTTTTGATTTGCTTTGTGCTGTTGTGGCTTTTACTATATAGTCGTTATTAGTTGCTGCTATTTGATAACAATTTGCTAATGAAGGTAATATTTCATTTGAAATAAACAAAAGAGCATCTATATTATTATCAGTGTTAAACGTACTGGCATTTAGTGCTAGTGTCTTACATTGATTTGCTGTTTTGCTAAAAATATTACTCACATTTGTAAACGCTTTTGTTAAATCTGCGCCTCCTTTATAATTTTGTGTGTTATTTAATTCGACAGTTTCTCTTTTTTTTGCTGTTGCTTGAGCTTTTTGTTCTTTTTCTAATATCTTTATTCTTGCTTTAATAGCCTTTGCATTATCATTTGCTTTTTTATATCTTGGATTCTTTCCTTTATTAAAAAAATTTAAATTTTCTTCTTTTTGTATAGTTTTTAGCAATCCAGATGTTCTAGTATTCAATTGTTTCAATGAATTTAGATCATCTTCTTGATTTATCTCTTCAATATCTACCTCAGAAAGATCTCTAACATCCTCATATTTTGCTTCTACTGTTGATAAATCAATTGCTCCTGCAAGAGCTATTCCTATTATTATTTTTTTCATTATTTCCTCCTATTTATTAAAAATTTTACTAAAATTATCAGCTATTGACTGATTTTTAGTATTTCCAAATTATTGTAAAAACTTTTACAATAACTTAAAAACTCGTATTAATTGTTTGTTCTACTTCTTATATTATTTCGCCTATTGTTATTGTTTCTATCGTCATCTCTCATATCCTGATCGTCATCATAACTATTTGGTCTTTCTCTAGAGTTTCTGCCATACCGATCATTGTTATTTCTATCATTATATCTCATATCTTGATCATCATCATAATTATTTCCTCCAGAGTTTCTGTCATACCGATCATTGTTATTTCTATCGTCATCTCTCATATCCTGATCGTCATCATAACTATTTGGTCTTTCTCTAGAGCTTCTGTCATACCGATCATTGTTGTTTCTATCGTCATCTATATTATTAGAGCTGTCATTTATTGCTTGTTTAGCGAAAGTTTGTAAAATATCATTTTTTAGTTGTTGTATATTTTCAGCATTAAGTGGTCTATTATCAATATACAATTGAAAATGTTTAAGTATTTCCAAAAGGTATTTAAATAAATTAACACTCTCTGTTGATATTTGATTTATGTACTCTTCCGAGAGTTCTTCTGTATATTCACAAGAACTAGCACATTGGTTTAATGTATCAGCCAAAATATTATTATCTAATGAAGAATTTATTAAGCTTAGAGTATTAATAATTTGAGAAAGTGTATCGGATATCTTTTTTAATTCATTAGGTAAAATGGTATTTTCAGTTGCTATACCTAACTCAGCAGTATTAATTATTATAGAACTAATAAGGTTATAAATGTGGGAATGTATTCCATGTATAAAATTTTTTAAAGTATTAGCAGCAGTCATTTTAGCAGTATCAGCTTTTGTTTGAGCTCTCTCAGTTTCCTTTGCTTGTTGTCCATTAAGTAGTGCTATATTTGTTTTAATTTCATTAAGATATTTAGTCCAATTACTTAAGAAAAATGATAAGTTATTTACTATTATTATGATTGATGAAAGTACAGTTGTATCATTTTCAGTTTTAGCTTCTATAAAAGTAGTTCTATCTAATGCAGTTGACAATGTTTTAATACTTGATAATAACTGATTACATAAATCAATATGTTTTTGTAATGTTTGAGTATTTTGATCATCTTGTTTACCAGAAATTTTATTACCTAGCTGCCTTGCACTATTTTTCACTTTGTTCCAAAGACCAGTAGCTTCTACATTAGAAAATACCGTTATATTTACAATATAAATTGATAAACAAACTAATATAGCTTTCTTCATAATTTCTCCAATATCTAATATTATAATAACGTTAAATAGTTAATTTTTGATTAAAGAATTATATTTTTTTGCTTTTGTAAAATTCATAAGCCGGATTCTGTACCTTTATATGAAAGGTGATGGTCATTCATCTAGTAATTATGTCACCATAATTATCAAGCAATCTACCCGAATAACTTAGTGTGAAGGGCACGTTATTCCTATTTGATCTTGCTCCAAGTGGGGTTTATACTGCCATATTTGTTACCAAATATGCGGTGAGCTCTTACCTCGCCTTTTCAACCTTACCTTTCGGCGGTATGTTTTCTGTTACACTTTCCCTAGCACAGTATCATTAGTGCCGCCAGATGTTATCTGGCACTTTCCTTCAAGGAGTCCGGACTTTCCTCTATTTAATAAATAGCGACCATCAAATTTTACAAAAGCAACTTGATATTAACATAAAAGTATGAGAAAATATATGGATTAAAGGAGGATTAGATCGTGAGCAAATCAGAGTTAGAGTCATTACGGGAAGAAAAAAATATAAAAATAGATGACATAGTAGATAATTTGAATATCAGCAAGGAATATGTAATTGCTATTGAA
This sequence comes from uncultured Holosporaceae bacterium, assembly GCA_964532905.1. Taxonomy (GTDB): domain Bacteria; phylum Pseudomonadota; class Alphaproteobacteria; order UBA3830; family UBA3830; genus UBA3830. The sequence continues at coordinate 40,957 of CAZHJM010000006.1, forward strand.
CATGGAAATTTCGATATTTTGCCTGAAAGGGTTTATACAGTTGGTTTTATAAGAAGTTATGCAGAGTTTATTGGAGTACCTTCTCAACCTTATGTAGACAAATATTTAAAATTTTTATCGGATGCCTCTAAAGACTCAAAAAGAACTTATATAAAAAATAATCTCAAACGGAAAAATAAACACACAATTCGAGATTTTTTATTTTTATTAGATAAAAAAATTATTCTTTTCTTAGAAAAAGCTAAATCATATTTTAAACGATGATTTAATATAGTTTTATAAATTACTTATGAGATTAAGGGGAAGTCTACTCATCATTAACTCCCCAAAGGTCTTCTATTTTCATCCAACCTTTACATTTATTTACGTTAACTTTTGCCCAGTTATCTTCTGTTTTTATTATTCTTACTATAACATCTTTTTCCACTTTAGCTACAGGAGAGGAGGTCGAATTTTTTTTAAAAAGTAGAGCATTATCTTTTGTTACAATAGCTGTATTTCTTCCGGATATTAAATTTTGATGTACCCAACCTTCAGTATTATCCAAATATCGAACTTTTCGCCATTGTTGAAATTCAGCTATTAACATCATTGGTAATCCAGCTCTTACAAATACCCAACTAATAGGAAATTCATCACCTGGTCCGACTCTCATATTAATTTTTGATGATTTTAAACTTACAAATTGTTTTGCAAATGATTGCTCTGATATTATGGAAAAAGCAAGTAATAAAAAATAAATTTTGATCATATATTTATATAAAATCACCTTAATATATGCATATTAACCTAAAAAGTACAAATAGTTAAGAAAAATTTACCGAATTTCAATAAAATAACGATTAAATAATAAAATATCGACTTTTAAAAATGGAATGATATAATTCAAATACAATGTGAAGAGTAGTATGTTATGTTTGATGGATATATTGTCGCAGTTGTTTCTCCATTTCAGAACAATCAGTTAGATTTAAAATCTTTTGAACAATATATAAAATGGCTAGTTGGTACCGGGATATCTGGTGTAGTTGTTGGTGGTTCGACAGGAGAATCTTTATCTTTAACTTTAGAAGAATATACATCATTAATTAGATTATCTTCTGAAATTATAGATAAAAGAATAAAATTAATAGGAGGAGTTATATCTTCTTCAACGGATTACTGTTTATCTCTTATCAATAGCGTTAAGAAATATGTCGATGGTTTCCTATGTATTTGCCCATTTTATATTAAACCTACTCAGAAACAAATAGTTAGTCATTTTCAAAGAATATCTAAAAAGACTTCAAAACCTATTGTTTTGTATAACAATCCAAGTAGAGTTGGAACAAGTATTGATGAACAGGCTTTTTATGAATTATCACAAATAGATAATATTGTAGCGATAAAAGAGTGTTCCAGTGATTTATCAAGATTTTCTCTTTGGAGAAAAAATATTAAAAAAGATTTTGATTTTCTTTCTGGTAATGATGATAGTGCTTGTGGAGCGTTAGCAATGGGAGCATCTGGAGTGATATCAGTTAGTGCTAATATTTATCCGAAACTTTGTGTTAAGGTTTATAATTTATTTAAAGAAGGAAATATTTATGATTTTGAAAAATATAGGGACATGCTAGCTCCGTTACATAAATTAATGTTCAGTGAACCAAGTCCTGCGCCAATAAAATATGCCTTAAGTAAAATAGGATTAATGTCTGAAGAAGTTAGAGCTCCATTAAGCATTATTAGTTCTTCACTAAAAGCAAAAATTGATAGTTATATGAATATGATAAGTAATAATAATGTCTAAGTATAAAGAAATAGGAATTAATAAACAAGCTCGCTATAATTATGAAATTTTAGATAAATTTGAGGCTGGCATAGTTTTATTGGGAACAGAAGTAAAATCATTACGTAATTGTAAAGTTAATTTAACAGATTCTTATGCCGGTTTATCTTCTTCTAATGAGTTATTTATATACCAAATGAATATTCCTAAATATTCTCTAGCTAATCAAATGAATCATGAACCAAAAAGAAATCGGAAATTGATGCTTCATAAGAATGAAATTCGGAAACTTATAGGATTACTCAAAAAGAGTGGATATTCTCTTATACCTTTAAAAATATATTTTAATGATAAAGGGTTTGTAAAACTTTCTATAGGAATAGGGAAAGGAAAACGTAATATTGATAAGAGAGCTACAATTAAAGAAAGAGAATGGAATAGGGAGAAGGCTAGAATATTAAAGCAAAATATAAAAATTTAATATTCTTGTATTTTAATTTCATTAATTTTAGATAATATAATACCTTGTTGACGATTTTATAATATAATGAGAGAATGGTTTAAAATTATTTTTAATAAAATACATAAAATTAATCATTTTTTTGAATATTAATGAGAAAATGTATGTATTGTTAAAATATAATGATAGGAGAAGTTAATGGAAAGAGTAGATATGGAAGGAACATTAAGGTGTTCATTTTGTGGTAAAACTCAACATGAAGTAAAAAAGCTTATAGTAGGACCGACTGTATATATTTGTGATGAATGTATTGAGTTATGTGCTGGTATTATTTCTGATGTACAGCCAGCAGAATCAGTTCAGAAAAGGAATGAATTGCCTTCTCCTAAAGAAATATGTAAGACATTAGATGATTATATAATAGGACAGGATAAAGCTAAAAAAGTATTATCTGTTGCTATATATAATCATTATAAAAGATTAAATTGTGAGGCTAAAAGTGCAGATATAGAGCTTTCAAAGTCTAATATTTTATTAATAGGTCCTACTGGCACAGGAAAAACTCTTTTAGCACAGACGTTAGCAAAAATTATTGATGTGCCTTTTACAATGGCGGATGCTACTACTTTAACAGAAGCTGGATATGTGGGTGAAGACGTTGAAAATATTATTGTTAAATTGCTACAAGTGGCTGATTACAATGTAGAAAAAGCACAAAAAGGTATAGTTTATATAGATGAAATAGATAAAATTTCTAAAAAATCTGATAATCCATCTATTACAAGAGATGTGTCTGGAGAAGGTGTACAACAAGCTTTATTAAAGATTATGGAAGGTACAATAGCTTCAGTTCCACCACAAGGAGGAAGAAAGCACCCTCAACAAGAATTTATACATATAGATACGACTAATATCCTCTTTATATGTGGAGGAGCTTTTGCAGGATTAGAGAAAATTATTGAGTCTAGAGGAGCTAAGACCTCGATAGGATTTGAAGCTGAAATAAAACAAAAAGAAGAAAAAAAATTAGGAGAAATTTTTTCTAAAGTCGAACCTGAAGATTTATTAAAGTTTGGCTTAATTCCTGAATTTGTAGGTAGGCTTCCAGTTGTAGCAACGCTTAATGATTTAGATGAAACTGCTTTGGTATCTATTTTAACAGAACCAAAGAACGCATTAATAAAACAATACCAAAAATTGTTTAGTATGGAAGGAGTAATTTTAACATTTTCAGATGATGCAGTAAGGAGCATAGCAAAATTAGCATTAGAAAGAAAAACTGGGGCTAGAGGATTGCGTTCTATTATGGAATCTGTACTACTAGATACTGTGTATGAATTACCTTCAATAAAAAATTTAGAAGAGGTATTAATTACAAAAGAAGTTATTGAAGGAAAGAGTAAACCTATATTAAAATACATAGATTTAAAAAATAGCGATATTGCTTAGGAGTTAATTTTGGAAAATATTTATCCTGTTTTACCAATAAAAGATATAGTTATATTCCCTCATGTTGTTGTTCCTTTATTCGTAGGTAGGGAGAAATCTATTCGAGCTTTGGCTGCTGCAATGAAAAGCGATAAAAAGATAATTTTTCTGACACAAAAGGATATGAAAGATGAAGAACCTAGTTTTGATAGATTGTATCATGATGGAGTTCTTGGAAATGTCATTCAATTATTAAATTTACCCGATGGGACAGTAAAAGCTTTAATTGAAGGAACTGAACGAGTAACCGCGCTGAATTGTGTAGAAGAAAATGGTTTTATGTCAGTTTATTATGAATTTATTGAAAAAAGTAATTCTAATAATGTTGAAGTTGAAGCATATTGTAGAACAGTACAAGAACAATTTGAAAATTACGCAAAGTTGAATAAAAGAGTTTCATTGGATGTTATTAATGCTATAAAAACGTTGGATAATCCGGACGATATAATAGATGTGGTTGCCGCTCATTTAACTTTAAAAATAGAAGATAAACAGGATTTGCTTTCAGAAAAAGATACATTAAAACGTTTTGAAAAATTACTTAATTTTTTAGAATCAGAAATTGATGTTATTCATGTGGAAAAGAAAATCCGTAATCGTGTAAAAAAGCAAATGGAGAAAAGCCAAAAGGAATATTATTTAAATGAACAAATAAAAGCGATTCAAAAAGAGTTAGGAGACATAGATAATACAACTGATGAAATTGAAGAGTTAGAGTCTAGAGCAAAAAAAATTAAGCTATCAAAAGAAGCAAAAGAAAAATTTTCATCTGAAATACGTAAACTAAGAAATATGTCTCCTATGTCTCCTGAAGCAACAGTTGTTCGAAATTATTTGGATTGGATGTTATCTATTCCTTGGAATGTCAAAACAGCTGTAAAAAGAAATTTGAAAGAGGCTAGAAAGATTCTAGATGAAGAGCATTATGGTCTTGAAAATGTTAAAGAGCGAATACTAGAATTCTTATCAGTACAAAATAGAATAGGGAAGATAAAAGGATCTGTGCTTTGTTTTATGGGACCTCCAGGGGTAGGTAAGACCTCCTTAGCTAAATCTATTGCTAAAGCGACAGGACGTAATTATGTGCGTGTATCTTTAGGAGGGGTAAGAGATGAATCTGAAATTAGAGGACATCGTCGAACTTATATAGGATCCATGCCTGGTAAAATTATTTCTAGTATGAAAAAAGCAAAGTCTAGCAATCCGTTATTTCTATTAGATGAAATTGATAAAGTCGGTTCAGATTGGAAAGGTGACCCTGCTAGTGCTTTGCTAGAAGTTTTGGATCCTGAGCAAAATAGTAATTTTAATGATCATTACCTTGAAGTAGATTACGATTTATCAGATGTAATGTTTATTACTACTGCAAATAGTTATAAAATGCCAACACCTTTGCTTGATAGATTAGAAATTATAAAATTATCAGGCTATACAGAAATGGAAAAAATGGAAATAGCTAAGAGATATCTTCAGCCGAAACAAATGGCTGAAAATGGTTTGAAACCGCTCGAGTTAACAATTTCTGATAACGCTATTATGACTTTAATTAGAGATTATACTAGAGAGGCTGGCGTTCGTAATTTAGAAAGAGAAATTGCAAAAATTTGTAGAAAAGTTGTAAAAGAATTAACTGAAAACGAAGACATTAAGTCAGTTAATATTAATCCTGAAAATTTAGAGAAATATGTAGGTTTTGAAAAATTTAAACGTCAGGATATTGAAGATAAAAATTTAGTTGGCGTGGTTACGGGATTAGCATGGACAGAGGTTGGTGGTGAATTATTATCTATCGAAGCTGTAAGTGTTCCCGGAAAAGGTAAAATTACTTTAACAGGAAAACTTGGCGATGTTATGCAAGAATCTATTCAAGCTGCAATTAGTTATGTTCGTTCTAGAGCAAGTGTTTTTGGAATTGATTCTAAAGTATTTGAAACGAATGATATACATGTTCATGTTCCAGAGGGGGCGACTCCTAAAGATGGCCCTTCTGCAGGCGTAGCAATGGTAACTAGTGTTGTTTCTTGTTTGACTTCTATTCCAGTTAAGCATGAAGTAGCAATGACAGGTGAAATAACCTTAAGAGGTCGCGTTCTTCCAATAGGGGGATTAAAGGAAAAATTATTAGCTGCACATCGTGGAGGGATTAAGATAGTTATAATTCCAAAAGCTAATGAATCTGATTTGCAAGATATTCCACAATGCGTGTTGGATGAATTGAAAATTGTAAAAGCAGAAACAGCAGACGATGTTCTTTCTGTAGCTTTGGAAAGTCCAATTGATTTTAAATAATTAATAAAAATGTTTTTACGAAAAAAATAGGCGGTATTTGTAACATCGCCTAATGATTATTTAATTATTGCTAGAAGTCTCAATTTCATTTGCAACATCTGATTTTATATTATCAGAGGCTGAAACAGGGGATTCTTCTGCTGAATTAGTATTTGTTTCATTTATAGCAGAATTATTATTTGTAGAATCTATTTCCTTTTTATTATGAGAATCAGATTCTGTTTTTTGTGAAGTTTCTATATTTGTATTGTCAGTATTATGAGTTTCGACTATTGGATCTGTTTTATTTATATCTACAGACATATTAGTTTCTTGTTCTCCATTATGTTCTACAATTTTATTATCTGGTGTACTTTTTGATTCTTTAGAAGCTTTGTTTTCTTCTTTTGTTTCTTGTTCAGATTTATTTTCATCATTCCTATCAGAATTCTTTTGTTCTGGAGTTGAAAAAGTTTTTTCTAAAGATTCTTGAGTATTATTTGATATTTTTTCAGACTTTGTTGATTCTTTTTTCTGATTTGCGTCATCACAAGATGTTAATATTAATAAAGTACTTAGTCCCGCGACTAAAAAAGAGTTTTTATTCATTATTATTTCTCCCAATTTAAATTCATTCTAACATAATTTAGTTAACTTTATGTTAATTATGCAAAAATAAATTATTATGATTATTTTATATATTTATTATATAATATGCATATATTTATTGTTTAGAGGCAAAGATGAAAAGTAATATATCCGGATTCCCAGAGTTTTTTCCTAATGAACAAATTGCATTCAATAAAGTAGTACAATCCATTAGTGAGCATTTTGAATTATATGGATTTGTTCCAATGGATACAGCTGCAGTAGAACGTATTGAAACATTACTTTCTAAAGGAAATGATAATGAAATTTATGGGTTATATCGATTATCAGATGCCAATTCCAAAAAAGATATAGGACTAAGATTCGATCTTACAGTACCATTAGCAAGATATGTATCGCAAAATTCAGATAATTTAACTTTCCCATATAAAAGATATCAAATTGCTCCAGTTTGGAGGGGAGAGAGAGCTCAATATGGTCGTTATAGGCAATTTTATCAGTGTGATATAGATATTATAGGAGATGGAGAGTTATCTATTTATCATGATGCAGAAGTTATTTCATTGATAACTGTAGTTTTATCTAGTTTAAAGATTCCTCGTTTTCGTACCTATATTAATAATCGTAAAATTTTATCTGGTTTTATAGAGCCATTAGTAAAAAAGGGTAATATTACAGATGCAATACGTCTTGTAGATAAAATTTCTAAAATTACATTAGAGCAATTTAATGATGAAATGAAAAATCTTTTAAATAATGAGAATGACATAACAAAAATTAATACATTTTTTGAAACAGCAAATGATTTTAATATAGATAGTACTTTAGCCTGGTTATATTCGTTGAATTTAGGGGAAGAGTTTCGTACAGGTGTTCAAGAGCTAGATAAGGTTATTCAAATTTTAAAAAAATTAGGATTAAATGATCAATATCTTAAGATTAAACCACAACTTGCCAGAGGTTTAGCTTATTATACTGGAACAATTTTTGAAACAAATTTTAATGATATAAAAAATATGGGCAGTATCTCAGGCGGTGGACGTTATGATAATTTAACTTTAACGTTAGGAAATGATAAAAAATATCCTGGGGTAGGAGCATCAATAGGAATATCACGTTTAATTCCAAAAATGATAGATTTAGGGTTAGTAGATACATATAAGAAATCAACAGCTGATCTTTTAGTTACTGTTCAAGATAAGAGTTTAGTATCAAGTTATATGAAGTTAGCAAACAAATTTAGAGCATTAGGTGTAAAAACAGAAACGTATTTACAAGATAAGCCATTGGGTTCTCAGTTAACTTATGCAAATAGAAAAGGAATTAATTTTGTTTTAATTGCTAACGAAATGGAAATGCTAGATAGTAAAGCTATTTTAAGAGATTTAAGTAATAAAAAACAACAAATTATCCGTACAGAATTTATTAGCTCAGATATAATAGATATTATTTTGGGTCGTTAGGTATAATTTCATATACTTAATTAATATTTTTTTGATAATATAAAATGATTATTTAAAATTACCTAAATTAATTAGTAAAATATCTTTTGAAGTAATTTAGCTTTTTATAATAGTAATTACTTTAATTAAATGTTAAGCTATAACATTGTTATTTTGGAACGTAAAATGATAAATAATAGACATTATGAAACGTTTTGTCCTATTCAAAATGATCAATTAAAAGAAAGTATGTTTTTAGGACAACCGGTTAATATTTCGCGTTATGATCAGCAAAAATATGTAATTTTTGATCGCTTAACGGAAAAACAGTTATCATTTTTTTGGCGACCAGAAGAAGTAAACGTTACAATGGACGGTATTCAATATAAACAACTTCCTGCAAATGAAAAACATATATTTATCAGTAACTTAAAATATCAGACTTTAATGGATAGTATTCAAGGACGTTCTCCTAATATAATGTTTTTACCTATTGTATCCATTCCAGAACTAGAGACTTGGATTGAAACATGGGCATTTAGTGAAACAATTCATAGTCGTAGTTATACTCATATTATTCGTGCTATTGAATCACAACCTGATGTTGTATTTAATGATATAGTAATTAATCCTGAAATAAAAAAACGAACAGAGAGCATAACATATTATTATGATAATTTGCATAAGCAGAATATATTAATGGATGCAAACGCACAGGGTTTAACAAATAATTATAATTATCATGAACATATGAAAGCAATTTTTATTGCTTTGCATGCAGTTAATGCTTTGGAAGCAATACGATTTTATGTATCTTTTGCTTGCTCTTTTGCTTTTGCAGAGAGAGAGCTTATGGAAGGTAATGCAAAAATTATTAAGTTTATTGCAAGAGATGAAATGCTCCATCTTGTCGGTACACAGCAAATGATAAATACATTAAGAAATGGTAAAGAAGGGGCAGAATGGGCTAAAATAGCAGTTGAATGTACATCAGAAGCAGAACAATTATTTATTGATGCAGCATATCAGGAAATGTGTTGGGCGCAGTATCTATTTAAAGATGGCGCTATGTTAGGATTAAATGAGAAAATTTTAACAGATTATGTAAAATATTTAACTTATACACGTATGAATGCGGTTGGATTAAAGTCTCCTTTTGAAAAGATTGAAAATCCAATTCCATGGATTTCTACTTGGTTTAGTTCTGATAGTATACAAGTTGCACCACAAGAGGTCGAAGTAACTTCTTATTTAACAAATCAGATAAATATCAATGTAAACGTACAAGATTTAAATGAATTCGATATTTAATAAAAAGGAGAAATATGAATATTACTGCTATTAAACGAGATGGTTCACGTGTGCCTTATAATGCTGATAGCATTCATAAAATTGTTGGATATGCTTGCGAGGGGCTTGAAGGGGTTTCTGTTTCTGATATTGTTTTACATGCAGGTATTCAAGCATATGATGGAATTACGACAGCTGAAATTCAAGATTTACTAATTCGTTCAGCAGCCGATAAAATTTCTGAGTCTACACCTAATTATCAATATGTTGCAGCGAATTTAAATATTTTTAAAATTCGAAAAATAGCTTATGGGAAATGGTTGCCTCCTTCTCTTTTGGAACATATTATCAAGATGTGTAGAGAAGGTTGGTATGACCAAAACTTATTAAATAAATATTCCGAAGAAGAAATTAATGATTTTGATAAAACGATTCAACATAATTTAGATTTAACTTTTTCATATGTTGCGACTAAACAGTTTGAAGGTAAATATTTAATAAAAAATCGTGTAACTGGACAAATTTTAGAAAGTCCGCAAATGGCATTAATGTGCATTGCGATGGCGATTTTTCAGGATTTTTCAAATGATAAAAAAGAAAGAGCAAAAATTATAAAAGATTTTTATCATGAATTAGCATATCAAACTATTTCTTTACCGACCCCAATTATGGCAGGTGCCCGTGCTCCATTAAGACAGTTTAGTTCTTGTGTTTTAATAGAATGTGGCGATTCTTTAGATAGTATTTCTGCAACTGGAAGTGCCATTATAAAGTATGTATCTCGTATGGCTGGTATTGGTCTTAATGTAGGGCAAATTCGAGCAAAAGGAACTCCTGTACGTAATGGAGCAATTTACCATACAGGTATTACTCCATTTATTAAATTCTTTCAATCTGCGGTACAATGTTGTTCAGCAGGGGGAGTTCGCACAGGAGCTGCTACAGTGTATTATCCGATTTGGCATTTAGAAATTGAAGATCTCTTAGTATTAAAGAATAATCGTGGTGTTGAAGAAAATAGAGCGCGTCATTTGGATTATGGAGTGCAAATTAATGGATTTATTTATCGTCGTCTTCAAAAAGGAGAAAAAATTACTTTATTTTCGCCTCATGAAGTAAAAGATTTATATGAGGCTTTTTTTTCAGATCAAAATAAATTTTCAGAACTATATATAAAATACGAAAAAGATGAAAATATAAAATATAAAAAGGAAATAGACTCTTTAGAACTTTTTTCTTTATTAATGAAAGAAAGATCAAGTACTGGGCGTATATATATAATGAATGTGGATCATTGTAATGATCATTCTTCTTTTATTAGTAGTAAAGCGCCTATAAAGCAATCTAATTTATGTTCAGAGATTACACTTCCAACTAAATCAATTAGTCAAGATGAAAATGTTGGAGAAGTTGCATTATGCGTGTTAGCCGCCATTAATATAGGAAAGATTGGTCTTGATTATACAAAAATGCAGCATTGTACAAAGTTATTAGTATATGCATTGGATAGTATCATTGATTACCAAAATTATCCATTAAAAGAAGCAGAAGTAAGTACCAAGACACGACGAGCTTTAGGTATTGGCGTCATAAATTATGCCTGTTTTCTTGCTAAGAATGGAGCTCATTATTATGATAAAAAATCCAATCAGTTAACTCATAAAATATTTGAAGCTTTGCAATATTATTGTATTGATGCTTCTGTAGAATTAGCAAAAATTAAGGGAACTTGTGAAAAATTTACAGATACAAAATATTCTAAAGGTATTTTACCAATAGATACTTATTATAAAAAAAATTTAGATAGGATTATTCCTAATAAATTAGAACTTGATTGGGAATTATTAAGAAGTAAAGTAAAAAAATATGGTATGAGGAATAGTGCATTGACAGCATTAATGCCATCTGAAACTTCTTCACAAGTTAGTAATTCGACTAACGGTATAGAACCTCCACGTGCTTTAGTTTCAGTAAAGCAAAGTAAGGATGGGATACTCAAACAGGTTGTACCATATATAGAAGAACTTGCTAATACTTATGATTTGCTTTGGGAACTTCCTGATAACCGTGGATATCTTACAAATGTAGGAATTATGCAGAAATTTGTTGATCAAGCAATATCAACTAATACAAATTATGATCCAAGAAAGTTTAGTGATAACAAAGTACCAATGCAAGTTTTATTAGAAGATTTATTATTTGCTTATTCTTTGGGAATTAAGACATTATATTATCATAATACCAGAGATAATGCTTCTGAGGCTCAGTTACAAGATGAGACCTGTTCAAGTGGAGCTTGTAAAATTTAAAACATTTGTAGGAATAAAAAAAATTATTAATAAAAACAGATAATTTTGATTTCTCTATTTCTTCCATTGGAAGATATGTTAATTTAACAATCTATTTATCATTAGATTAATGGCTAATGCATTTATCGTTATTATGGTTTTTTTCATCTTTTCCTTTTTTCTGTCTATTTTTTCGATTTCAATTTTTCATTACTCGCATCTGGTATAATCAGATTTGGTGCCTATTTATTCATAAGTTCTTCTATTTTACATCAACTACTCAAATGTAAAATTATAATTACTAACATTTCTTTCTTGTGAAAAATGAATAATATTAAAAATAGTTAGCCCGCCACCTCGTGGCTGTTCTTCTTTTAATGAGATTCCATATTTATTTTCTTCACTAAAAAATTTGAAAAAAGGTGATGGACAATATTTAGAACATACTAAATTGATTACACCGATAGTTGTATCTTCATATTTTACATCTATTTTGCATAATATCGTCTCAGAATTTTTTCCCCCAAATTGATTGAAATCTGAAAACGATTCAGTTAATATAAATGCAGATTTTGCTTCAATTTTATAAGAACAACCATCCCAATCTTTAAAATCTTTCGTTATATTCGAAATATCTTTATTAATTTTTGAATAAGATAATATTACGGTTTTATTCGTTGAATTATAAATATCTACACTTGCCCTTTTTATATTCAATGCATAGCTATCTACACTTAATATATCTATCAAAAAACAAATAATAAAATTAAATTTTAAAACGTTATTCATAACAATATCTCCTTAATTTAAATCCACATCTGTAATTTGAAACCCTCTGATACTATATCTATTCACTTCTGATTCTTTTGATGGAAATGAAAAATCATAATGAAAATTAGGCGCAAAGGCTTTAATAGGGAAAACTTTGCAGGCTGGTTTAAATGCACCTGTAAGTTCTAGTCTATTTAATTCATAAGTACCCGTTTTAGGAACAGTTACACCTTTAGGATCTGCACAAATATAAACGCTATCAAATACTCGATATTTTTTATATCGATCACTAACAGATTCAAATAAAGTATTATATGTATTTGACATAAACAAACATAATTTCTTAGGAGGATATGAGATGGGTAAATTAAGTAATGCATCTGTATCATAACAAATTAAGTTTGTAATTTGATCTAATCGTGAATCATGTTCCACTTCCCAATGTATTTGAAAATCTCCTATTACATAAAAAGGAACTTTAGCTTTGAAAGAATCACGAAAAATAAAATCAGTTAAAGATTCACCACAAAATGAAGATTTATTGTAAAAACCTATTTCTTTACCCTGGGAAAAAATTTTAGTTTGATTAAATAATAAAACATTTTCAAATGGTTCTTTAGAAATGTCAGAGCCAGATAGTAATAAATTTAAATATCTAAGATTATAGCTAGTATAATTAGGAGGATAATGACCTATGTTGAACCAAATTGATGAAAAACCTCGAAAAGATGGATTATCTTTTTCAAATTGCTTTATTTGCTGATATCTTTTCTTGCTTATTTCTACTTGTTCCACATACATTTCATTCATTGCATCTTTATAAAGAAAATTAACAAATAAATAGGTATTTTTAAAAAATTCCTGGAATCTATTGTACACATCTATTATTTCATGCACAGAATTTTTATTAATAGCATTATCTCTTCCAAAAAACATTTCATTAAAAATAATTATAAATGGATTACTGCTATTTATCATATTTTTTGTTTATTTTGTTTTTCACTTTCCATATAAATACTCAGTATATCCTGCCTTAATGAGGAACCAGTTAAAAGTTGTTCTAAAACACTTTGTATTTCATTTGATTTATTATTAGAAATACATTGCGCTATTTCAGCAAACACTAAACAAGTTTCTTCTTTGTTAATTTCTCCATACGCGGGAATTTTACTATCTCTTGTTACACAAACAATATTAAATCCATAAGACAAATAAACAACTAAATTAAGTAAAACACAAATAAACTTCATTAACTATACCTAACTACAATCAATTTCAGTTTATTAATTAAATTTATACAAGTCAATATATTAATAATTTTATATTTAGAATGAATTGAAATTAGAACTATCTTATTATAGAATGTGCTAAAGTGCGGGTGTAGCTCAATGGTAGAGCATAAGCTTCCCAAGCTTGTGACGAGGGTTCGATTCCCTTCACCCGCTCCAGATTTGAATGAGTTATCTCTATGGAGACAATAATCAATAATAATTCTAAAGGCATTAGAAGTTTATTTTTTCTAATTATTATATTAGGTTTATTTTTTTCTTATGAAATGGGAAATAGACCTTTTGCTTCGCCGGATGAAGGAAGATATGTAGAAATTCCAAGAGAGATGGTTGTTAATGGAGATTATGTTACGCCAAGATTGAATGATTTAAAATATTTTGAAAAACCTCCATTGTTTTATTGGTTACAATCAGCAGTAATAAAAAGCGTAGGTATCACTGAAAATTCCATGAGATTTATTCCTGTTTTATTTGCAATACTAGGATGTCTTATGTTATTTCTTGTAGGAACAAAATGTTATTCATTACAAGTAGGGATATTATCAGCAGGGATACTAGCTACTAGTTTAATTTATTATGTTCATAGTCATCTAATAATTTTAGATTTAGTGATGACAGTTCTTTTAAGTGGATGCTTGTTCTCCTTTTTTTTGGCATTTGCAAAAAAAAATAGTTTGCAACGATATAGAAAATCTCTGTTGATATGTGCTTATGCATTTTCTGCTTTAGCGTGTCTCACAAAAGGACTGATAGGAATAGTGTTACCAACTATGGTTTGTTTTATTTGGATGGTTTTTACAAATAATTGGAGAATTTTGAAGGAAATTATATATATTCCAGGAATTTTAATATTTCTAGCAATTTTTTTACCATGGCATATTATAGTGGCTCATCGCAATGATGATTTTTTACATTTTTATTTTATTGTCGAACATTTTTTAAGATATACATCTACTATTCACAATAGATATCAGCCTTTTTGGTTTTTTATTCCAGTTATAATAATAGGAATGTTGCCATGGACAGGATTTTCTTTAGTTGCTTTAAAAAATTTGTTAAAAAATAAAAATTCTGAAAGTGTATTTTTTCTTAGTTGGATTTTAGGGATTTTTATATTTTTTTCTTTATCTAATTCTAAGCTTATTCCTTATATTCTTCCTATAATTCCACCTTTTGCTTTAATAACTGCTTCTTGGTTCTCAACATTAGATTTTCGAGATTTGTATTTAGGTGTTATTATTAATATATTGTTGCTATTATCTCTAATAGCTAGTTATTTTTTTGCTTATAATTTGGTATGTGATGTTGTAGAAAATCAAGAAACTAAAATTTTAATATATTTTATTATGGGATTATTATTTTCGATAATGATTGTTCAATTTCTCGCTATCTTTAAAAAAATATCTCCTATTTTCATGGTAATCTTATGTATTTTTTTATCAGGTAATATGCTATGGACAATTAATAAATTAGCTCCTTATTATCAGGACGTGAAAAAACCTACGACATGTGATGTTGCTAAGGCTATTCGTATGAATAAGACAAAAGAAGATTTAGTATTCTGTTATAATCAATATTATCAAGATTTTCCTGTATATTTAAATGATACAATTGGAGTAGTAAATTTTGTGGGAGAATTAGAATTCGGCGCTAATTCTGAACCTTATCGTAGTAAGCTTGTAAAAGAAAATGATTTTTGGCATTTGTGGAATACTACAAATAAAAGAATTTTTTTGTTATTATCTCGAAATAATTATCGAGAAATATTTGTGAAAAGGACGAATATTCATAGAATACTAAGTTTTGATAAGAATTTTATAGCTATAACGAATAAGTGATGAATTATTTTCTTATTTTTTTCCAAGTTTGTATTAATACAACAGCTCAATTGTTTTTAAAAAATGGAGCAAAATATATAAATTTTTCACAATCACTGTGGGAAATATTCATTTCTATGCTTTTAAATATAAATATTTGGATTGGAGGAGCTATTTTTATAGTTTCTTTTTTACTTTGGATCTATTTGTTGAATCAGTTTGAGTTGAGTTTTCTATATCCTTTTGGAAGTTTATCTTTTGTATTAGCTGCTGTTGGTGGTTGGTTCTTTTTTGAAGAAGATATTAATTTTTACAGAATTTTAGGAATTCTTTTGGTTTTTATAGGAGTGGTTTTCATTGCAAAAAGTTGAAAAGTTTCTTCCTCTTTCTAGACCGACGATTAGTAAAGAGACGATTGATGAAGTTGTAAAAGTTTTAGAATCAGGTTGGTTAGCGACTGGTCCATTAACTCAAAAATTTGAAAAAGCTCTAAGTGATTATTATGCAGGTAGAAGAAGTGCTTGTTTTACATCTGCTACTGCTGGATTACATGCTTCATTAATGGCTATCGGTGTTGAACCTGGTGATGAGGTCATTACAACACCTTTGACTTTTGTATGTACAGCAAACGTTATTGCTATGCTAGGTGCTAGACCTGTGTTTGTTGATATTAATCGTAATACTTTTAATATTGATGCAGATAAAATTGAAGAAGCATGTTCTGATATTACAAAAGCTATTATGCCGGTACATTATGCGGGGTTACCTGTAGATTTAGATAAAATTTATGAAATAGCTAAGCGTAAAAATTTGAGAGTTATTGAAGATGCTGCTCATGCTGTAGGTTCATATTATAAAGGGAAAAAAATAGGCACTTTTGGAGATATTCAAGTGTTTAGTTTTCATCCAATTAAAAATATGACATCTGGAGAAGGTGGTTGTGTTATTTTAGATTCGGAACAAGAAGCTCATATATTAGGTTTACAACGTTTTCATGGAATTGATAGATCAATTTGGGATAGATTTTCTAAAAATGGTAGTTGTTATTATGATGTAGTAATGCCAGGATTTAAAAGTAATATGTCTGATATTCAAGCAGCGATAGGATTACATCAATTATTAGAAGTTGATAATTTAAATAAACAACGTAGACACTTAGCAAATCGTTACAGAGAAGCTTTTTTGGATTTGGGCGATAAATTAACTATGCAATCTAATCCAAGTTATGAGTTTATTCATTCTGGGCATCTATTTCCTATTTGTTTAAGAGATGCTTCGCTAAGAGATAAATTTATGAGTTTTCTTAAAGAGCATAATATAGGAACTACTCCTTACTACACTCCATTACATCTATTTACTTATTATCAGAAAGAATTTGGTTATAAAAAAGGAGATTTCCCTGAAGCTGAATATGTTGGAGAAAGAATAGTATGTTTGCCTTTGTATCCGGCATTACAAGAATATGAACAAGATTATGTAATTGATATGATCAGAAAGTTTTTTAAAAAGAGCATATAATGAGTGAAGATAAAAGAAAAATTTTTGTAAAATCAACAAATAATAGAAAAAATTTAATTTATAAAAAAGTACAGGATGAAAATAACCCAGAAATTTCTATTGTAATCCCGGTTTTTAATGAAGAAGAGAATATAGATAATTTGTCTTCTAGATTATTAAAAACGATGGATGATTATAAACATAGTTATGAAGTTATTTTTGTAGATGATGGTAGTATAGATAAAACTCCTCAAATGTTGAAAACATTGTTTAATAAACGTTCAGATGTTATTAGAGTAATTTCATTTAATGGAAATTACGGACAATACGTTGCTATTTTAGCCGGATTTGAACATGTTAGAGGAGATATAATTGTTACATTGGATGCTGATTTACAAAATTTACCAGAAGAAATACCAAATCTATTAGATAAAATGAAAGAAGGTTATGATTTAGTCGGAGGTTATAGAAAAGAGCGTCATGATAATTTTTTTAGGACATATGCCTCAAAAATTATAAACTTTATTCGGGGTAAAGTTACAGGCATTAAAATGAAAGATCATGGATGTATGCTCAGAGCTTATAAAAGATATATTATAGATGAAGTTGTAAAAACAAGAGAAACATCTACTTTTATTACTGCTTTGGCTCAAAAATTTGCTGGGAATCCTATAGATTTTCCTGTTACTCATGAAGAACGTAAAGCAGGAAATTCTAAGTATAATTTATATAAATTAATTCGAATTACTTTCGATTTAATGACAGGATTTTCATTAGCTCCATTACAAGCATTTACTATGGTAGGTATGATGATTTCTTCTGCCAGTTTAATATATTTTTTTGTAGAGGTTTTTAAGAAAGTTATTGGACATCACCATGGATTCGGTTTACATTTTGCCTTTGTATTTTTATTGCTTAGTGTAATTATTTTAGGAATAGGGTTATTAGGTGAATATCTCGGTAGAGCATATTTTGCGGTTTGTGCACATCCTCGTTTTGTTATTAAAGAAATTTTAGAAAAAGGTAGTAAAAATAAAAGGGCATAAAATGAATATATTAATTATAGGAGCAGGAGGGTTTATTGGTAGCCATTTATCTGAGGCTATTTTAAGAAATAAACCAGAGTGGAATATTACAGCAGTAGATATTTCTTCAGCAAAAATAGGACATTTGTTAAATTATTCTAATTTTAATTTTATTAATTGTGATATTTTACAGACTTCGGAAATTTTAAAAGATATGATACAACAAAATGATGTGATCTTACCACTTGCTGCAATTGCTAATCCATTAGTTTATGTACAAGATCCATTAAGAGTTTTTGAATTGGATTTCGAAGCAAATTTACGTATTGTAAGACTTTCTACAAAATTTCATAAAAGAGTTGTTTTTCCTTCGACCTCTGAAGTATATGGTATGTGTGTGGATAATGAATTTAAGGAAGATGATTCTAATTGTGTAACAGGTCCTATTAATAAACAAAGATGGATTTATTCATGTTCTAAACAAATGATGGATAGAGTAATTTATGCGTTAGGAATTCGTGATAATTTAGATTATACACTATTCCGTCCATTTAATTGGATTGGACCTAGATTAGATGATATCTCAAATCCAAATAATGGTAGTTCCAGAGTTGTTACACAATTTTTGAGTAATATTCTACATGGAGCAAACTTAAATTTAGTAGGGGGAGGACAACAAATTCGTTGTTTTACATATATTTCTGATGGTGTAAATGCGCTTTTGAAAATTATTGAAAATAAAAATAATTGTGCCTCTAAACAAATATTTAATATAGGAAATCCATTTAATAAATTAAGTATTAAAGATTTAGCATTCAAAATAAAGCAATTGGCATTAACTTATGATAAATTAAAAGAGAATGCTGAGAAAATTGACATAGTAGATATTAGTGCTTGTGATTATTATGGCGAATTTTATCAAGATGTAAAAGAGAGAGTACCTTCTATAAGAAAAGCGAAAAATATTTTGGATTGGTTTCCAGTAGTTTCCATGGATGAATTGTTAAAAATGACTATGGATTTTTATTTTAAATAGTAGTTTTTTGTTAATAAAATACATGATATATATTACATGTATATAGTTATGCGAGCGTGGTGAAACTGGTAGACACGTCAGATTTAGGTTCTGATGGTTAACGCTGTGGGGGTTCGAGTCCCTTCGCTCGCACCAGAATTTATATAGGAGTTTTTTATGAAAGTTTTAGACAGGACGATAGACGGTCTTAAAAGGTGTTATAATGTTTTGCTATCTGAAGATGAATTGGAGAATGCAAAGATATCAAAGTTACAAGAAATCGCAAAAAAAGTGAAATTAGATGGATTTCGTCCTGGTAAAGTTCCTCTTGATATTGTTAAACGCATGTATGGAGAAAGTGTAAATCGTGAGTCTAAACAAAATCTTATAGATTCGACTTCTCGTCAAATATTAAAGGATGAAAGTTTATCTATATCTTTTCGTTTTATTACAGATATAGTTAAAGAAGATGAAAACGGACTCCAATTCGAATTAAAGTTCGAATTGATTCCAACATTTGAAATACAAGATATGTCGAATGTGAAGATAACTAAGTATTGTGCAGAAGTCACTGACGATAATATTACAAATTTATTAGAAGGAATTCGTAAAGAACGTAAAAATTGGGTTTTGGATAAATCAGCAAAAGAAGTCAGAGAGGGGCAACATATTGTAATTGATTTAAATTTATTAACCAGTTTGAAAGGTCATTCAAATGATAATATGCTGGATTTTGAAATAGCTGTGGGAGATAAATCCTTAGTTGATGATTTTTGGAAGCATTTAATTGGCGCAACTGTAGGTGAAACTCGTAAATTCGATATCAATTATCCTAAAAATTTTGGTAATAAAAATTTGGCTAGTAAAAAATTACAATATTCCGCTACTATCAAAAAAATATTAAAAGCTACAGAGTATAAGTTAGATGATATATTTGCAAAGTCTATCGGTTATGACGATTTAGAAAAAGCTAAATCATGGGCGAAATCTCATTTGGTTTCTAAGTATGATTATATTTCTCATGATATCATGAAAAGAGAATTACTTGAGAAAATGGCAGATCTGTATGACTTCGAAGTTCCTTCTAATATGGTAAATATTGAAAAATCTGAAGTAGAGAAACAATTGAAAGCAGAGGCTGTAAAATATAATAAGGAATTTTCTCCTGAAATTGAAAATGAATGTTTATCTCTTGCTAAAAAAAGGGTTCGTTTGGGGTTCGTTGTAGCTCAAATTGCAAAAAATGAAAATATTAATGTTTCAAAGAATGAAGTAATTCAAGCAGTTAAGAATATAGCTAATATGTATCCTGGACAAGAAGAAAAAGTTTATAATATATATAAACATCCTGAAGCTATGAATGCAGTAGTTGGACCATTACTGGAAGCAAAAGTAGTTGATTTCTTATTATCTAAGTTAAAGATAGAAGAAAAAAAGTGTTCTGCAGAAGAATTAATAGCTATAGATGAGGAACCTTTTGAATTTTTTAAAGATTCTGCAAGCTCTACAAAAGTAAAAGGAAAATCAAAGATAGAGAAAGTAGAAAAAAAGAATGATTTATCTGAGCAACCTGGTATAAAGTCTGATAAAAAGATAACAAATAAGAAAAAAACAAACAAAGAATCAGAATAAGGATAATAAACATGGAAAATATTATAGATAATTTAGTTCCTATGGTTATAGAACAGACGAGTAGGGGAGAAAGATCTTATGATATATTTTCTCGTTTGTTAAAGGAACGTATAGTGTTTTTAACTGGAGAGGTAAATGATATATCTGCTAGTTTGATATGTGCCCAATTATTATTTTTAGAATCAGAAGATCCTAAAAAAGATATATTTTTTTACATTAATTCTCCAGGAGGTATTGTAACATCTGGTTTATCTATATATGACACTATGCAATATATTACGCCTGAAGTAACGACTTTATGCTTAGGCCAAGCGGCTTCGATGGGGTCATTGTTATTAACAGCTGGATCGAAAGGTAAAAGGTTTTCACTTCCAAATTCAAGAATTATGATACATCAACCATCGGGTGGCTGTCGAGGACAGGCTACAGATATAGAAATTCATGCTCGCGAAATCTTAAGTTTGCGTAAGCGTTTGAATAATATGTATGTAAAACATACCGGTAAATCTTTATCTGAAATTGAAGTAGCGATGGAAAGGGATAATTTTATGTCTCCAGAAGAAGCGAAAGACTTTGGATTAATTGATGAAATTATAGAAAAAAGAGCAAATAAATAATTTTAAATTTTTATTAGATAATTAAGAGCCTTATTTGCGGGCAGAAAATGCTGTCAATAAGGTTCCGTCATCTAGGTAATCAAGTTCTCCTCCAATTGGAATACCATGAGCAAGTGATGATACTTTTATATTACTATCCTTAAAGAAATTTTTTATATAATAATCAGTTGTTTGACCTTCTACAGTCGCGCTAAGAGCCACTATAACTTCGGTGACTCCATATAACTGACATCTACTCATTAATTTATCTAAAAGCAGAAATTCAGGTCCCTGTCCATTAATGGAAGATAATAACCCTTTTAATACATGATAAGTTCCATTAAAACAAGAAGTTCTTTCTATTGCCCATAAATCAGTTACATTTTCAACAACGCAAATTAAATCTTTTCTTCTAGAATTATCTGAGCATATTGAACAGATTTCATCAAAAGTATCAATATTTCCGCAATTAGGACAAGTTTTTACTTTATTATAGATTTTTTGCATACTTATAAGTAAAGGTTCTAGTATTTGTTCTTTGCGTTGAATTAAATGAATAACAATACGTCTAGCTGATCTATTACCTAAACCTGGTAATCTCGAGATTTTTTGGATTAATATTTCAATATCTGGACTCATATGAACTCCTTTCAAAAAATAACTCAAAAGCTTCAGCAATTATAGCTTTTTTATCAAGCATAAAACTATCTCCAGAATTTAGAAGGAATATAATATATAAGACTTTTTCTATTTCATGTTTTATAGAATTGATTTTTTTATTTTGAAAAGTATTTACTTCCTCTATTCCTGTAATATTAATTACATAAAAATAAAAAGCTTGAATAATCAGTTGTTTTATAAAATTAAAATTCTCATAAAAATTGTTTTCAATAATTTTTGCAACTAGTTGATTTGAACTTTTATAATCCTGATTTAAGACATTAATAATGCTATTATAGAGTTTTACACCATCATTATCTTTTAAAAATATGGCATTACTTACAGAACCATTAGAAATTTTTGCTAACGTTTTATTGTCTTCATTTCCGAACATTTTAAGTATTGTTTCAATTTCTATTGGAGTTAATGGGAAAAATCGTAGTTTATAAGAGCGGGATAATAGAGTTACAGGAATCATCCCTATATTATTACAAATAAGAATAAATATTGTATTTTTTGGAGGCTCTTCTAGAATTTTCAAAAGGGAGTTATAGATGTTTTTGTTAAGATTTTCTAAATTATTAATAATAATAACACGTCTTTTAGATATTATGGGAGTTTTATAAATTTTCCCCATTAAAATTCGGATATCATCAATTGATATATCAATAGTATCTAACAAAAAAAAGTCTGGATGAATTAGATTATCTAATAATTTATGTATATTATGATTTTCATTTAAATCTAAATTTGATTTAGAAGGTATTTCATCTATTAGTAAATATTTTGCAAATTTTAAAGCAATAGATAGTTTTCCGATTCCATTAGGTCCATAAAATATCCATACAGGAAATAATTTTTTAGAAATTAATGTCTTTGATAAAATGCTTTCTTGTTTTTCATGACCAATGATTTTTCTTTGTTTTGAATCCATTTTATTTATAAAGTGTTAACCTTTTTAATGATAATATCACAAAAAATTAGTAGTTATAGTTGGTTGAGGAGATTTTATGCAAAAAATAGCGTTAGTTACTGGGGGTACAAGAGGAATAGGCAGTGGTATTTCTAGAGCTTTAATGACTGAAGGTTATATTGTTGCTGCAAATTATAATAGTGATAAACAAACTGCTGAAAAATTTCATAAAGAAACAGGAATTCCTGTTTTTTCTTGGGATGTATCAAATTATGATTCATGTAAAAAAGGAATTGAACAAGTTTGTTCAGAATTGAATGGATCTATAGATATATTAGTTAATAATGCAGGTATAACGAGAGATTCTATGTTACATAAAATGGATGTTTCTTTTTGGAAAGTAATTAATACTAATCTAAATTCAATTTTTTATATGACGCGACTAATTATACCATCTATGAGGGAAAAAGGATTTGGTCGTGTAATTAATATAAGTTCTATAAACGGCGTAAAAGGACAAATAGGGCAAACAAATTATTCTGCAGCAAAAGCTGGAATTATAGGTTTTACTAAATCATTAGCGTTAGAATCCGCCAATAAAGGTATAACAGTAAATGCTATAGCACCTGGATATATTTCTACAGATATGACTGAAGTTATGAGAGATGATATAAAAGCACAAATTATAGAAAATATTCCCTTAAGACGTTTTGGATATATTGAAGAGATAGCTAATGCTGTGCTATTTTTAGCAAGTGAAAAGTCCTCTTTTATTACAGGAATTACTTTAAATGTAAATGGGGGGCAGTATTTATAAGGAGTATTATGGAAAAGGGACGTACATTTGAGACAGTTGTAGGTGTTTTTGTATTAATTATAACAGTATGTTTTTTTTATTTTGTTTATTCCAAATCAAGTTGGAAAGGCGTTGATGGATATACATTGGTTGCCCGTTTTGATAGAGTGGATGGATTGTCTGAAGGAACTGATGTTAAAATTAGCGGTATTAGAGTGGGTAAAATTGATAGTTTAGAAGTCGATCCAAAGACATTTTTTGCAATAGTTAAGTTTCATGTATTTGATCATATCAAATTACCAGTGGATACTAGTGCTAGTGTAAGTACGGATGGTTTATTTGGAGGGAAGTATTTATCATTATCTGCAGGTGGATCAGAAGAATATCTTCAAGATGGAGATGAAATTGAACATACGACTGGTCCTGTAAATTTAGAAACTATTGTAAGTAAGTTTTTATTTTCGGATAATAAAAAGAAAGAAGATGAATAATAAAAAATTTTTATTAAAAATAACAAATGTTAATAAATTATTTACTATTTTGTGAGATTATTTGAATTGTAAAAGTTTTTCATAATAAAGCCTTACCGCCTGAACTTATAATCGGGCGGTTTTTTATTTGAGTTTTTATTATATATTATATATAATAAATTTATTAGAGATATTTTATGTTTTTCTGATGTTCAAACATTATAAATGTTTTACAATAACTCAAATATATGTATTTATATGTATTAACTAGAAATAAAATTTCAAGATATTTTATTCCATTATATTTTTAGCTATTACTAAAGAGACTGCCGTTTCAACCATTCGAATTGATTTTTATTACAAAATACTATTCCGTTGGAAGTAATTAATATTCCTCCTTCTGGAATATCTTTGAATGAATAGTACTTTTCTAGTGGCAATGCTTCTAAAATAAACTCAGGTAGTTTAAAATCTTGAATTTTGCTTTTCTTATATATAGCATATACTAAAATTCCAAGACTATTGATGTCTCCTTGAACTATTTTTTTATCGGAATAAAATTTGTATTCTGAATAATTTATGGCCATATTTTGGGCGGCTTTAGCAATTTTATCAAATAAATCATTTTGTGCTTCTAGTACCGGATAGTACAATTTATAGCCTTGCGAAAAATTTATAAACATTGCATTGCATGATAAACCAAGTACTTGACTATTATCAATGATTGTTACTTTATAAGAATCTATACACTTAGCTAATAATGAAAAAAAAATACAGACTATAATAAATAAATATCTCTTCATTATGATTTCACCAAAATATAATTATAGTATATTATATATGTATAAATTTAGAGTTTGTCAAGTACTCAAATCTATGATTTATTTTTATAAACAAAAAATTAACTATTTCATATTATCATATAATAAATAATTGGATAATTTAAAGAGTTTGATTATGTTAATTTATAATGTGAAAAAAGTATTTATTTCTTTTTTATTAATATTTATTTGGAATATTGAAAATATTGCAATGAATCCGGATTCTAATATTGTTCTAAAAGATTTTAGTGATGAAAGAAAAGATGAATTAATACTACTTTCGTCGCCTGAAAAGTCTTATGTAGAATTTTTGGTTGGGCATCTTTTTAAAAATTTAGAAAGTGATGATGATTGGTATCAAAAAGGTATAAATGATTTGTATAAAAAAGGAGTTGAAGAAAAATTATTAGTTAAGGCTATAGTTGTTAATGAAAAAACTGTTGGAATAATATGGAATACTGGAAATCAATGCGATATATTTATACATCCTAATTATGCAGGAAGAGGTTATTCTCGTGTAGCAATGGGGGTGTTTTTAAAAGGACTCTCCGGAGTTTCAATTGGAGTTTCTCCATATAATCTTCCAAGTTTAAAATCGATTGCACATATGTTTAAAAATGAAAATATAGTAGCAACAGATGATATATATGGTAGAGTGAAGATAGATTATAAAGATTTGTATTTAATTATTAATATATCAGAATCTCTAAAAAAGACAGAACAAGAGAATATAGATACAATCTTAGATAGAATTGAAGAAATATCTGACAAAAAGAGAAAGCTTTTTAAATTATTTTTTCAAATAAAAAGTGTACAAATACGTATTTAAAACAAAAAATAGGATATTATACAGACATTTTTTTATATATTAATTATAAAAATTAAAAAGCATTACTTTAAATATCAAAAAACTTATTGACTTTCTTGCAAAAATAGTATAGCTACAATAGTTTTTATAATACGTAATGTAAACATCCACTAAAAATTTGCAATGATAACTTTGATATTGCAAATTATATAACCATAACACGCAGCATTAGCTACATTATGACTTAGTACTAATAAATCCAATTTTCACTTGTTTATAATAAATTCTAATCATTATAGCTTATATT